>JBCCXT010000020.1:0-60615 GCA_039191215.1 Pseudomonadota bacterium
CTCAAACTTATCGACGGCTTTCATCAGGCCGATATTGCCTTCCTGGATCAGATCGAGGAATTGCAGACCGCGATTGGTGTATTTCTTTGCGATCGAGATCACGAGGCGCAGATTGGCCTCGACCATTTCCTTCTTGGCCTGGCGGGCCTCTTTCTCGCCCTTCTGAACCTGCTGGACGATACGGCGAAACTCGCTGATATCGAGGCCGACATATTGGCCGACTTGGGCCATGTCACCGCGCAGCTCTTCGACTTTCTCGCGGGAGCGTTCAAAGAGGGCCTGCCAACCGCGACCGGGCTTTTCTGCCATACGGTCGACCCAGGACGGGTCCAGCTCTGCACCTTTGTACTCGTCGACAAATTCGCGGCGGTTGATGCGCGCCTGATCGGCGAGTTTGACCATGTTTGAGTCGATCGACATGATGCGGCGATTGATGCCGTAAAGCTGGTCGATCAGCGCTTCGATCCGGTTGTTATGTAGGTGTAACTCGTTGACCAGCTCGACAATCTCTGCACGCAGCTCCTGGTACTCGGATTCTTCGCTTTCGCTGAAGCTTTCATCTTCGTTCAGCGTCGCTGAGATGCGCAGGTCCTGCATCTCGGACAGCCGCGCGTAGTCGAGCGCAATCTGATCCAGCGTCTCCAGCACGCGGGGCTTAAGCGTGGCCTCCATCGCGGCGAGTGACATATTCGCCTGATCGTCGTCGTCTTCGTCGTCATCGCGCGCAATTGGATTGCCATCAGCATCCAATTCCGGCTCCGCTTCGGACTTTTGGGCGGGTTGAGCGGTGGCGGCGGCTGCGCCAGTCGCACTGGCGTCCACAACTGGTTCTTCGTCGTCCTCTTCGCCCATCGACCGGCCGAATGTCGCGTCGAGATCAATCACATCGCGCAACAGGATATCTTCGTCCAAAAGCTCGTCGCGCCAGATCGTGATAGCCTGAAAGGTCAGCGGGCTTTCGCACAGGCCCGCGATCATCGTGTTGCGCCCGGCTTCGATGCGCTTGGCGATGGCGATCTCGCCTTCCCGGCTCAAAAGCTCCACGCTGCCCATTTCGCGCAGATACATCCGTACCGGATCATCCGTGCGGTCTAGCTTTTCACTGTCCGATTGCGATACCGCAACTTCGCGCGATGTCGAGGCCTCTACAACTTCGGTCGATTCCTTGGCCTCGCCGTCTTCTTCGGCCTCTTCGTCCTCGATGACGTTGATGCCCATCTCCGACAGCATCGACATCACGTCTTCGATTTGCTCGGAACTGACCTGGTCCGGCGGCAACACCGAATTGAGCTGATCGTAGGTGATGTAGCCACGTGTCCGAGCCTCGGCGATCATCTTTTTGACCGCGGCCTGGCTCATATCCAGGCTCATCTCCTGTTCATCACCATCCGGTTTACGCTCTTCGGTGTCTTTGGCCATTTGCGGCTCCTATGACGTGGCGACTGATTCGGCTTCGACTTATCCGGAAACACTTAGCGCGAATCATTGATTCGCACACCCATCAACGCCTTTTTTCCTTGGTGGCAGCACGGTTCATTGTGTCGCGGAATCGGCTCACCATCTCATCGGTCGTGATGCCATCGCCGGTCCGCTCTTCGGTTGGCTGCACAGTTTGGTGCATTCGTTTGACCGCATGTTTGACCCGCCAACCCAGATGGGCGCCGGTGCTGTCGCTTGCAATCTCATCACGGCCTTCGGCCAGTTCATGGTCAATTCCGCGCCGTGCGGCCAGTTTGGCGAATTCCTCGGCCAGGCATGCCCGGGCCGTATCGGAAGCTTCTGGGTCGCGGATCCAGACCTGAAGGGCGATGTGGCCGAGCCCCATCAAGTTTTCAAGGGTTTTGCTAAGATTCTCTTGATCGAGTGTGGCGGCTAGATCAGAGGCGGTGGCTGCGGGATGGCTCAGCAGGTGCTGGGCGAGGCGTTGAAGCTCTGGCGTGTCGTGGTCCAAACGCTCCAGATCGGCCTCAAATGTTTCCACCAATTGGGGGTGGTGGGCCAAGGTGGCCAGGATCAGGCTCGCGCGCATGGGTGCCTCAGAAATGCCGCCCGCGGCGAGTGCGGAACCCGCGGTTTCAGCCCGTGGGGCAGATTCGGTCTGGCGAAATTTTTTCGCCCCCGGCTTTGTCCGGAAGAACTGCCAGCGCATGTCCTTAAGCGCTTGGGAATAATGATGTTTAAGGCTCGAATCTCGAATGAGAGAAACCGCCTGACCAAGGGCTTTATCGAGGCTTGCGCGCCGCTCCGGGCTGTCGAAGACGCGGCCTTCGGTTTCACGGCGCCAAAGCAGGTCAACCATCGGCAGGGCAGCGTCGAGCACATTTTGCATAGCCGCTGGACCACCTGAAGCGATCAGATCGTCGGGGTCTTGGCCCGGTGGCATCAACGCAAATCGCAAGCTCTTGCCGGGCGCCAGCAGCGGCAAGGCGATATCGATCAAGCGCATTGCGGCCCGCAAACCGGCGGTATCGCCGTCAAGCGCTATGATCGGCTCATCGGCCATGCGCCACATTAGCCGGAGCTGGTCTTCGGTGATCGCGGTGCCTAAAGGGGCAATGGCGGCCTCAAATCCGGCGGCAACCAGGGCGATCACATCCATATAGCCTTCTGCGACAATGAGCGGCTGGCCCTTGCCGGCCGCCTCACGGGCGGGCCCGTGATTGTAAAGCGCGCGACCCTTGTCAAAAAGCGGCGTCTCGCGGGTGTTGAGGTATTTTGCCCGCGCATTCGGGTCCATCGCTCGGCCGCCAAAGCCGAGGATCCGGCCACGGGTGTCGCGGATGGGGAACATGATCCGGTCGCGAAACGCATCATAGGGTGCCCCGCCGTCATCGGGTTTGCTGGCAATCCCCGCCTCGATCAGATGGTCCTCGGGCAGGCCTTTCGCCCTCAGTGTGTCAAACGTGCCTTGCCGCGCGGCGGGGGCAAACCCGATCTCAAAGCGGTCCAAAAGCGGCTGGGTCAAACCACGCGCCTCGAGATAGGCGCGCGCATCGGCTGCTGCGCCTGTCTTGAGCTGCAACCGAAAGTGTTGCGATGCCGCTTCCGTGGCACGGGCCAACAGGGTTAGGTGATCGGCCTTCTCCTGGGCGCGCGGGTCCCGTTCCGGCAGCGGCATGCCCGCCTCGCGCGCCAGCATCTGGACCGCCTCGACGAAGCTCACATTTTCCGTTTCCTGAACGAAACTGAACAAGTCGCCTTTCTTGTGACAGCCAAAGCAGTAGTAAAAGCCCTTGCGATCCTCGACATGGAAGCTGGCCGTTTTTTCCTGGTGGAAGGGGCAGGGCGCCCACATATCGCCCTTGGCCTGGTTCGACTTCCGCTGGTCCCACATAACCTTGCGACCGACCACATCGCTAAGCGACGTGCGATTGCGCAATTCGTCTAGAAATCCCGGAGGAAAGGCCATAGGAGCAGTATCGGCGCGCGGAGTGAGAGTGTCCAGATCGCGTGACCACTTCCGCCCGCGGAAAACGTGTCCCCCGCGACCGATTGCTTAGGCCCGGGAAACACACTGTGTTTTGGCAGAATTTGACTGAAATCGCGGCAAAATTGTGCAGAATGGGACCTGGGTGCGGCGGCGAGAGTGACTGTAATTGGTACTGGAGTTCGGGAAAATGAAGCCGACCGTAGATTTTGCGCGCGATGAGCATGGCGCGGTAACTGTTGATTGGGTTGTTTTAACTGCCGCGATTGCCACCCTTGGACTAGCATCGGTTTGGACGGTGTCTGACGGCAGCTTGTCCCTGTCCGATGAGCTTTCGGTTGAAATTGTGTCAGCCGCTGATGCGCTCGATCTCGACCTTCGAATTCTCACGCTAGACTATGTGACGACCAACGCGGTCAGCTACCGCCCCAACCAGATCCAAAACCGCTACAATCGGTTTTCGGGCCGGTCGAATGCGCAGAACGCAAACGCAGTCCGCCACTGGACACGGCAGCTTGAAAACGATGACCCGGCTGTGGTCGCGCGCGCACAGGACAATTTGCAGGTCTTGGCGCTTGTCGCGCAAGAACGCGGGCTTGAGACGTTCTAAAGCGCCTTACGTGCGGCCAGTCCCGCCATCGCGGCCTTGATCTCATGCGCTGCGGTGCCAGCCATGGATCGAAACACATAGATCCTGAATGTCTGCTCCTCTGTCCGGTGCAGCAGGCAATTCATATGTCCCAGAAGGGTGCGTGCTGTCCGCCCGACATCCATCGCCAAATCGATGGGGACGAGGCGTGTCAGAACCTCGGCCGCGTCTGGCCCGGCTAGGTCGATCACGGCCCAAGCGTCACTTTGATCGGTCATCGCTGCGCCTGCAATCGGCGTCAGCGTGCCGCCGATTACAAAGTAGACGTCTAGGCCTGCCCAAAGGACCTCCCAATTTGCAGACTGGTTGGCGCAGCCGGTCGGCGGCAATGCGATGCCTGTTTGGGCCAACACGGCGGTCGACACAGCATCCTTTTGGCCATTGAACGGGGCAATTGACGTAATCCGTCGACCAGACATGTCGGTTGCGCGAACAGCACCAAGCTCCAGCGGCAAGAGCGCGTCAAAAGGTGATAGGGCGATCAGCTTAGCCACGCATGCGCCCTCCATCGGGGTCGAAGAACTGCGGATCGGTCACCGTGCAGCGCACGCGTGTGTTGCGCAAATGGTCGGTGGCGAGGACCTCTTTGCCGATCCTGTTGTTCGCATCCGCGACAAAGCCAAGCGCGAGGTGAGACTTAAAGGTGGGCGAATAGCAAGGTGATGCGACATGGCCCAAAGTGTTGGCTCTGACCGGCTCGGCTCCGAGGTCGTAAAGATGCGCGCCGGCCAGCGGCATTTGATCCGGGTTGACGGGTCTGAGGCCCACAAGCCGAGGCCGCGCCGGATCGGTCAGGCCCGGGCGGCCAGCCGCGGCCCTGCCGATGAAATCCTTCTTTTGCGACAGCATGCGGTCCATGCCGAGATCAGCAGCCGTGATCCGGCCGTCGATCTCAGAATGGGTGACAAAGCCCTTTTCGATCCGCAGGACGTTGAGCGCCTCCATCCCGTACGCCCCACCGCCCAGTGTCTCGGCGCGCGCGACCAGATCGCGGTAGAGGCTGGCGCCGTAGCGCGACGGCACGGCGATCTCATAGCCCGCCTCGCCAGAGAACGAGATGCGGAAGAGCCGCCCGGCAACTCCGCCCAGTTCGATCGGAGCAAAACCCATGAAAGGCAGATCGGGCATCTCATCGATGAGGCCCGTCAATAACTCAATCGCGCGCGGCCCGGCCACGGCGAATTGTGCCCAAGCTTCGGTGACCGAGATCGCTCGCACGTCCCAGCCAGGCCGCAGCACTTGGGCTGCGAAATCCAGATGTGTCATGACCTGACCGGCTGCGGCCGTTGTGGTTGTCATGACATAATGACCTTCGGCCAGGCAGGCGGTGGTTCCGTCATCCATGACGTGGCCGTCCTCGCGCAGCATGATCCCGTAGCGCACGCGGCCGGGTTTCAACGTCGAAAAGGTGTTGGCGTAGACAAAGTCCAGAAACGCGGCGGCGTCAGGGCCTTGGATATCGATCTTGCCCAGGGTGGAGACATCAGCCACACCCACGGCTTCGCGGACATAACCCACCTCGCGACCACAGGCCTGGCGCCAGGTCGTCTCTCCGGGTGCCGGAAAGTAGCTCGGCCGGTACCAAAGCCCTGTCGCCACCATTGGCGCCGCGCGGGCAAGTGACGCCGCATGGCTTGTGGTCAGCCGCTCCGGCGCGAAGCCTTTTGCGCGCGCTCCGGCACCCAGCGCGCTTAGTGAAACGGGAACAAAAGGTGGGCGATAGGTCGTTGTGCCGGTTTCTGGGATCGCGCGGCCGGTCGTATCCGCCAAGACAGCAAGGGCCGCAATGTTAGAGTTCTTGCCTTGATCAGGCGCCATGCCCTGCGTCGTGTAACGCTTCATATGCTCGACGGATGTGAAGTTTTCCGCCGCCGCGAGTTTGACGTCTTTGGTTGTGACGTCATTGGCAAAGTCGAGCCAGGCACGGCCCGGCGCATCAACCGCCCAAAGCGCCGTGCCCTGGCCGGCATCGCGGTTCGCAACCGGCGCGTCGATCTTCGGCGCGGGTTGGCCAAGAGCCATAAGTGCTTTCAACCCGGCCTCCGCGCCGTTGGCGAGGCAGGCTTGGGTCGCGAATTGCCCTGCCGCGGCGCCTGCGGGCACCAGGCCAGGCACGGCGTTTTCGGCCGGTACAAAAGCGGCAATGCCAGCATCCCAGACCGGGCGGGCGCCCAAATGGCAACTTAAATGGACGTTCGGGTTCCAGCCGCCCGAAAGTGCCAGGCAGTCCACTTCGATCCGGCTTTCCTTGCTGCCACGTCGCACGGTGATGCTTTTCAGAGCGCGCCTGCCGCTTGTGCCGACCACTTCGCCTTGGATCAGACGATACTCGCCTCGGGGTTCAACCTGATTGCGGGGATCGATCACGGCGGCCACCTTCACGCCAGCCGCCATGAGATCAACCGCCGTGCGATGCGCATCGTCGTTGGTGGCAAAAAGCGCCACGCGTTTGCCCGGCGCCACACCAAAGCGGTGCAGATAGCTGCGCACAGCGCTGGCCATCATCACACCGGGCCGGTCATTGGCAGGAAAGGCGATCGGGCGCTCGGTGGCGCCAGTGGCCAAAACCGCCTGATCTGCGGCAATACGCCAGAAACACTCGCGCGGCAGGCCCGGTGTTGCGGGTACATGCAGTCCGACCCGTTCTATCGCGCCATAGACACCGCCATCATACGCGCCGGTCACCGCCGTGCGGGTCATGATCCGCACGCCGAGTTCCCTCAGCCTTGTGATGGTCTGTTGCAGCCAGGCATAGACGGGCTGGCCTGCCACATCTTCGGCCTCGCTCAAGAGACGGCCACCCGGCGCGGTCCCCTCATCGGCCATGATCACGCGCGCGCCGCCTTCCGCGGCGGCAAGCGCTGCCATCAGGCCCGCGGGACCAGCGCCGATCACCAACACGTCGCAGAATGCAAACGCCTTTTCATCGGCCCCTTCATCGTGACCACCGGAAAGCCGCCCGATCCCTGCGGCCCGGCGAATGACCGGCTCGTAGAGCTTTTCCCAAAAGGCGCGCGGCCACATGAACGTCTTATAGTAAAAGCCCGCGCCCAAAAAAGGATGCAGCAGGTCATTTAGCGCCATCAGGTCCATATCAAGCGGGCCGACATGGTTTTGGCTTTTGGCGTCGAGCCCTTCGTAGAGCTCTTGCATCGTGGCGCGGACATTCGGCGTATCGCCGATCTGCATCAGCGCGTTCGGTTCCTCGGAGCCTGCCGTCAGGACGCCGCGGGGGCGGTGGTATTTGAAGCTACGCCCCACGAGCCGCACGCCATTGGCCAGCAGTGCGGAGGCCAACGTATCGCCGGGATGGCCCCGGTACGATTGCTCGTTGAAGGTGAAATTCACGCCTTGAGATCTGTCGATCCGGCCATAGCCCTCAACCCGCATGGCGGGTCTCCGAAGCCAGCTCGACACCGAGGATCTCATGCGTGAGGGTGTTTCTGGTAACGATCAGCCAGGCGCCACAGCCGCCTGTATGTTGCCATAGCTCGCGCGAGACGCCTGCAGGGTTGTCACGCAGATGCAGGTAGTCGTGCCAATCGGGCGACCAATCGGTCCCTTCGGGCCGATCCAGGGCAGCGCCGCGAATGGTAAATTCCCGCAAATCGCGGTAGCCGCAAATGGGGCACCTTATGAGCATTAGGTAGGCCCCCCGCAGAATCGGCTTTCGCTGCGTGCCAGCGCGTAGCGTTCTGGGATCACGCTGCCATTACCCAAATCCAGCTCGCCCATGGCAAACCTCTCGGTGATAACCTCAATGCCGGAATCTGTTGCATTGATGGCAAGCGCGCCACCAGCCTGGGACGCAATGCAAGCCCTGTCCGTCGGGCAGACGGCGAGAGTTTCTGCTTGGCCGCCTGGGCCTTCAGCCTGGATCGTCGCGTAGCGGCCCTGACGGGCAGCATTGTGGAAAATATACATGCTTAGCGCTGAAACAGGGCGATTTTCCAGGCCAGATATCGCAAAACAACCCATCGTATCGGCGGCAAGCGGTGTGGCCAGCAACGCGCTAATGAAGATTATGCTGCGCAACGGTCGCCTCCTCGTCCATCAGCCCACGGCCCGTTTCGAAGCGGTCCAGCCGGTAGCGATAGGCCGGGTCATGGGGCCTGTCGGTGGCCATCAGATGGGCAAATGAATAGCCCGAGCCCGGCACAGCCTTAAAGCCGCCATAACACCAGCCGCAATTCAGGTAGAGCCCCTCGATATGCGTGCGGTCGATGATCGGTGAGCCATCAGGCGACATATCCATGATCCCGCCCCAGGACCGCAGCATCTTTGCCCGCCCGATCATCGGCATCAGCGTCATGCCGGCCTCGACCACATGTTCAGCCATCGGAAGGTTGCCGCGCTGCGCATATGACGGGTAGAAGTCTAGGTCGCCGCCGAAGACGAGCCCGCCCTTGTCGGACTGACTGATGTAAAAATGTCCCATCCCGTAGGTCACGACCATGTCGAGGCAGGGTTTCAGCCCTTCCGTCACAAAAGCCTGAAGGACGTGGCTCTCGATGGGCAAGCGCATGCCGGCCATGGCGGCGACCTGGCCTGAGCGTCCGGCCACCACGATGCCAACCTTCTTGGCCCGGATCGCGCCGCGCGTGGTCTGCACGCCGGTCACGCGTCCCTGCTCGATGTCGATCCCCGTAACCTCGCAATTTTGCAGCAGGTCGACCCCGCGTTGGTCTGCGCCCCGGGCGAAACCCCAGGCCACCGCGTCATGGCGCGCTGAGCCGCCGCGGGCATGGTAGAGCCCGCCGAAGATCGGAAACCGGGTTTGGTCGTAATCCAGCATCGGCAGATGTGCGCGTACGCCCGCGGTGTCGAGAAGCTCCGCGTCGTCGCCCTGGCTGATCATCATGTTGCCGCGCCGGGCGAATGCGTCCCGCTGACCGTCGGAATGGAACAGATTGATGATGCCGCGCTGACTGTGCATCACATTGTAGTTGAGATCGGTTTCCAGCCCTTCCCAAAGCTTGAGCGAATGGGAGTAGAATTGCGAGTTACCCTCAAGCCCGTAATTGGCCCGCACGATGGTTGTGTTGCGCCCGATATTGCCGGAGCCGAGATAGCCCTTTTCCAGAACGGCGATATTGGTCAGCCCATGATTTTTCGCCAGGTAATAGGCGGTGGCCAGGCCGTGGCCGCCGCCGCCGATGATCAGCGCGTCGTATTCTGACTTTGGGTCTGGGCTACGCCAGGCTTTCGGCCAACCGCGATTGCCCAAAAGCCCCTGTTTGGCGATTGCCCATGCCGAATAGCGCATACCGCTGGTTCGTCCCCGAAAAAGAAACAGGCCGGTCGTTTGCGCCGGCCTACGCTGCGCCAGATTAGGCGGGCGGTTGTCTGGGGGAAAGCCCGGTCGCGTCCTTCATAGGTCTGGACGCGACACGGGTCAGATTGGATTACAGTGTTGCCGTCGGATTGGCGTTGTCGTCATGCACACAGCTTGTGCAGGTTGGATCGGTGCCATCATCAAAGCGGATGAACGGCGTGAAACGCGGGCGTGTCACAGTGAAATTGGTGAACATGATGTCGTTCAGACCCATGTCGAAATAGGGGATATACGGGATCCAGGTTTCGACGATGATGACATATTCACCCGGTGCCATGATCGGCAGTTGATCCAGCATGCCTGGAATGTCGTCGGGGCGCAAACGGGTCTGGCCGCCGGTCGGGAACGAATCCGTTCCGTTGTCAGCCAGCAAGTACTCAGTGCCGTTGAAGTGGATTTGGCTGACCCGCATCGAGCTGCCCTGCGGATTGCGTGAAATGTGGTCGAAGACCGCCTGATAGCCGTCGATATCGCTTTCAAAGATCGGGCGGTCCTGGCCCTGGCGCGAAATGACATCGGCAATGGCGTAGGTCGCTTTGAGCGAGGTGTTATAGGTACGGAACGCATCGAAGAAGATGAAGGAACCGACAAAGCACCAGGCCAAGATCGGTGTGATGATCACCGCCTCGAAGGCGACGGCGGCGCGGGATTCTTTAAAAAAGCGGAACATGTTCATGGGTGGCCACCTAAATGTCCGGCTCGTTCACAAAGACCGAGGCGGAGGTCATATGGACATTGTCGTTATTGTCGCGCGTCAGGTTCAGGCCAAAGCCCGAAAACGGCAGAATACGCGCAACCTCGGCGCAGACCCGGATCAGCATCAACTCATCCTCACCGGCGGCTGCGCGGCGGGTGTCAAATTCGTTGGCCGGGTTGATGGTGCCGTCGCGATCGACACAGAGCGTATCGTCGCCGGGAAGCGCGTAGTTTGACTGGTCGATCTCTCGCAAATCGATGACCAGCACGTCCTCGCAATTCGGCAGCACAATCGTGTTGCCACAGATGTACGTGCGGATGTCGCTGACGGCGATGTTTTCGTTGTCGGTCAGCCGCAACAGACGAACCGTGTTGTCGAGCGAGCGTTCCAGCATCACCTGTCTGATCAAGATCAGCGCTGTTTCGAACACGGCGATGAACAGGATCATAATGATCGGGAAGACGATGCAAAACTCTAACGTGGCGGTCGCCCGGTCAGACCGGGCGAACGCTCGCAAGTTGGATATCTGGAACACGCTCACTATGGATCCTCGTGCCACTTTACTGGGTTAGGCGAAGCCGGTTGATCACGCTGGCGATCGAGTCGAATGCCTCGCTGATCTCCACACCTTCGACGTTGAAGTAATTGCCATCTGACGACGCGCAGTGCTGCATGACAGACTGACCACGCAGTGGCGCCTCAAAGGCGATGGAGTAGATCACGATACCCTCGGTATTGGCCGCATCGCAGATGTCGCGCAGGTTTTGGTCGGCAAACTCGGCGCTGTTGCCCCAACGCTGCGTTCCGTCGAAATGGTCCAGGCCGTCATTCATGATGCGGTTACGATAAGACCAGTCGCCAACAGCCGAGGACGCTGCGTTGTAGAAGCCAAGGGCGATACCGCGATTGGTGAAGTTCGCCCACATCCACGGCCAGGACAACGCCTCGGACTCGCTACCATCGGCAGCGACATAAGGCGTCGGCGACAGGATACCGCTGTAATTGTTGTAAGTCGTGCTATCGCCAGCGATGACGTCAGGGATCCAATAGACGTCCTGGTCCGGCAGGTACATCGACCACCGCTCATCGACATCATGGTAGTAGATGGTCGACGGACCTTCGCGGAACCCGTCAGCGACGTCGATTTGCAGCGTGTTCGCCCCGTCGGTCATCAACACGACAATCTTGAGTGTCTCATCGTCGTCGTAGCTTTCGGGGCGCGGCCGGAAATCCTCGTGCACCGTATCGATACCGGTCAACTGGCTTTCATCCCACCAAGCGTCAAGCTCGTCTTGAGAAGATGGGTCAAGCAGCGTCACACCCCACCGCATGCCCTGGTCGATGGCTGTCCAGCCACGGGCTTCCAAACCTGCAATCAGGTCATGCAGATCGTCGATAGAATGTGACCACGGCAGAATGGCGTTTTCGTCATCGGTTGGGCAGTACGATTGCTGTAGCTCGGAATTCCAGTACTGATGCTGGTAATCGAAATGCGCCAGGCGATCGATCTCCTCAAAATCTCCCAGGCCGGTACGGGTGAATTGGTCGTCGCGGAAACGGGTGCAGGAGGAGTAGGTGTGGTAGCTGCTGATCGGGAATAGCTCCTCGACCGTGGAGCCCGCATTCACGAAACCCGCATAAGGTATGACCGAGATCGACACCAACATTTCGTCTCTGACGTAATCGTTGGCCGCCATCACGGTTGTGACGAAGTCGGTGGCAGCTGTCTGCAGGTTCTCCAGCTTGGTCCGCCCGTTTGCGCTTCTTCCGCCCATCGAGCCGGACACGTCAAGCACCAACGAGATCTCAACGTTCATCAAACGCTCTTCAGCGGCTCCGGCGGCAGGTGAGGTCAGGGCACGGATGCCGAAGAAGTCCATGAAGATGTTGTTGATGTCCATCTCGGCTGTTGCCGAAACGGAGCGGTAGTTCAGCCCCTGATCGACATCGACAGAAATCCGATACCGATCCGGCAGGCCAGAGCGCGCAAAGTAGTCGAGCACGACATCTTCGGGGTCGAGTGTCTGGTTCATCGACGCCGCAGCCAAAACCGCGCGGTCGAGTGTATACTGCAATTGCACGCGCTGCGTTTCGTAACGCATGATGTCGACGGCTACCCCGCCGACGGCGATCATCAAGATAAACATGAGGATGCCGAAAATCGTCACTGTGCCGTCGCCCCGGACTGAAAACCGGACAGCGCACGTGATCGCGCGCTGCGTCAGAAGCTGTTTAAACTTGGAAAAAGCCATGTTGTGTTCCCGTTCGCCCTAGACCCCTAATGTACCACCAGAGCACTTTTGCGCCACAAACTGGGCGACAATTAGGCACCTAAAACTGGGAAACACGCTGTTCACGGATTCGGCTTAAAAGGCCGCAAATGGGTCTTGGCGAAGTCAGCCTGAGACCCGGCCTATGGAATTACTGGCTGAGCCGCAACTGGTTGATGTCAACGGCGATGGTCTGGAAGGCGTCAACAGTCTCATCGCCTGTCACGTCAAAAAAGTGGCTTGCGGATGACGCGCAGTCGCGCAGCTCGTCTTGTCTCAAAGCCGATTGTGGAGGCAGTGACATTGTGGCCGCGCGCCTTGGCACAGATGCGGCGGCACTGGTCATATTCCTATCGTTGCGTCAAAAAATAGCTCCACGGGGCCACGTTTGCGCGCAGCGGATGGGTTAGGTGGATCGGGTCAAGCGGGTCATCCGGGCAGGATTGGCGATAAATCACACCATCTGTCATTACGATAAGAATTTTCAGTTTATCATCTGCATCCCAGCTCGCCGGGCATTCGGTGAGCCGCGCGTCGTATATTTCGTCCGTATTATATAATTCCGGGAATGCGGGACGAGTTTCCGGTTCAAAAGGTCCAAGCCATACATCATTCCAATATGAGTGGCAGTGCCTTCAAAAAGTCGGATATCACGAATGAAGTGTTCCAGAACCTGCGGCCTGTTTTTGGCATACAGGATGGTCGCTAAGTCAATTGGGCAGGTGCTCCACTCCATGTAATCCCGTGCAGGCGGGTTCCAGGCAAGATGTGGCACCTGATCCGTACCGCCCGTTGACAGGCTTGCTGACGCGTAATCGGCCTCAACAAATTCCAAGCACGAATTATAATCGTTGTGGCGGAAGCAGCCCGGATAGTCGACCGTCGTCGGGCCTGGGTTCACATGCAGCGCGTAGGGCACAGCGCTCACCGAGACAAGCCCGCTGCTATCGCCGCCGACGACGGTATCGGTGAAGCCTATGGCCGCCTCTCTCGGCGCACTGATGCGGTCACTATATATCTGTCAATTATTGTGAAAACGCATGGAGCCAGAGATATCGAGCGCCATGGATATCTCCACATTGGTGGTGGTCTCTTAGGCAATCGCTGTCGCAAGCGGAGACAAGGCGCGATAGCCCAGTACACCCATGAAGTAAGTGTTCAGATTGCTTTCCGCATAAACCATCACGCGCCGTGTATCAGCAATGTCCAGGACGCCGATGGTCATCCGGTAATCCACCAAACCTGGGCGGGCGAAGTGGTTTTCGACGACCGATTGCGGGTCACGTCATTGATCGAGAGAGGCAGCCGCCAGCAATGCGCGGTCCAATTTTCTGTGCAATTGAACGCGCCTTGTTTCGTATCAAATGATATCAACGACCACACCGTAGATTTTAATAATTGGCATGAACATCAACATGCCAAAGACTGTAATTGTACGATCAGCAAAGGTATATACTCGCTCAGTTTGATCTATTTTCCATAATGGTTTACATGACAGTTAAAGTGTAAATAAAAAATGACCTATCGCTTCCAATAGTCAATTTTTTGGAAAATTGGCTAGAAAACTTACGAAGATAAATTTTTGAAAATCGAAATGAAGTTTGAAACGGACACCCATGCCTTTCATGATGTTGAAATTCAACACGGTGTAGGGCTATGCTTGAGAACCAAGATCGAAGTTAGGATGAAAATGCCCACTGCTGAGCCAAGTTTCCGCCAATCCGTTGAAATGATGTTCAATCGGGCCGCCGCGCTGATCGAACTTCCCGCCGGCCTGGAGGAGAAGATAAGGGTCTGTAATTCAACCTATGTTGTGCGTTTCGGCGTTCGGCTGCGCGGTGAGATCAGGACGTTTACCGGTTATCGCTCGGTTCATTCGGAGCATACCGAACCGGTCAAAGGCGGCATTCGATTTGCAACCGGCGTGAACCAGGATGAAGTTGAGGCGCTGGCTGCGCTGATGACCTTTAAATGCGCTTTGGTCGAGGCGCCATTCGGTGGATCGAAGGGTGGCTTGTGCATCGACCCGCGCGAATATGACGAAGATGAGCTTGAACAAATCACACGCCGCTTCGCGTATGAGCTGATTAAACGTGATCTGATCAATCCCAGTCAGAATGTTCCTGCGCCAGATATGGGGACTGGTGAGCGTGAAATGGCGATCATGGCCGATCAATATGCTCGGATGAATACGACCGACATCAATGCCAAGGCATGTGTGACGGGCAAGCCGCCCCATGCCGGTGGGATTCAGGGCCGGGTCGAGGCGACAGGTCGCGGTGTGCAATACGCCCTGCAGGAATTCTTTCGCCATCCCGAGGACATCGCGATTGCTGGGCTATCGGGCGATCTCGATGGCAAACGAGTGATTGTGCAAGGATTGGGTAATGTCGGTTATCACGCGGCACTGTTTTTGAGCACGCAGGACGGCTGCAAGATCACCCATGTGATCGAACGTGATGGCGTGCTGTCCAATGAGGACGGGCTCGACATCAAGATGGTGCGCGATTGGATCGCCCACCACCAGGGCGTCAAAGGCTGTCCGCACGGGACTTATAGCGAAGATGGGGCCGCGGCGATCGAGCAGCCCTGCGATATTCTCATCCCGGCAGCGCTTGAAGGTGTCATCAATATCGATAACGCCGACCGTATACAGGCCAAGCTGATCATTGAGGCCGCGAACGGTCCAGTGACTGCCGGCGCGGACGAGATTTTGCGAAAGCGGGGCGTAGTTATCATCCCAGACCTCTATGCCAATGCAGGCGGTGTCACGGTCAGCTACTTCGAATGGGTGAAAAACCTGAGCCATATCCGGTTTGGCCGGATGCAACGCCGCCAAGAGGAAGCAAGGCATTTGCTGATCGTCAATGAGCTTGAGCGCCTGTCAAAGGATACCGGAATTGGCTGGCAATTGACGCCTGACTTTAAAGAGCAATATCTGCGTGGCGCAGGCGAGCTGGAACTGGTCCGATCTGGCCTCGATGACACGATGCGCAGTGCGTATCAGTCGATGCGGGAGGTTTGGCACAGCCGCAACGACGTACCCGATCTCCGAATGGCGGGCTTTTTGGTCGCCATTGAACGGGTCGCGGCAAGTTATCGCGCCAAAGGTCTTTGACCGGGCGCGCGCCTCGTCGTGGACCCTAAAGGGCCCCTCCTCGGCGCGGCTGCCGCGGATCAATAGGCGAGACATAGTGCATCAATAGCCTCGTCTGAGCTCTCGGCAAAATATGTGCGGAGACATTACCACGCTTTGCGCGCAGGTCTCAACGCGGGCCGGAGCGCGTTAGCGCGACCCGCGCCACCGAGGGCTCCCCAATATGGGGGGCGCGAGGCGGCGCGGGCCTCCATCAGTTCATTTACTTGGTGCGTTGCAGAAGCTCTAATCGCATCAGGTCCGCCATTGCTTTGGCTTCCCCGCCATTGGTCGCGCCGCCGACCATTACGCGCTTGCCCCCGCGCCACCACAGGCCTGGCGCCCAAGTGCGCTCTGCAGACGCAGTAAGGTGAATCGCAAACCCTCCAGACGGTTTCCACGCCAGCAAGCCGCGCTCGACATGATCCACATCCGTGAGGAGACACAAGACTCTCCCGCCTCTTCCGGCCTCGCGCAGCCCTGTCTCGGTCAATTCCAGCGACACGGCCGTCGCCCGCCATACGCGGAATGAAAAGCCCAAGCTGGCCGCTGCCAGTACCAATAACCCGATCAGCAGCAGCACCGATCCGGCAGGTTGTGCTGCTGCCAGCCACAATATCACAAGCCCGAGCCCTGCCGGGGAGCCGACCGCCAAGGCGCGGCGTGCAGGCCGCGGGGTCAGTCGAGAGATCACGCGTTCATCCATAGCGCCGTATCTATGCCGCGACGATTGCGGAGGAAAGGCTCAGCGGGGCACGACCACTTCCCCGCCGGCAACCTCAGGTTCGTCATCGGCCATCTGTGCGGGAAATCCTGGCGCGCGGATATCGAGACCTGTTGCATCTTCCAGCCGCCTTATGATGTTGGGACTCAGCTCTCTTGCCCCGTATCGGTCGATCCCGTCCGTAAAGGCGCGGATCAAAAGCGGATTGATCTCTAGCGGCACGCCCGCCCGATCCGCGACCTCCTGGAAAAGCCCGATATCCTTTAGCACCAGATCCATTGTGAAGGAGATGTCGCGGCTTCCATTTAAGATCACCTGACTTTCGGTCTGGTGCACAAAGCTGGTCCCAGACGAAATTGCGATCGCCTCATAGGCTGTGGCCAGATCAAGACCGGCACCGCCGGCAACGGCCAACGCCTCACAACAGCTCATCAAATTTGCCGTCGCCAGATAATTCGTGATCACTTTTAGGACTGACGCGGATCCGAGATCGCCGGTATGCAGCACACGTCGCCCCATGGTCGTCAAAACCGATAGGACCCGCTCAAATGTCGCGCGGTCGCAACCGGCAAAGATGGAGATATTGCCGGTATCAGCACGATGACAGCCACCTGATACTGGGCAATCGACCGCGGCGCCACCAGCTTCAGCCACCAAATTGCCCAAACGTTTGACCTCTTCGGCATCGGTTGTGCTCATCTCTAGCCAGATCTTGCCGGGGCCCATGGACCCTAAAAGCCCGTCATTCCCTTCAACAATTTCCGCGGAGATGTCCGGGCGTGGCAAACAGGTAATCGCAATTTCTGCATCCGCCAGCATCTGCGCCGGGCTTGCACCGGCATGGCCACCCAAAGCGACCATCTCGGCAACTTTGCTGTCGTCGAGATCATGGACAGCGACATCCCAGCCATTGCGCAGCAGTGTTCCACACAGTTTTGAGCCGACATTTCCCAGGCCGATGAACGCGATTTTCATGAGTGTCTCTCTCCTCGGCGACCCATCCCAGGCTCACGCAGCGCGGGCAAAAGTCGCGCTGGTCTCCGACAAAAGGCGACCGCAAGCGACATTCGCACACAGACTCTGCGCGCACTGCCGTTGGCGTGTGCAGGAAGCTGCGTTAAATCCATGGCAACTTCAGGAGACGCAGCATGTCCATTCGCCCCGTTCTCGAAACCCGCCCCGCGCAACCGACGATGGAGGGGGCAGGCGTGCATCTGCATCGCGCTTTTGGGTTCCATGACCCGTCAGAGCTTGATCCGTTCCTGCTGTTGGACGATTTCCGCAACGATGATCCTCAGGCGTATCATCGCGGCTTTCCCTGGCATCCCCATCGCGGCATTGAGACCATTACCTATGTCCTTGAAGGCACGGTCGAACATGGCGATAGCCTGGGCAATGCCGGGCTGTTGGGCCCTGGATCGGTCCAATGGATGACAGCGGGGTCGGGGATTTTGCACCAGGAAATGCCTGCGGGAAACAACACGGGGCAGATGCATGGCTTCCAGCTTTGGGGCAACCTGCCCGCCGTGCTGAAAATGACGGCTCCACGCTACCAAGATGTTGCGGCCGGCGACATTCCGGAGGTGATTGATGATGATGGCACCCGGGTCAAAGTCATCGTGGGTGAGTTTTGGGGCAAGCGTGGCCCTGTCGACGGGATCGCCGCTGAGCCGCAATATCTCGACGTCACCGTGCCGGCCGGGCGGCGCAAGAGCTTCCGCATAGACACCTATCGCCGGGCATTCGCCTACGTATTTCAAGGCGCAGGTCGGTTCACCGATGCGTCTGCGCCGCAAGGCGTTAGGCTGGAAAAAGAGGTCATGGGCCAGGAGGTCAATATCCGCGACCTGTCCGGCGACCGGACGTTGGTGCGCTTTGGCACCGGCGATGAGGTCACAGTGACGGCCGGGCCTTTGGGCGTGCGGTTCTTGTTGATATCAGGCGCGCCGATTGAGGAGCCTGTAGCCTGGCATGGCCCGATCGTCATGAACACGCAGGGCGAAATCCGCCAGGCGGTGCGTGATCTGCAAAACGGCACATTCATCGCGGCCCAACATTAATGCTGCGCACGATCAGCCAAGGTGAGGGCGGTGTCCCGCTCCTCATTGTCCATGGGCTATTCGGCTCGGCGCGTAATTGGGGCGTGATCGCCAGACGGCTGTCGGCAAAGCGGCAGGTGCTAAGCGTCGATATGCGCAACCACGGCGAAAGCTTTCATGCCGAGACGAACGGATACCCTGAAATGGCCAGTGATCTGGCCGCAGTCATCGCAGCCCATGGTGGCCAGGCGGACGTGATCGGCCATTCGATGGGCGGCAAAGCGGCGATGATGCTGGCGCTTTTGCATGCCGATCTGGTCGCGCGGCTGCTCGTCGCTGATATCGCACCTGTCGATTATGCCCACACTCAGATGCCACTTATCAATGCCATGCGCGGCCTTGATCTGTCGCGCGTGTCAACCCGGGCCGAGGCCGATGCGGCACTTGCCGCTGAGATTGCCGAGCCCGGCGTGCGGGCCTTCCTGCTGCAATCGCTCAACCTGCGAGACGGGCATTGGCTCCTCAATCTCGACATTCTTGCGGCCGAGATGGACAAGATCATCGGCTGGCCCGCGCCGCAGGGCCAGTTTACCGGGCCCAGCCTGTTTCTGTCTGGCGCGGGATCCGATTACGTAACTCAGGCACACCGCCCTGAGATTAAACGGCTTTTCCCAAAGGCTAGGTTCGCCAAGATCCCGGGCGCCGGCCATTGGATTCACGCTGAAAAACCACGCGAGTTCGAAGCGGCAGCAACCGCATTCTTCGCCCGTTGAACCGCTTGCTTTGGGCCCGACCACCTGAATAAATTTGCGCGATTTGCAGCAAAGGATACTCGACATGAACCCGTTTCTCGCCTACGCGCCCAAAATCGAATTTCCCCTCTCGGGTGATGTGACCCAAGACATCCTGCCTGGGTGGTTCTCCCAAATGAAGGGCCTGCCCGAGATTGAGCGCGAAATCGTGACCTCGGTCTGGGGATACGGCTCGCAGCTTGGAACGCTGACCGACGCGCTTTTGGAAGTGGTGGATGAGTTGAACCTGACCGACAGTGTTTCGGTCGCCAAATTGCGCCAAAAGCAGGCAGAGACCGAAGCGGCCAAGCACCGTGCGATGCGCCAGATTCGTGACCGTATCGGCGAATTACAGGCACGGCTGGACACTCTTGAAGCGGCCGAAAAGGACTAGTTGTCGACATTTTGGCGGTGAGACACGCAATATTTTGTTTGCAGCGGGGCGAATCGGTCGGTAAACGGGTCGCACAGGTGTGAAAGCGACGCGGTTTGCATCACTGACATTCGGGGCCTCTCGGTGCGACTCACACCGGCAGGCCCCGTCTCACGAAGAGTCGGAGCCTGGCCGGAAGAAGACGTCAGGTGCTTTTGGACGCGGTCCTCATGCATCATGCCGATTGCTCGACACGCCTGACGTCTCCGCTGTGCCATCGGTCCCCCGAAGGGTTCCCGGCCCAGTCGCAAGCTACGTCACCGCAACCCACTGTCTCTCAAGGCATTTCCTCCTCAAGCCCGTCGCCGACCCGGAAGCCTGCGCCGCTGTCCCTCACGTCTCCGTGCCAGACCCCCCTGCCATGGACTTGCACCCCTGACCGAGCTCCGAACCTGTCGCCAGACCCGGCACGCATCTCCGAAGCTCCCTCCGTTCATGCGCCCGCAAAAACCCCTCCGTCGATCTGCTCTGTGAGAGCTCGTGTCCCCCACAACGCCTCTCGCTTCGAGGCCTTTACGTCCACTTCGAGTGCAAGACCCAAACCGTGAAACGACTGTCATCCGGAAGAGGTCCACCTGGCAAGATGGTTTTTGACCTGCAGATAAATATGTTGGGGATCAAAGGGTTGATAGACTTGTGCATAAGTTATGTGCGGTTTGATAAAACCACGATTTGAGAATGACTTACCACACCCGCAAAGGCGCAAACAGGGCCTCAGTGATAGGCTTCAGCGCAATCTGCACGATCACTAAGGCAGGCTGGCCAGCCACCGAACTGCCGCATCCAAGACCGCCTGAATGCCAGGCTTTTGAGCCACCAGCCAAGCCGCAGCCGCAACACCGCCCGCCGCACCGATCTTTTTGACGAACTCGGTTGCCGCGGCGTCGAGCTTGTTGCCTGCCCAAGCACCGCAGACTGACAAAACCGCCTTGAGCTTGCTGATCGCCCGCGCAATCGCGTCCTTGTTTGGGGTCTGCGCATCAAGTTGTTCCCGCAAATCCTCAATTGGCGCAAAGATGATCGTGACCGCTTCATGATGGCCCAAGTCGTCTCTGATCGGCTCAGGCGGACTGTTCCCGCCAATCCCATGCCGAGAGACCTCAGCCTCCGCCAGGCGCGCCTCAAGCTCGCCGATACGCAGGACCAACTCATACCGAGACCGGATCCTCTCGATTTCATCGGCGACCGCCTCCGGCCCGGCCTCCCAGATCTCATCGGGGATCAGAGCAATCTGCTCCTGCAAATCCCAAGGCAACGGGTCCCCCGTCATCGCCCTATGATACCATTCGCCCCAAAAGTACCAGTGGCCGCTTAGACGGGGTGCAGGTGCAAAATCGACGGTAGCAACCGGGAAGGATGAATTCCGTTCAAAATCCCGATTAAGGTCTTCGTAAACCAGCGAAATCAGAGGTTCGTAGCGCTCTGCCCCTTTCTTTTTCACCCCATCTAAAGCGACATGAATCGAAGTATCGGCCGCGGTAACTGCGTCAAACCTCGCGTCCGCGATCATGGCCAAATTTTGGAGCGCATAAACGTAGTCGCGCCCTTCGAAATCCCAGTTTTCCGTATTCAACTTGGATATTAATACTTCTGTCACTCTAGACACTTGAGTTTCTGGCAGCAACGCGAGTACCGAAACAGACATCAACGCTCTGTAAAATGTCAAAACGAGCGCGGAGCGGCTGGACTGGGAGCCAAATTCTCTTAAAGCCAAAGGGAGAGTCCGCATTGCATGTCTGAATGCGATCAGGATCAAATATTCCCTTGTCTCTTGCCGCAGTCGGGCAAGGTACTCTTCATCGTTCGAAACCGCCAAATCCAAACCCCTGAACCAGCCCAACCAGCCTAGCCGCACGGCCCAGGACTTCCAATCCCTTCCCCCCGCACGCCTTCCACGCTCCATCCCCTGGGACCATCACACACAGGCCTCCGATGACCGAGCTTGCCCGCATCTGCAATTTCTCCATCGTCGCCCATATCGACCATCTGAAATAGGGCCTCAACTCCTGGTCGTGCTGCTCTGCCAATTTCAACGATCTATCGCCCGTCGTCAGCCCTGGGCGCGGCGATCAAACGGTGGTTCGAGGCAGTCTGTTTTCGCAGACCTGAACGCGCGGAACACAGAGTCTAGCCCAACCAAATCAAGGAGCCTTGGGCTAGCATGCCATCGCTTGCGCCGTTAGTCCCAGCGGCAATGGCACGTGATGAGCGGTACTTTCAGCTTATCCAGAGCAGCGCGGCAACCAAATGGTTCGATCTGATTGGATCAAAGGATCGCAAGCGCTCAGCCCCATCCGCACGGCGCGCAATTCGCGAGTGTCGTGCTGAGTAGCCTATCGCTATGCGTCACCCTTCCACCCGGGCCGACCTCGCATTATCCTCTGCAACAACCCGCCGCAGCCCCTCGCCACCGGCCCCAGCCCGGAGACCCGATCCATGCGTGCTGCTCTCATCTCTCTTCTTCTCGCCGGCCCCGTCCTGGCCCAAGACCTCCAGCTCAGCGCGGAGCATGCAGGCTTTCGGGAATATTACTGCGTCACCGAGGGCGCGCTTGCGAACCAAGGCTCCGACACGCTCCAGGAGGTGAATGGCTATTTTCTCCTCTACCGCGATGGCGCGGAGATTGGGCGCTCACGAGGTTCGTCCTTCCTCGGACTGACCCCTGGCGCCACGGCAACCGCGCGGATGGAGGCGCCCAATAGCCCCTGTGACACGGCCGACGAATACCGCTTCATCGTCAATGCCTGCATGCAAGACGGCCGCTTCATCGATCGTGCTGACTGCGCGGGCATGCTCACTGGCACAGGCGCTGTCACCACAATCGCCCCGCGCGACTGAACGCCCCTTTCCGAAACCCCGGTCATCGGCTATCTCCCCCTGCAACAAGACCCTTTGCAGGCGCCCATGACCGAGCTTTCCCGCATCCGCAACTTCTCCATCGTCGCCCATATCGACCATGGGAAATCGACGCTTGCCGACCGGCTGATCCAGCTCACCGGCACGGTGGCTGAGCGCGACATGCAGGACCAGCTCCTTGACAGTATGGATATCGAGCGCGAACGCGGCATCACAATCAAGGCTAACACCGTGCGCATCGAATACCCTGCGCGAGACGGCCACACATACGTGCTCAACCTCATCGACACGCCCGGCCATGTCGATTTCGCCTATGAGGTCAGCCGCTCCATGCGCGCGGTTGAGGGATCGCTGCTGGTTGTCGATGCCTCCCAAGGGGTCGAGGCGCAGACGCTTGCCAATGTCTACCAGGCCATTGATGCCGATCATGAGATCGTGCCGGTGCTGAACAAGATCGACTTGCCCGCCGCAGAGCCCGACCGCATTCGAGAGCAGGTCGAGGACGTGATTGGCATCGACGCAACCGACGCCATTGAGATCTCGGCCAAGACCGGCCTTGGCATACCCGATGTGCTGGAGGCCATCGTCGAGCGATTGCCCGCGCCCACTGGCACACGTGACGCGGCCCTCAAAGCCATGCTCGTCGACAGCTACTACGACCCTTACCTGGGCGTCGTTGTCCTGATCCGCGTGATAGACGGTATGATCCACAAAGGTGACCGCATTCGCATGATGTCAACGGGTGCCGTCTACCCAATCGACCGCCTTGGCGTCTTTAAGCCCGCCATGCAGGATATCGCAGAACTTGGCCCCGGCGAGATGGGCTTTCTCACGGCTTCGATCAAGCAGGTCCGCGACACCCGCGTGGGTGACACGATTACAACTGAGAAAAAAGGCACCGAGGAGCCGTTGCCGGGCTTTAAGCCTTCAATCCCTGTGGTGTTTTGCGGCCTTTTTCCCGTCGATGCGGCGGATTTCGAGGATCTGCGCGACGCCATCGAGAAACTGGCCCTGAACGATGCAAGCTTCACCAGCGAAATGGAGACCTCCGCCGCGCTTGGCTTCGGCTTCCGCTGCGGCTTTCTGGGCCTCTTGCATTTGGAAGTGGTCCGCGACCGCTTGGAGCGTGAATACGATATCGACCTGATCACCACGGCGCCTTCGGTGATTTACCACATCTATCTCAAAGACGGTACAAAGATCGATCTGCACAACCCCGCCGATATGCCGGACATGTCGCTTGTCGACCATATTGAGGAGCCGCGGATTAAAGCCACGATCCTGGTGCCCGATGATTTCCTGGGTGATGTGCTGAAGCTCTGCCAGGACCGCCGCGGCATCCAGCAGGACCTGACATATGCCGGCAGCCGCGCGATGGTGGTCTATGACCTGCCGCTGAACGAAGTGGTCTTCGACTTCTACGACCGGCTGAAATCGGTGACCAAGGGCTATGCGTCGTTCGACTATCAGATGATCGGGTATCGCGAGGATTTCCTCGTGAAGATGCAGATCCTCGTGAACGAAGAGCCGGTAGATGCTTTGAGCATCATGGTCCACCGAGACCGCGCCGAACAACGCGGCCGGGCGATGTGCGAAAAGCTCAAAGAGCTCATCCCCCGCCACATGTTCAAAATCCCGATCCAAGCGGCGATTGGCGGGCGGGTCATCGCGCGGGAGACTCTTGCCGCGTTGCGCAAAGACGTGACGGCGAAGTGCTACGGCGGCGACGCAACGCGGAAGAAGAAATTGCTGGAGAAGCAGAAGGCAGGCAAAAAGAAGATGCGCCAGTTCGGGAAGGTCGAAATTCCACAATCGGCGTTTATCAACGCCCTAAAAATGGACGGCTAAGGCCATCCATATTTAGGGCGAGTGGAAAAGGCGACTTTCGCAAGAAAGTCTGCCGGCCCACCCCCTCTCTACTCTGGGTGCCTTTGAAATCAGCCACCCCGCGACACCGCAAGCCGGGCGCGCGCCTGCCCGTGGGATGGCGCCTCAAACTGCTGAGCAAAGCGCTTTATCCCTCAACCCCGCCGCACAGTTCCTCTGACAGCGAGGGGCCCCAAAGCGCCAGCCCGCCGGGACGGGCAGGCGCTCGCCCGGCGCGCTGCGCGCTTGATTCCGGGCGTGCACCTTGCTCGAAAGCCTACGCTTTGAAAGCGCCCGGCCACATGTGGCGAAACAGTGTTCGACAAAATAACCCTAACAAATGATATTAAAGGCATTGAAGAGGAGTGATTTTTTGATGTACCGTCCACTTTACGCCCGTCTTTGGTTAGCGTTGTTTCGATCGGAACAGTTCAACTCAAATTACCAGCCCGACTCACACACACACCCGGCGAAAGACAAGTCTGAGGGAGAAAAGGCTCTCTTTGATGCATTAATTGATGCCTCCCGAAGGACACGACGCGTGTCGTTCCTTAGTTTGGCCGGCGTCTTTGTTACTGTCGCCTTGGCCGTTTTAGTAACGCTATTTGCAGGCCTAATCACGAATATCGATGCATCAGCGGCACTGATAGGTGCACGTTCAGACCTCTTAGAACAGGAAGACTTACGACGTCAACAAACCGAAGCTTTGGATACCTCTAATGCGCGGCTTCAGTTCATCGAACAAATGGCAATCCAAGCACAGTCGGCGTTCATCCGTTCACAATTGGAAGTCCAAGCTGAAGCCACTCAAAACGCCGAAAGCGCCTCGGCTGGCTTCTCAGAGTTGATTGTTTCCGGCCCCGATTTGGGACTGCTTGAAGGATCTGACGTAGCGCCGTCGGACAGTTTCGACTCAATTACCGATGAATACTCGGCGCTACTTGTTTCAACCGACCGTTTACGCAGTGAGGTGTTGCGCACAGAAAGCCGCATGGAAAAAACGGAAAATACCATTGCTGAACTGACCCGCGAAGCCGCTGGTTTTGGCGAAAGCCGGGAGGCCTTGATCGCGTCTGCCGTAACCCGTTTCGGTGCCATGGG
Organism: Pseudomonadota bacterium; assembly: GCA_039191215.1. Classification (GTDB taxonomy): domain Bacteria; phylum Pseudomonadota; class Alphaproteobacteria; order Rhodobacterales; family Rhodobacteraceae; genus HKCCE3408. The sequence continues at coordinate 25,325 of JBCCXT010000020.1, forward strand.
CGTGCTTCTTTTCTTTGCGCAATCGTTAATAAATCTATACCGCTATACATTGACACTCGCGTCTTCACTGGAGTCGAAAGCTTATGCAATAGTTGCGTCAGCAAACGCGCCCGAGACCTTCAAAGACGCCATAGACGCGTTTTCGGTCGAAACTATTTCATTTGGCCGACGCGCGAAAACGCCAATTGAAGAGGCCATAAAGATCCTCGAGGCACTCCGACCAAACTCATCTGGAAAGTAGGACCACTCACGCAAAAGCCCTCAAGCCGCCTCCGCCCCGCGCTTCCCTTCCAATAGCCCCACCACACTCACATCCTCCTCCAGCGCCGCCGAATGCAGCCCATAGGTGCTGATTTCCACCTCGACGCCCGCCGTCAGCCGCGCTCTGGCCCAAATAGACCTACACACCGCTTCCCAAAGACGAGACGAGGTGACCTGAACACCCGCCCTGTGGAGGGACAGCGGCTCTGACCTTTTGCTCTCGACAATCGCCACGGGACGGACGTCTTGGCGCGTCGGGTCTCCGGGTCGATCCCGACACCATACAGTCTGCCTAAATCCTTCGCCTGCCCCTTTGCACGGGTAGCTTGACCCATCTCAAAGCGCGCCTTTCGGATTGGTGCGATACTGGCTCATCGCGCAACGTCGCAGAAAGGACGGCTCCATGGATGATCGCAGGGATATTGTGCAGGCCGCCGAGGCCAAGGGGATTGAAGTGGACGGCCATTTGGCGGCGGCCCCTCCGGCAACGGCGACGGCATTTGAGCAGGGCCGCTACCCTTACGCGCGTAAGATGGGGCGGCGCGCCTATGAGGCAGAGAAGGCCGCGCTGCAGGCTGAGCTCTTGAAGCTGCAGCTTTGGGCGCAAGAGACGGGCGAGAAGTTCGTGCTGCTCTTTGAGGGGCGTGATGCGGCGGGCAAGGGCGGCTCGATCAAGCGCTTCACCGAGCATCTCAACCCACGTTCGGCCCGGGTTGTGGCACTGAACAAACCCACCTGGGAGGAGAAGGGACAGTGGTTCTTCCAGCGCTATATCAACGAATTGCCGACGTCCGGCGAAATCGTCTTCTACGACCGGTCCTGGTACAACCGTGCCGGGGTCGAACGCGTCATGGGTTTTTGTGAGCCGCAGGAATATCCGGAGTTTATGCGCCAAGCGCCGGAATTCGAGCGGATGCTGGTGCGATCCGGCATACGGCTTTACAAATATTGGTTCTCGGTGACGCGGCCCGAGCAGCGCCGGCGGTTCAAATCGCGCGAGACCGATCCGCTGAAGCAGTGGAAGTTAAGCCCGATTGACAAGGCGAGCCTTGAGAAATGGGATGATTACACCCAGGCCAAAGAGGCGATGTTCTTCTATACTGACACCGCGGACGCGCCCTGGACGATCATCAAGTCGAACGACAAAAAGCGCGCGCGGCTGAACGCGATGCGGCATTTTCTTTCGACGGTCGATTACCCAGACAAAGACCCCGAGATTGCGCAGTCTCTCGACCCGCTGATCGTGGGAAGTGCGAAGCAAGTGCTGGCCTCTGCCTGACCGATTCCGCCGCGTGTGGGCGCAAAGGCGTTAACGTTTTCCCACAAAACTGCGCCGTGGTTGCCTAAACTTTGCCAGATTGAAGGACCACAACAGTCCTTGAGTGGTGAGTGGCAAAGCGTACATGACGGAGGTTTTCATGGGTCAAACGGCGGAAATCGTCTCGTTGGCAGTGGCTGGCGAGAACCAGCTTTGGGATTTTCTTGATCGCCAATCGGCCGATGTAACAAGCGCCTTGGCGCATCGGGCGGCCTTGCGAGCGGTTGCAGAAGCGGTTCGGTTCGACCAGCTGAATGAGGACACCGCACGGTACGCGCTGGCCGCGGCCCGAGCGGCCCTGATTTCGGGCGTGTTGATCGAGTTTCCCGAAGATGAAGGTCTGCGCGCAGCGGCTGCAGAAGCGGCAGAAGGGACCTTGCTGGTCCGGCGCTTTCACCAAAAACTCTGTGAAGCCGAGGCCCCCGCAGCTGAAGCCATGGTGCGCGTGATCTCTGCGCTTGAAGCGGTTGCCGCAACCGACCGGGACACCGCCGCCGAGATGGCCGGGCACGCCATGCTCGATGATCCGACATGCTATGCCGATTGTGCGCTGAGCGTCGACGAGATGCTGGTGGCGCCGGTGGAGTTGTCAGAGGACGAGACGGATCTGATCAACCAGTTCGCCCAGAACGACACCTGGGCATTTTGGCGCGCATGGCACGTAGCCGCTCTGAAAGGTACGCCCTTGCCCTGGTCGGTCCAAGCCGAGATTGCGCGCCTGCCGCAGGATGCCTGGGATGCTGGTCCGGCGGTCGTCGCGGCCCGTATCGGTCGCGTCTTCGCGCGGATGGAGCTGCAAACACGCATTGAGGCCTTGGAAAAGCGGATGATGTCCAAAACCGGTCCCAACGGAGGTGCCAAAGAGGATGATGTCGGCCGTGCGCCGGCGAATTTTGCCGCGATCCGCCTGATCCGAGAGCCGATCGACGATCTGTTGACCCAAGCCCGGTCGCCTAAACCGCAGGCTTTCTTGATTCAAAAAGCGACCTTGCGCCTGACGATGATCTTGGCTGCAAGCGGCAAATGGCTTGGCCGGTCCGCCGAAGGCGACATCAAAGAGATGGTTCGCGTGATCGGCAAAAGTGGCGGTGTCGCCACGGCCAATTGGATCGATGGGCAAGGGCACAGGATTCGCGCCGTGATTGAGGCCGCAGAAGACTGGCGTCACCGCATCCCGGCCTGATCAGAGCCTGATCGCTGGCCCGTCCCGGGCCACGATCTGCCGCAGCGAAAAACTTGTGCGGGTGGCCCGGATACCGGGCACCTGCAAAAGGCTTTCTTCCAGGAAACGATCAAATGCTGGCAAATCCGCGGCGACAATTTTCATCAATACGTCCCGCGTGCCCGTCATAAGGTGGCATTCCATCACTTCGTCAAATCGCGAAACGGCGGCTTCGAAATTAGTGAGTACTTGGCGCGCATTGCCCTCAAGCTCAACAAAGACAAAGACGGTCAGCGGCAGCCCGATGGCCGTCTGATCGACCCTGGCGCCATAGCCGCGAATTATCCCTTCCGCCTCCAGCCTCGCGATGCGCCGCGCACAGGGTGTGGCGGAAAGCCCAACCCGGTCGCTCAGCTCGATCACAGGCAGGCGCCCTTCGCTTTGCAGGATAGTGACGATTTGCCGGTCGATCCGGTCCATTAGCGGATTTCACTCAATGATGATCTCTTCATAGGGATATACCGCGCGATATGCCCGCGGCAAGGCGTGATTTGGCGACTTCGCGCGGGCAAGTCGCGCTAGGCTAATTCCAACGCGTTGTCCGGAGCCATAACCATGAAGATCACTGCCTTAGCCATCCCAAGTCACGAAGAGGTCGTCCGGGTCGAGGACCCGCAATCGGGACTTTTGGGGTTCATCGCCGTGCATTCGACGGTTCGGGGGCCTGCGGCAGGCGGTTTACGGATGCGCCCGTACAAAGATCAGGCTGCAGCGCTGGACGATGTGTTGGCGCTAAGCCGGGGGATGAGCTTCAAGAATGCCGCTGCCGATTTGCCGCTTGGCGGCGGAAAGGCCGTGATCATTGGTGATGTGGCCAGTAAATCCGACGCTCAGTTGCGCGCTTTCGGGCAAGCCATCAACACATTGGCGGGGCGGTATTGGACGGCCGAAGATATGGGGATGACGCCGGCGGATATGGCGGTGATTGCCGAGACGACGCGCTATGTGGCCGGTCGTGATGCCGGCGCATTTGCCTCGGGCGATCCTTCGCCCATCACAGCACGCGGCATCTTTCAATCCATCCGCACGACAGCCAGGCACCGGTTCGGCGTCGCCAACTTGGAGGGCAGAGTTGTCGCCATTCAGGGGTTGGGTCATGTCGGCTGGCATTTGGGCGTTTTGCTGCGTGCGGCAGGTGCCTCGCTGATCGCCGCTGATACCGATGCTGCGCGCGTAGAACAGGCCGCGCGCTGCTTGGGCGCAGATGTGGTCGGGCCAGAGGATATCTTGACCGTGCCAGCGGACATATTGGCGCCCTGTGCTATCGGCGGTGTTTTGAATGCAAGAACCGTGCCCAATCTGAACGTTGCCGCGATTTGCGGCGGCGCCAATACGCAGCTGGCCACGCCCGAGGACGGCGCCAGGCTCGCGGCGCGGGGCATCCTCTATGCGCCCGATTACATCGTGAATGCTGGCGGGATCATCAATGTTGCAACAGAGATACTGCGCCTTCGGGATGCAGACGGTTTTGTTGAGGCGAAACTGGCAGCGCTTGACGCAACGCTTGACCAGATATTTGGCGAGGCCAAGCGGCTCGGCAAAACGCCCGATGCCGTGGCCGACGCAATCGTCGCATCCCGCTTCGTGCCGCCGCTACAGGCCGCATAACGTGAATTGAAGACATCGCGCGAAACGGGCATCCTGCCGCAATCAATCTGATACGATTGATCTTTTGGGGGCTTTTGGATGCGGGTTTTGGTGGGTTTGAGTTTTGCCCTGGCGGCAACATTGAGTTTCGTTGAGAGCGCCCATGGCAATCCGGTCGAACGGGCCTGTAGAGCCGCCGGTCGCGCCCAATCGGCCGAGCTTTGTAGCTGTATCGGGGCGGCCGCGTCCCTGACACTGGGCGAACGGGATCAAGCCCTGGCCGCGGATTTCTTTGCCAATCCGCAAGCCGCCCAAGACATCCGCATGTCCGACCGCCGCCGGGATGAGGCGTTTTGGGACAGATATCTAAACTTCGGTCAGGTCGCCGAAGATATGTGCGGTTGAGCCGCCCAGCTGGCAGCGCCCGCTTCGATAAGATCAAGTGCGCCGTCAAAATCGCGGGTGTAGTACGGGTCAGGCACGTCCCCGCCGCCGCTATGGCTCAGAAAAAGCTCAACATTTGCTGTGGCATCGCTTGGTGCCATTGCGCGCAGGTTGGCCAGGTTTTTCGCATCCATCGCTAGGATCAAGTCAAATGCCGTGAAGTCGCTCGCACGCACTTGACGCGCCCGCAACGCCGAGAGGTCGTAGCCACGACAGGCTGCCGCCTCGATCGCGGGCGGATAGGGCGGATCACCAAGATGCCAGCTGCCGGTTCCAGCGCTTTCGATCTCTGCGCCAGGAAGATAGGCGGCCAACACGGCCTCAGCTGTGGGCGAGCGACATATATTGCCCAAACAAACGCAGAGAATTCGCATATCAGCCCTGTTTACCTTGTTCGAACCTTACTGGCGAAGTTTGCTTTAAATTTTAGTATAGGCAAACACGGGACGGGTGGGGCCGCCCCAGTGACCAGTTGACGGAGTATTGAGTGACGCGGATTTGGGCGATGGTGGCGCTGGCTCTTGCCCTAGGCGGCGAAGGTCGCGCAGAGGAACTGACGGTGGCGGCACCGCAGGGTTTTCAGTTGGACCTGGCCATTGCAACCCACACGGCCCAAATCCGCGAGTTTCTACCCATCGGCCAATCCCGAGAGACCTGGCAGGAGCGCGTGATCGTTCAGCGCTTTCCCGGCCTTTCCGACCTCGACCCTGATCAGTTTTTATCCGGCGTGGCCAATAGGGCATTGGCCGATTGCGGCCCTGGCGGATCGGCGGAGGTTATTGCGCTATCTACGTCTGGTGCCATGGTTCGAGTGACCTGCCAGGAGCCGCGCGAAATGGGCCAGACGGAGACGTTCATCGCCAAAGCTGTCCCAAGTGAGGCCGGCTTGACGATTGTTCAGGCCGTCTGGCGCGGTGATGCCTCGCCAGAGACCATGGCGCGCTGGCTCAACTACCTTTTGGAGGTCTGCCCGGGCGGCTAAATCGGATTGCTGGCCGTGCCATCGCAAGATTATGCTGGCCGGATGAACGCCCGGATACCTTTCACACTTTGCGCCGCAGCATTGATCGCCGCATCGCCTGGCATGACGCAGGAGCAAGCCGCCTTCGAGCAATTGCCGGGCTTCGAACTGGCGTTCCAAACCGAAGATGACGGCGAGTTCATCCGTGAGTACCTACAACCCGGCGACACCGTGGATGATTGGCGCGAGATGCAAACGCATCAGCGCTTTCCGAGCTGGGCCGGCGGCAATCCGATCCAGTTTTTGCGGCTGCTCGCCGGCCAACTGCAAGAAGCCTGCCCCGAAGTCGGGTTTCGGGTCACCAATGCCACTGTTGCAGGTGGCTATCCCAACGCGGCGATCTACGGGCGCTGTCTCAACCCACAAGCTGAGTGGTTTGTGATCGTCGCGATCTCCGGCGACGAAGCCTTGCACGTTGTCCAGCATTCCTGGCGGATCGAACCGGCCCAGGCGGCCTTCGCCGCCCGTCTGGAGGCGTTGACTTCTGTCCCGCTCTGCCGGGCCGCGCGCAGTCCGGTTGAATGTCCTTGAGGTGTGTGATGCTGGTTGCGGGCGATCAATCCACCGCAGTTTTTTGCGCCGTAGTAGTGGCCTGGTGGCCTGATGCGGCAGGGGTCCACCGGTGGGAATAGATGCACGAGCGTAACGGATGCGAGAGGTGACATGGCGCGGATCGTTGTTCTGACCGGCGCGGGTGTCTCCGCCGAAAGCGGGCTTGGAACCTTTCGCGACAAGGGTGGCCTATGGTCGAAATATGATCTTGCGGAGGTGGCCACACCTGAGGGTTTCGCGCAGAATCCAGGTCTTGTGCATGAATTCTACAATGCCCGCCGTGCCAACGCGGTCGAAGCGGCGCCGAATGACGCGCATCACGCTCTTGCCCGACTTGAAGCGGGCCTGGGCGAAAAGCTCACGTTGATCACGCAAAACATCGACACCTTGCACGAGGCCGCGGGATCGACACGGGTTTTTCATATGCATGGCCGGATTGATCAGGCGCTTTGCGCGGCTTGTGGTCACCGTTGGATGGCGCCTTTGGTCATGGCGCCGCCCGATCCTTGTCCGGATTGCCGAACGCCCGCCACGCGGCCCGACATCGTTTGGTTCGGAGAGATGCCCTATTGGATGGACGAAATCACTGAAGCCGTGGCGCGCGCTGATCTTTTCGTCTCAATCGGCACCAGCGGAGAGGTCTACCCCGCTGCCGGATTTGTCGCCGAGGCGAAGGCAATCGGTGCCCAAACGCTGGAGCTTAACATGGAAGCCTCGGGGAGGGGCCGCCTCTTTGACACGGTTCGGCTTGGTCCTGCGACCCAGACCGTGCCGGCTTGGGTCGCAGAGATGCTTGGGCCTCTTTAGCTGTCAGCGCCGTGGCTGCCATGGCCTGCACCATGGCTACCGTGACCACCATGTCCGCCATGGCCATCGACCCGGTCGTTATCGACCGTGAAGGTAACGGTCATCGGGTCGGCATGGTCAAATTCGATCGTGAAGGTCACTTCTGTGCCGTTCTCCCACGCGCCGTTGAGACCCATGAACATGACATGGGCGCCGCCGCGGGCAAGCTCTAACATGCCGCCGGCCTCGATTGGAAAGCCGTCCTCGACCTCGACCATGCGCATGACGCCGTTTGTGTCTTCGATGTGGGTGTGCAGCTCCACCCTTTGCGCTGCATCCGAGGTCACCGCGACCACGCGGTCATCGGCATCGGACATGTTCATGATTGTCATAAACGCCGCGCCCGCTTGTGGGTTGGATGATCGGGCATAGCCGTTTTCAACGGCCATTTGCGCCGCGGCAAATGACGGGATTGCGACCATTGCGGCAGCAAGTGTGAAGGATTTCAAATCCATTGTGGAAGCGCTTTCATATAGGGAGATTTCGGTCAGTTGGAGGTATCGAGAAGGCGTCAAGCGGCGGCGCCCGGGCCGAGCTGGTGCGCACCGGTGGTGGGGCGAGCTGGTCGAGGGGCAAGGTCAGCACATGGGTCTGGGCCATAACCGGCGCTACCAGGCGCGGCGCCGCCGGTGCCAAGGCCAACGGGCCGATTATGCAATCGGCGCAAATAGCCAGGGCGTCAGCTGGGGCTCCGTTCGGCGCAAGATAGACCGTCACGGCCACTTCGCCGATGCACAAAACGGATGTGCCATGCAATGTCATACCCGCGCGCGCGACGGCGGAATGCGCCGCTGTCAGCAGCAACAGTGCCACAAGCATGCTTGAAGAGATCCGAGTGAACAGGGTGGCCATCACAACGCAGCGTAAATTGGGCCCCCGCTTCACTACAACTCACAATGCCGTCCGTGTCCACGCAAAAAGGGCCCCGGCGGGGGCCCATCAGCTGCAATTGGTGATAATCCGCTTACGCCTCGGCTGCCTGGGCTTTTGCGATGTCGCGCTTGATCTTGAGCGCTTTGGGCGACAGGTCTGCATCTTTCGCCTTGGCAAGAAACGCGTCGAGGCCACCGCGATGATCGACGGTCCGCAACGCGGCGTTCGAAATCCTCAGGCGGAAGCGCCGGTCGAGCACTTCGGAGCCGAGTGTCACCTCCGAAAGATTCGGCAAGAAGCGCCGCTTGGTTTTGTTGTTGGCATGGCTGACATTGTTGCCAACCATTGGGCCTTTGCCGGTCAGTTCGCAAACACGCGACATGGGATCACCTTCGGAAGCGGTTAAAAACATGCGGGCGTGGGGACCAATCCCACGCCCGGAAAGTTGGCGGGTGGATACGGGGCCGGGGCATGGCTGTCAACCCGTCAATGCCCTTGTCGCGGCAGCTGTCAGGCGGCAAGCTGGTGCCATGGGCCAAGAGCAGGGCGAAACATTGCGCGAAACCGCGCTTTACAGGCCGGTAAAGGCGTTTCTTGAAGCGGCAGGCTTTGAGGTCAAGGCCGAGATTGGCGCGGCTGATGTGGTCGCGCTGAAGCCTGGCGCCGAGCCGGTCATCGTTGAGCTAAAAACCGGGTTTTCTCTGCAGCTTTTCCATCAGGCCGTGGCCCGGCTGTCACTTTCCGATCAGGTTTATCTGGCGGTGCCGCGCGGGCCGGGGCGGCGTTTCCAACGCGCGCTTTCTGACAATGTGAAACTGGCGCGGCGGCTGGGGCTGGGCTTGATGACGGTGCGGCTGGGGACGGGTCTGGTGGAGGTGCATTGTGATCCCGGGCCGTATGCGCCGCGGAAATCGGCGCCGCGGCGGTCAGCCTTGCTGCGCGAATTTGCCCGCAGGCGGGGTGACCCGAACCTAGGCGGTGCGTCGGGTGCCCGTGTGACCGCCTATCGCCAGGATGCGATGGCCTGCGCCGCGCAGTTGCGCGCAGGCCCGGCAAAAGGTGCGGCGATTGCTGCAGCGACCGGCGTGGCGCGCGCCACCCGGATCATGCGGGACAATCATTACGGCTGGTTCGAGCGGGTTGAGACCGGGATTTACGCGCTGAGCGCTGCTGGATTGGAGGCAATCAGGGATGCTAAATGAATTTTTCATCGAGACGCGCGGCCCGGGATTGACGGAGTTCACCAGCGAGGTGTCGGCCTGGTTGGCGGGCGGCGGTGATGGTCTTTGCACACTCATGGTGCGCCACAGCTCGGCAAGCCTGCTAATCCAGGAAAACGCCGATCCTGACGTTCGGGTCGATCTGATGAATTGGCTTAACCGGTTTGTACCGCCCGGCGATGACCCCTCGATGTCGTGGCTGACCCATGTGCTGGAAGGGCCTGATGATATGCCGGCCCATATTCGGGCGGCGCATTTGCCGATCAGCCTGCAGGTGCCGGTGCAGGCAGGGCAATTGATGCTTGGAACTTGGCAAGGGATTTATCTGGTTGAGCATCGTAGGCGGCCCCATAGGCGCCGGGTTGCGGCGCACTTTTCGGTCGATTGAGGGCGCTGCGGCGATGGGCGGAGCGCTTTGTCGGCTCCCCACACGGGGGGAGGCCTCCGCAGCGCAGTCGCTTAGCGCTCCCGCCTGCTGGAAGCGCAGGCGGTTCGTTCGGTCCCTATTGCTGCGCCAGGCCGCTTTGACAGCGTGGCCTTTGCCTTGTGTCCCTATCCGATGAGGACCGGGTGGCCGTGCAGCGGCTGCTCGATATGGTGTCGGCCATGGCTTGCGCGGTTGATGAAACCGGTGGCGGCCTCGTCTGAGCCTGCACGGAAGATGTCTTCAATCGCGGCGCGGTAGCCATCCGCCTCAGACCGGTGGGCCAGGAACAGTTTGTTGCCGATGAAGGCCACTGGAACCATCCGTCGCGGACGCGACAAAAACGCATTCACCGCCTGGTTCACGCCCAATGTCAGCGGGTTGAGGAAGTCGTCCGCCGCCACGATCCCGTTTGGCGCCAGAAGCGCATCGGCCATTTCCATATCGTTGTAGACATTCTCGTAATCATGCGCGCCATCGACGGAGATGAACCGGGGTTGGCCGATTTGGTCGAGGATATCCTGCGCGCTCACCATCGAGGACATACATTCCCACAGCGTATAGGCATCCTTTGCCGATGCGCCCAGGGCTTTCTCCATCTCTCGGTCGACGCGGGCGGTATTGGTGTATTGAAATGTGTCGATGCCGAGGACCTGGTTGCGTTGGCGCAAGGCGCTGTCGACCAGGAGCGAGAAGTATTTGCCGCACATCACACCGACCTCAAGCAGGTTGCCGGTGATGCCGCTGGCCTCTTGCCAGCGCAGGATGTCGACCGTCCGCCGTGCCGTCACGGGCTCCAACCAGCCGTGAATTTCGGCGGCCTTGGCACAGATGTCAAAGCGCCCCTCGGCGCGCGATTCCAGGGTGGCAGTATCGGTCGAGGTCATGGGCACTCTTTCTGATAGGACGGGGCTTAGTTTCGAACGGGTCCTGTTCGCCATAGGGCGGCTATGGTTAAGGCGCGGTTACGCCCTCGGCTGAGCATGCGGCCGCATTCTCTTGATGATATCGCCAGATGCTGTGGGTTGTGTTTTGCCCCTACCCAACATCTTTGCCGAACCCTATAGTGGTGCTCACAAGCGAAATGTCCGGCGGACACGGACCGGCAGGTAAGGGAATACGGCCATGCGTTGCCCGTTTTGCGGAAATGTCGATACGCAAGTGAAAGACTCGCGTCCGGCAGAGGACCACGTGGCGATACGGCGCCGCCGGTTCTGCCCGGCATGCGGCGGCCGTTTCACCACGTACGAGCGGGTGCAGCTGCGTGATCTGGTGGTGATCAAATCGAACGGTAAGCGTGAGGATTTCGACCGCGACAAGCTGGAGCGTTCGATCCGCATCTCGATGCAGAAACGGCCGATCGAGCCGGAACGGATCGACCAGATGATATCGGGCATTGTGCGGCGGCTGGAAAGCATGGGCGAGACAGATATCCCGTCGAAAGTCATCGGTGAAATTGTCATGGAACGTTTGGCCGCGATCGACACGGTTGCGTATGTCCGGTTTGCTAGCGTGTACAAGAATTTCCAGGCGACCGACGATTTCGAGGAATTCCTGTCCCAGCTAACGCCGCCAAAACCCACCGAGGCTTAAGCCTTTGGCCGCGTCGGCCGCAGACCAGCGTTGGATGGCGCTTGCACTGAGCTTGGGCCGCAGGGGGCAGGGGCGCGTTTGGCCCAACCCGGCGGTCGGCTGTGTCATCATCGCACAAAACCGCGTTGTCGGCCGTGGGTGGACGCAAGCGGGCGGCAGGCCCCATGCCGAGACCATGGCCCTGTCCCAGGCCGGTGATCGCGCCCGCGCCGCGACGGTCTATGTGACGCTGGAGCCTTGTTCGCACCACGCCCAGACCCCGCCCTGCACCGATGCATTGATCTCAGCCGGGGTCGCGCGTGTTGTCGCCGCGATGCAAGATCCCTATCCGGCCGTCGATGGCGCCGGTTTCAAAAAGCTGCGGTCCGTGGGCATTGAGGTCGATGTCTTGGACGGGCCTGTGGCGGAACAGGCGCAGCGCGATCACGCAGGTTTTGTCAGCCGCATCCTCAACCGCCGCCCCACCGTCACGCTGAAACTGGCCAGCTCGGTTGATGGCCGTATCGCGACGGCAACGGGTGAGAGCCGATGGATCACCGGCCCCTCTGCCCGGCGTCTGGTGCACGGTCTGCGCGCGCGCCACGACGCTGTGATGGTCGGCGGCGGCACAATGCGGGCGGACGATCCGGCTCTGACCGTGCGCGGGCTGGGGCCGACGCATCAACCGGTGCGCGTGGTGCTGTCACGCAGGCTATCATTGCCGCGCGACAGCCAAATGGCGGCAACCGCAAATGAGGTGCCTGTCTGGCTTTGCCACGGAACAAATACCGAAGCGTCTGATCTGGAGTTTTGGGGCGAAAGGGGCGCGACTTTGCTGGCCTGCAACACCGGGCCCGGCGGCCAGTTGGACCCCATCAGCGCCTTGAAAGCATTGGGCGAAAAAGGCCTGACACGCGTCTTTTGCGAGGGCGGCGGCGCCCTGGCCGCATCCCTGTTGGCGGCCGATCTGGTCGACCGGTTGGTCACCTTCACAGCCGGTGTGGCGATTGGCGCTGAGGGCAGGCCAGAAATCGGCGCGATGGGCGTTGCATCCTTGGCCGAAGCGCCGCGATTTGAGCTCGAAGACAGTCACATAATCGGTGGTGATGTCATGCTGACCTGGCGCCGCGCTTAGCGCCAAGGCAGGCCGATTGCGGCTGGACGATGGCCTGGTTGCGGCTGTTCATCACCGCGCTGATATCCTGCCACGCCATTCCTGCAGCCGGGCCAAGAACCGCATCATGCGGTTCGGCTGGAAACCTTCCCCTGCGGCTAAGCGATCGACGGCAACCTCGACCGGGCAGGGCAGGCTTGTGACCGGGTCAAGGTAGCGCGGATAGGCAATGAGGACGGCATGGGCCAGCGCCGCGACGGTTGGCCTTGCCTTGCGCCGCGCGGGTATGTCGCCGTGATCGTCGCTCAGTCCCCAACCGGAATAAAAAGGCGTGCCGAGCGTGGTTACTGGCACGCCGCGCAGGATAGCCTCAAAACCCATGCCCGATGTCATCGTCACGATCCGGTTGATCTGGCGCATCAGCACATCGGGATTTGCGCCGCGAGAGATGTGGTCGGCCTGGGCCAGAAGGTCGCTTGGTACAGCGCCCTGGCGCAACCCGGCTTCGACATCGGGATGCGGTTTGTAAACCAGATAGGCGTCGGGGTAGGTCTCCCGCGCCCAAGCCAGCAAATCCGCGTTGGTTGCAATAGCGCGGGTGCCTTTGCGGATTGAGGCATCATCCTCAACCTGGCCGGGCACAAGGATGACCGGGCGATCACCAGCCTCAGGCAGCGCGGCATCGCTGCCGACACTGTATTTCGTCAGCCCCGCGCGTAGAATTCGCGCCACAAGCGCCTCGGCGCGGCTGAGCGCGTCGGCGGGCATAAGCGACGCCTCGGCAATCAGGCGTTCAAGGCGGCTTTCACGGCTGGGGTCGAAGTAGATACCGAGATCGTCAAGCGCCAGTGATAGCGGCACAACCAGATGGGCGCCCAGCCCGCGCGAGCGCAAAAATCCGTCCTCGACCCTGATAAGTGGCACATCGCGCGCCTCGGCCTCGTGGCGCAGGGCGTCGGTCTCCGCCCCGGCCCAGACAAGAACAGGCCGATCCGTTGCAACAGCGGCGTTGGCGGTTGGGGCGAACCGAAAGGGGCCGTGCCGACCGAAATAATCGCGCAGATGGGGGCGCTTCCACGACCAGGCGCCAAAGGCGGTGTAGCCTTGCCCATCTTCGCGCGCTTCTCGGGCCATGGCCTCGAGCGCGCCGAGCACGTCTTCGATCTCGGCCAGCCGGTCACGGTAGGGATCGTACCAGGTCGGATAGAGGATCAGGCAGGCGGCCGCCAGTTGGGCGCGCGTCAGCCTGCGCTGGCGCCGCGACAGCGGCTGGCGGTCACCGGTCAGGCCCCAACCGCTGTAAAATGGCTGGCCGAAGGTTACTGGGCGATGGCCTGCCAGGATCGCCTCAAACCCCATTTGGCTCGACACCGTGTAGACGCCCACTGCACCTTCAAAGAGCTGCCAGGGCGAATGTGGCGCGCGGCAAAGCTCCACCCGGTTGCCATAGCCGTCGAAGTCCTCAGCGCTGAGATAGCCCGGCCGACCACCGGCCTCACTTTCAGGATGGGTCTTGATCAAGATGCGCGCGCCGGGGTGATCTTCGGCGGCCCAATAAAGCATCTCTCGGAACGTGTCGCGATTGGCGCCGCCCAGGCGGACCGAGGCATCGTCTTTGGTCTGATCGACGACCAGCACATAGCCTGGATCGGGCGGTTCGAGCGTCGGATCGGTAGCGGAGAATTTCGACAGATGGCTGGCCTGAAGGCGCGCGATAACGCTGCGCGCGCGGTTCAGCAGCGCTGTGTCGTCAAGCGGGTGGGTCGCCAGAAGGGTTTCGAGATCCGACGGGCGCGCAGCATCGAAATATATGCCTTTGCGATCGATGATAAGCCCAAGCGGCGTGTCGCCTTTGGCGCGGCCTGGATGGAGCCCGCGCAGAAAGGCATCTTCGACGCGCACGAGATGGGCGCCGCTTGCCTCGGCGGCCGCCTCTCCGCGCGGCGCGTAGGGCGAATGGCCCCAGACAATCACGTCATCCTGCGCGCCGGGCTGGCCAACGCGCAATTCATAGCCCGCCAGTTCCAGAATGCGCCGCACCCGCGATTGCGTCAAAAATCCGGCGTTAAAATGAAACGCGCGCCGGGAATTTCCCGGCGCGCGTGCCTCGTGGTCTCTGTCGGTCACTTCATCAATCGCTGCCGAGGTTGTCGATCGATCCGGCCGCGGAGAGTGTTCCGGTAAACGCCCCCAAAACCTGGCTGAACTGGGAGAACGGCGCGGTGGTGACATAGATCGTGTCTTCGTCGCGGATGACAAAGTCGCGCGCCTCAAAAAGGCCGACCGGCTGGGTCAGGTCGATGACGTAGATCATCCGCTGCGGCCCGTGCACGTCGTCGCGGCCAAGAACGTGGCGCGCGATCTCCTGCGGCTCATTGCGCAGAACGAATACACCGGTCGGATCGCCCAACCCGACATTCAAACCGCCCACCGTCGCCAGCGCTTCCATCGCCGAGATGGACTGGCTGGCAAAAGGCACGCGGGCCTGCTGGCCAGTGGCACCAATGGCGGTGTAGGTGCGGGTATCTTCTTCGACGAGGATCCGGTCATTGCCGCGCATCGCGATATCAAGCTGGGGATGCGAGAAGAGATCGTTGAACCAAACCGTTCCGCGATGATTGCCGCGAACCACGGTCACGCGGGCAACCTCGGGCTCAATGGCGATGCCACCTGCAGCCGACAAGACACCGGTCAGCGACCGGGTCGGCCGCTCCAGCGGCACGATACCCTGCTGGGTCACGCCGCCCGCCACCGCAACGGTCGCGCCATCGCCTGATGCGCGGCGCACAACGACCTGCGGGTCGGGTGTCTGTTCGTCAAGATTGCGGGTCAGGATCTCTCGCAAGGCGTTGGCCGTGTTGCCCGCGGCCCGGACCCGGCCAGCATAGGGGATAAAGATGAAGCCTGATTCGTCGACTTGGACCTCTTCGATATTGGCCGAGCTCGTGCCGGCGCTGTTAAACAGGCCGTCATCGACGTTTTCGTAAATGGTCAGAACAAGCGTGTCGCCCGGGCGGATGACATCTGTTGCTGTGCCTGCTGCATTGACAAAGGCCGACGAAAAGCCAAGCGCCTCGACGACGCTGGTTGCTTCGATCACCCGCTGGTTCACATCGACGACAAATGCGTCGCCTTGTTCCTGAACGGAGCCTTCGAATACCTGATTGCGCGTCGGGCCCAATCTCGGCAAGCCGCACGCAGTGATGGTCAGCGCTGTAAGCGCTAGCGCGACAGCTCGCGCGCTCTTGGAAGCCGGTTTGAACACCTTTGGCTCCTTTGTATGGTTAACTGCCTCAGTATTTTTGCAAGGATGATTAACGAATAGTTACCAATCCGGCTACAGTCCGGTTTTTGGGGTAGCGAAGAGGGTATGAATTGTAGCGGTTTTGCCACGGTTTAGCCGATCATAGGGGTCCGTTTCGGGTAGCATCGCGTCGAGTATCTGGCGCATCAGTTGGCGCCGTCCGGCAATCGAATAGAAACTGCCGGGGATCTGGCTGGTGGCCAGCAAATACTGCCGCAGGCGCTGGTAGCGCACCCGATCCGGCGCCTCCGGATCGGCGAAAAAGCCCGCAAGCTCCTGATCTGATGTAATGCCAGGCCGGGCATAGATGGCGCGTCCGAACGCTTTGACCGGCAATCCCCGCCACAGCGCCTGATGCGCCGCGGTCGATGTGACCGTCACAGCACTGCGCGCCGAATCCAGAAGCCGAGCGAGCTTGCCGCCATGGATGAGGTGCACCCGCCCGGACAGGCCCAGCCGGGCGGACCGTTCCGCCAGGTCTCGGCGTAGCGGAAAGCGTCCATCTTCAAGCGGGTGCGTCTTGACAACCAGATGATGATGTTTCGGCGCGCCGCGCACAAATCCGGCCAACACCGCCTCAAGAAACTCCCCTTGTCCGGCAAACGGGCCGTGATCACGGAAATTGGCGTCATGGGCCAGCTGCAGCAGCACGAGGTGATAGGCAAAGCCGCCGCGCATGACGCGCGCCGTCGCCAGCACGCGGCCAAGCCAATGGACCGGCATTAGGATCAGATGCCACGCATAAAGCCGCGCCTCAGCCCGCAGCGGCATGTCGCGATGCGGTGCCAGCGCCCGGTAGCGACGGCTCAGCATCAAACCGCAAAAGTGATAAATCGCCCCATAAAGGATATGTGCGCGCATCGCCCCCCAACTTGCAGGCGGGTTTGACAGCGGCGCATCACTCGGCCCCAAAGCATCGTCGATATCCGCCTCACTC
The DNA here is from genome assembly GCA_039191215.1 of Pseudomonadota bacterium. Lineage (GTDB taxonomy): Bacteria > Pseudomonadota > Alphaproteobacteria > Rhodobacterales > Rhodobacteraceae > HKCCE3408. The sequence goes on from JBCCXT010000020.1 coordinate 42,020, forward strand.
AAGCCCATCAGCCGGGAATGCCCGTTCGCGCCGTCGCGTTCGTAAGTGACCCAATAAGGCCGCAGATAGCCCTCTTCAAACACGTGCAGCCGAAGGCCTCGAGCGCGGGCCGCGGCAATGGCTTGGGCGTGGATGGCACGCGTATCGCCGTAGATGACAAGATCTGAGGCAGCGGTCTGATCGAGGATCGCCTCGAATGCCTTCGCCCAATCGCTGAGCGGCCCGGTATAGGCGTGATAGGGCAGGCTGCGCGGCCAAAATAGCCGGTCGCCCATGTTAAACCCTACACGGGTCGCGGCTGCGCCAAGGACGGATAGCCGCCGCGCAAGCTGCGCAAAAAACGGCCCGTGGGGGCCCTGCAGAAACACAAAATGCCGGTCCATCGCAGTCAGGATAGCCCAGGCCCCGCGACAACGCACGTGACTTGCCGGGCCCAAGCCAAGCGATTAGGTGTGGGCACATGTTTACAGGGATCATCACCGATGTGGGCCGGATCGCGGCCTTGGAGGGCCGTGGCGACCTGCGCGCGCGGATCGAAACTGCCTATGACACGGCCCAGATCGATATCGGCGCCTCGATCGCGTGCGATGGGGTCTGTCTGACTGCCGTGGCGCTTGGGCCGGGTTGGTTTGATGTCGATATTTCTGCTGAGACGCTGTCAAAGACGGGGATTGGCGACTGGAATGTGGGTGTTGCGGTGAATTTGGAGCGCGCGTTGCGCGTCGGCGACGAGTTGGGCGGCCACATCGTTTCTGGCCATGTCGACGGGGTCGCCGGGGTCATCAGCCTAAACGATGAGGGCGACAGCACACGCATGACGTTCCGCGCGCCAGATACGTTAGCGCGCTTCATCGCCCCAAAAGGCTCCGTCGCGCTGAACGGCACATCACTGACGGTCAACGAGGTCGATGGCGCGACGTTTGGCGTCAACTTGATCCCCCATACCAAAGAGGTGACAACCTGGGGCCGAGTTGCCCAAGGCGACCGGATCAATCTGGAGATCGACACGCTGGCCCGCTATGTCGCCCGGCTGCAAGAATGGCAGGGCTGAGGCGGCGGGAGCCGCGCGGCCAGGTGCGACCTGCCCGGACGCGCTGAACCCGATGCAGGCCGAACCCGTTTCATATGATCCAAAATGGCCATCCCGGTTCCGTGCGGAAGCAGCCCGGATCGGGTTGCATGTTACCGGCCTGACGCTTTGGCATATCGGGTCCACCGCTGTGCCGGGCCTAATGGCAAAGCCGATCATAGATATGTTGGGTGAGGTTGCGGACTTGGCCCAGGCAGATGCATTTGCACCGGCGCTGACGGCCTTGGGTTACGAAGCAAAGGGTGCGCATGGGTTGACAGGGCGGCGCTATTTCCGCCGCGATATAGATGGCACGCGGTGCTTCCACTTGCACGTCTATGAGGCAGGTTCAGCCGCCGCTTTGCGTCATTTGGCCGTGCGCGACTATCTGCGCGCCCATCCCCGGGAAGCTCTCGCCTATGCCGCAGAAAAGCGCCGTGCGGCGGGCGCGGCCGATCCGGGCATTCCTTATGCCAGCGCGAAGGCCGCCTACATGGCGGGCCTCGAAGCAACAGCGCTGGACTGGGCAGCAAGGCCGCGTGTGATTGCATCGCTGGAAGACGAGACCGGGTCCAAATGCGTCGATATCCGCACCGAGGGCGGCCAGTATTCCTGGGTCGAGTGCCGCCGTGACCCCGAAGACAGTTTTGGCTGGCGCTTTACCGGGGCCGGTGCCAGCGGTTTTACCGATGCGAATGCCGCGCAAGAGGCGGCATTGCGCGCCTGCCCCTGGGCAACTGAGCCGGGTCCTGCGCGCTTGAAGTCGGGCGCTGACCCGCGCTAGGCAAGTTGCATGAGCATGATTGGGCATAATCGCGGACCGTCAATGGCCGCGGGTTTTGGATTTCGCAAACTGAGTTGGAGCAAAGCGCGCGCCGAGCTATTGCCGACGCTGCCGCTCGAGGTCGTTCGGTTGCGGGTCGCCCGCGCCAAGCGGTTGGGCCTGCCCTACAAGACCTATGCCCAGGTCCGCGCGGCATCGGGCCGGGATATCGTGGCGTTTCTGTTCTCCTCCAACGCGTTGGACTTGCGCCACGGCCGGTCTGACATCCCGTATGATCAGGCCGTAAGGCTGGCAGACCTGCCAGCGACCCGATTGGCGGCCGTCTACGCGCCAAAAGCACCGGATGTGGTGTTGGGCGCAAATGCTGGATTGCTCGACACAGCAGGCGTGGCGCCGGGTTTCACCGCCACATGGCGCCAGACCCGCGACGGGTTGCGCGATCTTGCGCGTGCGGGTGCCGTGCCGCTCGACGGTGTTGTGGTTGTTGCCGCAACTGCGATTGAGCGGGAATGGAGCGGCACGGCCGGCCTCGCCAGCACGGTATCGGCAGATCAATTTTTTGCCCACGCTGCCGACTGAATCCATCGATCGGTGCGCGCCGCGGCATGACTTGGGTGCCCTTGTAACGGTTCGGTTGTGCTCGACGCTGCAGGGCCGCCGCCGAAACTGCCCGCTCCGACTTCAAATGTCCCTCGCGAAGCGCTGCCTTGTCGCCTTTGGGGCGTAAGTTTTCGCCCCCACGCCCTGGCCAACTTGGCCTTGATGCTCTAAGTCGCGGCGCGATGAGCGCACCTTTCGAAACCCCGGGACCGGTCGAGCAGGATTGGTCCGATGCGATATCCTCAATCGAGGAGATTATCGAGGATGCCCGCAACGGGCGGATGTTCCTGCTAGTCGATCACGAAGACCGAGAAAACGAAGGCGATCTGGTGATCCCGGCCCAAATGGCAACGCCGGAGGCGATCAACTTCATGGCCACCCACGGGCGCGGACTTATTTGCCTGTCTCTGCCGGGTGAACGGATCGACGCACTTGGTCTGCCATTGATGGCAAGCCACAATTCCAGTCGCCATGAGACCGCCTTTACCGTCTCGATTGAGGCCCGCGAGGGGGTCAGCACAGGCATTTCCGCCCATGACCGCGCGCGCACAGTCGCGGTGGCCATCGATGCGGGCAAAGGCGCGGCCGACATCGCCTCGCCCGGACATGTCTTCCCGCTGCGCGCCCGCGATGGCGGCGTGTTGGTCCGCGCCGGCCATACCGAAGCCGCGGTTGATGTGTCACGTTTGGCGGGTCTCAACCCGTCCGGCGTGATCTGCGAGGTGATGAACGAAGATGGCAGCATGGCGCGTCTGCCCGACCTGGTCGCCTTCGCGCAGCGCCACGGGCTGAAGATCGGCACGATCAGCGACCTGATTGCCTATCGTCGGCGTCACGACAATCTTGTGCGCAAACGCTCCGAACGGATGATCGAAAGTGAGTTTGGCGGCGAATGGCAGATGCGCATTTTCACCGATGAGACCCAAGGCGCCGAACATATCGTGCTGATCAAGGGTGACATTTCCGGCGATCAGCCTGTTCTGGTGCGGATGCATGCGCTTGACCCGCTGCTTGATGTCGTGGGCACCGGTGCGCAGGGCCGCGCGGGTGAGTTCGGCGACGCTATGCGGCTGATCGCAGAAGAGGGCCGCGGCGTGCTTGTGCTTTTGCGTGATCTGACGATGAAGCTGAGTTTGGAGGATGAAGCCTCACCCCAAACCTTGCGCCAATACGGGCTGGGCGCACAGATACTGTCTTCGTTGGGCCTCAGTGACTTGATCCTGCTCACCAATTCACCGCAGCCGAAAGTTGTGGGCTTAGAGGCCTATGGCCTGACCATAACTGGCACGCGAAAGATATCGGAGCTCGGGTAATGGCCGGCACGTCCCATTACGAATTGGCGCTACCGTCCTTCGACCGCCCCGTGAAAATAGCGATTGTCGTGGCGCCCTATTACAAAGACATCGCTGATGCGTTGGTTGGCGGCGCTGTTGCCACGATTGAGGCCGTTGGCGGCAGCCACGAGACGATCGAAGTGCCCGGCGCGTTGGAAGTGCCTGTCGCCATTCGCATCGCGCACAGGCAGTCCAACTTCGACGGCTTTGTTGCCTTGGGATGTGTGATCCGGGGTGAGACGACACATTACGAAACCGTCTGCAATGACAGCTCCCGCGCGCTGACGCTGTTGGGGCTTGAAGGGGCGTGCATCGGCAACGGCATCCTGACGGTCGAAAAACACGCCCAAGCTGTGGTACGCGCAGAGGTCTCGGGCCAGAACAAAGGCGGTGGCGCGGCTGCGGCTGCGCTGCATTTGGTCGCGCTCAGCCGCCACTTTGGACAGCCAAAGGGCGGGATCGGATTCAAACCGCGGGGTGATATCATCGAGGTTGCAGGCAGTGGGCCTGTTGGACCGGATGGGGATGTGGTGTGACGGCCCAGAAGCCCAAAGGCTTGTCGCGCGACGAAATGAGACGCATGCGCGCGGCGGCCAGGCTTTACGCAACCCAGGCGCTTTATCAGATGGAAGCCTCAGGCCAATCCGTCGAAAAGGTCCGCTCTGAATTCGAGAGCTTCCGTTTCGGGGCAAAAGTCGCGGGTGCGGAATTGGCTGAAGGAGATGTCGATTTGTTCCGGGCGCTGCTTGAGGCGGCCGTCGATCGCCAAGCCGCGATTGATCAGGCCACGGATAGGGCCCTGGTAGCGACCTGGCCGATTGACCGGATCGATCCGGTACTTCGTGCGCTCTTTCGAGCCGCAGGCGCGGAGTTGGAGCATGGCGAGACCCCGCCAAAGGTTGTCATTTCGGAATTTGTCGAGGTGGCGCGCGCCTTCTTTCCCGAAGGCCGTGAGCCGCGTTTCGTCAACGCCGTTCTCGATCATATGGCGCGCGAGGCTCAACCCGACCGGTTTTAGGTTTTAGGCCGCCGCCGGTCCCGCTGGCGCGGCAAGGGGAGGCGGTCTTAATCCGGCGTGGTACTACAGGGCCTGCGGCGGGATCACATATGGTCAGCCCCGCGATTTCCTGCCAAGACCAGGTCCATACATGATACGGACGTCGGAGGTTCGCTATGCCCGCACATATCCGGTTTCTGCTGCGTCACGCGGCGACAGGCTTTGTGATTGCCCTTGCATTCACCGCACTGATCCTCTGGACCGATTTGGCGGGGATCCGGCATTTGGTTCTCAACACCTCGGAAGGGCCGCTTGCGCTTAGTGTGTTTGTCGTTTTCTGCACGATCACATTCGGTGCAGTTCAGATGGGGATCCGCATCATGACGCTGGGCAATGATGACGGGGATAAACGGCGCTAGATCACCGGGCGGTTTGGGCGGACGGCGGAACCACGAGCAACCGTCGAGGTGTGAATTCCCGAGGACCTGTATCTACAGGTGGGCGCCAGGTAACCGAACCACGGTCCGGCCAGAGCCAGCCCCCTCGGAAATGCTTAAGGCCACCGGAATATTACCTCATTGACGAAGAAGCGCAGAACCGCCTGGACCGCAAATAGTCTGCCTTGGTTCGCCCGGCAAGAGGTCAGGACTAAGCTTGTGCCGGTGCCGTGCTCAGACTCAGCTCACAAAGCCCGTGAGTTGCTAATCATTGGCATAGGCCTGCAGAACTGCGAACGGCTGGTTTTTATCGCGACTTTAGCAGGTGTCCCGCGGCAGCCGCGCCGGCGAGGGCTGCCCTTTATGGGCGGCTTGAGGCGGCGCGTCCGCCATTGCGCTTGCATTTGTTCTTGAATTGTTCCAGCCTTGAGCGATGGCAGATCTCTCCACCCTTATGCCCGGTCAATTGCTTGCCAGGGGCGCGGCGCGCCACCTTGCCGAGTTGGGCTTTGCAACGCTTGAGGAATTTGTCCCCGATCGCGGCCGCCGCGTCGATCTGATGGGTGTCGGGCCGAAGGGTGAATTGTGGATCATCGAATGCAAGTCGAGCCGCGCTGATTTTGCGTCCGATACAAAATGGCATGGCTATCTCGACTGGGCTGATCGTTTCTTTTGGGCGGTTGATGGGTCTTTCCCGGTGGATTTGTTGCCGGCAGATACTGGTTTGATCATTGCCGATGCGTATGGCGCGGAAATCATGCGTATGGGATGTGAGGCTAAAGTGGCGCCTGCGCGCCGCAAATCGCTGATGCTTAAATTCGCCCGCGTCGCTGCAGACCGGCTGAGGCTGAGCCGCGATCCTGTGCCTTGAGCCCCTTAGTCGGCAAACGCGCCTCCTCGTGGACCCTAAAGGGCCCCTCGTCGGCGCGGCTGCCGCGGAACACGCATCAAAAGTCTGGCTATCTTGCCCCTTGGGCAGTTCTTGGTGCGGTTGCTGAAGAAATGCGAACACATGGCACGAAAGTGCCTGTTGCCTAACGCTTTGACTTACGCGCGGCAATGGCCGCGGCGCGCAGCTCCTCGGCGATCTCTTCTGCTTCGTCGGGGTCGAAATCGAGCGGCAGGTCGACCCCGTCAGCTTCGATATAAATGCGCACCATGCCAAGCGTTGTCGGCCCGATCTGCAGATTAGCGGCGATGTCGTTTTCGCTGTTGATGCCCATGGTCCACTCCGCTTCCATTCCGGCGTTTCGGGGGTAGTCGGTAATCTCCGGTCGCGCAAGGGAAGGCTCTTGCAGCGTGCCTTTGATACGCGCCGGGATTGGGGATTTTCGACTAAAGCTTGGACCCTTAACCGCCGGCCGTTTTGCCTTTGCCGCAAGACTCAGGCACATGCGCAGCCGACCTAAGTCTCCAGCACCTTTTGAAGCAAGGATTTCAGGCTGCCACGCTCCTCTATGCTGAGCGGGACAAGCAGCCCTTCGATGGTTTCGGCCAGCGCCAATCGCAAACCTTCCACCGTTTCTTGCCCCTTTTGCGTAAGTTGTAGCACACAAACGCGCCCATCGGTCGGTGAGGAGGATTTCTCCACCAAGCCTTTGCTGTTGAGCGATTGCAGAAGGCGGGTGATTTGCGCTTTGTCGCGCGCAAGTGCCCGGACCAATTCGTGAATTGGCACAGGCTCCAGATCGGCAAGCGTCATCAAAACAAGCCCACCTGCCGGGCCAACCCGCTCACGATCAAAGGACGGCGCCCGACGCCCGAGATCGCTGTGAATGTGCCGCATGAAGCGATCGACCAACTGCCCAATCTCGGTATCCGGTTTCACATCGGTTTTCGTTGACATTATCTACGAGCTTCGCTTTGTTGATTTTATCAACGTACTGGGCATGCCGAGTTCGGGCAACTGAAAGAAGTTGGTGTCAGCGAGAGGGAAACAGGTGGCAGACGAACCGGGCATGAAGCGCGTAGCGGTTATTGGTGGTGGCTATCTTGGCAGCGAGCTTGCGAAAGCGCTTGAAGGCAGCCTGAATGTCAGCCTGATCGAACGCGCTGACAGCTTCACCCATGCGCCCGCGATGATCCGCGCGATGGTCGACCCTTCTCTGTTGAATCAGGCGCTGATCCCTTATGATCAACTTCTGACCAAAGGGCGCGTCATCAACGGCCATGCCACGACGATTGAAGCCGATGGCGTTCTTCTGTCAGACGGCAGCAAGATTGAAGCGGACTACATCGTATTGGCGACGGGGTCGGGGAATCTGGCGCCGTTTAAATCCACAAGCGGAGACATTGATGCGCTGAAGGCGGCCAACGCGGAATGGCATCGCGCCTTGGTTGCAGCGCAATCGATCGCAATCATCGGCGCTGGCGCCGTGGGCACCGAACTTGCCGGAGAGATTGCCAGCGCGATGCCCGACAAATCCGTGACGCTGATTTCCAGCGATGACGCACTTTTCCCAGGCCTGCCGCAAAAGCTTGGCGGCTCGCTGCTCGCCAAGTTGCAGGCCATGAAGGTCGATGTCATCCTGGGCGAACGGGCGGCCGAGATCCCGGCCGGCGACGCGCCAAGCGGTGGCAGTGTAACGCTGATTTCCGGCAAGACAATCAACGCAGATCTCATCGTCCCGGCGATCGGCGCGCGGGTGAGTACTGCACTCACCGACCAGCTTCCCGGTGTCAAACACGGCGCCGACCGGCGCGTTGTGACCGACCAATGGATGCGGCCATCTTCGCTGCCCAATGTGTTCGCCGCCGGTGACATCGCGGATAATGGCGATCACATGACCATTGTCGGCATATCGCGACAAGTTCCCTGGTTGGCCGGGTTGTTGAAATCCGCAGCCGACGGGAAATCGGTGGAAGATCAGAAACCCTACAAGCCCTGGGGCAAGGCACCGATCCTGCTCCCCCTCGGGCCGAAACGCGGCAGTTCGTTCCTTATGATCGCAACTTTTGGGGATTGGCTGACCAGCATGATGAAGGGCCGCGACCTTTTCATATCAAAATACCAAAAGACCTTTGGACGCAAAACCTAAAACCCGGGGCGGCGCCCCGTAACAGAGAGGACAACCGAATGACTTCGACCCATCGGCTTGCTTTGCTTGCTGGCCTCAGCGCAATTGTCGCCGCGCAGGCGGTGTCGGCTGAAGCCCCCCTGTCGGCTTCCGTGCTGGAATTCGCGGATGCTGAAACGCTGTTTGTCGCCGATCCTGTCGGCGGCATGATCCACGCCTTTTCGCTGCCCGATGCGGGAAGCGCGCCCGAGGCGATGCTGCCTTACAATATCCTCGACCTTGATGCCGCGATTGCCCAAGCGCTCGGCGCCGAGATCCGCGGCATCAGCTACCACGATCTGGAAGTTCATCCCGTGACCCGCGACGCCTATGTCAGTGCGTCTGTTACCATAGATGGCACGCGCCAACCTGCCGTTGTGACGGTCACCCGCGAGGGCGCGGTGACGGCGCTGGATTTGGACGCGCTGCCATCGACAAGCTTTGAGATTGCCGATGCGCCTGATGACACTGTCACCTTTTGGCGCGACATCCCGGCGACGACATTCACTGTCACCGATCTTGACTACGCGAATGGAGAGCTCTTCATCTCGGGGCTATCAACCGGCGAGTTTGCCTCCACCCTACGGCGCGTGGCCTATCCGTTTGAAGGCGGCGGCGCCTCGACGGGTATCGAGATCTATCACGCCGCCCACGGCCAGACCGAAACCCGCGCACCGATCCGGGCGATGAGCGTGCTCGACATTGCCGGCACGCCGACCGTCGTGGCGGCTTATACCTGCACGCCGCTTGTCACCATTCCGGTCTCCGATCTCGAGGACGGCGCAAACATCTCGGGCCGCACAATCGCTGAGCTTGGCTATGGCAGCACACCGCTCGAGGTGCTGAGCTTTTCGGTTTACGACCAGCAGGGCAATGCACAACCGATGGTCCTTGTGATCAACCGCGAAATGGATGCCGACCTGATCACGCTGCCCGCGCTGGAGGAGGCGGCATCGCAGCCTGGTATTGCCCAGCCGGTGGCCTATCTGGGCGACACGGCGGGTGTGCCGACGACGCCGATTCCGCTGTCAGGTGTGTTTCAGGCAGCTGACCAGGACGCGCAGTTCTTGCTGACCCTGCGGCGCAATTTAGACACCGGCGCGATGGATTTGGTGTCGTACCGCAAAGGCGCGTATCTGCGCTTGAGCGAGTTTGTCAGCGAATACAATTTCCCTGATTACGAATATGCGGAGAACCAATTCGCGGAGCAAACCCGCATGTTCCAAAACATGCTCAAGACCGATGAAGGCTTTCCCGAACTGGCGCGGTAATCGTGTTTCGGACCATTCTGGCAAGTGTGGCCGCCTTGTATTTGGGCGGCCATCCTGCGGCGGCTTGTTCCGTGGCCGCGTTGACGCAGGTGGACGCGATTTATCCGTCAGGGCGAGCCATTCCTGAAAACATCCTGCGGCTCTATCTCTATTTCACAGCACCCATGGGTGAGGCCGACATTCTGCCCCATATATCGCTTGTTCGCGCCGATGGCTTGGTTATCGACGATGCGTTTTTGGAGAACCGTTTTGATCTTTGGTCGCCCGACCGGACTCGCTTGACGCTGCTTTTCGATCCCGCGCGTGTGAAAACAGGGCTTGAAGCCCATGAAGCCCTGGGTCGCGCATTGATCGCCGGTGAAAGCTATGAATTGAGGGTCGATACCGGTGCTGCGGATGCGCAGGGTTGCCCGCTGGCTGCACCGTTTTCGCATAGCTATGTTGCGGTCGCCAGCGATGTTGAGCCGCCAGATCCTCGCGACTGGGCGTTCGATACGCCTCAGGCCGACACCATCGAGCCGCTTCGCATCGTGCTTGGCAGCTCACACGATCACGCATCCATGGCCTTCCGTATCCAGGTTTGGCGCGATGGTGAACGGTTGCCGGGCCGTGTCGAGTTGGGGACGGATGAAACGGCTTGGATCTTCACGCCGCGCCGGGCTTGGGCGACTGAGCGCCACGAGATCCGGATCGAAGAAGAGCTTGAGGATTTGGCAGGCAACCGCCCCGGCCAATTATTCGACCAGCCTGTCGGAGTGGAATTGCCGATGCCGCAACTGAGCTTGTCGTTCCTGCCTGGCCAGTCCTGAGCGCTGCGCTCAGCGGTCTGTGGGTTAGGTTTTCAGGACTCGAGCCGTTTCGGCCGCGCAAGGCCGGGCAAATCCGGTTGTCGACCCAAAACGTCGCCTTGGCCGAACGCTGCTTTGCGGGTCGCCCGAAAAAGGTTAACGAACCGTTTCCAATCCGGATACGTGACAAAGACCGCGTGTGGCGATACAGGATCTGAGAGGTGCCGTTCCATTTCCGGTGCTGGTGCGACGATGCAACTTGGCTGGGTTGCGGGACTGAGTGGGTGGCGCGCGCTTCGGCGCGCGGGTGGTTATCAAGGCCAATAAGCAAAGCGCTAGCTGCGGCGCCTGCGCATCCCCTGCAAAACTCCGACCCTTTCTGCCGCATCGTGCGGTGGAATTTTTGTTGCCGTGCCGGCGCAATGCGGCACGGACCGTGACGGAGGGGGAGTGACATGGTTGTTCAAACAGACGGCGTTTGGAGCGAGGTGATCGATACCACGATCATGGGAATCCATCAGGTCCTGCTGGGCGATGGGCGTGTGCTTTACTGGGGCGATAACGGCGACGGGAATGCCTTTTCCGGCAACCAAAGCTACGGCATCTATGATCCAAAAACGGGTGAGCATGAGGTCCTGAGCGAAAGCTACGCGGTGAGGATGTTCTGCGGCGCTGGTGTTCTCATTCCTGGAACAGACCAGATTTTGATCTCAGCAGGTTATAGCGGTGGGGCTGACGACAGCCGCGTCTTTGACACGTCCGAAGGCACGCTGATCACCGATCCCGAATATGCCCTGTCTACAGGGCGGTTTTACCCGACCATGATCTCGCTTAGCACCGGCCAACTTGTCATCATGGGCGGCAATGGCGGCGGCGGCAAAGCCACGCCGGAGATTTTCACGGCAGGTGAAGGCTGGCGAAATCTTGACGGTGCCACCGATCCCGATGTGGGCGCCAATTGGTGGTACCCGGATGCCTGGGTGAACAGTAAGGGCGAGGTTCTCTATATCGCTGTCGGCGCGGGCAACCAAAATGGTGGGACCAATGCGGCGGGCACGTTCGAGGTGATGGCGCTTGATCCGTCGGGTGGCGGCTCAATCCGTCAGGTCGGCGAGGTGCCGTTCCAGATGGACGTCCGATCCGGTGCTGCAATGTATGACATCGGCAAGGTCGTCATCATGGATCACACAGGCGATCTGTGGATCATGGACATCAACGGGGACGAGCCGACCTTTACCTTCGCCGCCGACCTTGAAGGTGATCGCGAGAACGGAGACATGACGGTTTTGCCGGACGGGCGTATCCTGCTCAACGGCGGCAGCCGGACCGGCAATTCGCAAGAAGATGCCAATGCCGTTTTCGTTTCCGAAATTTTCGACCCCTATACCGGAACGGTAAAGCAGGTCGATGACGAAGAAGTACTGCGCGTCTATCACTCCTCATCGATCCTGTTGCCCGATGGCACGGTGATGTCTTCTGGCGGCGGCGGGCTTGGCGGTGACCGCGATTTTTGGGACGCTCAGATTTACTCGCCTGATTATCTTTTCAACGATGACGGCACGCTGGCCGACCGACCTGTGATTTCGGCCGCGCCCGCCGATATCGAGCCCGGCGACAGCTTTGTGGTCACCGTCGATGATGCCGCAACAATCGCGCGCATGTCGTTTGTGAAAACCGGCGCGGTTACACATTCCACCAACATGGAATCGGGGCGGATGGATCTGGACTTCACGGTTCTGTCGCCGACCCAGATCGAACTGAGCCTTCCGGAAAACCCCCATCTTGTAGGTGCCGGCAATTGGATGCTTTTTGCCATCGACAATGACGGTGTGCCGTCCGAGGCACCGATCATCTCGGTTATGCCAACGGTGCCAGCGCATCTTCCCGCGCCGGAAGAGGGCAAATTCATCGCGCAGTTCTTCGATGTTGGAACCGTCAGCAGCCTCAGCGATATCGATTTTGCCGGGGCTGTTGTGCACACCGAACAGGTCGAGAAAATCCAATATGCGGCTAGCGGCGGCAGCTTTTACGAGGGTGGTGAGACCGACACATTTGCGGCTCGTTTCGTGGGCAAAATCGAGGTGGCAGAGGCCGGGAGCTACACGTTCTATCTGACCTCTGACGACGGCTCAGCGCTTTACGTCAACGGCGAGCAGGTCATCGGCAATGACGGCCTGCATGGGATGCGGCAAGACACAGTTACGCTCGACCTTGATGCGGGCCCGGCTAAAATCGAAGTGCGCTACTTTGAAAACCGCGGCTCGGCCGGGCTCGATCTCGATTGGTCCGGCCCTGGATTTGGCCGCGTAGCGCTTACCGGGTCGGGCGAGTTACCGCCGCCACCTCCGCCGCCGCCGACACCTGAGCCGGGCATGTTCACCGCGCAGTATTTCGATGTCGGTGTCGTTCGCAGCCTCAGCGACATAAATTTTGGCGGCACGGTGATCCACAGCGAGGCAATCGAGGCGATGCAGTTTGCGCGCACAGCCGGCAGTTTCTACGAAGGCGGGCCCGTTGACACCTTTGCGGGTCGCTTTACCGGCACGATCGAAGTTGCCGAGACCGGGAGCTACACGTTCTATCTGACCTCTGACGACGGCTCAGCGCTTTACATCAACGGCGAGGAGGTCATCGGCAATGACGGCCTGCATGGCATGCGGCTTCAGACCGCGACCGTCGATCTTGATGCAGGTCCAGCCGATATCGAAGTGCGCTATTTCGAAAACGGCGGCGTTGCCGGGCTCGATCTGGATTGGTCGGGGCCGGGTCTTGCGCGGACGGCATTGACCGCGGCGGAAAACCTAATCACCAACGGTGATTTCGAAGATATCAGCAATGGCACAGGCCCGCGCAGCATGCCGGAAGGGTGGGACACATCGGGTGCCGTCAGCGGTGTCTTCAACGCCAGCGCGGCACGGGGCGATGGCTATGCCTATGCGCTCGGCGGTTGGAGCGGTGCGGGCGGGCAAACGCTCAGCCAGGCGATCCATACAATTGCCGGGGAGAGCTACACACTGACCTTTGATGCCGGCGGCGCTTACGGGTCTATTACTGGCGCATTAGACGTATTGGTCGATGGTGTTGAGATCACGTCGCTGAGCGACGCCGCGCTTGGCAACAGCTCTCAGACGCGCAGCTACAGCTTCATTGCTAGCAGTGAAAAGACCGACATCAGCTTTGTGTTTGATGGAACCGGCGGAGGCGACATTGATATCGATAATGTCTCAGCGGTGGTTGCCACCCAGGACCGCGCCGCTTTAGCGTTGGACCAGGGTGGATTGGAAGGCACGGGCTTGGGCAATGGCGCCTGGACCAGTACTTTGCAAGGCTGGGACAAGACTGGCAATGCCGGGGTCTGGAACCCAAGGGCGGACCATTTCGACTTCGAGGCGTTTGCCGGCGAAAATGTCGGCTTCATCAATAGCGGCTCAGTATCTCAAACGCTTGATGCGACTTATGATCCGACACTCGCCTACGAAGTTTCGCTGCAACTTGGCGGCCGCAAAGGCTCGGCTGGATCGGATTATTCGGTTGCGCTTTATGCCGGGGACACCGTGATCGCGCAGAGCTCGAGCAAGGTCGCGGGTCAAGGCAGCTGGGATGCGGTCAAGCTGCAAGCCGGGGTTGGCGGGTTTGACGCGCTAGCGGGGGAGGCATTGCGGATCGAGATCACTGATGAGGGCGGCCCGCAGCTCAATTTCGACGCCGTCACACTGACCTCAATCGATCTATTCTAATGGTTGTCACAGCGGCGGGCTGCAAACGCCGCCCGCCGCGAATGACCGCTGTGTTCCAACCTATGCGTCATCCTCAAAAAGGGCGCCAACCGGGCGCAACTCCAAAGCCAAAAAACCCAAGGGAAGCAACCACGACTTCGGTCATGGAGATCGAATGTTGCATTACTGCGCGGATGCGCGTTGGTGGCTCATGAAGGGCGTGCGGGGTCGCTCGAAAGCCTTGGGGTGCTCTTTGAAATTCACACCTCTGTTGCAAACCAACCTCTAAGGTCAGGCTTCAGACCCAGAACAGGGCCGCCGGCAGCGTGCGGGTAGACAAGAGAACTTTTGGACATCTGTCATAGCGCGCGCGGCCCGCCGCCAGTCCTTGAGGCGGGCAAAGATGCCGTTGTCGCTCCAGCGCTTCCAACGGCTGTAAAGCGCCTTGGGCGGGCCATATTCCGCAGGCGCGTCCCGCCGCCGTAAGCCATTGCGATTGATGAAGATAATCCCGCTCAAGACACGCCAGTCACAAACACAAGGCCTGCCTCTATCGGTAGATTTGCGCTGCAAATCGCCTGCCAGGCACTGCATGGGATGTCGGGAAGAAGGGGTCAAGACGCGCCATCTGCGCATCAGTCCGCCAGTAAAGATAAGACATGTTCACCGCTCGATTTTCGAGCCGTCAGTCACGCAACAAAACCGAAATCACCGATATCAATGCATGCTGATCCTAAGACCCGCCGCGCTTCAACTGACCGGCACCTGAAAGATGCGCAACACCGCGCGGGCTGGGGCGAAGCCCCGCCGCGCGCCACGCCCAACTGGCGCAGGCCGCAGGCCGAGCCGGGCGGGAGCACTTGGCCTGCAAGTCACGCGCCGCGTCGATAAGGTTGACCGAGTTCAGCTTTCTGTCGACGCGGATTGCCAGGCATTCTCGGCTGTGTTCATCCCTCGACCATTGTCCTCAGAACAATGGCGGGCACCGTCCGCCTGCGCCGGCCAGCATCGTCTCGATGGACCAAAGGCCCACCATGCACTAACAATCAAATCCGACCACCCAATCGGGGCACGCCCGTCTACTACCTTGCGAGCCGAATTCGCTCATGCTAGCAACCGCCACGGTGTCAGTCGCTGCTGCATGATCAAAACCCCGTGCCGCCTTAGCTCAGTTGGTTAGAGCTCTGGATTGTGGATCCAGAGGTCCCATGTTCAAGCCAGGGAGGCGGTACCACCTTCTTTCTCGCATTTTCGCACATAACGTGTATCAACCTGGGTATTTAACGCGCAGGCGCACGTCATTAGCTGTCGGCCAAGCAGACATGATTGGTGACACCCGATGACCCAAGCTCCCGCAAGCACTACGCCTTCCGCTTTGATCGGCTCGTTGACGCTGACCGTGAATGACGCCGCGCGCGTCGCGGATTTCTATGAACGCGTGATTGGTTTGACCCGTTTCACGCCGACATCCCTCGGCATCGGTGATACTGCAGTTTTGCATCTGCACCAGGATAAAGCGGCCAGGCGCAGACCGAATGAGGCCGGCCTCTTTCACACCGCGTTTTTACTGCCGGATCGCGCGGCACTTGGGTTGTGGCTGAATCATGCCGCCGAAGCGGGTCTCAATCTTGACGGTGCGGCAGATCATTTAGTCAGTGAAGCGGTTTATCTGCATGACCCTGAAGGCAACGGTGTTGAGGTGTATGCCGACCGGCCGCGCGCGGTTTGGCCGCGACGTGACGAACAGATATTGCTCGACAGCAAACCGCTAGATCTCGAAGCGCTCGCAGCGGAGGGTGCAGGGACCTGGCGAGGCGCGCCCCTTGGCACAACCATAGGCCATGTGCACCTTCAGGTCGGCGAGACCGAAGCCGCAGATGCGTTCTACACTGGCATCCTACCATTTCAGCGCATGTTTGCCATGGGAAACCGGGCAAGCTTTTACGGCGCCGATGGCTACCACCATCAGCTTGCCGGCAACACCTGGAATTCGGGCGGGGCGGGCACGCGGTCGGCTGATGCAACCGGTTTGGCGGAGCTTGAATTGCGCATCGATCCGGCGCTTTGCGCACCGGACACATTTACCGATCCTTGGGGCACTACCATCCGGGTGACCGCGGCGTGAGAGGCGTCATTGGCCAGGTGCTGCCCGGACTGGCATCTCCTGCACAAGATCGCCGCTTTCGATGTCAAAAACGCGGATGACTCCGTCATCGGTTACGATCACGACGGCATCATCGGCCAGCGAATAGCTGAGCGTGGCAGCACCGGATGGTAGATCAAAACGCTCTGGGTGCACCAGAATGGGCCGCGGTGTTGCGTTCAGGCGGATGACAAGCAGCGCAACGATCGCTATGACGCCCAAGATCATGACCGCTGTCAGCACGGTCACCAATGTCTTGAGAAACCTCAGATCCCGAGGGAGCGCCTGGTCAGAAGTGTCGTCTGAAGTGTCAGCCATGGCCCGTATCGTGACCTTTCGGATTAAGCCCGAAGCGGGCAGGCGCCTTGATAAAGCATTGGCTGCCAGCGTGCCAGAGGCCGAAGCCCTGAGCCGGTCGCGTCTGGCGCGGCTGATCAATGAGGGCGCCGTGCGTGTGGACGGAAAAGTTGTGACTGATCAGAAGGCCAACGTCCCGGCGGGCGCCGAAATTTCTATCGCACTGCCGGAAGCAGCTGAGGTCACGACATTGCCGGAGCCTATGGCACTGTCGATCCTTTACGAAGATGACGATCTGCTCGTCGTCGACAAGCCTGCGGGTCTTGTGGTGCATCCCGCGCCGGGGACACCTTCGGGTACGCTTGTGAACGGCCTTTTGGCGCATCTGGGCGGCAGTCTCTCAGGCGTTGGCGGCGAAAAGCGCCCCGGTATCGTGCACCGGATCGACAAGGATACATCCGGTCTTCTGGTGGTCGCGAAGTCTGACCGGGCCCATCATGGCCTTTCCCAGCAATTCGCGAACCACACAGTGACAAGGCGCTATACGGCGCTTTGTCATGGTGTGCCGGATGTCTCAGATGCGCGGCTCGGCGGTCTGCGGGGGGTGCGCTTTGAAGGCGCGCGGCTGAAGATTTCAACCGCCCTGGCACGCCACCGCACCGACCGGCAGCGCCAGGCGGTCGTCTGGTCCGAGGCGGGGCGACACGCTGTGACCCGGTTGCGCATGGAGGAAGCATTTGGCGCTGTGGCCCGCATCAGTGCTGAACTTGAAACTGGCCGGACCCATCAAATCCGCGTGCATGCGCGCTATATCGGGCATCCGTTGATTGGCGATGCTACCTATGGCGGGCGGCGAAAGGTCTCGGCCAAAGCCGTGGGCGACGAGCGGGCCGCGCGCCTGAATACGTTCCCGCGCCAAGCACTACACGCGGAAACGCTTGGCTTTCAGCACCCCGTATCTGGACAAGACCTGGCCTTTCGTGCGCCGATACCGGCAGATATGACCGCGCTGCTGGAGCTATTGCGCGGGATTTAACCCTTTTCATGGCGGGTTGCCTTCGGGCGCCGGAGCCGGAACGGCGACCGCGCCAAGGAGGCCTCCCCCAAAGCGGGGAGCCGACGCGGCGCGACACACTTGGCCGTGCGTTTTGGCGCGTAAAACTGTGCACAAATGCACGTGATATTTACGACTTGGTAATTGCCGTGCGCCAAATCTACCCTTAACTCTACTGAACGGACGAGTTTAGTTTGCCCCTTGACGTCGGGGCGGCGCGTACCCAGATAGAAGTTAACAATGTTCACATCGCGATCCAGAAACAGGGGGTTCGCATCACATGAGCAACTACGCAAATCTTCCCGCACCGTCGCCGGAACAGGGACTGAACCGCTATCTGCAGGAAATCCGGAAATTCCCGATGTTGGAGCCGGAAGAGGAATACATGCTGGCCAAGCGTTGGGTCGAAGATCAAGATACCAACGCGGCCCATCAGATGGTCACAAGCCACCTACGCCTCGCGGCTAAGATTGCCATGGGCTATCGTGGTTATGGCTTGCCGCAGGCAGAGGTCATCTCAGAGGCGAATGTCGGGCTGATGCAAGCCGTCAAGCGCTTTGACCCCGAAAAGGGCTTCCGCTTGGCCACTTACGCAATGTGGTGGATCCGTGCCTCGATCCAAGAATACATCTTGCGTTCCTGGAGCCTAGTGAAACTGGGCACGACAAGTGCGCAAAAGAAGCTGTTTTTCAACCTTCGCAAGGCGAAAGCCCGGATCGGTGCGCTTGAGGAAGGCGACATGCGGCCTGAAAACGTCGCGCGGATCGCCCATGACCTCGGCGTGACGGAAACCGAAGTGATCTCGATGAACCGGCGACTGTCGGGCGGCGACGCCTCTCTCAATGCGATGGTTGGCTCGGACGGGGAAAGTGCGACGCAATTGCAAGATTGGCTCGAAGACGAAGATGCCAACCAGGCCGAGGATTACGCTGAACGCGATGAGATGCAGCACCGTATGGCGCTGATGGAAAAGGCGATGGACGTTCTGAATGAACGCGAGCGCGATATCCTGACGCAACGCCGCCTGAAGGACCAACCGGTCACGCTTGA
>JBCCXT010000021.1:0-59771 GCA_039191215.1 Pseudomonadota bacterium
CTTTGCGGGTCTTAATGGTCTTTGCCAGCCCTCAAGATAAGGACCATCTAAAAATTGCCCAAGAGGCCCGTCACCTCCAGGAACAACTGGCAGCAGATGAGAAGGGGGTACGGATTGAGCCCGATATTCTAGAGCAACCCGATCGCAACGCCCTGGCACGAAAGTTAGAGGAAGGGAATTATCAGGTTTTTCACTATGCCGGCCATAGTGATTTTGGCGAAAACGGCGGTGACTTATCTTTGGTCAATCCCCAAACGGGCCTCACAGAAAGGCTTTCAGGGGATGATTTGGCGGGTCTCTTAGTCAACAATGATATTGCTTTGGCGGTGTTTAATTCTTGTCGTAGCGGTCATACAGCGAGAGATGATGCTGACATGGGCTGGCGGCAACAAAATCTGGTGCAGTCACGGCTCGGGTCGATCCGTCGCGGTCGCGAGGCGCACCGCCCGGAGCGCTGGCGGCACCTCGAGGACCACCGACGCCTCTCCGCCTTCGGGGACATCGACCTCCTCGACGTCGAGCTCCTCGGCGTCACGCAGCAGCCGCACCACCCGCACGCCCGGGTCCGTCGCCACATTGCCCGGCGGGCGCGGCGAGCCGATCGGGCGGCCGTCGATCGTGACCTGGGAGCCTTCGAGCTCCTCGTTCACGCGGATGAGGAGATGCCCGAGACGCGGCTGCAGGTCGGCCTTCAGGCTGGTGGCGGCTTCGCGCACGTCGTCCGAGGCGCTCTCGAAGGACAGCACCCGGTCCAGCTCCTCGAGAGCCTCGACGAGGCGGCCCATCTGCGCGAGCGACTGCGCGAGGTTGTAGCGGACGTTTGGCGTGTCACGGAGCTCGAGGGCGTGGCGAAAGCGCTCCACGGCCCGCTCCCAGTCCCCCCGGTCGGCGAAGCCGAGGCCCTGTTGGAAGAGCGTCCGGGCCTGCTCGCTCACCGCCTGCTCCGAGCCGATGACGGGCCCCTCGGGCTGGGCGAGGGCCGGGGCGGCGGCCACACCGACGGCGAGAGCCAGCGCCAGACGCGGGAGAAGCATGGGCGGATGCTAGTCAGCTGGAACGGGGATTCGTAGCAAAAATCCCTTGGCCCCCGAGGCGCGACTCGTCGTCTCTCCTCCTCGAAACAGCGCTGCGATTCCCCGTCGTCGTTCCTCGACTCGTCCGCCGATTGCCTCCCGGGAGCTTGCCACTGACTCACGTTCCCGGCGGCTGGCCGCTGACTTCGTCCCGGGCCGTTCCGAATCGGGCCAGTCGCCGCTCCGGTGCGGAACAGCGGCAGGGCATCTCCCGCCGCGCCGGCGCTGGCCAGCTTTCGATTGTCGCCATATCCCGTATGCCGCCACCCAGTTGCACTGGAATATCAACCGCCTGCAAAATGTCCTGAACTGCAGCGCTATTGAGCGGCACACCTGCGAAGGCGCCGTTTAGATCGACCAGATGCAACCAAGCGCAGCCCGCATTTGCAAAGCTGGCGGCTTGTGCTGCGGGATCATCGTTGAAGACGGTTGCTGCTTCCATCTCGCCGCGCAAAAGGCGCACCGCCTGGCCATCTTTGAGGTCGATTGCAGGGTAGAGGATCATCGCGTCCGCGTGCCATGCCTGTCGCGCCGCCGCAAGCCCACATTGCGTGCCCTTGCTTGGCGGCGATTTGGGCGTGACCCAGGCCTACCCAAAAACCGACCAACCGGTTGTCTGGGCCAGCATTTCGGCGGCTTCCGCCCCGAGCTTGGAATTTCCGTGCTCATTTAAGCCCGGCGACCAGACCGCCACCGAAGCCCGGCCCGGCGCAATCATCAAAATGCCGCCCCCCACCCCGGATTTTCCGGGCAGACCAACCCGGTAGGCGAAATCACCGCTCGCGTCATAATGGCCGCAGGTCATCATCAGCGCATTGATGCGCCGGATACGCGCTGGCGAGACCAATCGCGCCGTGCCGACCGCGCCTGTGAGAAATAAGCCAGCGCGGGCAAGCTGCGACACCGTCATTTCGATCGCGCATTGGTGGAAATAGGTCCCCAAGGTCAGGTCAGGCTCGTGCACCAAATTGCCATGGGCAATCATGAACTCCGCCAAGGCGCGATTTCTCGCCCCTGTTGCGGCTTCAGAGGCTGCGACGGATTTGTTGATATGGATCTCGGGCTCACCAGCCGCGTCACGCACAAAGTCCAGAATTTCGTACAGAATCTCGCGCGGTTGATGGCCGGACAAAATCGCATCCGTCACAACAATTGCGCCGGCATTGATGAAGGGATTTCGCGGGATCCCTGCCTCGGTCTCAAGCTGCAGAATGGAATTGAACGGCAGGCCGGACGGCTCGCGTCCGACCCGCGACCAAAGCTGGTCACCAAGGCGGCCCAATGCAATGGCAAGTGTGAAAACCTTGGAAATCGACTGGATCGAGAAACGCGTGTTGGCATCGCCCGCTGCATGCACTGTGCCGTCGGGAAGGGCGATGGCAATGCCAAATTGCGCAGCGTCGATGCGGGCAAGTTCGGGGATGTAGTCGGCGACACGGCCACGATCGGAACGCGTTGCCATGGCCTGTTCGATATCGATGATGATGCGGGCGAGATCTGGAGGGGCGGGTCTCATGGCTGCTATCTTTTGCTGATGTAGCCGCGCGCCGCAACGTTAGCCTTGATCACAAGCTCAGTGGCCCGCAGGGTCTGCATAAGACGCAAAACGGGGAGGTTTCGTGAGATGAAATGGATCATAGCAGCGGCATTTGCGCTGGCCGCGTCAGCGGCGGCAGCCCAAGACCCAGCCTTGGGAACCTGGCAGACCGAGGTTGATGACGGCTCCTTTGCCTATATCGATTTGGCGATGTGCGGTGGCGCTGTATGCGGCACGATTGCCCGGACATTCAACAATGATGGTGAATATCAATCCCCCAATATCGGGCGCCAACTTGTGATCGACATGGTGCCGCAGGGCGATGGCAGCTATGACGGATCGGTGTGGCGGCCTTCAAATGATCGGATCTATGTCGGTGGGATGGAATTGAACGGCAATCAGCTGACCTTGCGCGGTTGCGTGGCCGGTGGACTGTTCTGCGCCCGCCAAACCTGGGTCCGGATCGAGTAGCTTTGGCTTCAGGCGGCGCGGCTCGTCGGCTCCCCGTCTAGGGGAGGCCTCCTCGCCGCGGTCGCATCCGCTCCGGCACAGGTTCAAAGGTCAGCCGGGATAGGCTGACCAGGTCGCGAAATCGATTGTATTGGCGCTTGAGCCGGACGTGGCACTGATGGCGCGACGGACCTCGGCCGGGCTTGCGCAGGATATGACATGGCCGGCCGCCTGGGTGCGGGCCGATATACACATGCCCGAGCGGCCATCCGACACCTCACCTGTGAACGCATCATAGGCCCCTGCCCCATCGCCATCGACAAGCCGGCAGATCGAGCGCAAAGTTGAGCCTGTTCGCTCATGCTGGGTCAGAGCCAATACCTGGCCAAAATTATCCGGCACATCAACAAAAAAGCTGAATGCATAAGCGCCTGTAAAACATTGCGTGGATTGCACATTTTCGGGAAAAACGGTTCTCGTTGACGCCGTTGGCACGCATCCTGAGACGCCCAAGGCAATCACTAAGATGGAAATGAAAAGCCGCATAGATCAGCCCCTAGATTTGCAAAACCTACCTTAGCCAGAAGCCGCGCCAGCACGATTTGAGCGTGGCGGGGCTGGGGCGATTTCGGGGCAATCTGGCGCTCTGCCCGTTCCAAACCATCGTTGCCAATCAGCTGGATGTAGCCAGGCAAGGCTTGTTTGGCCAGTAGAGGTCAAGGCTGCCAGGCGAGGAAATTGGCAATAAGGCGTAAACCGGCCCGCTGGCTCTTTTCGGGGTGAAATTGTGTGCCAACCATCGTGTCGCGGCCGACGATCGCTGTGACCGGGCCGCCATAATCCACATGCGCCAACAGATCGACCGGGTCAGCTCCTGGCAAAACCAGATGGTAGGAATGCACGAAATAGGCGTGATCGCCGGTGGCGATTCCGGCGAGAAGCGGGTGCGGGTTGTCGAGCACCAGATCATTCCAGCCCATATGCGGCACTTTCAGGCTGCCATCTTTTGGCCGGATGAGATCGACGTCTCCGGCAACCCAATCAAATCCCGCAACCTCTTCATATTCGAGGCCGCGCGTGGCCATCATCTGCATGCCCACACAGATGCCCAGAAATGGGACGGCACGGCGCTCGACCGCCTCGATCAGCGCTTCTTCGAGGCCGTCGATGGCCTGTAGGCCCCGCCGGCAGGCCGGAAAAGCGCCGTCACCGGGCAGAACGATCCGGTCGGCCCGGGCAACGGCATCCGGGTCGTCGGTAACCACAACCGCGCCGTGCCCGCCTTCGGCAGACATACGCTGAAAGGCCTTTTCAGCTGAATGCAGATTGCCGCTATCGTAATCGATCAGAACGGTTGTCACTGCTTAAAGCGTGCCTTTGGTGGACGGGATGGCGCGACCGGCGCGGGCGTCGTGTTCAAGCGCCTGGCGCAGGGCGCGCGCAACAGATTTGAACGTCGCCTCAGCGATATGGTGGCTGTTGATCCCCGCCAAGGCCGTCACGTGCAGCGTAATGCCACCATGGGTGCTGAGCGCCTGGAAAAACTCGCGCACAAGTTCAGTGTCAAACGCGCCGATCTTTGCCGTGGGCATGGCGACGTCCCAAACCAAATAAGGCCGGCCCGACAGGTCCAGTGCAGCGCGCACGAGGGCATCATCCATCGGCAACAGGCAGGCGCCGTACCGCACGATGCCAGCCTTGTCGCCCATCGCTCGGCTCAGCGCCTGGCCGATCGCAATGCCGCAATCTTCGACACTGTGGTGGTCGTCGATCTGGACATCGCCGGAGCAGTGCACCGACAGATCGATCATCGCGTGGCGTGCCAATTGGTCGAGCATATGGTCGAAAAACCCAACCCCGGTTGCCATCTCACGCGCGCCCGTCCCGTCCAGATCGAGGCTGACGGAGATATCCGTTTCCGCGGTTTTGCGTTCGATTGTGGCGCGGCGCATGGCGCATGCTCCTGTCCGTTTGGTGCCCGCGCGCTATAGCTCTGTGGCATGGGTCAGGGCAAGTGGGGCCGGACGCGCAGGTTGCCATCCGTGTCCTCGGCGCGAGAAGTGCCGCCAGCTCGTGCTATGGCAGGCGACGGGCGAGGATGGCTTGGACCGGCACGCGCGCCTTGAGCCTGCTGGCGAGCAAAAAGAGCCCCGCGAATTTGCGCTGAAGGTAGAGCACATCCATCGGAACCGGGGGCGGCACATACCCGCCGGCGGCCAGGCGCATGCCTGCGTCCTGCAGCCGTTTTGAGAGCGTCTGATCAGCGAAATCGTAAAGCTCAGTGGCGCGTAAGGCTTCAAACGCCATATCCGCCATGGCCAAGATACGGTCACGATGCTCGGGCTTGGTGCCTGCAGGCAGAAGCCCGATCTCGGCAATGGCGTCGTGCAGGTTTGGCTGGTCATCGCCAAGCCCGGCCGCAAAGAGGCGGCGGTAAAGATCGACGATTTCCGGTGAAATCGTGCGTGTTGCGCCAAAATCCAACAGAACGATCCGGCCGGTTTCCGGATTGAAGCGGTAATTAGCGAAGTTCGGGTCGCTCTGCATCTCCTGGAACTCAAAAACTTCCTGAAACATCAGATCGATGAGATCCGTTGCAATGCGTTCGCGCGTGGCTTGGTCCAGCTTCGCAAGCTGCTCTATCGGGTCGCCGGCAACATGCGACATGGTCAGCACGCTCGCTCCGCTCCAATCGGCGTGGTATTGCGGCAGTTCAAACTCGGGCCTGGCCGCCAATCGCTCAGCAAAGGCCTGAAGGCTGAGGCCTTCGCGCAAATAATCAGTCTCTTCACGCAACTGGCGCCGCGCCTCGTCAAGATAGGGAGCGAGCTCAAAGCCCTTCGGCAGCACGCCAGACAAACGTACCAGCACACCGACGTTGGCAACATCACTGTCAACGCTGCGTGCAACGCCGGGATATTGCACTTTGATTGCCACCTCACGCCCGTCTTTTAGCGTGGCGCGGTGGACTTGGCCGATGGAGGCCGCGGCAATAGGTCGAACGTCGAAATGCGCAAAAGCGCTAACCCATTTGCTGCCCCAGCTCGCATTCAGGACCTGCTTTAGCTGTGCGGGCGGCATGAAATGGGCATCGTCACGCAGGCGGGCAAGGATATCGGCAAGCTCGGGCGGCAGAACTTCGCCGGCATCCATCGACATAAGCTGGCCCACTTTCATCGCTGCGCCGCGCATCTTGGCAAGCTCATCTGCGATGCGGCGGATATTGGTCGGCGTGATCAGCAGGCCTTGCCAATCGGGCCGGGTGCCGCGGCCAAGATCGCGCGCCGCACCAAGCGCCATATTGCCCGCAATGCCCGTGGCCATGGAGCCGACACGTGCCAAGCGCGCAAGGCGGCTTGACGGCACGGCGAGGCCTTGGTCTTTCGGCGCACCGCTCATCTCGGGACCGGTCTATTTTTGCAACCTGCATGCATTAGCTTAGATGCGGGTCCGATCCGGGGGGCATGGCTGCGGTCCAATTGTTGGTCTCTGCGGGGAAATAGCGCCAAGGCCGCGAGGTCAAATAACCCCGTTGCACTCGATCACGCAGGCGGGCTGAGGCTGGAGGTAAACCAGGCCGTGCCCAGCAAGATAAGACAAAAGACGGCCGCTTCGGTTGCTAGGCTTCGGTTCAGCCGCGTCTTCGACTGGACCGGCGTGAGATCGAGCGCCGGGATCAGCCGGAATTTGTTGAGCGCTCCGAGGCCCAGAAGGATGGCAGCCAATGCCACCTTGATCAACAGCGCCAGGCCGTATGGCGTGGCCAAGCCGTCTAGACCACCAACAAGCGTGGCCGCCAGCGCCAGACCGGCGACAAACAGCAACGGGACAAGCCACAATGCCACGCGGCCGAATTGGCGGCCCAAAACTGCGGCCTTTGCAGGAGCGGCACGCCAAAGCGGCAAAAGGATGCCAAGCCAGAAGGCGGCGATACTAAGATGCAACGACAAAGCGGCCTGGGCGTAAAACGGCTGGTCGCTGACATGGCCGACGCTCGCGAAGGACCAGATCGACATGGCCCCGCCAATCAATGCCGGAACCAGGCCGATCCGCGAAAAGAGCGGGCTGGCTGCGATCAGGCCAAATCCCAAAAGCCGCAGCAAGAGCGCCTCGCCGGCTTGCGTGCGCCATAAAAGCCCCAAGATCTCGGGATCGGCCATGCCTGCGAGCTCACCCGTCAAGGTCACGGCTTGAAGCGCGAAGCCCACGGCCGCGAAGATTGCGGCCAAAAGCGCAAAGCCGATTGTCATCGGACGCCAAAATGTGCTTGCCCGGAGCTCGGCAAAAAGTGCGGCGTTAAGCGTAAGGCCGATTGCCAGCAGCCCGGTCAGGCTGAGACCGAACTTTGCCGCGACTGCAATGGCCGCAACCGGGTCAGCCAATGCTATTCAACGGTGAAGCTGAACGCGCCCCGCATCGCATGACCGTCATCGGCGAGCCCGCGCCATGTCACGCGATAGGTTCCGCGTCCCAGATCGCTCATCGGCAGGCTGTAATCGGTTGCAAACCCGTCAGACCCGCTCAGATCAAGTTCGATTTCGCCGTGATCGGGATGGGCCAGCTCGACGCGTGTCAGCCGAATGCCGTCGTCAAAGACCATTTCAATCGCGGCGGGTGCCGTTGCCAACACCGCTTGGTCACCGGGTACGGTCTCCCGCAGCGGAGAATGCGCGGATGCCAGGCCCGCAGCAAGCGAGCCAAAAACCAGCGAGACAAAAAGGACCTGGGCAAATCGCATGTCAGACGTAGCCGCCAAAGTAGCTGAAGTTCACACTTAGGCTACCGCGTCGGACAAGCTGCCCGCAAGCTCGCGACCACGCAAATCGTTCAAGTCGCCGTGCGCTAGTTCTAAGGCGGGTCCAAACGGCTGGAGCCGCGGATCAACAGCTCCACATCCGTTTTTTCGCCAGATAGGGGCGGCTTTTGCTCAATGATCCAGGACAACATGTATTGCGAGATTTTTTCGGCAAAATCCGGGATGCCGCAGCTGACAGAGGACAGTTGCGGCAAACTGTGGCGGCAGCCTTCGATATCGTCAAACCCGACCACCCGGAGCTGCTGGGGCACCGACACGCCGAGATGGCTTGCCCCGGCGACCAAGCCCAAGGCGACTTGGTCGTTGAAACATAAAGCCGCATCGACCTTCGGGTGATGCTGCAAAAGATCGGAGACCGCTTGAAAGCCAAACTCAAACCCGGTTGCCCCAGTGAGTATGATGGGCGGCTGGACACGCGCCTTCATCAGATCCAAATAGCCCGACATCCGCTCTTCGGTGACGCTGCGATCGGCAAGACCACCAACAAAAGCGACCTCGCCGCGGGAGGACTGCAACAGGTGCTCGGTCGCGATGCGGCTGCCAAATTGGTAATCAGGTGCGATGAAGGGAAACAGGTCACCCCGGTCATCGATCTTGCGAAAGACCTGGATGAGCGCAATTCCGGCGCGCTCGATCGCCTGAAATGCGTCGGGATCTCCGCCATAGGCCGGCGAGATGACAAAACCGCTGACCCCGTGTTCGATCAACGCGCCGATCATCTTGGCCTGCGCTTTGGGATCTTCTTGAATATCGGCCAAAACGACGGCGTGGTTCTGCTCGGCCAATGATTTCTGCAACGAAGCGGCGAACTCGGTGAAAAACGGGTTCCGCAGATCGTTGATGATAAGCCCGATCAGCCCGGTTTTGGACGACCGCAGATTGGCGGCTGAACGGTTATAGACGTATCCCAGCCGCGCCATCGCTTTGCGGACCTCGGCGCGGGTCTCTGCTTTGACGGCTGGGCTGTTTTGCAGAACCAGGCTAACGGTCGATTTGGAAACAGACGCCTCTTTGGCCACGTCTATGATCGTCGGGCGCCGGTCCATCTTGTCAAATTCCGTAAACAGCCAGCAGGTTCTTCATGCGCGCCTCTGCAAGATCGGGCTTTGCTAACAATCGGGCGTCATGGGCCAGCCGAAAGACATTGGAATAATGGGTTATGTCGCGGCTGGATTGGAAGCCGCCCGGCATAATGAAATGGCTCTGGTGGCCATTCAACCACGCCAAAAAGGCGATGCCGGCCTTGTAAAACCGCGTCGGGCTGCAAAAGACTTCCTTGCTGAGCGGCACCGTGGGCGCCAAAAGCGCGTGAAATCTGTCCAAATCATCGCTTGCCAGCGCATCAAGCGCCTGGGCTGCGGCCGGGGCGATCGCAGCGAAGATGCCCAAAAGCGCGTCGGAATGATGCGTGCCATCACCCGCTATCAGATCGGCATAGTTGAAGTCATCGCCAGTATAAAGCCGAACCCCGTCCGGCAGCCGGGTGCGGAAAGCTTCTTCATGGGCCTGATCGAGCAGCGAGACTTTGATTCCGTCGACCTTGCCGGGGTTCTCTGCAATGAGTGCCAGGACAAAATCGCTGGCATCGGCGACACTGTCGCAACCCCAATACCCGGCCAGCGCGGGGTCGAACATCGCGCCCAGCCAGTGCAGGATGACCGGCTGCGCCGCGCCATCGATTAGGGCTCGGTAGACGGCGCGATAATCGTCGCGGGACGCGTCTATCGCGGGCAAAGCGCGCGTTGCCATCAAAATGAGCTGGCCTCCGGCCGCCTCAATCGCCTCGGCCTGTTCGGTATAGGCCGCACGGATGCGCGCGACATCGCCAAGCGCATCGGCTGCGATATGATCGGTGCCTGCCCCGCAAGCGACCCGCGGCGCCAGCGGGTGCTCTTTGGCGGCCGCCATCGTGCGCTGGATCAATTCAAGCGCAGTGGCCCAATCGACGCCCATCCCGCGCTGCGCAGTGTCCATTGCCTCAGCCAGGCCAAGACCCTGATCCCAAAGCAACTGGCGGAAGGCCAGCGTTGCGTCCAAATCGACGGCCGGGCGTGTATCCCAAGGGTTGCGGTCACGCAGCGGGTCCGAGACGACATGAGCCGCAGCAAACGCGATGCGGGTGCGGTCGGTCGCTGGCGCTTGTGGCACCAGCGGCTCAACCGAGAGCTCAAACGGCTCAAGCCGCCCAAGTGTTGTCGGAAGCATCAGCATGGCCGCGCCTCAAACCTCGATATCAAGAACCAACACACCATCGATGCCGCCCTCCGCATGGTCCACGATTTGGCCGCCCAGGTCCTGGTGTTCGGCATCCTCGGCATACGCTTTCAGATCATCCCAGCATTCAAAATCGACAGTGAAGCCGTGCAGATAGCCGCGCTCGATCTGTTCGGGGCTGTCGGATCGACCGCCAATGAAATTGGCCGCACCCGGCAGGCGCTCGGTCACATCTGCTAGTCCGCGATAGATCACAGCTATCTTATCCTCGGACGTATCGGGGCGGAAACGGGTCAAGACGATATGTCGGATCATGTCGAAATTCCCTGATCTTGCTTGATCATGTCAGCGGCCTTTTCACCGATCATGATCGTTGGCGCGTTTGTGTTAGAAGAGGTGACCCGCGGCATGATCGAGGCATCCGCGACGCGCAGGCCCTCGATGCCGTTAAACCGCAGCCGGGGATCGGTGACCGCGCCGTCATCGACGCCCATCCGGCAGGTGCCGGCGCAATGATGCGATGTCTTGGAATGGGCGCAGATGAATTCGAAGTATTCGTCATCCGTCCGCACATCCGGGCCGGGCAGGCGCTCGGCCAGGATGAAGGGTTTGAGCGCGTCCTGTGCCAAAATGTTCTGCACGAGCTTCAGGCCACGCAGCGACATCTCCCGGTCATAGGGATCAGCTAGGTAATTGGGATCGATAAGCGGCATCGCGGCCGGATCGGCAGAGCGAAGCCGCACCGAGCCGCGCGAGCGCGGCCGCAAAAAGCAAGCATTGAGTGTCACGCCGCCATTGGGCATGGCGCTGACACCAGCTTCAATCCCGGTGCCGAGGCCTAGATGCATCTGGATATCGGGCGACCGCGCATCGGGGTCGGCATACCAAAACCCGCCCGTTTCAAAGAGGCTGGAGGCGACCGGACCGCGCCGGGTCAAGATGTATTGCAGCCCCGCCAGAGCACTCATGTGAAGTTTGGCGAACCGGTCATAGGTGTGCGGGCCGGTGACCTCACAGATCGCGTACAGGTCCAGGTGGTCCTGCAGATTTGCGCCGACACTTGACTGGTCGACGACCACGTCAATGCCAAGTTCTCGCAACGCATCAGCGGGACCCAGGCCGGAAAGCTGCAACATGCGCGGCGATCCGATGGCGCCCGAGGCCAGGATCACTTCCCGCGCAGCCTCGATCCGGGTGCCGTCCATCATTTCGACGCCGGTTGCGCGACCCTTGTCGAAGGTGATCCGGCGCACCTGTGCGCCCATCCGAATGCTCAGGTTTGGCCGTGACCGGTTCGGGGCCAGAAATGCCATTGCAGCGGAGGCCCGTCGCGCCTGGCGCTGTGTGAGTTGATAATAACCCGCGCCGTCTTGCTGCGCGCCATTGGCGTCGTGCATGCGTGGGATGCCCAACTGGCCAGCGGCCTCAATGAACGCATCACAAATCGGCAGGGGTGCGGCCGGTTGGCTGACCGCAAGGGGCCCACCTTTGCCGTGATAGATGTTGTCATAGCTATCGTTATGTTCGGATTTGCGGAAATAGGGCAGGATTTTCTCGTAAGACCAGCCATCGCAGCCCATCTGGCGCCATTCGTCGTAATCCTGCGCCGCACCACGTGTGTAAATCTGCGCGTTGATCGCAGACCCGCCACCGATCACCTTGGCTTGAGTATAGTTGAAAACCTTTTCCTGCATGTGCCGCTGCGGCACCGTGCGCCAGCCCCAACTGGCGATGCCTTTGGTCATTTTGGCGAAACCGGCGGGAAGGTGGAAAAACGGGTGGCGGTCGCTGCCACCGGCCTCGAGCAGCAGGACGTTGGCGCTTGACTCCTCGCTTAGGCGGGCGGCGATGACCGAACCGGCAGAACCGCCACCAATGATGATGAAATCGTAGCCCATCGCGTTGTCCCTAAAGCCGGTGGATGGACAGGCCGCCATCAATCGGGATGGCGGCACCTGTGGCAAATTGCATCTGGCCGGAGGCGCAGGCCACGGCCACCGCGCCGATATCGGCGGGCTCGCCCCACCTGCGTGCGGGCACGAGGCCCTCTTGGATGCGCGCGTCATAGCCATCGCGCACGCTTGCCGTCATGTCGGTGGCGATGATGCCGGGGCGAAGCTCAAAAACACCGATATTCTCGGCGGCCAGACGCGTTGCAAAAAGCTTGGCCACCGTGGATGCACCGGCTTTGGAGACGCAATATTCAGCGCGGGTCTCCGATACCAAGTTGGCGCTCACCGAAGTGATAAACAGGATCGACTGGTAGGCCTCGCTTGGCAGCGCCAGCATCCGTTTGGCGACGGCTTGGGCCAGAAAGAAGGGCCCGCGAAGATTGACGTTTTGCACAATGTCCCAATTCTCGGGCAGCAGCTCCAGCAGGTCACCGCGCAGCGGTGCACCGATACCGGCATTATTGACCAGCGTGCTGACCGGCCCGACTGCCGCCTCGACCTGATCGAGGAGGGTGGGAATGGTCGCCAGCTCCGCCATGTCGTGCTGAAAATAACGCGCATCCGGGCCGAGGGTCGCCAGCGCGGATTGCACCTGAGGATCATCGGGCGGGACCTGCGCGCAGATCGCCACAGAAGTCCCGGTATCCGCGAGCGCCCGGCCAATCCCCAGGCCGATGCCGCGCTGTCCGCCGGTGATCAGGGCCACGCCGCTCATGTCGCAAGCGCCGTCTCGGTGAGGTGGCGTGCGCTGCGCAGCGCCAACGCGGCCACGGTGAGCGCGGGATTCACTGCAGCGGAAGTGGGCAGAACCGATGCGTCGACTACAAAAAGGTTGGGATGGTCGTGCGACCGGCAATGTACGTCAACGACACTGGTATCTGGGTCGCGTCCCATGCGCGCGGTGCCGCATTGATGTGACGGGGTCCGCCTATCGAAGGCCTTTGACAGAACGATCGGAAAACCGGCTTTACGCAGGCGCGATTTCAGCTCGGCCACCAGGCGCAGATGTGCCGTCCAGTTCGAGCGTTTCCAGTCGAGCCTGATCTGGTCGCCCGCCAAACTCACGCGGCTGTCGGGATTGGGGAGATCCTCCGACATCGCATAAAAATCAAACGACCGGGCGGCGATGACACTTGCCAGCCAGCGCGGCAAGGGCGTTGTCGCCGCCAGGATCGGCCCGGTGATCTTGCCCAGCATCTGGATATTGCCAAGCGGCGCCCCGCCCTGCCCGTCTGAATGGTAAAAATCATTCACCATCAGGGTCTTCTGATAGACAGCGCGATTCCTTCGCAGCGGGTGCAAAGCCAGAACGGCAGAGCAATTATGGTTCATGAAGTTGCGCCCAACCTGGTTAGATCGGTTCGCCAAACCGTTCGGAAAATTGTCACTGGCAGATGCCAGAAGCAGGGCTGCGGATTGCACAGCGCCTGCCGATAAGACCACTATAGACGGGCGCAGGCTGACGACCTTGCCAGCCGCCTCGTAGCTGAGCGCCTCGATCCAGCCATTGGCGTTTGACTGCAGGTGCCGCACGCGGCAGCCGGTCCGCAATTCCACATTCGGATAGGCCAATGCCGCTTCGATGCCAACGGTTTCGGCATCCATCTTGCCGCCGCAGGTATCGGGATGGCCGTCCCAGGTTGTGGTGCCCGCGGCCAGCCAACGTTCCAGGTCCACCCCAAGCGGCAGAGTGGCAGGGTGCAAGCCGACCTTTCGCAAACGCTGCCTTAGCTGGGCGATATCAGCCTCATCGGGCACGGGCATGTGGCTGTAATCGGCTGAGCGCGGCGGATCGGTTGGGTCCTCTCCGGCAGCACCGCGCACCTGGTACATCTGTTCAGCGGCCGTGTAATGCGGCTCCAGATCTGCATAGGTGATCGGCCAGCCTGGGGTCTCACCGTCCGCATGGCAAATGGGTGCAAAATCGGCTTCACGGTAGCGAATGAGTGCCGCGCCATAGAACTTCGAATTGCCGCCGACCATGTAGTAATTGCCCGCCTCAAAGGGCTGTCCTTGGGCATCGAGCCAGGGGTCATCGGGTCGGAACCGGCTTTTGCCGAAAATGGCTTCGGCATCGCGGTCGAAGGCTGAGGGCGTAAGCCGCTCACCGCGCTCCAATATCACGATCCGTCGGCCGGTCGGTGCCAGGACCGCCGCCATCGTGGCGCCGCCCATGCCCGATCCGATGATGACAATGTCGGGTTGCACCGCCTCAGGCCTCGATTCGGTTCTCGGTCTTTGGATCGAACGCGATCGCACGCTCCATATTCACCGAGAAATCAAAGACCTGACCGGCGCGCACATCAGCATCGGAGCGCATGCGTGCAACGACGTCTTTGCCGCCAAGCTGCATCGTCACAAACGTGTCCGACCCGGCCGGTTCGGTCACATCGATGCGATTGCTGAGCGTCGCGATATTGCTGGATTTGCGGTCGGCGCTGTCGCGATCGGTGATCGCCTCGGGCCGAACGCCCAAGAGGATGTCCTTGCCCTCCCACGCGGCCAGATTGGCCTGGCTGAACGGCAAATGCTCGGTTGTACCGTCATGCAACGCAACCTCTGCCTGGGCGACACCGTTTTGCATCCGCACCACAGCAGGGACGACGTTCATCGCGGGCGAACCCATGAAGGTCGCCACAAAGATATTGGCCGGCGTGTCGTAGATTTCCTTTGGTGTGCCAAGCTGCTGGACATAGCCGCCATACATGACTGCGATCCGTGTCGAGAGCGTCATTGCCTCGATCTGGTCATGGGTCACATAGACAATGGTTGTACCGAGGTTTTGGTGCAGCTTCTTGATCTCGGTGCGCATATCGACCCGCAGTTTCGCGTCGAGATTGGACAGCGGCTCATCTAATAGTAAAACGTCCGGATTGCGGACAAGGGCGCGTCCCATCGCGACGCGCTGGCGCTGGCCACCGGAAAGCTGGCCGGGTTTGCGGCTCAGAAGATTTTCGATCTGCAACAGCTTAGCCACATCCGCCATCGCCTTGTCCCGCTCAGCCTTGGGTGTGCCGTGCATTTCCAGGCCGAAGGTGATGTTCTGCCCAACGGTCATGTTCGGGTAGAGCGCGTAGGACTGGAACACCATCGCGATGTTGCGTTTCGACGGATGGACGCCGTTTATCACCCTGTCCTTGATCGCAATTTCGCCCGAGGTGATGCCCTCTAACCCTGCGATCATGTTCAGCAATGTGGACTTGCCGCAGCCGGAAGGGCCAACAAGGACCAAAAACTCCCCCTCTTCGACTTTGATGTCGACATGGTGGAGCACTTCGACCGCGCCGTAGGATTTGGTCACACCGTTGATATCGAGAAATCCCATGGTTCAGCCTTTCACAGAGCCCGCCATCAAGCCGCGCACGAAATAGCGGCCCGCGACGATGTAGACGAGAAGCGTGGGTCCGGCGGCCATGATGGCACCGGCGAAATGCACATTGTATTCGCGCACACCCGTAGAGGAATTAACCAGGTTGTTCAGCGCCACAGTCATCGGCGCGGCATCACCGCTGGCGAACGAGGCACCAAAGAGAAAGTCGTTCCAGATATTGGTGAACTGCCAGATGCAGCACACCGCAATGATAGGTCCTGAAGACGGGATCATGATGCGCCAGAAGATCTGGAAAAACCCGGCCCCGTCGATTTGCGCAGCCCGGACAAGCTCTGTCGGGAAGGCCGCGTAGTAGTTGCGGAAATAGAGCGTTGAGAACCCGATCCCATAGACAACATGGACGAGGATCAAGCCGTATGTGGTGCCCGCGATATCCAAAATCCCGAGAATACGCGCCATCGGGATCAGTACGATCTGGAACGGGATGAAGCACGAAAAGAGCAGCAAGCCGAAGACAAGTGTGGCACCCCGGAAGT
Organism: Pseudomonadota bacterium; assembly: GCA_039191215.1. Taxonomy (GTDB): domain Bacteria; phylum Pseudomonadota; class Alphaproteobacteria; order Rhodobacterales; family Rhodobacteraceae; genus HKCCE3408. The sequence continues at coordinate 15,910 of JBCCXT010000021.1, forward strand.
GCCATTTCGTCAGCACATAACCGTTGAGCGCACCAAGAATTGTCGAGATCGCAACCGCCGGGACGGCCATCGCGATAGAGTTCAAGAAGTAGGGGCGCAGGCCCGTGGGCTCGACACCGATCTGTGCGGTCGACCAGGCCGACAGCCATGGCGCGATTGTCCATTCCTGCGGCAGGGCGATCATATTGCCCTCGGTGATCTCGCTCAGCGGTTTGAGCGAGTTGATCACCATGATCGCAAAGGGCAGCAGGTAGAAAAGTGCAAACAGGATGAGCACCAGGTAGATAAAGACCCGGGTCACGTTGGAGGAGCGAACGGCGTTTTCTGCGGAGGCGACAGCCATCACTTATCCTCCCGCAATTCTGCATAAAGATACGGCACCATGATCGCGGCAATGGTCATCAGCATGATCACCGCTGAGGCTGAGCCGATGCCCATCTGATTGCGCGTGAAAGTGTAGGAATACATGAAAGTCGCGGGCAGTGCGGTGGCATTACCCGGCCCGCCGCCGGTCAGAGCGATGACCAAATCATAAGACTTGATCGCCAAGTGGCTCAGGATCACAAAAGCCGACAGAAAGGCGGGGCGCAGTTGCGGCAGGATGATGCGCCAATAGAGCTTGAAGTTCGACGCGCCATCCATCTGCGCGGCTTTCAGGATCTCATTGTCGATCCCGCGTAGCCCGGCCAGAAACATCGCCATCACAAAGCCCGAGCTTTGCCAGACCGCGGCAATGACAATTGTGTAAATCGCCATTTCGCGGTCTTTTATCCAGTCGAAGGTGAAGCTGTCCCAGCCCCAAAGATGCATCGTGTTCTCGATCCCAATCGCCGGGTCCAAAAACCACTTCCATGCCGTTCCGGTCACGATGAACGACAAGGCCATCGGATAGAGGAAGATCGGGCGCAACAGGCCTTCGCCGCGGATTTTTTGGTCAAGGAAAATCGCCAGCAACAGGCCAATCAGCGTGCAGATTACGATGTAAAGAGTGGCAAAAATTGCGAGGTTATTCAACGCGATACCCCATTCGCGGACGCGGAAGAGACGGTCGTAGTTTTGCCATCCGACCAGCTCAAACGAGGGCAGCATCCGGCTTCCGGTGAAGCTGAGATAGATGGTGAACAGGATGAAGCCGTAAACAAACAAGACGACGATGCCGAAGGACGGTGCCAAGACGATCTTGGGCAGCCAGTTTTGCAGGCGTGTTCGGAAATCAGCGGTGGTGTCAGTTGCAGCCATCTGCCCCTCTCGCGTCGCGGATGGATTTCATGTCCTAAGGGTTTGGATGAGGAGGGCCGGCCCCGAAGGACCAGCCCAGGGAGGAGAGCTTTACTGCGCCAGCTCGACAGCCAGCACCATTTCAGAAGCCGCAGTTTCTGAATCGTACTCGCCGTTGAAATGCGCCGTGATCACGTCGTACATGGCGTTCTGCACCGACGGCGGGTTGGCGTGGCCATGGGCCATCGACCCAAAAAGCGTGCCATTTTCACCGGCTTCAGCCAATTGCGCCATGCCAAGCTGGCCGCAGGCGTCGAACTCGTCCGCGGCCACATCGGTGCGCGCCGGGACCGATCCTTTGACGATGTTGAACGCGATCTGGAACTCAGGGCTCATCACGGCTGAGGCCATGGCAGTCTGCGCGTCAGCTGCGCCACCTTCGACGCTGAACATCGCAAATTGGTCCGAGTTGAAGGTCACGGTGCCTTCGCTGCCGGGCACGCGGAAGCATGCGAATTCCTCACCTGCGGTCAGACCGGCGTTCACGAACTCACCTTTGGCCCAATCGCCCATGATCTGAAAAAGCGCCTCGCCATTGATGACCATGGCCGTTGCCAGATTCCAATCACGGCCCGAGAAGTTATCATCGACGAAGCCGCGCAGGGTTTCCATACGCGCGAAGGCCTCAACCATATCCGCGCCGCCCAGGGCTTCGGGGTCAAGATCGACAAAGGCGGCCTGGTAAAACTCTGGCCCGCCAACACCCATGGCGATGGAGTCAAACACCGTCGCTTCCTGCCAGGCCTGACCACCATGTGCCAGTGCGACATAGCCCGCATCCTGTGCGGCCTGCATGGCGGCGATGAACTCGTCCCAAGACCCAGGCTGCTCTAGCCCAAGTTCGGCCATCAGCGCGGTGTTGGCCCAAACCCAGTTTGTCGAATGCACATTCACAGGTGCGGCAACCCAATTGCCGTCAAAGGTCGAAAACGCCTGCAAGGCTTCTGGCACGACGTCGTCCCAGCCCTGTTCAGCCGCCAGATCGTTGAGGTTGGCAAGCGCACCCTCGGCCGCCCAATCCTGGATCGAGAAGCCCAGCATTTGCACGGCCGTCGGTGGATCGCCTGCTGTGACGCGGGCCCGCAAGACAGTCATCGCGTCAGAGCCGCCGCCACCGGCAACCGGCATATCGGTCCAACCGACACCGCCGCCGGCAAGGTCTTCGCGTAGAACATTAAGTGCCGCGGCTTCACCGCCCGATGTCCACCAGTGCAGGACTTCGACATCTTCTGCCTGCGCGATCGACGTGGTTGTCATCAGCGCCGCGGCGACGCTTGCCGTGGCTAAGAAAGTGGAACGCATCTGTAATTCCTCCCTGTTGCGTATCCTGCAGTGTGCGAGATTACTCGCGCACCTTCACCCAAGAAGCACGTGTGCGCCCGACGCGCATCACAACTGATTTCACTTCCAGGAATTCTTCGAACCCGTATGTGCCGATCTCACGGCCTTGGCCGGATTGCTTCATGCCGCCGAAGGCAATCTCTGGGAAGCCGTCCATCCAGGTATTGGTCCAGATGGTTCCGGCGCGCACATTACGCGAAAACGCCAAGCAGTCATGCACGCTGTCGCTCCAGATACCGGCGGACAAGCCGTAATCGGTGTCGTTGACCAGGGCGATGGCCTCATCGAGCGTGGAAAAAGTTTGAACGGTCAGAACCGGGCCGAACACTTCATCGCGCGCGATGGCCATATCTTCGGACACTGCGCTGACGATCGTTGGTTGGTAGAACTGATCACCAAGGCCTGGCACGTTGAGCGGCTGGCCACCCAATTCGACGCGCGCGCCGGCGGCGACAGCCTCCTGTACGTAGCGATCGATCTTGGCCTTGTGCTCGGGCGTGACAATGGCGCCGACCTGGGTTTCGGGATCAAGCGGGTCACCAAAGGCGACATGGCGTGACAATTCCACCACCCTGGCGACAAAAGCATCGGCGATCTGTTCATGGACAAAGATGCGGCTTGAGGAATTGCAGCATTGCCCGACATTAAAGTAAACGCCGAAAACCACCGCATCCGCCGCGTTTTCCAAATCTGCATCCGGCATGATGACCTGGGCGTTCTTGCCGCCCAGCTCGAGCGCCACTTTTTTGAGGTTGCCGGCCGAGGCTTGCGTGATGGTCTTTCCGACCTGGGTTGAGCCGGTGAAGGTGACCATATCGACCAAAGGATGTTCCGATAGGACCCGGCCCACCGGGTCGCCATAGCCCAGCACGATGTTGCACACACCCGCAGGCAATCCCGCCTCGGCCAGAAGCTCCCCCATCATAACCGTCGAAGACGGCGTCATCTCCGACGGCTTGACCACAATTGTGCATCCAGCTGCCAGCGCAAAGGGCAGTTTCTGGCTGAGGATCCAAAACGGGAAGTTCCAGGGCGTGATGATCGACACAACGCCGACGGGCTCTTTCAGCACCGTGCCAAGCATATCAGCGCCCAAAGTGTTGTGGCTGTCGCCCTGGACGGTGCGGGCCAGTGCTGCGGCATAGCGCCAAAGATCAGCGGCGCCCGACACCTCGCTCGTGGCTTGCGAGATGGGCTTGCCGCTTTCGAGCGTTTCCTGCACCGCGATCCGGTCGGCATTGGCTTCGATCAGATCGGCGACCCGAAGCAAGATTGCCGCCCGCTCCTTGCCGGACATCTCGCTCCAGCCGCCGCTGTCGAAGGCGTCTCGCGCGGATTGGATTGCGGCTTCGGCCTCAACCGCACCGCCTTTGGCGGAGCGGCTGACTACAACGCCGTGGGACGGAGAGAGCCGCTCAAACTCCGCGCAATCGGCGCTGCCCTGCCAAATGCCAGAGATCAGATGCCGGCCCTCAAACATCTCTGGCAGAGACGTGGAGCTATTTGAAATGACTGTCATTTTGGTCATCGGCTTAAGCTCCGGTAAAATTGGGTGCGCGTTTGCCCAGGAAGGCCGCGACCCCTTCGGCGCGATCTTCGCTGGCCGAAATCGCGGCACTGCCCAAGGCTTCGACCATCGCCGCACTGTCTTCGCCCGCCGCGGCATGGATCATATATTTCGCCACTTCGACAGCGCGCGGCGACAATTCCACGACCTGCCCCGCTAGCTCTCGCGCCAACGCGACCGCGTCGGCCCCGGATTGCGCGGCGAAGCCAAGTTCAACCGCCCTTTTGGCATCGATCCTGGCCCCAAAAAGCGCCATCTCTTTGACCACAGGCTCCGGCAGCAGTCGCATTAGGCGTTGTGTGCCGGACCAGCCGGGCACGATGCCAATACCGGCTTCCGGCAGCGCAAGTTTCGCATGCGGGGCGATCAGGCGCAGATCGCAGGCCGCTGCCAATTCCAGCCCACCGCCGAAAGCGTGACCGTTCAGCGCCGCGATGGTCGGTTTGGCCAGTCGCGCCAGCCGGTCGAATACACGGTGGCCGTGGCGCACCCAGTAGCGGGCGAAGTCTGCCGCGCTCAACTGCCCCCAAGCCGCGATATCAGCGCCGCAGCAAAAGGCCTTTTCGCCGCTACCCGTCACGATCACGGCGTGGACCGCCGGGTCATGCTCCAGTTCGGTCAACTGGCTTTCTAGCGTGGATAGCATCGCCATGGTCAGTGCGTTGAGTTTTGAGGGGTTTTCCAGCGTCAACAGGGCAATGCCGTCGGATATTTGCAAACTCACCGTACTCACAGGCTTAGCCCCATCGGTGCATCAGAAAGCAACGCCTTTGGCATCTCGATTGCATTTTCTGCCAGTTTCACGCGGCCGCCTGAGGCTTCAACGATATCGCTCTGCGGGCAGATCCCTGGCATGATCTCAGTGGCCAAAAGCCCGTCCTCGGCCAGCCGGATGACGCAGCGCTCGGTCACATAAAGCACGTCCTGGCCCAGGCTGCGTGCGCGCGCACCCGAGAAGGTCACATGCTCAACCGCCTCGACCATTTTGGTGAACCGGCCAGGCCGTGCGACCTGGACCTCATCTTGGGTCAGCTTGATCTGCGCCCCGGCTTCGAACCACCCGGAAAAGACGATCTTTCGGGCGCGCGATGTGATGTCGACAAAACCGCCGCAACCGGCTGTGAGATACGGTTTCTTGCCAAGCTTGGAGACGTTGACGTTGCCTTCAACATCGACCTCCATGAAGGACAGAAACGACATGTCAAAACCGCCACCTTGGAAATAGATAAACTGTTGCGGCGACGGAACAAAAGCATCTGCGTTCGATGCGCATCCAAAGGCAAAACCGGTCAGCGGCACACCACCCACAGCCCCCTGTTCGATGGCCCAAGTGACCGCATCGGGATGACCTTCTTCTAGCAGAATGCGTGGCACCATAGCTGAGATGCCAAACCCGAGATTGGCGGTCATCCCGGCGCACAATTCTTGCGCGGCGCGGCGGGCGATGACCTTCTCGACCCCGTGTTCTGCCAGCGAAAAGCTGTCCCATGGTCGCATGACCGCGCCTGCAATCGCGGGGTCGTATTCCGTCTCACACGTCTGTTTTTGCGACGGATCGATCACCACCAAATCCACCAGGTGACCCGGCACCCGGACATCATGCGGTCGCAAGCTGCCAGCGGCCGTCACGCGTTCAACTTGGGCGATGACCAGCCCGCCGTGATTGCGCACGCAGATCGCTTGCTCTAACCCGCCCAGATAGGCGCCCTCATGTTCATAGGTTAGATTGCCGCGCTCATCGGCTGTGGTGGCCCGAAGGATGCACACATTCGGCACGACATTGGGAAAGTGCAGCCAGGTCTTACCGGCAAATTCGACCCGAGAGACGATGGGGGCAGCCGCACCACTTTCATTCATCGCACAGCCCTGGCGCTGCGGATCGACAAAAGTGTCCAGCCCGATCTGGGTCAAAACCCCCGGCCTGCAGGCGGCGGCCTCACGATGCATGTCGTACATGATCCCGGAGGGCACATTATAGGCGGCGACCCGATCCTCAACGATCATCTTCCAGATCTCAGGCATCTCCAGGCTCGACGGGCCCGACGGGTAAGAGCCCGCCAGAACGCGGGTCAAAAGCCCGTCTTTGGCCAAATGGTCCATGCCTTTCACGCCGTACATGTCACCTGCTGCAATTGGGTGCAGCGATGTTAGATTGCGCGGGCTGCCGTAGGCATCAAACCTTTCGCCAATCGCCTTCAAGACCAAGTCAGGGCACCCCAAAGCAGACGAGGACGACACTGTCAGCGTCGCACCGTCAGGAATGCGCTCAGCGGCTTGCGATGCTGCAACGACCTTGCTCATCTTGCGCCACCATAGTCGACGTCGATACGGTGCCCGGATGCGGCAGCGTCGCGAACGGCAAGGGCCACGGCAAGCGATTTGATCCCGTCGGCGCCATCTGCCGCCGGTCTGCCCTGCCCGGCAATTGCCGCGACAAAATCACTAACACTCTGGTGGTAGAGTGAATGGTTAGAAAAGCTGATCTCCTCAGAGCCCGCTTCACGAACCAATGTGATCTGACCGACCGGTTCTTGCGTCATTACGTTGCGGGCAAAGATGGAGCCTTTGTCGCCGTGCACTTCTAATCCGGTCCCGGCGAATGGGTGCGTGAAGCTTTCATGCGACATGACCATGGCGCCGCCTGGCATGGACCAAAGCGACATCGCCGAATCCTCGACACCCTCGCCCATGCCAGAGCTGCCCATCTGGGCCACAACCGAAACCGGATCTTCGCCGAGCAAAAACCGGACGACATCGGCATCGTGCACCGTGATATCCGGGATCACGCCGCCACCAGCACCGGCATCATTGATGCGCCAGCCCTGAAGGTTGGACGGCAAGTGCACGGCATGGTGAATGCGCAAGGACAGCACTTTGCCGACACGGCCCGCCGCGATCAGTTCACGCATCGCCCTGTGTGCACCCGAACACCGCAGGTGATGATTTGTACCAAACACAACGCCCGCGGCGCTTGCGGCATCGACCATCTCTTCGGCTTCGGCCCGTGTCAGCGCCACGGGCTTCTCGCACAGCACGTGTTTTCCAGCTGCAATCGCCGCGAGCGCTTGGGAATAGTGCTTTTCGTTGGTGGAGGAGATGTAGACCGCGTCGGATTGCGCCTCGGCCAGCATCTTTGGCAAATCGTCATAGGCACCTGCGATTTCGTTCTGAACGGCAAAATCCGATGCACGCGCCAGATTACCGCTACAAATCGCGACGACCTGCCCGCCGGGCTGGGCCCGCATAGCGCCGATCATATAGCTCGACGCGATTGTGCTCGCGCCCACAAGTGCCCAGCGCATATGCCTTCCCCGATTTGGAACGTTCCATCAATGTAGTTGGAAGATTCCAGTAGTGTCAAGCGAAAGGGCGAGTTTTCGTCAGTGGCCCCCTGGAAAGCCCATACGATAGGAGAAACATGACCCAAAACGAGACCCATTGGATCAGGCCCATCGATCATCTGGCTGTCATCGTCGGCAAGTATGAGATACCGAAGTCTTTCTACACCGACGTGCCGGATTGATGCATCCTGGCCGAAAATTTTCGTGCCGACCACAAACCTGGAAGCGTGATCTGGAACTGCCATGCAGTGACCGGTTGGAGTTGTTTTTGTTCCCCGAGGCGCCGCCGCGGCCCAGCAGGCCGGAAGCTAACGGGTTGCGACACCTGGCCTTTGCCACACCCGATATCAACGCCGCGTTACGTCATTTGGCACAACACGCGGCGGCCTGCGAACCCATGCGCGTCAACCCCTTTACTGGCAAGCGATTTACCATCTTTCGCGATCCCTACAATCTGGCGCCGGGGATCTACGAAACCGACGCGTCCGATCGAGTTTGAGGTTCAGAATAGCCAGAAGTTCGAGGGGTTTGGCGGCTGGTGAGCATTGCTCCAGCAATCGGTTTGTAACTTGGTCATTACACTCAAATGAGCTCATCTGCGATTTTCTCCGGTGAGCGTGAAATTCAAGCATCGCGCACTGTTTTACTCGTCAAACAATTGCGTCAGGATCGGCTGATAGCCCGCGCCTAAGGCGCCAGCTTTTGGCCCGAAATGCCCCTCCACAACCCGAGGCACAACGATCCCACGGGTATCCGCGCTTTCCATCACGGCTGAGACCCGGGCAACAAGTTCTGTCCGGATGGCCGCCGGTGCACTACAGTCGATGACAATTTGCGGCAGATCGAAAGCCACCACCGAGGTCAGCGACGCGTAGGCCAGCCCGTCCGCCGTCCGCCCAAGCCAATCATCGAGCAGATCGTCAAATCCCGTCCAGTTCGCGGCATGGATCAAATCCGCGCCCCGGCCGGGCCATCGCGCATTCAACGCTTCCTCCAGTTGGACGATCGAGGCCTGGGTGTTGAGTTGGCGCCACGACCCATCCTTGCCGACGACCGGCAACGAGCCGAATGCCGCAGCATTGCCTTTGGGCCCGAGATACGCCCGATCATTCAAGACGACACCGCCCCCGACCAGTGAGCCCACGTAGAAATACACAAAATCGGTCTGATCGGCGCCGCCGCCGAAGGCGTGCTCTCCGGTGCAAGCCATGGAGGTGTCGTTGGCGACTAAAACGGGCAGATCGGTCAGTTCGGAAAACGCCTCGCCCAGGTCAAAGCCTTTCCAGGCCATCAATTCCTGGCGTGGAGTTGCGGTGAGCTCCTGCCAATTCCACATCTCAAACGGCGTGCCGATGCCAAAGCCGATCAGCCTGCCCCGGGCCGCTTCATCGAGACATCCGCGCAGCTTATCCAGCCCGTTTCGGGCAAATTCGATGATCGAGTCCGGTGTTGGATAGGGATAGGTCGTGCGCAGATCGCCGCGGACATCGCCAGTGATATCGATCAAAACCATGTCCGCGGAGCGCCGACCAATGCGCAGCCCTATCGAAAAGGCGCCATCAGGATTGAGCATAAATGGCGTCAGCGGCTTGCCGACCTTGCCCCGCGTCGGCGGGCCCTTCGAGATGATGCCATTGGCCTCAAGCGCGCGCGTGATTACGCTTGCCGATTGCGCTGAGAGATCCGCCAGCCGAGCAATCTCGGCCGACGGCATTTCGCCGGCTTTACGGATGATCGACAGCACCCGCCGCTCATTCGCGCTTAGCGAAAAAGTATCGGACGTACTGGCCGTTGACGGCTGTACCAACTGCATCGATTCACCAAAACCCCCGGATGGACATGCGGGCCAAGTCTGGCGTGATTGCATTTATAAATCAAGTGGATTTATTTATTGACGGCAGGCGTGTTCCTTTGATTGAGTGAACCTGTCGCTACCAAGCGATTCGACAAAATGAAGTTCACGGTTTGCCTGCCGTGGAAGGGAGAGACTAAAATGAAAAAGCTACTAGCCGGAACTGCGGCTGCATTGGTGATGTCCGGCGGCGCCGCACTTGCCGACGGCCATGGCGTTTCAGCCTGCCTGATCACCAAAACCGACACCAACCCGTTCTTCGTCAAGATGCGCGAAGGCGCCGAAGCCGCGGCGGAAGAGCTTGGCATCACGCTGAACTCTTATGCCGGTCAGCTCGACGGAGACAATGAAACTCAGGTCGCCGCGATCGAGACCTGCATCGCAAATGGTGCATCGGGCATCTTGATCACCGCCTCGGACACATCCGGGATTGTGCCGGCCATCCAACAGGCGCGCGATGCGGGCCTGCTTGTGATTGCGCTCGACACACCTCTGGAGCCGGCCGATTCCGCCGATATGACCTTTGCCACCGACAATTTCGAAGCCGGTCGCCGGATCGGTGCCTGGGCTGCCGGAACGCTCGGTGATGCAGCGGCAGATGCCCGCATCGCCATGCTCGATCTGGCCGTCAGCCAACCAACCGTTGGCGTGTTGCGTGACCAGGGCTTTTTGGAAGGCTTTGGCATTGATCTTGGTGACCCGAACATGTGGGGCGACGAAGACGATCCCCGCATTGTCTGTAATGAAGTGACGGCTGGCAACGAAGAAGGCGGCCGCACTGCGATGGAGAATTGCCTGGCGATCGACCCGACCATCAGTGTGGTCTATACGATCAACGAACCTGCCGCGGCCGGCGCCTACGAGGCGCTGCGTGCCATTGGTCGAGAAAACGATGTGCTGATCGTATCGGTCGATGGCGGCTGCCCCGGCGTGCAGAATGTGGCCGATGGCGTGATTGGTGCGACCTCGCAGCAATACCCGCTGCTGATGGCCTCGCTCGGGATTGAGGCAATTGCGCAATTCGCAGCAGATGGCACGCTGCCGGCTGCAACCGAAGGGCTCGATTTCTTCGACACTGGCGTGGCGCTGGTCACCGACCAGCCAGTTGATGGCGTGGAATCGATCTCGGTTTCCGAAGGCACTGATCTCTGCTGGGGCTAAGGCAACAAACCTTCACCCAGGAGATCTCATAAAAGCAGTCTCTGCCCCCTGAACGGGGCAGAGCCATCCCGAAGATGTGCCGGAAGGGGGCATTGAGATGGCCAACGAAGACGATTTTGAAAGCGCGATCAGTTCAACGGAATCCGTTGCCGAGTTTGAAGACGAGCGCAAAGGCCTTCTGCCGAGGCTGCAACACACCTTACATGTCACCCCGTCACTGGTGCCGCTCATCGTTCTACTCGCCTCCGTGGTTGTGTTTGGCCTCGTGCTTGGCTCGCGGTTCTTCTCACCAGCGACACTGACCCTGATCCTGCAACAGGTGCAAATCGTGGGCATCTTGGCGGCCGCCCAATCGCTGATCATTCTGACCGCGGGCATTGACCTGTCGGTCGGCGCAATCGCGGTTGTGACATCCGTCATCATGGGGCAATTCACGTTTCGCTATGGCGTCCCACCGGCCATGTCGGTTGCCATCGGCATGGCTATCGGCACGTCCATCGGCGCCGTCTCAGGCTGGCTTGTCAGCCGGGTCAAGCTGCCGCCTTTTATCGTCACGCTTGGCATGTGGCAGATCGTGCTCGCGGCGAATTACCTCTATTCCCGCAACGAAACGCTGCGCAGCCAAGACATCGAGGCCGAAGCGGCATTCCTGCAATTCATGGGAACACGGTTTAACGCCGGTGGCGCCGTGGTGACCTTTGGCGTGATCACGATGATCCTTCTGGTTGTCGTCTTGGCCTATTGCCTGCGATCAACCGCTTGGGGCCGCCATGTCTACGCTGTCGGCGATGACCCCGAAGCGGCGCAGTTGGCCGGCGTCGATACACACAAAACGCTGATGTCGGTTTATATGCTGGCGGGCTTGATCTGCGGGATTGCCGGGTGGGTGATGATCGGCAGGTTCGGCGCCGTCTCGCCTTCGGCTTCCACCGGCGTTGTTGGCAACATCCAATCCATCACCGCTGTGGTGATCGGTGGCATATCGCTCTTTGGCGGGCGCGGCTCGATCTATGGTGCGCTTTTTGGCGCCCTGATCGTCGGCGTCTTCGAACTTGGCCTGCGCATGGCAGGCGCCAACGCGCAATGGACCCTTCTTTTGATCGGCTTACTCATCATTGGTGCTGTGACGGTCGACCAGTGGATCAGAAAGGCAGCAGCATGACCGAGCCCATTCTAAAAGCCCGCAATCTCGTCAAGCGCTATGGCAAGGTCATCGCCCTCGATCACTGCGATTTTGAGCTCTACCCAGGCGAAATCCTGGCCGTGATCGGCGATAACGGCGCGGGAAAGTCAACGCTCATCAAGGCCGTCTCCGGCGCGGTCATCCCCGATGAGGGTGAGGTCTGGCTCGACGGCAATCCTGTCAAGTTCCAGTCCCCGATTGAGGCGCGTGAGCATGGCATCGAGACCGTTTACCAGACGCTGGCGATGAGCCCCGCCCTGTCGATTGCAGACAACATGTTCATGGGCCGCGAATTGCGTCGGTCAGGGCCGATGGGATCTTTGTTTCGGATGCTAGACAAGCCCGCGATGGAGAAGTTCGCGCGGGAAAAGCTGACGGAATTGGGCCTCATGACAATCCAGAACATCAACCAAGCGGTTGAGACGCTTTCAGGCGGTCAGCGGCAAGGCGTTGCGGTGGCTCGTGCCGCGGCTTTTGGCTCGAAGGTGATCATCTTGGATGAGCCCACAGCCGCACTTGGCGTGAAAGAAAGCCGGCGCGTGCTTGAGCTGATTTTGGATGTGAAATCTCGTGGCATTCCGATTATTCTGATCAGCCATAACATGCCGCATGTGTTTGAGCTTGCCGATCGCATCCACGTGCATCGCTTGGGCAAACGCCTGTGCGTGATCGACCCCAAAAGCCACACCATGTCCGATGCCGTGGCCTATATGACCGGGGCGAAAGAACCCGACCAGCATCTCGAAGAAGAAGCTGTGTAGCCAGCCGGGCGGCGGACCGCGGCGTGCACCGGCACATGCAGGGACGGGACCGGTAGGAGAGAGGATTTTCCTGCTGGTCCCTGCGCGACCGCGATCCGACGCGGCCAATACGGCCTAAGGAAGATCAATACACCGCGCCAAACCCCCAACCGGCCAGCATTGAGCCGACAATCGCCAGCGCGAGGTACAAGAGAAACGGCTTCAGGCGCAGCACGGGGAAGATCGCCATCGCGCCCCAGATGCTCATCACGCCGCCAGAGATCAGAAAGGCCATGGCCGCACTGGTCGACATCCCGTGATCAAGCAGCGCACGCGTCAGCGGCATGGCCGCATAGCCGTCGATATAGACTGGCCCGCCGACCAGAACGGCAATCGGCACGGCCAAGGCATTGTCCTGGCCGACATAAGCCGCAATCGCGTTGGGCTCCAACATGGCGTTCAGCCAGAACTCAGCCGCAAATGCCGGAATCAGCACGGTCAGAATCAACCGCGCAACCGACCAGCCGTCGCGGACAAAGCGCGCACGCCGATCGGGGAGACGCCAAATGCGCGGCTCAAATTTCTGCGGGCCGCCACCGCAAGACGCGCTGAGCGTTCCCACCAGCCCATTGGAGCGCAGCGAATTGAGCGCCCAGTCTTGATTGGCAAAGAGGGCCGTGACGCCGCCCCCCAATAGCCCCAACCCGATGGCAGCCGCGGATTTTCCCGCGGCAAATTCCCAACCCAAGGTTGCCGCCGTGGTCGACAACATGGCCGGGCCCGTGATCGGTGAGGCCAGCCAGAACGCCATGACCGGCGCAAGCGGGACGCGCGCGGCAAGCAGCCCGGCCATCAACGGCAAGACTGTCACGCCGCAGACCGGAAGGAAGGCGCCGACGATTGTCGCCAGGATGACGGTTTTCGCCGTGTGGCCCTGGAAAACCTTCGCGACGTGATCGCTGGCGCCGCTGGCTGTTAGCCAGGCGGCCAGTGCTACTCCGGGGAGGATCAATGGCACAACATGAAGGATGCCCAACCCGACAAACCGCGCCGTTTCCCAGGCAGACAGAGGCTGCCACAAGATGAGGCCTCCCAGCACCAATCCAGCCGCGACATAAGCATGCCGGATCGTCGGGCGCGCGGTTGCGATGATGCTGGATGTGGACATGGCAGTCTCCGGTCGGTTTGGCCCATCCTGGCCTCTCGTCATTCATTTGAGAAACGAGTAGTTTGCGATTCAGCAATCGGGTTTCCAAATATGACAGCCCATCTGAACAGCGATCTTCTGCGCACCTTCCTGGCCATCCATGAGGCAGGAAGTGTCACTGGCGGTGCCGGACGCATCGGCCGGTCGCAATCGGCAACAAGCCTGCAAATCCGCCAACTCGAAGACATCGTCGGCAAGCCGCTCTTTGAACGGCACGGCCGGGGCGTGGCTTTGACCGCTGCCGGCGAAGCGCTGCGGCCAACGGCCCTGCAAGTGGTCCGTTCGCTCGATCAGGCGCTCGGCGCGCTGCGCAGCGATGGCCTGACCGGGCGCCTGAAGATCGGGATGCCGGAAGAACATGGCCGGGCCAGCCTGGCCAAAATCATCGCTGATTTTGCCGCGCTGCATCCACGGGTAGAGCTTGATGTGCATTGCGCACGCGGCACCGGATTTGATACCGCGCTCGCTTCAGGCGCGCTCGATCTGGCCGTCTTTGAGGTGCCACAGCCGCAGCCTGGTCAAGACGTGCTGCGCGAAGACGCGCTCATATGGGTCGGCAGCCGCGATTTGAAAACTGAACCAGGTGAACCTTTGCCGGTGGCACTGTTTGACCGAACTTGCTGGTGGCGCGACCTTGCTTTGTCGAGCTTGGAAGAAGCCGGTTGCAACTTTCGAATTGTCTTCACCAGCGAGAATGCGGTGGGCGTCCGTGCTGCCATTCAATCGGGCATTGCGGTGGGTCTGCTCCATGCCAGCGAAGAGCTGCAAGGGCTGGAACAGGTCGCAGGTCTGGAGACACGCCACCCGACCTGGCTTGTCCTGCAAACAGCACCTGGCAAAACCGAGCCAGCGTGTGAGGCGATGTGCAAAGCCGTACGCCGTGCCTTTCTGCGTTAAAAATGCCCGGTCAACTGAACGAATTGCTACTTTTTAAGAGGGATGCGATTGCCTGCGCCAAAGCCCTGCATCCCGCACATCATCCACGCAAGGATCGAACCCGGCCGTCACCGATCCCCGCGGCGATGGGGTATCATCAACGCCGCCGGCACTTCCGCGCGTCTGGCGACCAACACAAGCGCCAAGATCGACAACACATACGGCGCCATCAGGAACAGTTGGTACGGCACACCCTCCGAGACCGTTTGAAGCCTAAGCTGATAGGCATCAAAGAGGGCAAACAGCAGCGCACCGACAAGCGCTTTGCCCGGCCGCCAAGAGGCAAAAACGACCAGCGCGATGCAGATCCAGCCGCGGCCCTGGACCATGCCCGGAAAGAAGCTGTCGAATGCCACCATCGTCAAAAAGCTGCCTCCGATCGCCATCAGCGCTGATCCGGCAACCACGGCCCCGACCCTGATGCGCATCGGGTTCAGCCCTTGCGCCTCCACCGCATGCGGGTTTTCGCCGGTCATTCGGATGGCAAGCCCTAATGGCGTGCGTGCCAGGACGTAAGCTGTCACCAAAACGGCTAGAAGTGCCAGATATGTCGGCAGGGCTTGGGAAAAAAGCACAGGCCCCAGGACGGGGATATCGGTTAGAACGGGGATGTCGAGCGCGCGAAACGGCTCAATCGTCGGGGGCAGATCTCCGACCTCCACAATCAGCCGGTATAAATAGGAGGCCAAGGCCGATGCAAATAGCGTAATGCCCAAGCCCGAGACATGTTGCGACAGACCCAAAGGCACCGTCAGCGTCGCGTGCAGCAGCCCCATTATTGCGCCGCAAAGTGCAGCAACGACCAGGCCGAGCCAAAGTGGCGTGCCGAGGAATACGGCCAGCCAGCCCGTCATCGCGCCAAGTGTCATGATGCCTTCGATGCCGAGGTTCAGGACCCCGGCCCGTTCGCATAATAGCGCACCCAAGACCCCAAAGATCAGCGGTGTCGCGATACGCAGAACCGCCGCCCAAAGGCTTGTGTTGAAAAGCAGATCAATCGCTTCGATCATCGGCGCACCCGATAGGTTGTGAAAAGAAGCGCCACGATCATTGTCAGCAAACACAGCGCCACGATGACATCGGCGATGAAGCTCGGCACGCCGGTTGCGCGGCTCATCGCGTCCGCGCCGACAAAAACGGTGGCAACAAAGATGGCGGCGGCAACGACGCCGGCGGGGTGCAGGGCCGCGAGCATTGCCACCACAATGCCGGCATAGCCGAACCCGGGGCTCATCGTGGTGGTCACACCGGCGGTGACGCCCGTCACCTCAACCGCGCCGGCAAGTCCTGCCATTGCGCCTGACAGAAGGGCCGCGCCCATAATCGTGCGTGTCAGCGACACGCCGGCAAAGGCCGAGGCGCGCGCGTTTAACCCCACGGCGCGCATCTCCGCGCCAAAGACGGTACGCGCGAGGACCAGCCACACAATCCCGGCCGCAGCCACTGCAAAGAGCAATCCGATATGGAGCCGTGTTCGCGCGACCAAGTCTGGCAAACGGAAATCACCGTCGACCGGCACCGATTGCGGCCATCCAAAGGCTAGCGGGTCTTTCAGCGGGCCTTCGATCATCATGCCCACAAAAAGGATCACGATGAAATTCAACAAAAGCGTCGTGACAACCTCGTCGACGCCAAACCGCAGCCGCAAGTAGGCCGGCCCCGCCAATAGCGCGGCCCCTGCCGCCATTCCGGCCAGCATGAGTGTGGGAACGCCAAGCCAGCCCGGTAATCCAAGCCCGTGACCGATCCAGGCGGTGATCAACGCGCCGACAAAGAACTGCCCTTCGCCACCGATATTCCAAAGCCGCGCGCGAAAGGCGACGGCCGCGGCCAGCCCGGTGAAAATCAGCGGCGTGGCGCGGGTCAGCATCTCGGTCACGGCCAGGCGCGAGCCTAAAGCGCCGCGCAGCATTTCGCCATATGCTAAAAACGGGCTCACACCGGCCGCAGCGATCAGTCCGGCCGCCAGAACCAGTGCGGCCACCACCGATGCCAGGGGTGCCACGATCGCAAGTCCCAGCGGCGTTGTGCTGCGGCGCTCAAGACGCATCTGCATGGGCCTCCCACACACCGGACATTATCAAGCCCAGCCTTTGAGGGGTGGCCGCATCAGCCGTGATGGGGTCAGACATGCGGCCCTTAACGATTGCTTGGATGCGATCGGACAGCGCCACAGCCTCTTCCAACTCTTCTGATATGAGCAAGATGGCCGCCCCCGCCATGCGCGCGGCCAACAGCTCCGCATGCACCGCCGCAATTGCACCCTCATCCAGCCCCCGCGTCGGTTGATTGGCCAGAATGAAGCGCGGATCGCTCGACAGGACACGGCCCAAGATCAGCTTTTGCATATTGCCGCCGGATAGAAGTTGCGTGCGGGTGTCGGGCGTTGCACCGCGAATGTCGAAACGCTCGATCAGATCGGCTGTGTAGGCCTTGCAAACCTTTTGGCGAACAAGGCCATGACGGGAAAATTCAGATGTTCTGAGACGTTCCAGAACGGCGTTTTCCCACAAGGCAAGCTCACCCACAACGCCTTCGGCATGCCGGTCTTCGGGCACGCGACCGGCCCCGGCCCGGATCATGCTGCGCGGGCCCAAGGCGGCGGCATTCTCTCCGGCAAGTGACAGCGTGCCGGAGCTTGGATGCACCAAACCCGATAGCAACGCGCCCAAAGCCGCCTGGCCATTGCCGGAGACCCCCACGATGCCCAAGATCTCACCGCCATGAACGGTAAACGAGACCTCGTTTAGTTGGGTTTCCTCGCCTTCCCCGACGGTGATTCCTCGGGCCACAAGGGTTGGCGCCCCGATCTCGTGCGGCTCACGTACGGGCCGCTCGACTTGACGGCCGACCATCAATTCGGCCAGCTCCTTGGGGCTGGTCTGCGCGGTTTCGCGTTCGGCCACCAATTTGCCCGCGCGCAAGACCGCAACCCGGTCAGAGGCTGACATAACCTCATGCAGTTTGTGGCTGATGAAAATCAGCGAAAGACCTTCGCGCGTCATCTCTCGTAAGGTTTCAAATAGACGCTGCGCCTCTGGCCGGGCCAGCACCGCTGTGGGTTCATCCAGGATAAGGACACGCGCATCGCGGTAGAGCGCTTTGAGGATCTCGACCCGTTGCCGCTCTCCCACCGATAGATGGCTGATCTTGGCATCCGGGTTTACCGCCAAGCCGAATTTTTCGGCGATCTCCAGCAGTTTTGCGCGGGCGCTTTGGCGGGCTGAACGCAGCCGTCCCAAGGGCTCTGAACCCAACATGACATTTTCCAGCACCGTTAGATTAGCCGCCAGGGTGAAATGCTGGTGAACCATGCCAATACCGGCCTCGATCGCCGCCCGCGGACGCCCGGGCGGCATGTCCTGGCCAAACACCCGCACCCAGCCGTCATCGGCGGCGTAATGGCCAAAGAGGATGTTCATCAACGTCGTTTTGCCGGCGCCGTTTTCACCCAGAAGTGCCAGGATTTCGCCTTGGGCGAGCGATAGCGTGATCCCGTCATTTGCGGTCAACGCACCAAACCGCTTTGTAATGCCGTGAAGCTCCAGAACCTTGGTCATGCGGCCAGCCCCGCAATGGGGTGGGGAAAGGCAAGCGCGGGCGCGCGGGCCTCAATCATGGCTGCAAGTCGCAAAAGGCCAAGATCACCACCGACCGGTCCTATGAGTTGGACGGCCACCGGCAGGCCGTCTGTCATCCCAAACGGCAGGGCAAGCGCGGGCAGGCCCGCCACATTTGCAAGGGCCGCATTGGGCGCAAATGCCTCCATCTTTGCCATATGGCCGACCGGGTCGGTTCCTTGCAGATCGATGGCCCCGACGGGCAGCGGCCGGTCCGACAAAACCGGCATGACAATTGCATCGCGTGCGGCAAAGAGCGCCTCGACCTGGTGGGAGATACGCGCGATCTGCCGGGCGGTGGCAAAAAGCTGCGTCGCGGGGCTGGCGCTGCCCGCCTCGGCCATGGCGGCGGCCAGGGGCGGCAATTTCTCCTCTGGGACGGCCATTGCACCCAGAAATTCGCCCAGAGACGCGCAAAAAACCTGCCGGGCGATATCATGAGCCGCCGCGCCCAGCCGGTCGGGCGCGGCCATTTCATGCAACGCACACCCGGCATCGCGCAGTGCATAAGCGGCCTCTTGCGCTGCGTCGATCTGCGCGCGGTCGCACCGTTCCGGAAGCGCCAGAGCAATGCGGGGATTGGCAGGCAGAACGACCGGCACCTGTGCCCGCCGAACGCCCAGAAACGCCGCCTCGACATCGCGAACGGTGCGGGCGAGCACCAGTTCCGAGGCGATGCCCATCAGGTCATTAAGGAAGTCCGGGCCACCGGGCACGGCACCGCGGGACGGCTTCAGCCCGACAAGTCCGCAGCACGCCGCGGGAATCCTGATCGACCCCGCCGCATCGGTTGCATGCGCAATCGCGACGATGCCTGCTGCCACTGAAGCCGCCGCGCCACCCGACGACCCGCCTGGTGTTATATGCGGGTTCCACGGATTGCGGGCAGGTACCATCCCTTCCGGCTCACAGGTCAGCGACAGCCCAAAGGGCGGCGTCGCCGTCACGCCAAAGGGAATAAGACCCATGCTCCGGAAGCCGGCCATTAAATCGCTGTCTTCGGTCGGCGGCGCTTGGCGCTGGCGGATCGCGGCGGAACCAGCCGATTGCGGCAGGCCCCGCGCGGTTCCCCCCAAATCTTTTACAAGAAATGGCACACCGTGAAATGCCCCGCGCTGGCCTTTCGGCATGGCATCTGCCGCGACCGCCCCGGCACGCGCCATCTCCGCGTCGAGATGCACCAAAGCCCCCAAGCCTTCCAAGCGCGTTGCAGCAGAAAGGCTGGCCTCCATTGCGTCTGTCGCACTGAGGTGACCGCGTTTGATCGCGGCGGCCAGGGCTGTGGCATCATGCACGTTGCGGGTCGCAGATCAGGCCGGCTCACTTTCATCGATGGGCACGTCCCACTCACCGGCAGCGATGGCAGCTTGTTTGGCCTCCATAGGCGCGATCGCATCAGCCGGGACCTCATCGGCCACATAGATCAATTCGTTACCGCCATAGGACATGAACGAATACTCGGTGTAGTCGCGACCGACCGGGTTGTCCGCCTGGATGTCGGCCAAAATCGCCTCGATGGTCGGGCCGTAGTTCCAGATAGCATTGGCAAAAACCGTGCCCGGATAGCGCGGCGTATAGTCGATGAGCGACCCGATCGCTTTGATCCCGCGCTCTTCCGCGGCATCCGCGGTGCCGATGCGTTCGCCAAACAGAATGTCGGCCCCGGCATCGATCTGGGCAATCGCTGCTTCCTTCGCGCGGGCGGGGTCAAACCACGCACCGATAAAGCCGTTAAGGAAGGTTGCATCGGGATTGACCTCACTCACGCCCATGCGGAAGGCATTGATCAGCAGGTTCACCTCCGGGATAGGATAGCCGCCCACCGATCCAAAGACGTTGTTTTCAGACATCGCACCGGCCAGCATGCCTGCGAGATAAGCCGCCTCGTGGTTGCGCGTGCCGAAGACGCCAAAATTGTCGCCTTCGGGCCCGCCGGAGGAGCCCATCAGAAACGCGGTGTCGGGATAGTCGACCGCAACTTCGCGCGCCTCGCGCTCAACGGCATAGGATTCACCCCAAACAAGCTCCGCCCCGCCTTCAGCATATTCCGCCATCGCACGCGGATAATCAGTCGGCGCCACCCCTTCGGAAAACTCATATTCAATCGCGCCCGCCTCAGCGGCCTGTTGAAAGGCGATATGGATGCGGCTGTTCCAGGCATTTTCAACCGGTGAGCCGTGCACGGCGGCGACCCGAGCGACAGATTGGGCATTGGCGCGGCGGATGAAGGCCGGGGCGACAAGTGTGGCACTGGCGGCCAGGATTACCTGGCGGCGTGTGGTTTTCAGTTTCATCAGGAGGCTCCTTGTTGGTTGCTTTTGGTTATCTGGGTTCAATCTTCGGGCATCGGCGCATAAGCGGCCGGATCGAGCGCACCCGGCCGATCAGGCAGTGTGAGTGTGGCTATCCGTGGTGCAGCGCGCGACAGCACGCGGCCATTGCGGATCACCGCAAGCCGGGTCGCTTTCAGGCGGATGGCTTCGATTGGGTCACGGGCCTGCAGAACAATCATGCTGGCCGGGCCACCCACTCGGATCGTGGGGTCTGGCAGACCCATGGCCTTCGCGCCATTGATCGTGACGGATGTGAAGGACCAGGCCATGGCGTCGCGGGATGTCATCGGCACCGCGTGAATGCCCATATGCGCAACCTCAAGCATGTCGGCGGAACCCAGCGGATACCAGGGATCCATCGTGCAATCCTGCCCAAAAGCCACGTTGACGCCGGCCTCGCGAAGCTCTTGAACGCGGGTCAGGCCGCGGCGGCGAGGATAGGTATCTGCCCGGCCTTGAAGCGTGATGTTGATCAGCGGATTTGGGATGACATTGAGATCGGATTCCGCGATCAGTGGGATCAGCTTGCTGGCGTAGTAATTGTCATAAGAATGCATCGCCGTGGCGTGGCTTGCGACGACCCGGTCGCCGAGGCCAAGCCGCGTCGTCTCATAAGCCAGGGTCTCAATATGGCGCGACAAGGGATCGTCGCTTTCGTCGCAGTGCAGATCGAGCATGAGGCCGCGATCGGCGGCAATCTCGGCCAGGCGCGTGACCGAACGCGCGCCATCATCCATCGTTCGCTCGAAATGTGGGATCCCGCCGACAACATCGACGCCCATATCAAGGGCGCGGATCAAGTTATCCTCAGCGCCCGCTGCGCGATAAAGCCCGTCCTGAGGAAACGCCACAAGCTGCAGATCAATGTAGGGCGCGACCCGCTTGCGGACTTCCAGCAGCGCTTCGACCCCAACAAGCGGTGTGGTTGAGACATCGACATGGGTGCGGATCGCCAAAAGGCCTTGCGACACGGCCAGATCGCAGTAGCGCAATGCGCGATCCATAACGGCTTCCGGCGTGAGCAGGGGCTTCAATTCACCCCATAATGCTATCCCTTCCAAAAGGGTCCCGGAGACGTTCAAACGCGGCAAGCCAAGGCTAAGCGTTGCGTCCATATGAAAATGCGGATCGACGAATGGCGGTGAAACAAGGCACCCCGCTGCGTCGATCTCTTCACTCGCTTCTGCCTCGATACCCGCGGCGATCTCAACGATCACCCCGTCTCTTGCGGCAATGTCCAGCGGCCCGCGTCCATCCGGCAGCCTGGCCCGTCTAATGATGAGATCCATTTCCCCCCGACCTCATATTGCTGACCTGACGGTAAAGTATTTTTGCCAAATCGCTACTCGTTTGACGGCGCGCACAGCCCGATACGCGAACTGTCCGCTTTTTGAGCGCTTCGGGTCGCTGTTGACGAAAACGCGGCCGGTCCGCGGCATGCCGTTCAAGCTGTCACAAGGAAATCCAGCCATGCCGCATCGTCCCGAAGCTGGCTCGGGCGCAGCCCGCAACGCCATTACTCTGGCAGCAAAAGAGACCTAACTGCGCGCATTTTGCGCCACGAACCACTGTCATGCACCTGATTTGTCATACGGGCGCTTGCTCAACGCCCAAAAATCACCGCAGTGTTAAGGAATTGGTACCCGAGTGTACTAGTTTGCGGGTAACGAATTGAATGAACATGCATCGCGCACAAAAAACGGCGGATCACAACGGGAAGCAGCACTGCAATACCAGACACGAACATGATCGAATAATCTTTGCGTGGATGCCGAATGGATGCGAATATTAACCTTGGCTCGGGTCATTTCACCCGGCTTGCTCGAACAGGGCTACGGGTGTGACAATGATTGGAAGTCATACCCTTTGGATAGTGGAACATTGAACGGTTTCGGCACTGGAGTGTGATCGGTGGAGGAAATTCCTCAAAAAATCCAAAAAGCGCTAGCGGATATGAATTGGGAAGAGCGTCTGAAACAGGCGCGCGCCCAACGAGAAGCAGTGTTGCGGGCGCGGGCGGAAAAGGGCGCGGGCGCGCAAAAGAGCCCGGACAGGGATGCACCGACTCGCAGTGCTGCCGCAACCGAGGAGCGGCGATTTAATGCCCCCGTAGCGGCCGCGGAAACGCCTGAAGAGCTCAGCATGAACTGGATCGACCGCCTGAACCGGACGCGGGCGCAGCGCGAAGCCAGGTTGCAGGCGCGCGCCGACCAAGAGGTCGGCGACGAAGAGCGTCAAAACGAAGAGCTTCAAAGCGAAGAGCTTCAAAGCGAAGAGCTTCAAAACGAAGAGCGTCAAAACGATGAGCCGTCTGTAATCGGTGTCGTGGCGGCAGAAGACAAAACACCAGCAGAGGATGAGGCCCCGGCCGCGATGGCAAGCATCGCCGCGCGATCCGGCGGGATCAAGCGTGCCGGCTATATTGCTTTGGGGTGTTGCACGGGTATCGGTCTCGGCGTTGGCGTGGCGATTTACGCCAACCAGTCCTCAACGCCAAACGCAACTGCAGTCGCGGGCGACACAACTGCTGTATTGACCGCAGCTTCGTCGAATGGCGCGAGCCAAGCGGAAACAGCGTCGCAGGTGGCCGCTACCGAAAGCACGCCGCCGCTGCCGGAGGGTCCCGACGTCATGGCTGATCTTGGCGCAGAATTTGCATCTCCGGTCTTTGACGTTGCAACAGAGTTGCCCGCAGATCCTGAGTTGACGGCAAACATTTGGCCAGAGATGGCAGCACTGGCTGTACCGCAGGTTGATGGCGCCGCGGAGGTCGCGGAGCTGGTGCGCCTGGATGGACCTCAGACGTTGCAAGACCTCTCAGCGCCACCGCTGTCTTTTGGCTTGCAGGCGCCCCAAGCCGACCGCGCCAACGATCCGATGGTTGTCGCCGATGGATGGCTGGCTGAGCTGCCTTGGGCGGATGGGTTCCGCAATCCGTCCCGGATGAACCCGCCCGCGGTTGGGTTAACACCAGCGCCCGGTGACGTCGCCGACGCCCTGACAGCTCGGCCGGAAATTCTGGCCTCGCTGGCAGCATTGCCCAACCCAGCTGCCGCTGAGACAGGCGCCGATATCTCTGTTACAGCCTTCAGCCTGACACCACCGCCCGGGGTGGTCGCCGCGATTTCGGCGCCACCCGCTCCGGAGATTGGTGACAATCCGGATATGTCGCCAATTACCATGCCCGTGCGACCGGAATTGATGGCTGAGTTGACCGCGCCGACCGAACCTTCTGCGCCTAGCCAGGTCCTGGACATTTCGATTGCCGCTTTCACCGATACATCGCTGCCCCAAACAATAAGCGAGATATCGGCCTTGCCCACACTAGCTGTGCCGCAACCAGGTGAAGGTCTGGCCCGCTCGCCAATTGCCCAACCCGTACGGCCAGAATTGCTGAATATGGATACTGCGTTGTCGCCGCCCGCGGCGCCTGCAACGGGCACAGGCGTCAGCCTTATTACCTTTGCTGACACAACCACAACCCAGTCATTGCCATCGCCAGTGGCACTGGAAAACCCCAATGCGCCAGAGCCGGGGCTAAATCGCCGCCTGATCTCAGTTGTGGCGCCCACGCAGCCAGAACTCTTGACGGTTATGGCTGCCCCGCCTGCGCCCATCGTCCCAGAGCTGGGCGTGAGCCTACCCATCCCCGCAAACCGGGATCAGACGCCTCCGATTGCTATTGCCACCTTCACGCCCGCACCGGAATTGTTCGAGCTTCGCCCCGACCTCAGCCCGACTTTCACGCCGGAGCCGCCACCAGCACTCAGCGAAGAAGATGTCTTGCGCGCCAGAGTGCTTTCGAGGTTGCGCGAAGCCTTGTCGGAATAGGGCGTCTTCGGCCAAGCCACAAGGACCAGAGACATCTGCGCCCGCCGCCAGGGCGGTCAGAACCGGTTGGCCTGAATGCCTCACCTAAGCCGGGCCACTACTTACCCGATTTCAGTCAAAGCCTCTGTCGGCCCGTCGATCAGCTCCAGCCCAAGACGGTGAAGCAACTGGGCCAAGCCAGGCGTACCCCCGGCCAGCATGATATGGCCGATATGTTTGCCCGCGCAGCACAGCGCGACAATCAGGTTCTTCTCACTCTCGCTCAAATCAAACGCATCGATATTCGTCCGCACATTGCCGCTTAAGGGGCCGTGCAGGTCGTCCAAACTGATCCAGTTCAGCACCTCACCGCCGCCGGGCCATGCCTGGTCGCGGCCATGGGCAAAGCGGATCGGGGCTACCGTCTTTTCCCCACCCAGGAGCTCTCGCCGGTCAGCCTCGTAGCGCGCGGGATGAATCTCCACGCCGAAATGCTGCTGCAAAGCTGAGCAGACCGGCGCGTTCATCGCTATCCCGTTTAGGGTAAGTTGCGCCATGGGATGGTGTTTGAGTGCAATCAGCGCCGCCATGGTGCTGAGGCTGGTGCAGGGCTGCCGGTCCACGCCCCAAAAGCGCAGCTCACGCACGAAAGGCACGGTTTCATGCGGGCCAGGCTTGAACTGCATCGCGTAGAATTGCCGGTCAAAGGCGTAGACGAACCTAAGCTCCATGGAAGCCTCCGACTTGGCCCAAATTGGCCACGGGAACGAAGTTACCATAGCGGCCGGAATTGGCGAGATTCAGCGCGTATTCGAGATCGACGGCGTTGTCGAACGTGCCAAGCAGCACATGCACGCCTTGCGCAGGTTGATTGACGGCAAAAAACTCAATCCGGCCGAACCCGGCCGTCAGCACAGGGGTTGGGATCGCGGCCAATGCGTCGGCGATATTGGCGTAGCGCCGAGAGATGACGCGCCGTTGGCCCTTCTCCACACGCAGTGCCTCAAGGCTGCACAAGCTCTGTTGGCTGTGCAATTCGCCCGCGGCCACGATATCGACCCCGCGCAACTCACGAAATGCGGGCAGTTTTTCAATGATCCCGCCCGCGTCAAGCGGGGTGCGTGAGCGTAAAACAAGCCTGGTTTTGTAGCCGTAGCCTTGGAAGGCCGGGGCAAATTCCATCTCGGCAAATCGGTTGCTACCGGCATGCTGCTCTGTGCCAAAGATGGGATCAAAACCAAGCGTCAGAGCTGCTTCCATTTCGAGATCGATATGAAATGCGCCAAAGCCCGAAGGCAGTAAGGCAAGCATCTCTCGCATCGTCGGAAACCCGGTGACCCACAATCTGTCTTCGGTCTCGGCCCGAACCGCCGCCAAATAGGGCTCGCCCAGGAAAAACCGGTAGGCGTCATTTGTGCGATCGGCGACATCGCGCTGCACGGCCGTTCCGGTGCTTGTAACGCTTACGGGATGCAGGCGCCGCAGACAGTGGAACTTGCCCGTATGGGGCAGATCGAGCCCAGCCATGATCATCCGCATATTGAGCTGGTGATCCGTGCCGAGCGTAAGGCTTTCATCGTAGCGAATGCGCGCAAGCACATCGCGGCGGTAAAAGCCCGTACTATGCAGGGTGATCTTGCCGGGTCGGCGCAGTAGCTCGTTGATGTCGCGGCGCTGGCCGAGATATGATTTCAGCTGACCCGTGACCTCGTCGAACTCGATCCAAGCCGAATGACAGCCATGCGCGGCATCGCGGCTTGCCATGCATTCCATCTGCTCTTCAAAACGGTTCGGGAATGAGAAATCGTCATCGTCGTGAACCGCGATATAGAAGCCGCGCGCATTGTCAGTGATCTTGTTTCGCGCTTTCGGGATCGAGGGCTCGTCCTCTGTCATCACGCGAATATCGAGCGTCGGGAAGGCCTTGGCCAAAACCGCCTGGTCCAAGCGGTTTTCCGGTGACGCGCCATTGTCGCAGATCACTACTTCG
Source organism: Pseudomonadota bacterium (assembly GCA_039191215.1). Lineage (GTDB taxonomy): Bacteria > Pseudomonadota > Alphaproteobacteria > Rhodobacterales > Rhodobacteraceae > HKCCE3408. Next base: position 42,269 of record JBCCXT010000021.1, read on the forward strand.
AAATCCTGGAAAGACTGCTTAGCAAGGCCGGTCATGCAGTAGGCCAGATGTTCTGCGCGGTTCGGGCGGTCGGTTGTTGCAATGGCCACCGTGATTGATGGGCCAAACGCTGCGGTGTTCTCATAATTCGAATAACGGAATGGATGCGGCCGAAAGATCGAGCCATCCCCCAGCAAGGCCTCTTTGTGGCCATCGGTGAACCGGCCCCGAATCCGCGCCTCCGAGGGCGGGTGGCGTTCGTGCAGCACCTTGTCCGACTGAAAAACCTCCACCCGCTTTCCGTAGCGGCGCAGCCGTTGGCAAAGGTCGTTATCTTCGCCGCCATAATCGAAATAGCGGGTATCGAAACCGCCGATTTCCACGACATCTGCGCGGCTGAAGAGGTTCCCGCATCCCTCCCCCCAAGAGGGCCGCAATCGTTTGCGGCGCGGCTGGCCGTCAATGTAGTCGAAATCAGTGGGCTGGAGCACGTAAAACGACACAGCGCCCTTGATGATATTGCTGGCCAGCTGCGCCAGAACCTCATTCTCGATGAGCAGTTCCACATCTGCGTCGATCTTTAGGACAACATCGTTTGTAGCCGCGGCGATGCCGATATTGTTGGCCTCAGACAGGCACCAAATATCGGCCTCAACATGCACAATCCGACATCCCGGTGTTACGCCAAGTGGTTCGTCTGAGCCGAAATCGACCAAGATGATCTCAGAAATCGCCGCACTCTGGCGCAGTCTTTCGACGCACCGCTCGAGCCTTTCCAGAGACCAATTTCTGAACGGGATGATGGCTGTGATCATGGAAAAGCTCTGGCGAGCATGGCCTGGTTCAGGCTTGTGAACCTAGATATTGCGACAAGGCCGCAACTTCGGTGGTGCAAAAAAGATGCCCTGCCGTGGATCCCGGTGCTGCCACACGCTCCGGCCGGGCCAATGTCCCGGTGCTGGCGCTGACCAATTGGAGCAAGGACGGCACACCGGTCGGGCTGCAGCGGATGATGTGCTCTTGCCCGTCTCCGGAGAATTCAATGGCTTCCGCGCTGACCACGCAGGCCAACAAGCTTGCACTACCGGTGCCGTCCTGCAGGGCCTGACGCGCTGCACCGGTCGTGAGGCGCCCTTCATTGCCTTGGAAGGCGATCACGCCGCTGGTTTCCAGGATATCGATGAACTCCAGCGTTTGGTCCATCAAACTGGCGGCATCGGGCTGACCGGCAAAAAGATCGCTGCCACAAAGCTCCTGCGCGGTTGCTGTGATCGGAACGATCGTGGCGGACAAAGAAACCAAGCCCAGCCGCGCGTAGGCGAGCGTTTTTTTCAATCTGCTAAAATCAACCATTGCTCATACGTCTCCTGTCCCGTCCCTGTGGCAGGTTCCTCAAACAAATTCAACCGCAGCCGACATGCGGCGGTTACACAGCGTACTCTTATCGCGACCAGTTGTCCTGTATTAAGGCAAAATTCGGTGCAGAATGTGTGGGGCGGAAGCCAGGACGCGCAATCGGGCGCGGCGTGTCATTGCCTGCATCCCGAGCGCGGCCGGTCCCACTGATCACGCCACTGGGCACCACTTTGCGCAAGGCTATCCAAGCGGCGGTTGATTGAAGCTAAAGCAAGCTTTGCAACATGCTTTGGGATGGTGTGCCGGTTGCGGGCTGGCCTTGGCTGACCTGATAGGCGCGGATTGCAGCCTCGGTATTGGCGCCGATCACGCCATCTGCACCTTGGGTATCAAAGCCACGTGCCGTGAGCCGCTCTTGCAAGGTAATGCGGTCGGCCCTTGTCAGGCCATTCTCATCGGGGGGGAAACTTCCGCGGAAAGGTCCGGCCCCGGCGATGCGGTCCGCCAGATGTCCAACACCAAGCGCGTAGGAGTCGGATGGATTGTACCGCTTGATGACCCGGAAGTTTGCCGTTGTGCTAAAGCGCGGCCCCCCCGCCTGCGGCTGGATTACGGTGCCCGTTGGTTCGCCATAACCCACCTCGCCGCCCCAGGGCAGCCCGGGCGTCCAACCGTGGCGGTCGAGATAAGACGCCGTGGTGGCCAGCGCGTCGGTCGGGTCCGCTGACCAAATGTCGCGTCGCCCATCGCCGGTGAAATCAATGGCGTAGTCCTGAAATACGGTCGGCATACATTGCGTGTGGCCCATCGCGCCCGCCCAGCTGCCGGTCATCGCCGGGGCCTCGATATCGCCGTTTTGCAAGATCCGCAAAGCCGCGATCAGCTCGCCTTCGAAATAGCGGCCGCGGCGCCCCTCATAGGCAAGGGTCGATGTGGCGGATACCACAGGGATCTGACCCTGGCGCTCGCCGTAGAGGCTTTCCAGCCCCCAGATCGCCGTCAAAATCTCCGCCTCAATCCCGTAACGTGCCTCGATCGCGTCGAGTGTGCTGCGATGCCTGGCAAGCGCTCGTTGCCCTTTCTCGATCCGTTCGTCCGACGCCGCAATCGACAGGTAATCCTCTAGGCTGCGGCGGAATTCGACCTGGTTGCGGTCGCGGTTGACCACACCCGGCAGAAAACCTGCGCCGCGAAAGGCGCTCGAAAGGGTCGATTGGGAGATCCCTTGGGCAGTGGCGCGCGACCGGAAGGCGGTCACCCAGGCCGCGTAGTCGTCATTTGGTGCAGGAAGCAGATCGGGCGGTAATCGGTCCGGTCCAGGTGCTGCGGCATTTTGCAGGTCGAAGCGCGCGCATGCGCCAAGCCCCAGGCTTACCGCGGCCAAACCAAATTGGCGTCGATTGACCCTCAACGTCGTAACCACTTGGTGATCCCCTCCCCGATGAAGGCGAATTGGACGAGGCCTGGGCGATGCAGGCCCTAAATGCGCAATACAACAAATCGCTGAGTTATGCATCCGGCAGATCCGCAATTTCGAGGCAGCATCGATGCGAAGCAATTGGCGCTGCGATCACGCGCGCGTTGGGCGCTGTCCAGATTAAGCTCCGACGGCAATTAAATTTTGGAACAGCCTGGAAGCGCAGTCGCAGCAATTGGAGCTGATGCGACCCGCCGGTTGGCGGATCGGGCGCGGTAGACACAATCGCCGTGCCGCAGCCCGTGGATTAGCCGCCGAAATCATCCAACATGATGTCTTCGGGGTCAACGCCCAGCTCAACCAACATGTTGATGCAAGACTGGTTCATAATAGGCGGACCGCACATGTAGTATTCGCAATCTTCGGGTGCGGGATGATCTTTGAGGTATTCGTCGTGCAGCACATTGTGGATGAACCCGGTATAGCCGGTCCATTCGTCATCCGGCTGGGCATCGGAGAGCGCAACATGCCATTCAAAGTTGTCAAATTCCTCGGCCAGTTCGTCGAAATCCTCGACAAAAAACATCTCTTTCTTTGAGCGTGCGCCGTACCAGAAGGTGATCTTTCGGTCGCGGTTTTTCAGCCGTTTGAGTTGGTCGAAAATATGGCTGCGCATCGGTGCCATGCCCGCGCCGCCGCCGATGAACACCATCTCCTTCTGGGTCTTGCGGGCGAAAAACTCGCCGAAAGGCCCCGATATAGTGACCTTGTCGCCGGGTTTGAGATTGAAGATGTAGGACGACATCTTGCCCGGCGGGATGCCGTCAGAGCCCGGCGGTGGAGAGGCGACCCGCACATTGAGCATGATCAGCCCCTTCTCCTCGGGGTAATTGGCCATTGAATAGGCCCGCTCAATCGCTTCGGGGACGTTAGATTTGTACTGCCAGAGGTTAAACTTATCCCAGTCCTCGCGGTATTCGTCCTGCACGTCGAAATCGGTGTAGCTGAGCGTATGGGCCGGCGCTTCGATCTGGATATAACCGCCAGCGCGGAAGGCCACGTCTTCGCCTTCGGGCAGCTCAAGTACCAGGTTTTTGATGAAGGTCGCCACGTTCTCATTCGAGCGTACGGTGCATTCCCATTTCTTGACGCCGAAGACCTCTTCGGGAACCTCGACCTCCATGTCTTGCTTGACCGCAACCTGGCAAGACAACCGATCACCGCTGGCGGCATCGCGCTTGGTGATATGGCCCTCTTCTGTGGGCAGGATTGACCCACCGCCGGAATGAATTTTTACCCGGCATTGCGCGCAGGTACCCCCGCCACCACAGGCCGAGGGCACAAAAAGCTGCTGTTCGGCCAGCGTCTGCAAAAGCTTGCCGCCAGCAGGCACCGAGATCGTCTTTTCGCCGTTGATCGTGATGTTGACATTGCCGCTTGAGACAAGCCGCGAACGCGCCAGCAAGATAATCGTGACAAGTGCCAGCACGATCACGGTGAACAGGATGATGCCAAGGCCAAACGTTGCCATGTCAAATGCTCCCTTAGAGGTTCACGCCTGAGAACGACATGAAGGCCATCGCCATCAGGCCGGCCGTGATGAAAGTGATGCCTAGGCCTTGAAGACCATCGGGAATATCAGAGTATTTCAGCTTTTCGCGCACCCCGGCCATTGCGGTGATCGCCAGCGCCCAGCCAAAGCCGGACGAGGCGCCATAGGTGACGGACTCGACGAAGTTGTAATCCCGCTCCACCATGAAAAGCGAGCCGCCCAGGATCGCGCAGTTCACCGTGATCAATGGCAGAAACACACCTAACGCATTGTAAAGCGGCGGGAAATACTTATCGAGCACCATTTCGAGGATCTGCACCAAGGCGGCGATAACACCGATATATGAAATCAGACCCAGAAAAGTAAGATCGACATCGTCAAATCCCGCCCAAGACAGCGCACCGGGCGCCAGAATATAGTTCAGGATCAGGTTGTTGGCCGGAACCGTGATCGATTGCACGATCATCACCGAGATGCCCAAACCGATGGCCGTGGCGATCTTTTTCGACACCGCAATAAAGGTGCACATGCCGAGGAAGAAAGACAGCGCCAGGTTTTCGACAAAGATCGCCCGGACGGCCAGCGAGATCAGCTCCTCCATCAGTGGGCCTCCACCGTCTGGATTTTGAACTCACGCTCTTCAACCTGTTCGGGCTTCCAGGACCGGAACGCCCAGATGATCAACCCGATGATGAAAAACGCCGATGGCGGCAGCAGCAACAGACCGTTGGGCACATACCAGCCGCCGTTATTGACCGTCTCCATGATGGTTATGCCAAAGAGGCTGCCCGATCCGAAGAACTCGCGGATGACGGCCACCAGCATCAGGATCAACCCATAGCCCATCCCGTTGCCGACCCCATCAATGAAGCTGTCGAGCGGCGGGTTCTTCATCGCAAAAGCTTCCGCCCGGCCCATGACAATGCAATTGGTGATGATCAGCCCGACAAACACCGACAATGTCTTGGAGATCTCAAACGCAAACGCCTTGAGCAACTGATCGACCAGGATCACCAGCGAGGCGATGATGACCATCTGCACAATGATCCGGATGCTACCGGGGATCTGGCTGCGGATCATCGAGATAAACATCGACGAAAAACCGGTGACAAAGATCACCGCGATGGCCATCACGACGGAGACTTGCATCGAGGAGGTGACAGCGAGGGCAGAACAAATCCCCAAGACCTGAAGCGTGATTGGGTTGTTGTCGACCAGCGGGTCGATCAGCATTTCTCTGCGTTTATGGGCCATCAGATGTTCCCCGCGCTCAGGTTTTCCAGGAAGGGGCCGTAGCCTGCCTCACCCATCCAAAAGCGGATGAGGTTGTGGACGCCCACCGTCGTTAGTGTCGCGCCCGCAAGCGCGTCGATGTGATACTCCTCGCCCGCAGGCGGCGGCGTCTTGGTCACGCTGATCTGCAGCTCACCGCCCTCATCGCTCAGCAATGCGCCGTTCCATTGGGCGCGCCACCGCGGGTTATCGACCTCTGCCCCCAGACCCGGCGTCTCAGCATGTTCGTAGAATTGCAGGCCGAAGATCTCATTGCCGTCTTCTTCGATGGCGATGTAGCCGTAAAGCGTCGACCAGAGCCCATAGCCATGGACAGGCAGGATCACACGGTCGATATCACCCGCATTATCGCGCAACAAATAGACGGTCACAAAATTGCTTTGGCGCCCGATACTGGCCGGGTCGTCGTCAAGCTCCCGCGAGAGTGCGGGATCATCAGCGGCCGCTCGGTCGTCAAAAGTGGTGGCATCAAACTGATCGCTGAATGTTCCGGTCGCCAGTTCCAGCACGTGCGGCTCGAACGCCGCGAAGGCTTCGGCGACATTGGCGTCTGGATCGAAGATGCCCGCAACCTGGAGGATATTGCGCTGCCGGTCTTGGGACGCATTAATCGCTTGGATCGGGCGCAAGGCAACAGCCGCGGCGGAGACGACCATTGACGCTGCCAGGCACAGGGAGACTGCCACAAAAACCGTTTTCGGCACCGAATCCGGCGGCAAGGCAAGAAAGCGGCGAAAGGCGCTTTGCGGTTTTTGGTTGTCGTCTTGGTCAGGCATGTCGCTTCGCCCTACGTTTGATATTCGCCTGCACGACGAAATAGTCGATCAGTGGCGCAAAGACGTTGCCAAAGAGAATAGCCAGCATCATGCCCTCCGGGAAGGCCGGGTTTATCACCCGGATCAGCACCACCATCACGCCAATCAGCGCGCCGTAATAGTACCGCCCCGCATTGGTATGGGCGCCCGAAACAGGCTCCGTCACCATGAAAACAAGGCCGAACGCGTAGCCGCCTACCACCAGATGCCAGTACCAGGGCATGGCAAACATCGGATTACTGTCCGAGCCGATCCAATTGAGCAGCAGCGAGAACCCGATCATGCCGCCCAGACAGCCCAACACCATTCGGAAATTGGCGATCCGCGTTGCCAGCAGGAAGGCTAAGCCGATGAGACAGGCCAGCGTCGAGGTCTCACCCAATGAGCCCGGAATAAATCCAAGAAAGCTGTCCCACCACGTCATCCCGCGCGCAGCGAGTTCTTGGAAACCATCGGCCGCCGAGACCGCCAGCGCGGTTGCGCCCGAGAAGCCGTCAACCGGCACCCAGACGCTGTCGCCAGACAATTGCGCGGGATAGGCGAAATACAGAAACGCCCGCCCGGTCAGCGCGGGGTTGAGGAAGTTTTTGCCGGTTCCGCCAAACACTTCTTTGCCGATGACGACGCCAAAGATGATACCAAGGGCGACTTGCCAAAGCGGCGTTGTTGCCGGCACGATGAGCGTATAAAGCATTGACGAGACAAGAAAACCTTCGTTCACCTCGTGCTTTCGGATGGTCGCAAACAGCACTTCGAACGCGCCGCCTGCCACAAGCGTGGTGATGTAGATGGGCAGAAAATAGAGAAGGCCGTGCAAAAGATTGGCGATCGGATTTGCGGGATTGAACCCAATGCCCAATGTGCCAATGATCCATGCGCGCCAGCCTGACGGGCCAAATTCCGCAATCGCCAGATTCGTCTGATACCCAGTATTGTAAAGCGCCATCAAGATACACGGGATCGTCGCCAGCACGACATAAGTCATGATGCGCTTCATATCGATATATGAACGCGCATGTGGGGCGGCGGTGGTTACCGTCTTGGGCGTGTAGAGAAAGCTTTCCACCATCTCATAGATGGGGAAGTAGCGTTCCCACTTGCCGCCCTTCTCGAAATGCGGCTCGATAGTGTCGAAGAAGCTGCGCAAGCCCATGGGACTAGCCCTCCTTTTCGATCTTTGTCAGGCAATCGCGCAAGGCCAGCCCGTATTCGTATTTTGCCGGGCAGGCAAAGCCGACCAAGCCCAAATCCTCTTCGTCAAGCTCCAATGCACCAAGTGCCTGGGCCTGATCCGTATCCATAACCAGTAATGCACGCAAAAGTTGCGTTGGAAGAAAATCCTGCGGCATCAATTCCTCGAACGTACCAAGCGGCACCATCGCGCGGCGCCCGCCATTGAGGTTTGATGTCAGCGGGAATTCCCGCCGGGCCAGGGCAGAGCCCAGCACAGGTTGCACGGCGTATTTCGACACCATAGGGCGGATCCAGCCCATCGGTATCTGTTTATTGTCTTCTTCGATCAGCGTGATTTGCCGGGCGTAGCGGCCGAGATAGGCGTTATCGCCTTCGCCCGCGCGTCCGCTCAGCACGGAGCCGGAGATAATGCGAACGGGCAAGCTATCGGGCAGGTCATCGGCGCTGATCTCTTCCATATTCGCGCCGTCAAATGTGCGCACCAATCGCGGCTCGGCGCAGACCGGGCCGGCCAAGGAAATCAAGCGCGAAGGCTTGTACTGACCCGTTAACATCAACCTGCCGATGGTGAGCACGTCCTGATAGCCAATCGTCCAGACAAATCTGCTCGCCGAAGGGGGCTCCAGGAAATGCATATGCGTGCCGGCCAGACCAGCCGGGTGCGGGCCTGAAAACGCCGCTGCCTCCACACCGGGTTGGTCGGCACCCGGAACCCCGGCACCGTCGGTATGGCACAGGTAAGTCGCCCCATCCGACAGGGTCGCGACCGCAGCCAAACCCGCTTCGAACGCCTCGGGCTCTTCGGCGATGACCAAGGCGGCATCCGGCGCCAGGGGTTCGGTATCCATCGCCGTCACGTAAATCGCCGCCGGTCGAGTCGCCGGTTCGGGCACTTTTGAATAGGGCCGCGTGCGGAAGGACGTCCAAAGCCCTGCGACGCAAAGTCGCTCCACCAAACCCTCTGGCGTGGCCGGATCACCGACATGTGAGAAGTCCACAGGGTCTGCAGCGGCCGGATCTGCCTCAATCTCGATGCTAATCAGACGCCGCCGGGCACCGCGATTGACCGCTTTGATTCGCCCCGACACGGGTGCTGTGATGTTCGCTTCCGGCACCGCTTTGTTGACCATAAGCGGCGCGCCTGCGCCCACAACATCGCCTTCCGCGACTAATACACTGGGCTTTAAGTCCAAATAATCGTCGCCCAGCACGCCATAGCGGCGCACCTCCGGGCATTTCCCGATAGACTGCTTGGGCGCGCCCATGATCGGAACAGCCAAGCCTCGACGTAGCGTGAATTGCTTCAACACTCAGCACCTTTGTTCGTATTTTGTAGGGTTATGCACGGACCATTGGACAGGCGAAAGACTTCTTCTGTAGCGGCAATTTAACTTTTCTGCTTGAATTGATCTAGATACTCGCGGACAAGCCGCATGCTCGTGTGATGAGCGACCAACCCTCAACCAGAGGTAAAGAATTGGCCGAATTTCTCACTTTCACCCGACGTTCGATCCTGTCCATGCCGCTGCCCTTTGTGCTTGCCGGTTGCCAGCGCGGCCCATCGGTATTTTCGCTGACGGGCCAGACGATGGGCACGCATTACTCGGTCATTGCCATCGATGAGAGCCGCGACTTGGATGAACGCCAGGTCACCCAGGCCGTCGAACGCGCGCTGGCTGAGGTCAATGCGCAAATGTCCAACTGGGATGCGGGCTCGGAGATCTCGCGCTTCAATGCACAAACCGGCACGGAGCCGGTGGCACTCTCTGCGCCACTGGCTGAGGTCATGACCGCAGCCGAAATGGTTCACGCCGCCTCAGACGGCCGGTTTGATACCACGATGGGCCCACTCATTGAGCTGTGGGGGTTCGGCGCGCCCGGCGCGGGCGAAATGCCGCGCGACGCAGAGATTGCTGATGCGCTGGACCGGTCCGGCCATGCCCGCACTTTGCAGCTTGGTGGTGGCACGCTGCAAAAGCTCCAACCCGGTGCCCAGGTCTACCTGGCAGCGATCGGCAAAGGCTACGGCGCCGATCAAGTTGGCCGTGCGTTGGAGGGCCTGGGGATCGGCAACTTCATGGTCGAAATCGGCGGCGACCTTTACGCGTCGGGCCGCAATGCAGACGGATTGCCCTGGCAGATCGGCGTTGAAACGCCCTCGACGCAGCTCAGCGGCGTGCATGAGGTTGTGGGCCTGTCGGGCATGGGGCTCGCATCCTCGGGCGATTACCGCAACTTCTTTGAACGTGAAGGCGCGCGCTATTCCCACGTTATCGATCCCGCGACCGGCTACCCGATCGACCACACAACGGGCTCTGCAACCGTGATTGCGGACAACGCGATGCTGGCTGATGCTTGGGCCACTGCAATGCTGACGCTCGGCCGAGAACGGGGATTGGAGATTGCTCAATCTCGCAATATTGCCGTTATGTTTATTGATCGTGATGGCGAGGGCGGCTTTACGACAGCAACGAGCTTGCGGTACGACGAAGTGGTAGCATAGTCAAAAAGGCGCACCCATATGGCGACGTTCTTTGCAACCTTTGCACTTCTTTTGATTGTCATGCTTGGCATGGCGGTTGGCGTGATCTTGATGGGTCGCTCCATCAAAGGCAGCTGCGGCGGGCTGAACGCCATCGGCGACGCCGATCAATGTCTGGTGTGCCACAAGGATATTGATCCCAACAGCCCCCTGCGAGAGCGGTTGGAATGCCCGCGGGCGCGCAAGATGATGGAGCGCGCCGGCTTGGACCGCGACGCCCGTTAGCCCGCCACGACGAGCGGTACGAAGCCCACGATCAATAACCCGGCTGCGGCCAAGACACCCCAAAGCCAAAGCTGCCAATTTGGCCCTTCGGTTTTCCACACGCGCCGGAACTGTACGCCCGACACGCAGGCCGCAACAAAGATGATCACCGCAAGAGCGGGTGTCAGTGCAAACTCAGCCAAAGGGCTCCCCCGTCATCGTCTGCCCCGTCTCGGGCACGTGGCGACATCGTGTCAATGGGGTCTGGAATTTTGGCGACTTAAAGCGCGCGCGCTGTGCCCGTGACGGGACTGGCATGCGGCAGCGCGAAAGCAGATATATGCAGGCGGCGCGCTTACAAGCCGTAAGCTCGCGACCTACCATTCGAGCTGATCCGGGGTCAGGTCTGCGTCGCCACGCGTCGCCATTATCACGGTGTTGTCGAATGGGAGCTCGCTCGCAATGTGCTGGGCTCGCATCATACCAATAGAAGCATTCAAGGCCGGGACCGTGCCTATATGCGCATCCCGGAAACCCCTGTTGTGCTTTGACCAATCACCCGTTGGATCGTACGGATAAAGGGCCTCTAGGCTGCGGCGATAAGACGGCCGAACCGTGGTTCAGCCAGGCTCCGGCCGCAGCGCGAGCGTGGTCTCGACTTGGTCAATGTCGCGCAATTCCGTTCCAAGCGAATGGTCCAGCAATTCGCGGAAATTGTTGCCAGCAACGTCCTCCAACTCAGCATCGACGACAATCTGAACATGGGCGCCTGTCCATGGTGCATCGGGTTCGTACCGCCATGTTCGTTGGTGGTTTTCCAGCGCAACTGTCCCAGGAATAAAGGCCCCGTCCGCGTCCAAAACGGAAATCGCGCGGCGGGCCAGTTCCCGGTCATATGGCCGGTCGAAGTAGATCACGAGCGGGTCCATGCTCATCTGGCGCGGCGCATCGAATTGCCATTGCTCCAATTCAGGCCGCAAGCGCAGTGCGGCTGAGGCGGTGAAGGGCTGCGCGAACCGCGCGACCGGCTCACCGGTCGTGGCGCTCGGCCATCCGGCCTCAACCACCAATGAATAGCTGTTGCCCTCCAGAAGCGCGGGGCCAAGCTCCAAATTCTGCGCGACACCACGCTTGATCCGACCGGGATCCATCAACAAAGTCAGACGTCTGCGATCCTCGCTCCAAAGCTCTTGTGAGAACGTCATGAACGCCTCGGTATCGGCCACGCCCGCGGCATCAACCAGGCGAATGAATTCCGTCGATCTATGGGGCTGCATCGGTGTGGAAAAGTGGATGTAGAACCGCAATGTGTTTTCCGGGATCAGATCGCCGCTTGGATAGATCGCCAGAACTTCTGGGTTGGCCAGGCCACCAGGCTGAGACAGGATGAATTCCGTCAATGCCGGAGCCACATTGCTCGCGTCAGTTTGCACGGCAATTGTGTAGGTCTGCCCGGTGACAAACTCAAAGCTGGGTTCAAAGGATATCACCCGCCCCTCAACCTCATAACGACCGGCAACAGGCGCACGGCCATCGCAGCAGCGATCCCTTGCGCCGGTGAATACCTGCAACGCGGTGGCAGGCTCAATTGCCACCGTATCGTTCGGCAATGTTAGGGCTACGTGGCCGCCAGGCTCATCCGGCACCACCAGATCCGATTGTTGGGCCACGGCGGCCGTACCCAGATGCAAACAAAAGATGCCGATGACCAAGGCAAGCTTGATCATCGGCGCCGTGATGCGGGCCACCTGGTTACTCGTAGTATTGCGGAAAATCGAACTCCGCGACTAGGTTGTGCAACCGGTTCGGGAAACCATTGAAATTGGAATCCAAATTCAGGCTGCCGGTATACATGTCCCGTGTGAGCGAGACAAAAAAGCTGTCCCCCAAAGGTGCGATCTGCAGCGACATCCCATCGAACATGACGGTGCGCCCCGTGTCACCCACCGGCATAAGCGGCGACAGATCAGATTGCCCGCCACGCGGGAAATCGTCCGGTGTGTAGACCGTTGCATCGTTCAGGCTTGCGACAGGAATGACATGCGGCGAGCGGCTATTGCTGGTCAGAAACAGCATCTCTTCGCCATCAAGCGAATAAGACACCATGTCGATCGGCTGGCCATTTCCGTAATCCATCAGCGTCCGGGCCGAGATGCTGGCGCCATCGACAATCTCATCCAATCCGATCAAAACAACCGGGCTGCAGGTATAAGCCGCCACAAGCTGGGTGCGGCCGTCGATCTCTTGGATCGACATGGCCCGAATTGGCGCCCGCGTTTCGAATTGGTCGTGCGAGATGTGGTACATCTCGACACTTGCCGCCGCTTGTTCGCCAGTGAATGGGTACTCCATGCGACGCAGCGTCGACAGGAAGTTGTCGAAGGCCACACCGGAGACGAACAATTCACCCTCATGAAACTCCATATCCATGATGGCCAGGGAGCTTAGAGAGATCTCCCCTTTTGCCAGGTCGCGCACCAAAGGCGGCATTGGCCCCAGGCCCCGCGGGCGAAACGTCATTTCAGAATCGGGATAATTATCCAAAAGCTGGCGCTGAAATGGCAGCGCCGACAGATCGAGCATGCTCATTTCACCGGCTTGCGAGATCTCAATTATTGCCGGCGCGGATTCAAAATTGCCAATGCGTGTGACAGAGATGTAGATCTCGGCGCTAATTGGATGCACAGCCATGTCGTTGATCGCCACAGCACTTGTCGCCACGCCCAGCACATCCGCGATCCTTGAATCGATGTCGAGAATGTTGACCGGGTTCACCTGATCTGGTGCCGTTCCGCCTGTCATATCAAAGGCATAGATTGCACCATTGTAATTGTCGCCGACAAAAAGCGTGCCATCATCTGAGAATTCAAGCGCGCCCGCAAAGCTTAGATCAAGCTCTGCGTCTTGGGCTGCCGCTTGCGTGGCCAGGCTCATCGCCACAAGGGCCGACGCCAGGGCTGTCGTCCGTAGGTCAAACATGGGTTTCCTCCTTGGGTTTCGATCCGAGTCTTCTCTGAATTTTCGCGGCTGACTCACGTCGAAGTTTGATTGATCGGCTGGACACTTGCCGGCCAACTTGGCGAGAGTGTACCGATTAGCTAATCTCGACTATTGCCAAAAAACTGAAGACAACCATCGGTGAGCCCGAACAATGATCGACCATCTCAAGCAAATGGCTGTATTCGCACGGGTTGTCGACGAAGGCTCTTTCCGGGCGGCGGCAAATGACTTGGGATTGGCCCCATCACGAGTAAGTGAGAACGTATCGGAGCTTGAGAAATATCTCGGTGTGACACTCCTTTATCGGTCCACTCGGAAGATATCGCTGACAAGCGAGGGCCGGGTCTTTTACGGCCGCGTTCTCGAAATGCTGCAAAGTGCCGAAATTGGGTTAAACGAACTTAACGCCTTGTCTGTGGCGCCCGTCGGGACCTTAAATATATCGATGCCTGCCTTTCTGGCGGCCGGCGCTTTGGCGACCGCAATTGCCGATTTCGTCCGAACCTATCCTAAGGTGAACTTCTCCGTCACCTATACAGACCATCGTCTGCATTTGGTCGAAGACGGTATCGATTTGAGTATCCGGGTGGGATGGCTGGACGACAGTCCAATGATGTCGCGCAAACTTGCAGGTGGTAAACGCTATGTCGTTGTGGGCACGGAATACGCCAAAGGGCGCGACATGCCCAAACGGCCTTCTGATCTGGCCAATTGGGAATGGATCCGGTTTAAGCCACGCCCCGCGAGCGCAGAGTTTACTTCCAGCCACGGAGAGGTTGAATCGGTCACGGGCAAGTCCCGAATAGAATTAGATAATATGGAAGCGGTATTTCACTTCGCGATCCAGAATTCCGGCGTTACCATCCTGCCATCCTATCTTGCCGAACGCGGCATTCAAGCCGGTCAACTTGTGCGCCTTTTGCCGGACTGGGAACTGGAACCGCTCGGCGTATACGCGGTCTGGCCCGATAGTTCGCGCCGCGACAGTCTGGCGCTGCTTTTCGTGCGGTTCCTGGCCGACAAGGGATTGTGTCAGAAATCCAAAATGAATTTCGAAGCTGATCGGCCTTAGAGAGGAACTGGTGGCGGTTCAACCGCCGCGTCGATCCAATTTTCAGGAATCTTTTTGTCGCCCTTGCGGTCGTTTTCTAGCAACTCTTGGTAATGCGTGACAAAATGGTCGATCCCGATATTCCAGCTCTGAAGGTCAACCTCGACGCGGAAGCCGAGCGAGCGATAGCCAATCAGCCGGTAGCCCCGGGTCACAAAGTCCTGCTTCCACGCGACGTTGAACACGTTCCATTGCGGGTGGGTGTGTTCGCGCAATGGTGCCGGCTCTAACGCATGGCGCGCCACAACCTGGGGTGAGGCGAAACAGATGGCCGGTAGGTTGAGCGCTGTTCCGAGAATCTGTGCGGCGGCCGCGCCAAGCGAATGACCGATGATGAATTCTGGCCGCTCATCACCAAGAAAGTTCAAAATCCTGGCCGCATGAGTCAAAAAACCCTGATGGTAGACATGTCTCGGCAGTATTTGCGTCAGTTCTTCTACCTCATTCATCGGGGGCAGATCTCGGATCGGTCGCAGATTGTAAAAAAGGTAATCCGGCACCCCGCGAGAGCCTGTTACGATTAGGATCTTGCCGTTTTTCGTCAGGCCCGCGCCGACATTCTGCTCGCGGCTTGTGACGCGTGACAACATGTTGCCTAATCGACCGCTGACAATCTCGTCGCGCGACTCTTTTAAAAGCTCCGCCGCTTTTTCAAATGCCAATGTCGCGGTCATGATCAAACCTTTCCTTCTGAGCCAGCCGCGCATCGGCGGCCCCGTAGCCGGTATGAATGCCCGGCAACGCCCCCCGGGGCTCAGCCTAGCCGTATCTTGCAAGGCCGGTAAAGAGGTTCAATCCGCCCAAGGGCCGTGTTGGTCTTCAGCACCAGTATCCAAGCGTACAAAGCCGTGACGCCCAAAGTAATCGCGCTGTCCTTGTATCATATTGGCTGTGCCGCGCGCGGTCCGCATCGCATCGAAATAGGCCAGTGCGGCGGACAAGGCGGGCACGGCGATCCCATGACGCGCGGCTTCTGCGACGACATGGCGGAGTGATGCGTGATTTTCGCGCAGATGATCGGCAAAAACCGGGGCTTCGATCAGCAAGGCACCGGGTGCCGTCATCAGCGCTTCGGCCATATCCCCCAGCATGGCAGAGCGAATGATGCAGCCCGCGCGCCATACACGTGCCACCGCCGACAGATCGGTATCCCAGCCATGTGCGCGCGACGCCGCGCCAAGCATCTCAAATCCTTGCGTGTAGCACAGCACTTTGCCGGCAATGAGCGCACCCTCGATCTGGTCTCTTGAAATTGTCGTCAAATGGCTCGGCGCGGCACCGAACAGCGCCTCCAATCCCGCGCGACGGTCACGCTGCGCGGATAGGTTGCGCGCCGTCACAGCGGCCTCGATCACTGGCACAGCGCTGGCCAGATGCTGCGCCTCGATGGCAGTCCAACGCCCGGTGCCTTTCTGGCCCGCAGCATCAACGATCACCTCCAAGACCGGCCCGCCGGTTACGGGATCCTGGGCTGCGGCAACGGCCGCCGTGATCTCGGTCAGGTAGCTTTCCAAAGCGCCCGAGTTCCACCGTTGAAACGTGCCGGCAATCGCGTCGGTACCCTGCCCCATCCCATCGCGCAAAATGCCGTACGCTTCTGCGATGAGCTGCATATCGGCGTATTCAATACCGTTGTGTACGGTCTTGACAAAGTGCCCGGCACCGCCCTCGCCAAAGAAATCGGCGCACGGTGTTCCGTCATAGCGCGCCGCGATCGCGCGCAAGATCGGCGCGGCGCGGTCCCACGCCGCCTGGCTGCCGCCGGCCATCATCGACGGGCCAAACCGCGCGCCCTCTTCGCCGCCCGACACGCCGAGGCCGAGATAGAGCAGATCGCCTGCTGCCGCCGCACGCGCATTGGTGTCATGGAAATTTGCGTTGCCGCCATCGATGATTAGATCACCAGGCGCCAAAAGTGGGCGCAAGGCGGCGATCTGCTCATCAACCGGTGCGCCTGCCGGCACCATCAGGATGATTGCCCGCGGGGTCTCAAGCGCGGCCACGAAATCGGCCAGCGCTTCTGTCGGTGTGACCCGCGCGGCGAGCGCGCCCGCTTCGGTCATAAAATCCACCGTCCGAGATGCCGTTCGGTTCCAGACGGCGATGTCAAATCCATGTTCGGCGATGTTGAGCGCCAGCGCCGCCCCCATCGTCCCCAATCCGATCAGCCCGATTTGTGCTTCAGCCATGCCCCGCCTCACCGCATTCACCTTCGGAATGCAAACCAACAGATCGGCGTGCCGCTGTCCAGATCGCACGGGATCGGCCGAGATGTTTCCGATCGGCCTAATTTTCGTCGAATTTCCCGATTATTGTCGATTTTGCAGCAACGGCTCGTGTGTGTTTGCGGGCGTTGTCACATGCAGACTGACCTCTTCGCACTAGGCCCGGCTCCGCGCGCCCGCGCTTGAGCCGGGCCTCCCTTCCAAAAATTCAAATGAAGCGCGGCAGGCTCTCTCAATTTGTCTTGGCGTCGCCGAATAATGGCGCGCGGTTGCCACAGTTTCGAACGAAACAGCGGTGAATTTCCGGCATCTGTCCAATTGGAGACCAGCACATACGGAGCTTGACCGATGCGCAGCGCATATTTTGCCCCCCTGACCGCACTTGCCGTCGCCACGCTTTGCAGTGCCGCAGCGCTTGCGCGCGACGCATTGCTAGACACGCATCTCCGGGTCAATGTGCCCCATTCTGCCGAAACAGTGGAGACGCTCTTTGCCGGTTGGCAGATGTCGCGCGCCTTGCTCGAAGACGCCATTGATGCTGGCGCCGACCCGGCTGAGATCGCGCTTTTGCGACGCGCCGCGGACGCCGCAGCCCAGGCTTATGGCACATCGCTCCTGGCGCGAAACAGCATGACGTTTGCTGGGGCAGACCCTGTGCCGCCGCGCCATGAACCCGTGCCCGAGCAGGCCACAATGGCCAACTAAGCGCTGATCGGCTCGATAAGCTCGGGCCCTTGCGCTCGGTTTGAATTTACCGCTGTCGCCACGCGGCTTCGGGCAAAGAAATCATCCGGCGCGGCGCGCATCAGCGGTGC
>JBCCXT010000022.1:0-58378 GCA_039191215.1 Pseudomonadota bacterium
AGGGAGAGAGATATGCCCACATTCATCATCACAGCGAATTACACCAGCGACGCCATCAAGGGCCTCATGGGCGGGGCCAAGAACCGGCGCGGGGTCATCGCCGGGCTTGTCGAGGCCGCCGGCGGATCGCTCAAAGACATGTACATCACCACCGGCGCCAACGACGTTATGGCCATCGTTGATTTGCCCGACGGAGCTGACGCGCTTGCCGTGAACATGGCGATTGGCGCCTCTGGTGCTGCGGCGAATTTCCACACGACGCGCGCCTGGTCGCCAGAGGAGTTAGAAGATGTGGCCCAAAAGGCCGCCGGGATTGCTGCCGCCTACAAACACCCGGCCGACTGACTGGGCTCGTGCAGCGTGGCCTCAGTTGCGCTGCATTCCTTGCAAATAGCGCGCCGCTGCCTTGCGCACGGGCGAAGTCGGATTGAGAGATTAACCCCAACCAAATGCGGCGCAAAGTGCCGGAAAGCTTGCGCCAGGCGCGCACGCATGCATCCTGAATGTTGCCATATCCGCACGGAGACACAGCATGCGCGCCTGCCTTATCACCCTCGCCGTTTGGCTTTTGCCACTCATTGCCCAGGCCCAAACAAACGATCTGTCGAATCCAATTGTCGCCCGGACAGCGGCTTTGGTTGAAGCGTTCAATGCGCAAGATCTGGCGGCGGTTGCGGCAATTTACGCGCAAGATGCCATCCTTTTGGCGCCCGGAAAGGCCTCCGTTCGGGGCCGGGAGGCGATTGCCGCGGAATATGCAACGGCTTTCCGGAATGGCGCGCACGACATGCAGTTCATGACCTTCGATATCCGCGGCTTTGACAACACTGCAATCGAGATCGGCGAAACCATCACGATGGTCGGCGAGAACCGCATCATCGGGCGTTACATGCATGTGTGGGAGGCAATCGACGGAGAGATCCTGTTGATCCGTGACATGTTCCACGTGCTGCGCGTGGAATAGCGGCGCCGTCCCGTGGTTGAGGGCTTCCGCCCTTCGACCCGCGCCCTGTTCGACGGATGCGAGAGTAGAGCACTCAATTGGGCGGCTCTGCGCGACCTTAGCGCTGTAGATCCTGCAGAGAACACACCAACCCACCACTTCCGGCGCGGTCAGCACGGTGCCGAGCCCCTCCTCGCGCATCAGCGTGTCCTATCCGCCGAAGACAAAGCCAAAGATCGGCATCTCGCCGCCATGTACCAAGAGCGGGCCGCGCCCGTCGATCGCCCGCGCGATCTCGAACATCGGGAAGGCCCCGTCACGACGCGCAGCAATGGCGGTTAGGTCGGACGGCGCGCGGATCAGGATCTCGGCCATGGGCGCCATCCCGGTGGCCGCCGCCCCATGCCAGACCGCACAGCTCGGCACAAAAAGCCGTGCGCCCCGGTCAATGTCCTGCGCGACTGCAGGCGCTGCCAGTGTGAGGGCCAAGAATATGGCGCGGATCATTCCCGGATCTCTTGCAAATTTGCGATCAGATCGGCAACGGATCGGCCCTTCAGGACGGGTTGGCCCGACGCCTCTGCGATGGCGGTCTCAGGCTCCCTTGCGAACCATTAGCCAAAGAGCGGCATGTCGTCGCCAAGGGCTCAAACCAGGTCGCGCCCATCGATCTGGCGGGCGGCGGCAAAGACCGGAAAGTCGCCGCCATTACGCGCCCACAAGGTCGCAAGATCGGGCGGCAGCAAGGTCAGGATCGGCGCCATACGCCCGTCACCCCAGCCGGCCGACCCATGGCAAGCGGTGCAATAGGTGGCAAAGAGCGCCGCACCCGCCCCCGGCTTATTGGCCGCCACCGGCAATGTGTGCATGAGAGAGAAACAAAGCCAAAGGGGGTCGCATCCTCCACCTCCTTTCAACAATTGAAAGTGTCGCACGCAACTCAGGCCCGCGCCTTGATACACATCAAATTCGGCCATGTGAGCCAAGCGCGATATATACCGCTTCAATCTCACCCGATCAGCGCTTAGGCTTGGCCCATGTTGCGCGCATTTTGCCTCTTTATGCTTTTATTGGCATGTGCCGCCTGTGGCCGGGCACTGACCACGGCAGAGCGCGATTTCATGGCCGGCATCCAGGGCACAACCTTCGATCCCGCGCCCGTCCGAATAACGCGTAACCCATTGATTGGGCTAAACTCTGTGACTTATCCGGTGCGCCCTCGAACAACCTGCCGCGAACGCATTCTGCCACCGGCCGAAGGTCCGACCATTACCGGCAGCACCGCCGGAATTGTGCTGTTCCGAACGCTCCACACACGTCCGGCCTTTTTTCTTGATGACTACATCCTCAGGCGCGATGGTAGCGTGCACCTCGTCGCCGCGATGTTTTTTGCCCATGAGATGACGCATGTCTGGCAATGGCAGAACAGAGACGTCACCGATTACCACCCTGCCCGCGCCTTCGCCGAGCATCTTAGCACCCAAGACCCCTACCTGTTTGACGGCGACAGCGCGTTTGATTTTCTCGAATACGGCTATGAACAACAGGCCAGTTTGGTCGAGGAATACGTCTGTTGCCGCGCCCTTGATCCCAATGGCGCACGGACGGACCGGCTCGAAGAGTTGCTGGGGGTCTATATGCCGATCAATCAGCATCTGAGCTTTCTCGATGATCGGCCAATCCAACTGCCCTGGGACGGGGTCGAGATAGGCGGCATCTGCGCATGACACAGCACGCGCTTATCATGCTTGTGGCAGGCATCGGCATTCCGCTTTTGGCTGCTTTAAACGCCCGGCTTGGCGCCAATATCGGCTCTCCCGCTGCCGCCGCGCTGATTTTGTTTATGGTGGCGCTTGCGGCCACGGCCGCCACCATGATTGCAACCGGTGGCACAAGTGCCCTGAATGCGCTCGCCAATCAGCCAAAACACTTGTTTTTGGCGGGTCTTCTTGTGGCGTTTTATGTCTTGTCGATCACCTGGATCGCGCCGGTTTTTGGCGTGGGAAACGCGGTCTTCTTCGTGCTTCTCGGACAGCTCATTTCGGCCGCTGCCATCGATCATTTTGGCCTCTTCGGCGCGGCGCCGACGCCGCTTTCCCTGATGCGGATCACCGGCATCCTGGTTATGGCTGCGGGCGTTGCGCTGACGCAATTTGCGCCACGACCTTAGCCCTCGGCCTTTTCAGCCAAGAATAGCCATTCATCCTCCGCCGCTGCCAAACGCGCTTGTCGCCCCGCCAGCGCCTCGCTCGCCTTGGTGAACTTTGCCCGATCACGCGCGTAGAGATCCGGCTCATTCAGAAGACCCTCTAGCTTGCTGATCTCCGCGCTTAATTGTTCGATCTCCGCGGGCAGGTTCTCCAACCGATGCGCTTCGGTGAAGCTGAGCTTCTGTTTGACGGCGGGCTTTTCGGTCGTTTTGGCGGCTGCTTTCGGTTTGGCTTTTGGCGCCGGTTGTGGGGATGCAACATCACCGCGCGCACGGCGGTAATCCGACCATCCGCCGGCATAAACAACCGTCTTTCCGTCGCCTTCCATCGCCACGGTCACCGTTGCAATCCGATCCAGGAAATCACGGTCATGGCTGACCAGGATCACGGTGCCTGCGTAGTCGCCCAGAATATCTTGCAGAAGATCCAATGTCTCGATGTCGAGATCGTTCGTCGGCTCGTCCAGCACCAACAGATTGCTCTGCCGCGCCATGATGCGCGCCAGCAGAAGCCGCGCCCGTTCACCCCCCGATAGGGCGCGAACTCTTGACCGCGCTTGTGTCTCGTCAAAGAGAAAATCCTTAAGATAGCCAATGACATGGCGCGGCGTTCCGCGCACCATGACCTGATCGGACTGTCCACTCACCGCCATCGACGGGTCCAGCGTAAGACTTTCCCAAAGCGTGGCATCGGGGTCCAGGGCGGCCCGGCTTTGGTCAAAGACCGCCAGATCCAGCTTGGTGCCCAGCCGGACCGAACCGCTATCGGGCGCCAACTCTCCGGTCAGCATTTTCACAAGCGTGGTCTTGCCCGCGCCGTTTGGCCCGATAATGGCCAGCCGCTCGCCGCGCAAGATGCGCAGATCAAAAGGCTGCAGGATGGTCCGATCGCCATAGGTTTTTGATATGCCTTCAGCTTCGATCACCTTGCGGCCTGACTCAACCCCTGCCTCGAGGGCAAAATCGGCCGTCGATTGGCGCCGAACCATCGCTGCGCGTTCGGCCCGCAGATCGCCCAAGGCCCGCAATCGCCCCTGATTGCGCTTGCGCCGCGCCGAGATGCCTTCGACCGCCCATCGCGCCTCGGACTTGATCTGCCGGTCGAGCTTGTGGCGCGCCATGTCTTCCTCGGCCCAAACCTTGTCGCGCCAGGCCTCGAAGGCGTCAAAGCCGCGCTCCATCCGCCGCACCTCGCCGCGATCAATCCACAGCAGGGCCCGAGCCAATGATGTCAGAAACGCGCGGTCATGGCTGATCAGGATGAACCCGGCCTTGGTGCTGGCCAGGTGCTGCTCCAGCCATTCGATCGCTGTGATATCAAGGTGGTTTGTCGGCTCATCGATTAGCATCAGATCGGGCGCTTGGGCGAGCAAACGGGCAAGGGCCGCGCGGCGCCGTTCACCACCTGAGGCGGTCGCAGTTGGGGCATCCAGCTCTAGGCGCAAGCCTTCGGCCGCCGCCTCAACCTGCCAGTGATCGGCCGGGTCCAAATCGGCCGTTGCAAAGTCTTGCAAGGTGCGAAATGACGCGAAATCAGGCTCCTGCTCCATATACCCAACCGAGATACCGGCGGGCAGGACACGCGCACCGGCATCAGGTTCGATCAGGCCCGCCATCACCCGCAGCAAGGTCGATTTGCCCGATCCGTTGCGCCCAATAAGGGCCAGCCTGTCGCCCGGCTGGACAACCAAATCGAGCCCTTCGAAGAGCATCTGCTGGCCCAGTCCAAGCGTGACATCGGCAAGTTGCAAAAGCGGCGTACGGGCCATGGTCGATGGCGCTACGATGCTGCCCCGGCGGCGTCAAGGGTTTGGGGGTGCGGGGGCAGGCCCCCGCGAAAGGCCCGTCCGGCCTGAGGACCGCGTGACGAGGCACGCCCGCCGGCCCGGACGCAAGCCTATTCGCCCAGCATCCACTCGCCATCGGGCCAAAAGGCGTGGAATGCAAAAGCAAACATCACATCATGGGCCAAATCCTGACCGCCCGCATCGCGGACCCGGATATTGCCGATATCGCGCCCCTCGGCAATCGCGGCGCTATCAAGCGCAGAGGCCTGCCCGGGCGACCAGCTGATAGACACGCCCGCCTCCGACACGCCACCAGCCTGTGCGACACGCTCCAGCGGCCAGGCCCGCTCGCCAACGCGCACGACGCGGGCCAACGCATCGATGCCATGCGGCGGCAATTCACCTGAATAGAGGAAAAACCCAGCCCCGCTATCGTAGCCACGATACGGGTTGCGACCGTAATCGCGGGGGTAATCCGGCTCCGCCATGACCAAACCGTCGCTATGGCGGTCGCGAAACGCGCCAAAGCTTTCCACCCAAGTCGCAATGGGCTCAAGTTCGCGACCCATATGCTGCCCGATGATGCCCTCCAGGGTCGCCTGTTGCCACCAGCTTTCCGTCTCACGGTCATACATGACCATGTCGGAATTGCGCAGACGGCCTGAGACGCCAAAACTCAGCACATCGCCATCGACACGCCGATCAAAGGTAATCGCTGAGTTACACAGCGGACAAAACGTCACCGCAACAGGAACACCGCCGATCTCGTCATTCACGATCTCATGCCAGGTCAGATACCGCAGAGGATAGGACCGCGCCGGGCTGCCCGGCATCTCAAGCGTGACAACCGGTTCACGATCCGGGATGCGCAATTCGTCCTGTGCTGGCAAAAACGCAGGATCACTCAGCGCAGGGATACCGTCGCGCGGCGGTCCGCCATCAAGGATTTCGTCGAATGCAACCGCTGAGCGGTTGAAATCAGTCAGCGGGAACTCTGCCTGCCACCGGGCCGGCTGAGCTTCACCGCCGCTGATCGCGGCAAAACTCAGCAACGCAGCTAAAATCAGGGCGCGACGCATGTGGGGTCACCTCAGGGCCAGACACAGATGCAGGCACCCTGCCCGTCACTTGCGCATAGGGCCATGCCATCTCACGCGGTTGTCAGCGTTCTTTACTCGCTCGCCTCGCCTTCGGCCTCAGGTTCCGGCGCAACAGGGTCGTCACCCAGAACCCGCAGGCGCACCATCCGGTCGGGCTCTCCGATGACCGCGCCGTTCGGGCCCTGTCCGATTTTGATCTGGTCGACCACATCCATGCCGTCGACAACCTCGCCAACAACGGTATAGGCGCCGTCAAGCTGGCGCGACGGTGCAAACATAATAAAAAACTGAGAATTGGCGCTGTCGGGATCTTGCGCCCGGGCCATGCCAACAACGCCGCGCTCATAGGCCAAGTCGGAAAACTCGGCCGCCAGATCGGGGTAGCTCGACCCGCCGCGCCCGGCATAACGCATGTCCTGGCCCAATTGACCAAATTCGACATCACCGGTTTGGGCCATGAACCCCTCGATCACGCGGTGAAAGACGATGTCGTCATACGCGCCCTCCTCGGCCAATTGCACAATGCGCGCGACATGGCCGGGGGCAACGTCTTCGAAGAGGTCGATGACAATAGTGCCTTCCGCCTCACCGGCCACGTCAATTTCCAGACCGGTTGCGCCAAGGGGGCTTGCAACCAGACAGCAGAGTGCCGCAGCCAGCCTACGCATCAGCGGCGACCTTGACCGAGATCATCTTGTCGGGCTGGGCAGGCGGCTCACCCCGGATGATGCTATCGACATGTTCCATGCCCTCGATCACGCGGCCATAGACGGTGTATTGGCCGTTGAGAAAGTGGTTGTCGGTGAAGTTGATGAAGAACTGGCTGTTGGCCGAATTGGGATTCTGGCTGCGTGCGGCACCGATTGTGCCCCGATCATGCGGTAGCTTGGAAAACTCGGCCTTCAGATCGGGCTTGTCGGACCCACCCGTGCCGCATCGACGAATGTTGAGATCGCCCTCATCCTTGCCATGCGCCACATCGCCGGTCTGCGCCATGAACCCGTCGATCACCCGGTGAAAGACGACGTTATCATAGGCGCCTTCGCGCGCCAGCTCTTTCATCCGCGCGGTATGCAGGGGCGCCACATCGGGCATCAACTCTATCGTCACCGTGCCGCCCTTCAATTCCACCAGAATGGTGTTTTCGGGGTCCTTGATCTCTGCCATAGCGGGCTCTCCTTGAATTTCTCGTCGACATAGTCCGCTTTGGCCGCGGACAAAACCTCAAAGGCCAAGCTTGTCTTTCAGCGCCGCATCAACCGCCGGCGTAACAAAATGCGAAACCTCGCCGCCAAGCCGCGCGATTTCCTTGACCAGCTTTGAGGCGATGGCCTGATGCTCAGCCTCGGCCATCAAAAACACGGTGGTAATCTCGGGCCGGAGCTTGCGGTTCATGCCGACCATCTGGAACTCATATTCAAAATCAGCCACCGCGCGCAGGCCACGGATAATCATCTGGGCGCCGACATCTTGCGCGCAGTCAATGAGCAGGTTCTCAAACGGATGCGCGACGATCTCGACGCCGGAGCGGACGGAAAGCTCTGCGACCTCGGCCTCGACCATTTCGACCCGCTCTTCTAGCGTGAAAAGCGGGCCTTTGTCGCGGTTGATCGCCACGCCAATCACCAGCCGATCGACCAGTTTGCAGGCCCGCTTGATCACATCGAGATGACCAAGCGTAATCGGATCGAATGTTCCTGGATAAAGACCGGTGCGTATAGGCATGGGCCCTCCCGCCCGCCATGAAAGCTGCGGGCACGCAACTATATCGCGCGCCCGGTTGCAAGGGGCCTGCGCCTACTCCATGACGGGGATCGTGAACTCGCCGCCTTCTTTGATGCCCGAGGGCCAGCGTGCCGTAACGGTCTTGGTCCTGGTATAGAAACGAAACGCGTCCGGGCCGTGCTGGTTCAGATCGCCGAAGGCCGATTTCTTCCAGCCACCGAATGTGTGATAGGCCAGCGGCACCGGGATCGGCACATTGATGCCAACCATCCCGATATTGATCCGCGCCGCAAAATCCCGCGCCGTGTCTCCGTCGCGGGTGAATATGGCGGTCCCGTTGCCGTATTCATGATCCATCGCCAGGCCGAGCGCCTCTTCATAGCTGCCTGCGCGCACCGTGCTGAGGACCGGTCCAAAAATCTCTTTCTTGTAGATGTCCATGTCTTTGGTGACGCGGTCAAAAAGGTGCGCGCCGACAAAAAAGCCGTCCTCATAGCCTTGTAAGGCAAACCCTCTTCCGTCCACGACCAACTCTGCGCCCTGATCGACGCCGGACTGTACCAATCGCTCGATATTGGCCTTGGCCGCCGCTGTCACGACCGGTCCGAAATCGACGTCATCGCCGGATGTATACGGGCCGACCTTCAGGGCCTCTATCCGGGGCACGAGCTTTTCGATCAGACGATCAGCCGTCGCCTCACCCACCGGCACAGCGACCGAGATTGCCATGCAGCGCTCGCCCGCGGCCCCGTAGCCCGCGCCCACCAGCGCATCGGCTGCCTGATCCAGATCGGCGTCCGGCATGACAATCATATGGTTCTTCGCGCCGCCGAAGCACTGCACCCGTTTGCCATTGGCGCAGCCACGTTCATAGATGTACTGCGCGATAGGGGTGGAGCCGACAAACCCCACGCCGGAGATGCCGGGATGATCAAGGATCGCGTCGACAGCCTCTTTGTCACCATTGATGACCTGCAGCAGGCCATCGGGCAAACCGGCCTCCTGCAGAAGCTGGGCCAGCATCATCGGGACGGATGGATCACGCTCCGAGGGTTTGAGGATAAAGGCGTTACCGCAGGCCAAGGCCGGCGCAAGCTTCCACATCGGGATCATGGCAGGGACGTTGAATGGCGTGATCCCTGCGGCCACACCGATGGGTTGGCGCATCGAATACATGTCGATGCCCGGGCCCGCTGCATCGGTGAACTCACCTTTGAGCAGATGCGGCGCGCCAATACAGAACTCCACCACTTCCAATCCGCGCACGACATCACCCTTGGCATCGGGCAGCGTCTTGCCGTGTTCGCGGCTCAGCGCCTCGGCGAGCTTGTCCATATCACGATGCAAAAGATCAACGAATTTCATCAACACACGTGCGCGGCGCTGCGGGTTGGTGGCCCCCCAGCCGACTTGTGCGGCACTGGCCGAGGCAACTGCGGCGTCAAGCTCTGCGGCACTGGCCAAGGCGACTTGGGCCTGCACCTCGCCCGTGGCCGGGTTCATGATGTCGGCCGACCGTCCCGACGTGCCAGCCACGTGTTTGCCGTCGATCCAATGTCCGATGTCACGCATTTCCGTCTTCCCTCTCCTGCGGAATTTCGCGCCACGTTAACGGTGCAGCGGGGAAGGCAAAAGGGGCAGCGCGCAGGTTTGCTGGCGCGGCGGAGGTTTCCGCCCCACGCCAGGGCCCGCGCTTTACAGCCAATTGCCACGGCGGAAAACCTTGACAGATCGGGGCGCGACCAGAGACGCTTTGATCCAAGCCGGAGGTAGAAAGGAAGAGGAAGATGCTCGTCCAGCAAATCCTTAAGGGAAAGCCCGACGTTGGGGTGGCCACGATTGCACCCGGGACCACTGTAGCTGAAGCGACCGCCGAATTGGCCGCGCGTAAAATCGGCGCGCTGATCGTCTCAAGTGACGGCAAGCAGGCGCTTGGCATCCTGTCTGAACGCGACATTGTAAAATCGCTCGGCAAGTCTGGGGCCAAGGCAATGGACGAAAAGGTCGATGCGCTGATGACCCAGAAGCTTGTGACATGCACCCGCGCCGACACCTCTGACGGCGTGTTGGCCAAAATGACCCAAGGCCGCTTTCGCCATATGCCCGTGGTCGAAGACGGCGAAATGGTCGGTCTGATCTCTATCGGCGATGTGGTCAAAGCGCGGCTGGCAGAGCTTGCGATGGAAAAGGATGCGCTTGAAGGGATGATCAAGGGGTACTGAAAACCCGGTGGCGCCGCCGATGGTAAGTCGCGGCGGCGCCGGTGGTCGGGGCGTTAGTGGCTCAGATATTCGGTAAGGCTGACCCGACCGTCGCGGTCCGTGTCGTAGATCGCGACCTCAATGCGTGCCAGGCCTTCGACCTGGCAAATCGCCGCAATGCCCGGCAGGTCTTCGGCCAGGAGCTGGGCTTGGCAAGCGCTGGACAGCACGACGCCTTCCTCCGCTGCAATCTCAGGCTCTTCGGCGTACCAGTAAAGCTCCATCGCGGCCATTTCATCAATCGACAGCATGCCGTTTTCATCGATATCCATTTCCAGGAAATCGGCCGCGCGGTCACGGATCAGCACGGCGGAAAGCTCCGCGAAACTCACCACTCCGTCGCCATCGCTATCGACCCTATCAAGCTGCGCCTGGGCCATCGCGGCCAGGGTGCAGGGCTCGTCACCGGGTACCGTGTCAGACGCACAAACCGGATCCGGCTCCCATCCGTCCTCGGTCAAAAACGATGTGATCTCAGGCAGGCTGATCTGCGCATCGGCATCTTGGTCCAGCTCGGCGAAAAAGACGCGCGCCTCCTCGCTTGCAGTCGCCGGACTTTGGGCGGTCATCAGATAGATCAGCGCGAGCGTCAGCACAGGGACCAAAAAGGCCGCGCCACGCATGGCACGCGGCAGGAACGGGTTCGGTATCGTCATGGGCAAATCTCCGATCGGTTGATGCTTGGGCCCGCCTGCAACTTCGCCTTCGATCATCGCCCTGACCGTCTCACTCATCGACCGGCCGCGCCCCAGGCTGAGATCGCTGAGTGCGGATTTCAGCTCGGGCGAGAGGCGGATTTCGATGGTTTCGGTCTTCTTCGAGGGTCGCTTGGACATCACAGATCTCACGCGGCGTTACGGGTCGGTCGGGCCAATCTCGGACCGGATCGGTGGCGATGATAGCCCATTGCGTGCCACGACGGGACGAAATTCGTGTCGGGACAGTCTTGTCCGGGCACAAGAATGACGGCGCCGAGCGCTAGATGGCCTGGCTTTAGGGGTCACGCGACTAAGCAGTCAGGAACGACGGATCGGACGCGGTGCATCTCGACGGGCGGGCGGTGCGGACGCATTGCGCGCATCTGGCAGGAACCTATGACGGGACGCTCAGATGCATGCACAAAACTGATAATTCGTGGACGCGATAAGGTGCTGTTGTGGCGGCAGGAATTGATCCGCTGCCCCAGAACGGAAAACGCGGCCCGACCAAAATCGAACCGCGTTGCACCACTTACAGGTACCTTGCGACAGTCCCCAGCAGACCGCACAATTAACGAATGACGTAAACTTGTCAGAACCTCTCTAATTTTCAACACAATTCTGCCTAAGTGATCGGAAACATACAATTCCCTTAGATTTACAGCACCTTATGATGATTATCAGAAATCAACTTGGTTACCGTATCGAAACAATCTTCAAGTTTTCCGTTAACTATTGCGCCGCAGCATGTGCAGATGCAGCAATCTCTTGCACTTGATAGAATCACCTGAGGGCTTGCCTTGCCTAGTCACGGCTGGTTTGCTGACGACTGCGCAATGAGGGGTCAGCATGCAAATCGCAGAGCCGCTAACACTCGGATTGGAAGAGGAATACCTGCTCGTCGATCAAGAGACCCTTGCCCTTGCCAAGCCACCGGACGCACTTTTGCAAGCGTGTACCGCGGCGCTGGCAGGCCAGGTCAGCCCCGAATTTCTGCAATGCCAGATTGAGGTCGGCACCGCCGTTATGCCCAATATCGCCGCGGCCCGGGCCGATCTTGGCCGATTGCGGCGGACGATCTCCGCCGAGGCTGCGGCCTTCGGCCTGGCACCGGTTGCAGCCTCCTGCCATCCCTTTGGCGATTGGAAGGACCAGATCCATACCAACAAAGACCGCTACAACGATCTGGCCCGCGATCTGGGCGGCGTGGCAGAGCGAATGTTGATCTGTGGCTTTCATGTCCATGTCGGCCTGACAGATGACGATTTGCGCAACGACCTGATGGGTCAGATGGCCTATTTCCTGCCGCATCTGTTGGCCCTTTCGGCGTCATCGCCCTTTTGGCAAGGCCGCGATACGGGGCTCGCCTCGTATCGCCTGACCGTCTTTGACAACCTGCCGCGTACGGGCCTGCCGCATCTGACCGGGTCTTGGGCGGAATACCAGCGCACGATCGGCGTCTTGACCGACCTTGCGGTCATCGAAGACGGCTCGAAAATTTGGTGGGATCTGCGCCCGTCCAACCGGTTTCCCACGCTTGAGGCGCGGATCTGCGACGTGCAGCCCCGGCTTGAAGACGCGCTATCACTTGCCGCGGCCGTGCAATGCATCATGCGCATGTTTCTCCGGCTCAAAGCCAAAAACCAGCGCTGGCGCACTTATGATCGGTTCTTGATCCAGGAAAACCGCTGGCGGGCGCAGCGCTATGGCGTGTCAGGCGGCCTGATCGATTTCGGTCGTCGTGAGATTGTGCCGATGGCTGAGCTGATCGATGAATTGATCGACCTTGTCGGCGAAGATGCCGAGGCACTTGGCTGCGTGGCCGAAATAGGGCGTCTGCGGGAGATCGTGGCCGGTGGCACAAGTTCAGACCGACAGCGCGCGGTCTATGCAAAAGCCCGCGCGGGCGGCGCCGATGATAGCGAAGCCCTGCACGCGGTTGCCGCCCATTTGGTGGCGGAATTTCACGCCGATCTCTGAGCTTGCCACGCAGCACCGGCGGGCGTAATTAAACAAGTGTTCAATTCCCTGCAGGGAGGTGTGGGCCATGGACTTTGCCCTAAGCGAAGAGCAGCGCGCGATCGAAGATATGGCGCGCGGTTTCGGTGAGACCGAAATTGCGCCCCATGCCCAGGCATGGGAACGCGAAGGGACCATCCCAAAGGATCTGTGGGGCAAGCTGGCAGAGCTTGGATTTGGCGGGCTTTACGTGTCGGAGGACTCGGGCGGGTCGGGCCTCTCGCGCCTTGATGCGACACTTGTGTTTGAAGCTTTGGCCCGGTCCTGCCCGTCGGTTTCGGCTTTTTTGTCGATCCACAATATGGTCGCTTGGATGATCGACAGCTGGGCCGGTGATGCGATGCGCGACCGCGTCCTGCCCGCAGCCATAGAGATGAAGACCTTTTTGGCCTATTGCCTGACCGAGCCGGGATCGGGCTCGGACGCCGCCGCCCTGAAAACCCGCGCAGAGCGAACAAATGAAGGATGGCGGCTTACCGGGACCAAGGCGTTCATCTCGGGCGGTGGCTATGCCGATGCCTATATGGTCATGTGCCGGACGGGCGATGATGGGCCCAAAGGCATATCGGCAATCCTGGTCGAGGATGGCGCAGAAGGGCTCAGCTTTGGCGGGTTGGAGGAAAAGATGGGCTGGCGCGCACAGCCAACGCGTCAGGTCCAACTCGACGGCGCGTTCGCTCCGGCAGATAACCTGCTGGGCGAAGAAGGCCACGGGTTTCGATATGCGATGGCGGGCCTGGATGGCGGGCGCTTGAATATCGCGGCCTGTTCGCTTGGCGCGGCGGAAGCAGCCCTTCGGATGACACAAAGCTACATGGCGGAGCGAAAGGCCTTCGGTCAATCGATCGATCAGTTCCAGGCCTTGCAGTTTCGTCTGGCGGATATGGAGATTGAGCTCCAAGCCGCGCGAACATTCCTACGCGAGGCCGCCTGGAAGCTCGACCACAAGACAGCTGATGCGACAAAGGCCTGCGCGATGGCCAAGAAATTCGTCACCGAGATGGGCAGCCGCGTCGCCGATCAATGCCTGCAGCTTCACGGCGGCTACGGATATCTCGCCGATTACGGCGTCGAAAAGATCGTGCGCGATCTTCGCGTGCATCAAATCCTTGAAGGCACCAACGAGATCATGCGGATGATCGTCGCCCGGTCCATGTCCGAGCAGCATTGATCGGACCGGCCCGATGACCGACATCCATATCCGCATCGAGGGCAAGGTCGGTTGGATTACTTTGTCGCGACCGCAGGCGCTGAATGCACTGACTTACGCGATGTGCCTGGAAATAGACGCGACCCTCAAAACCTGGGCGCAGGACGACCGGGTCGCACTTTTGCTAATCGATGCCGAGGGCGACCGGGCGTTTTCGTCGGGCGGCGATATCGCGCAGATGTATGCCACCGGCACCAAGGGGGATTTCGCCTATGGTCAGCGATTCTGGGCCGATGAGTACCGGATGAATGCGCGGCTTTTTGAGTTCCCCAAGCCCGTTGTGACGTTTTTGCAGGGCTTCACCATGGGCGGCGGTGTTGGCGTCGGCTGCCACGGCAGCCACCGGATCGTTGATGATACAGCCCAAATTGCGATGCCGGAATGTGGCATCGGGCTTATCCCGGATGTCGGCGGGTCATTGATCCTGGCGCGCGCGCCGGGCCGATTGGGTGAATATCTCGGCACAACCGGGCACCGCATGGGCCCGGCCGACGCGATATATGCCGGATTTGCCGACTATTATATCGCGCAAGAGCACTGGCCCGACTTGAAAGCGGCCCTCCTCGGGTCCGGCGACGTCTCAGTGGTCGATGAAGCGGCCCAAACCCGCCCCGACAGCCTGCTTGCAGCGCAGCAGGCGTTGATCGACCAGTTCTTTGCCGGTGAGACGCTGCGTGACATCGTCAACGCGCTGTCTGGCGATGATGGCGAACTTGCCGCACGTGCGCTCAAAGCCATTACGCGAAACGCACCGCTATCCGTTGCGTCGGCGGTCGAGTTGATCCACCGCGTCCGCTCCACACCCGACAACATCCGCCACGCGCTTGGACTGGAATACCGGTTTACGGCGCGAGCGATGGAAAAGGGCGATTTTCTCGAAGGCATCCGCGCGGCGATCATCGACAAAGACCGTAGCCCAAATTGGCAGCATGCACGTCCGAAAGATGTGACGCCGGCAGAGGTATCGGCCATGCTGATGCCATTGGGTGACGCGGCACTTACATTCGACTGAATTCACGGCGAGGGGGACGTGAGACATGGATATCGGCTTCATCGGGTTGGGCAATATGGGGGCGCCCATGGCGTCCAATTTGGCCGCAGCAGGCCATAACGTGACGGGCTTTGATCTTCACGCGCCCTGCCCCGAAGGCGTCGAAAGCGCGAGTGATGCAAATAGTGCCGCCGCTGACCGCGATCTGGTCGTGACGATGCTGCCGAACGGGCAAATCCTGCGTCAAGTCGCGCGCGATATCCTACCGCATATGGGCGCGGGCGCGGTGCTTGTCGATTGCTCCACGGTCGAGGTTGCCGCCGCGCGGGATGTGGCCTCAGATGCCGCTGCCAGGGGTTTGGGATGCCTCGATGCGCCGGTATCCGGCGGGGTTGGCGGGGCCGCAGCCGGTACACTGACATTCATGGTCGGCGGCAGCGAGGCGGCTTTTGCAACCGCCAAGCCGCTTTTTGAGATCATGGGCCAAAAGGCTGTGCATTGCGGCGGCGCTGGCAATGGCCAGGCGGCAAAGATCTGCAACAACATGATCCTCGGCGTGACCATGATCGCCACATGCGAAGCCTTTGCGCTGGCCGACAAGTTGGGCCTTGATCGACAGGCGATGTTTGATGTCGTCTCCACATCCAGCGGCTATAGCTGGAGCATCAATGCCTATTGCCCCGCCCCCGGGATAGGGCCCAATTCGCCTGCCGATAATAACTACCAGCCTGGGTTTGCAGCCGATTTGATGCTGAAGGACCTGCGCCTGAGTCAAAACGCCGCTGAAGCCGCTGATGCTGATACACCGCTTGGGCAGGCCGCCTGTGACCTCTATGAGACATTCGTGGAATCTGAGGACGGCGCGGGTCGCGATTTCTCGGCCATGCTGCCGAGATTTGAAACCCGCCGCCGAGGCTGACCTAAGGTAGCGCCGATAAAATGGTGCATGGCGCTGCCCACGCCGGTTGCAGCTCTGTTAGCTTGCCAAAGGCGCGCTAAACGGCGCCATCTGCAATCAGTGCGTCGAGCTTGGCGTAACTTATCTCCATCCCCTGGGTCATGCCCGACGCCACCGCTTGGTCCACAGCCTCACCCGTCGGAAAGGTCATTCGTGAGACGACGCGCGTGCCCTGACCGAAATCCTCGAAGACAAGCTTGTTTTCGACCGTCTTGGTCATCGGCACGCCGTGCGTTGCGGAATCGTAGACCTGTTCATCCTCAAGCGATTGCTGATCTTCCACCGCCGCATAGGTACCGGTGAAGCCAAACTCACCGTCGGACGGATGGCGCCAGCGCCAGCGATAGCCGCCGCCGGTCCGGACGTCCATTTCACACACGATCATGTCCCAGCCCGGCGGACCGATCAGCCATTTCCGCAGCGCATCGGCATTGGTGAAGGCGCGCCAAATCAAACCGCGCGGCGCCTCAAAATCTCGCGTGACGACAAGCGTCCGCGCACCTTCTTTTTCGGCTGTGGCTGGATTTGGCATGGTCCCACTCTCCTTAGGCATCCGTTTGACCAGGGCGCCCCCGGCAATCATGACACGGCCCGCCGCCGCCGTCCAAAACTGAGATGTAAAAAAGATTCACTTTTTCTGCCTGACCCACTTGCGCCCGCCGTTCCGGCCCCCATATGACATAATGTGAAACGCATTTACATACACCAAAACACCAAAGGAGACTGCAAAATGAACCCCACCTCTGCCCCCGCTGCAACGCCTGGCATGGTTGAGGCCCAGGGCTGGTTCGCCCGTTCCGAAGCCTGGCTCGATGCCCGCGGAAAAGGCGCCTGGATCGCCCTGATGGTGGTCTCATTCATTCTCTTCTGGCCGTTGGGCCTTGCCCTTCTTGCCTATCTGATTTGGAGCAAACGCATGTTTTCTGGATCCTGCACCACCCGCCGCCGGGCCTATCATAGCCCTGGCATGAAGTTCCGCAGCTCGGGCAATTCCGCCTTCGATGCCTATAAAGCCGACACACTGCGCCGGCTGCAGGACGAGCAAACGGCATTCGAGGAATTCCTAGAGCGCCTGCGCGACGCCAAGGACAAGGCTGAGTTTGACCAGTTCCTCGAAGACCGGGCGAAATCCGCCGACGAAGACGAAAACCCCGCCTAACGCGGCCCGCCGGGCCCCGACCTTCCCGGGGCCCGGACCTTCATTCAACCTCTTGCAGATGAGCTTTTGCATGCCTGACGTCGCACCGAACCATCCCGCCCGCCCTTCCGTTGGCCTCCAGATTATCACCACCATTTTCTATGCCGGATTTGCCATCTCGACCGCGATTGTCGCTATGGTCTTCTTCGGCATCCTCGGATTGGCGCTGGCGATCGCTTACGCGTACTTTTGGACCCGCCTGCCCAGTTTGGCGACACCTTCCTACGCCCCGGAAACCCTGGCCGACTGGGCGCCCAATGCGCCACAAAGCGCGGCCAAATCCAGCGGCAATGCCAGTTTTGATGCCTATCGTGACGCGCTGATGACGCGGCTCGAAGAAGAGCAGACCAACTTTGAAGGATTCCTCGGCAGGCTGCGCGATGCCAAGGACAAGGCCGAATTCGACCAATTCCTCGATGATCGCGCGCAAAGCCGCCGGCTTTCCCAAGCGACCGGCTGACCCGCGCGCGGCCCTACCCGCCAGAGGCCTCCCCACTTGGCAGGGCCGCGCAAACCCCGTTGCAATTGCACCACAGATTTCCCATCTCGCCCATGATGACCTACGAAAACCGCCTTCCCGATCCTGAAACCCAGACCGAGTTCTATCACGGTGTCGCGTTCAAACGCTTGCTGGCCTGGTGTGTCGATACCGTTCTGACGCTGCTGGCCACATTCCTGGTTGGCCTTTTCACATTCGGCCTGGGCTGGCTTTTCTTTCCGGTCTTTTTCTTCGTGATCAACGCCATCTACCGGTGGGTCTCGCTTAGCTCCGGCTCAGCGACGCTTGGCATGCGGCTGATGGCAATCGAAATCCGCAACGCCCAGGGTGCGCGTCTCGACAGCAATGAGGCCGCGCTGCACACATTGGGCTTTTTGATCTGTTCGGCCTTTGCCCTGCCACAACTTATCTCAGCCGCGATGATGGCCTTCGGGACCCGCGGGCAGGGCCTGCACGATCTGTTTTTGGGCACCACGGCGATCAATCGGCCGGGCTGAAGTCCTGCTCAACCCGCGGTTGCTGTGCGCCAGGATAACCATTTGCATAAAAATTTGTTGTGCGGGGGCCGAAGCTCATGCACTTTCGCCCTATACCGAAGAGGGATGCCCTACACTTATGCGTCACACGTTACCGATTGCCCCACAGTTTTACGTGACCGCGCCGCAAGCCTGTCCGTATCTGGACGGGCGGCGCGAACGAAAGCTTTTTACAGCACTGCAGGGTGACCAGGCTGACAAGCTGAATGACGCGCTTTCCAAACAGGGCTTTCGCCGCTCGCAAAACGTGCTCTACCGGCCTTCTTGCGCCGATTGCACGGCCTGCCTGTCGGCGCGGATACGGGTTGCGGATTTTGAGCTGTCAAAAAGCCTCAAGCGAACCGCCAAGCGCAATGACCATCTGTTGCGCGAGGCGCGTAGCCCTTGGGCCACCGAAGAACAATACGCGCTCTTCCGGCACTATCTCGATTCACGCCATGCCGATGGCGGTATGGCCGATATGGATGTATTCGAGTTTGCCGCGATGATCGAAGAGACGCCGGTGCGCAGCCGGGTGATCGAGTATCGCGATAGTTTGCAGGAAAATCAGCTCGCTGCGGTGTGTCTGACCGATGTGCTCGATGATGGGTTGAGCCTGGTGTAT
This sequence comes from Pseudomonadota bacterium, assembly GCA_039191215.1. Taxonomy (GTDB): domain Bacteria; phylum Pseudomonadota; class Alphaproteobacteria; order Rhodobacterales; family Rhodobacteraceae; genus HKCCE3408. The sequence continues at coordinate 18,739 of JBCCXT010000022.1, forward strand.
TCCTTCTTCTTGCCGGATCTGGCCAAGCAATCGCTTGGGACTTACGTGATCCTCGACCATATCGAGATCGCGCGCGAACGCGGCCTGCCTTACGTCTATCTCGGCTATTGGGTGCCGGGCTCGACTAAGATGGGCTACAAGGCGCGTTTTCCCGCGCTCGAGGTTTATGCCGGCGGCACATGGCAGTTGCTCGACGACCCGGAGGCGTTTTCGAACACGACCCATCCGCTGTCTGTCGACCCGATCGCGCAACAGGTGGCCCAGATCGCCCTTCCCGACCTTCAAGGCACCGACAAAAACAGCTGATCCGCGGCAGCGCGGGAGGCTGAGCGGCTGCCCTTCAGGGCGGCCCGAAGCGGCCCGCCCACCCCGTCAAATCTGCGCTACGGCAGCAGTTGTGGCACGATCGTCACGATGCCCGGGAAGATCGCCAGAATGGTCAGGCCGATGATCTGGATCAGCACAAACGGGATCACCCCGCGATAGATATGCCCGGTCGTCACAGTTGGCGGTGCCACGCCGCGCAGATAAAACAGCGCAAAGCCAAAGGGCGGGGTCAGGAAACTCGTCTGCAGGTTGATTGCAATCATGATCGTGACCCAAGCCGGGTCAAACGAGCCGCCATAGATAACGGGGCCCACAATTGGCACCACGATGTAGATGATCTCCAGGAAATCCAGAACGAAGCCTAGGATGAACAGGATCACCATCACCATGATGAAAACGACCCATTCCTCGTTGAAGGATCGCAGGAATTGCTGGATGTAATGCTCACCGCCGAAAGAGATCACCACAAGGTTCAATAGCTGCGATCCGATCAGGATCGTGAAGACCATCGAGGTAACCTTGGCCGTCTCGCGCACCACCGGTGCCAATACGGCCGTTCGCAACAGCGTGTAGCAGGCATAAAGCAGGCCGAAGACCGCGAAATGGTAACAGATCAGCGCAATGGCATAGGCGAATTTGTCCTCAAATGGGACAACTTCGCGCGTCACGCGCATATCGAAATTGGCACCCAGCAGGATCATGATGACCAGCGCAAAGCTTGCCATAACGATGATCTGCCCGCGTGATCCCTCCTCGGCAAGCTTGCGGTATGCGGCCAGCATGATCGCGCCGGCCGCGCCAAGTGCCGCCGCCGGTGTCGGATTGGTGATCCCGCCTAAGATGGAGCCAAGCACGGCCACGATCAAAACCAAGGGCGGAAAGACCACACGCAACAGATCGTTCTGCGCAAGTCGCGCCACCGCATGCCAGGTGCCATAGGCGACAAGGGCAAAGGGAATGCCCAGTATGACAAAACTGGCGCCGGAGGTGGTCAATGGTCGGATCAACACGATATCGGCCAGCACCGCCAAGACCACACCGATGCCACCGATCAAAATCGGGGTCGGGTCGGCCGTCGGTGCGATACCACGCGCCGTCGTCAGGATGAGCGCAAAGACAAGGAAGAACACCGCAACCCGGCTGCCGATGGGTGGCAGGCCCGCGATTGCCTCTTCGGTGGCAATCGCGATCTCTTCCTCGGTCAGCACCACCAGAGACCGCGCGCCCCCGGCCTCCTCAATGGCAACCTGTTCGGCGATGGCTTGATCCCACGCCTCCTGGCCATGCAGCTCGATCATCGACGCCGCGCATTGCTCGGACACATTGGTGCGCAGGCTTGCCCGGTCACCGGCATCGGTCATGGACGCGATCTGCACCGTCTGGGCGCCGATCACCCCTAGAAATGTCAACAAAACCACGCCGCCGATCAACGCAACCGGCGCACCCAGAAACCAGGTATAAGCTTCGTTCTTGGTAATGGGCTCACCATTGGCGGCACCCATTTCCACAGCCGGCGCTTTGGCCGGGTTCAACAACGCAAATCCAAACGCGTAAAGCGCGTAAAGCCCCGCCAGGAAAATGCCGGGCAAGAGGGCTGCCTGAAAGAGCGTGCCGACCGACAAGACCGCCGGTTCGCCCAGATAGGTCAGCGCATCGGTGCAGCCTGCTTCCTGCGCGCGGTTTTCCTGCCCTGTGGCATACATATCACCCGCAAGCGTGCCCAAAAGCACGATCACGATCGAGGGCGGGATGATCTGCCCCAACGTGCCGGAGGCCGCGATCACACCTGTGGCAAGCTCGGGCGAGTAATTGTTGCGCAGCATCGTCGGCAGTGCCAGCAGACCCATGGTCACAACCGTCGCCCCGACAATGCCCGTTGAGGCCGCCAGAAACGCACCCACAATAACAATCGACACAGCCAGGCCGCCGGGAAGCGGGCCGAAGACCCGCGCCATCGTCGTCAGCAGATCATTGGCGATCTTTGACCGCTCTAGCGTGATCCCCATCATGACAAACATCAGCACGGCCAACAGCGTCTCGATCGACTGACCGGCGATGACGCGCTCATCCATCCGGTTCACGATCTGGCCCAGATTGCGGTTGACCGCATCTTCCCAACCCCTCGGGAACAGGGCGGATTCGTACCTTGGCAGATCTGGATAGGTGAAGACCGTGATGGTCTCACGGGCCACCCCCTCGGCCAGCAACGCGGCGTATTCCGTCGATCTGTCGTCGATCGCCTGATGTATCAGCAGACCCGCGCCATCGAGGGCGGCGATGATGGTGAAAGACAAAACGCCCGCACCCGCGATGGCAAAAGCCACCGGAAAGCCCGTCATGATCCCGCCAAAGAGGCATAGGAAGACGATGATTAGCGCAACCTCGATCCCGTCCAAACCAAAGGGCATCACTGATGTCCTCCGGCATGCGCGGCTTCTTCTTCGGCCGTGAACGCATCATGGTCGAGATACTTGCCCGCCGACGCTTCGCCCTCTCGAAACTCCAAAAAGGACCGGTAAAAGAATGCGAAGGCCTGCAAGATCATCATACCGGCGAACAGCACCAACAGCACTTTGAAGAAGAAGTAGCCGTTAAACCCGGACGGGCTTGCCGCGAAGGTCTGGATGTCCGCCCGAAACAGCATGGCACGTTGCAAAATGCGATCGAGCGTGTCGGTTGCTGATATCTGCGGCTGAATCAGGTTTCGCCACATATAAAACCAGCCGTAAAACCACATAATCACAAGCGCCGGGACCATGAAGAGAAGTGAGACGATCATGTCGGAGACGCGCTTGGCGCGATGGCTCCAACCGGCATAAAACAGATCGACCCGCACATGTCCGCCCTGCACGAACGTATAGGCACAGCACAGACACACGACCAGCGCGTTATAAAGCTTGAGACCATCGGCATACCAGCCGATGGGTTGCTCAAAGACGAGGCCGACCGGACCAATACCAATGTCGGAGGCGCGAAAGATCGATTGCATGAAGATCACCAGGACCTGCTGCAAGACCATGATCAGGCCCGCCCAAGCCGCCGCGCGACCGACGAAGTTCGACACCCCTTCGATCCCGTAGACTACACCCCAAAGAAAGTTTGGTCTGAAAATTCCAGCAATAAAAACAACAAAGAAGAGGATGAGCAGAAAGGCCAAAAGCTCCGCGGAGGCGCCATAATAGACGATCCTGAGGACGCTTTCAGCATTGCCGAAATTGAACGCCTCTACCGGATGGGTCAGGACCCAGAAGAACCCGTAAATTCCGCCCCAAATGCTGGATAGGATCCAGCCTATAAATTCGGTCATATCGGTCGTCCCCCGCCGCTGCCTTGAGGCATCTTATCTCGGCTAAAAATACCCCGCGCCGGCAATACCGGCGCGGGGCGATCATCATGTCAGATCTGGATCACAGGTCGAGAACACGGTTGCGCTGTGCGGTGTAGAAGCTGTCCGACAGGCCAGCCCAGCCTGAGGTCTCGCTCATCGAGGCCTGGAAGCTCTCATAGACACCGGCAAAGATCGGATCGTCGGCAAATCCGCCAAGGACTTCCTGGCTTGCCGAACCGAACGCATCCCAGACATCGTCGGGGAATTCACGCTGTTCGGTGCCGCCTGCCAATAGTCGCTGCAATGCTGGCCCATTATTGGCCATAAAGAGCGAGTAATTGTGCTGGTGCGCTTCGGCCGCTGCGACCTCGATCGCCCGCTGGTGCTGCGGGGACAGGCCGTTGAAGCGGTCAAGATTGACCGAGACCGAGAGGGCCGCGCCGGGCTCGTGGAAACCGGCGGGGTAGTAGTAGTCGCAAACCTCCTGCAGGCCGAGGCGTTCATCCGACCAAGGCCCGATCCATTCGGTGCCGTCAAGTTGGCCCGAGGCCAGGGCCTGATAGATCTCACCACCTGCAAGCACCACAACGGACGCGCCAAGTGCGGCCAGAGCCTGGCCACCAAGGCCGGGCATGCGGAAGTTCAGACCCTGAAGGTCTTCAGCCGAGGTGATCGGGCTACGGAACCAGCCGCCGCCCTGCGCCGCCGTTTGACCGGCGATAAAGTTGCGCACGCCGAAGATCTCGCCCAGCTCGTGATGCTTGGCCCGACCTTCACCGCCATAGTACCAAACCATCATTTCCGGCGCGGTCATGCCAAACGGCACAGCCGTAAAGAAGGCCCAAGCCGGATGCTGGCCGACAAAGTAGTAGTCGGCGGCGTGATACATGTCGGCCTGTCCCGAGACGACCGGGTCAAAAACCTGCGTGCCGAGGCCAGTTTGGCCGCTGTCGCGCGCATCGATGGTGAGTGTCCCATCGGTGATGTCAGCGACATTGTTTGAAAAACGTTCAACCGAGTCCCAGACGCCAGCCAAGCCATTGGGCCAGGTCGTGAACATGGTCAGTTGCTCGCGTCCCTGGCTCAATGCCGGTGCCGCAAGCGTCGTGGCGGCCGCGCCGCCGAGTGCAGACGTTCTCAGAAAAGAACGACGGTCCATAGGATTTCCTCCCCGTTTGGTTTTGGCCACTTTATGCGGCCTCATTCATCGTGCGCGCCACTTTAGGTCTTGTGTAGGTATCCGCAAACACGTTTTCGCTAACATTGGCGCCCGATTGTCAGATTTCTTTACCAATCTGGCCAAAACTGACTTTGATCTAGCTCAAACAAGCGCCTCGATTACCGAAGAACCTCCCCAATCGGAGAAAAGTTGCGCAAATCGGCCTCCAAGCGACAGATTGTGAATTTTGGCTGTTGACGCTTCTGACACACGCGCCTAAGGGTTGCGACAGTTGAAACCGGGATGATGGCGATGACAACGCTAATTGTACTTGTAGGAAGCTGGCGCATGGGGCGGTGAACCGCAATCCATAACGGACCCATGCGCCCCCGCCAGACGGCCCGGGGGCTTTTTTATGCGCAAAGGCAGCGCAAGAGCGATGGAAGGACGAAGAATATGGCAGCCGATACGATGACCGGCGCGAAGATGGTGGTTGAAGCCCTGAAGGATCAGGGTGTCGATACCGTATTTGGCTATCCGGGTGGCGCCGTCCTTCCGATCTATGACGAGGTTTTCCAGCAAAACGAAATTCGCCACATCCTGGTGCGCCACGAACAAGGTGCGGTGCATGCCGCCGAAGGATATGCCCGCTCGACCGGGAAGCCGGGCGTCGTTCTGGTCACAAGCGGCCCTGGCGCCACCAATGCCGTCACCGGGCTGACCGATGCGCTGATGGATTCGATCCCAATCGTTGTGCTGACAGGTCAGGTGCCGACCTTCATGATCGGCTCCGATGCCTTCCAGGAGGCGGATACCGTTGGCATCACACGCCCTTGCACAAAGATGAATTGGCTTGTCAAAGAGACCGACAACCTCTCCGGCACGATCCACGAGGCCTTCCATATCGCAAAGTCCGGTCGGCCCGGCCCGGTCTTGGTCGATATCCCCAAGGACGTGCAATTTGCCACCGGCACCTATACCGGCCCGAAAGCCATCAAGTCGCATTACGCCCCGCGCGTTAAAGGCGACCAAGACACGATCACGCGGCTGGTTGACGCCATGGAACGCGCCGAACGCCCGGTCTTCTACACGGGCGGCGGGGTGATCAATTCCGGCCCCGCAGCCAGCCAGCTTCTGCGTGAACTGGTCGATGCGACCGGTTTCCCGATCACCTCGACGCTGATGGGCCTAGGCTCTTACCCCGCCAGCGGCAAGAATTGGTTGGGTATGCTGGGCATGCACGGGCTTTATGAGGCCAACCTGGCGATGCATGGCTGCGATCTGATGATCAATGTCGGCGCCCGTTTCGACGACCGGATCACCGGCCGCATCAACGCCTTCAGCCCCGACAGCATAAAAGCGCATATCGATATCGACCCCTCCTCGATCAACAAGGTGATCCATACCGAGCTGCCGATCATTGGCGATGTCGGCCATGTGTTGGAGGATATGCTGCGCATCTGGAAGTCGCGCGGGCGCAAGACCAATGCCGATGCGCTGGCCAACTGGTGGCAGCAGATCGAGGATTGGCGGGCCGTCGATTGTCTCGCCTATACTGCCAGCGAGAAAACGATCAAACCGCAGCATGCGCTGGAGCGGCTTGAGGCGCTGACCAAACACCGCAAAGACCGGTTCATCTGCACCGAGGTTGGCCAGCATCAGATGTGGGCGGCCCAGTATTTGGGCTTTGAAGCACCAAACCAATGGATGACATCGGGCGGTTTGGGCACGATGGGCTACGGATTCCCAGCCTCGATCGGCGTGCAGATCGCCCATCCCGATGCGTTGGTGATCAATGTCGCGGGCGAGGCATCGTGGCTGATGAACATGCAGGAAATGGGCACGGCCGCGCAATACCGCACACCGGTCAAGCAGTTCATCCTCAACAACGAACGCCTTGGCATGGTCCGGCAATGGCAAGAGCTTCTGCATGGCGAGCGCTATTCGCATTCTTGGTCCGAGGCCTTACCCGATTTCGTGAAACTGGCAGAGGCCTTTGGCTGCAAGGGCATCATCTGCTCCGATCCCGCCGATCTCGACGAAGCCATCCAAGAGATGCTCGATTAAGACGGTCCGGTCATCTATGACTGCGAGGTGGAAAAGCACGAAAACTGTTTCCCGATGATCCCGTCGGGCAAGGCGCATAACGAAATGCTCCTCGGTGAAAATGTCGACACATCGAATGCGATTGATGCCGGTGGGAGCGTTCTGGTTTGAGGCCTGTTGCGGTGAGCTTGATGATCGGGCTCACCGCCCTGCCCGCCGCCGCTGATGCAGTGGCGGAGGTGACTGCATTATTGTGTGACCGGACGATCCACTTTGCCGACCAGATCGAATTCACGAGCTATGATGGCCGCGCCTCTCTTTGGTATGCGGGTATGGATGAAATGATCGTTGGGACGTGGGAAGTCGTTGAGACGCCAGATGGCCGGATCGACGTCTGCTACAAGTATCAGCCGGGGAGTTTCGGCTTTGCCGATGACGGGCTCTATTGCCACGATTACGCGCGCTGGCGCGAGACGATCCAAGCGGGTGGTGTGCGCGATGGCGACCGGTTTGGCCTTGAAACGGGCCGCATCCCCTTCCGTCTGCCAGCCTTTCCCGCCTTACCGCCGGCGGGGTTCGACGCCGATTACCCCGATCAGCCGCGCCATGCGGTCTGTGATGCCAGCGCACCGGTATCGTGATGAAAAAAACCCGGCCGCACACAGAAGACCCGCGACCTCGGGCTACAAAAAGCCCGCGATAAAGCCCGCCAAAGCAAGATCGCTTGCAACAGCCCGGATAAGGCCGCCCGCGAGAACGCCCCGCTTGAAAGATCGATGGGAAATCGGAAACTGCGGCGGGTGGCGAAACCGTCACCGAATGATCCTGAGGCATCGCAAGAGACCGGCGCGCGCCTGTCGTCTAAGGCCCGCGATCCCCACCTACACCCCTAGGGCAGCGACACCCTTGCCTGTCGGGCCGCGATTGGGGTCCGAGTAATTCCGGCGGAATTGCTTTACGGCCGCGGCCTCGGGGCAGATATATCGGGTGTTCTCTGCGTCCCATTCGAAGATGAGCCTAGTCGCGCCATTGGTCATTCTCAAACAGGTGGCGCAGCAATTCGCTCCGCCAACCAGCAGCATCCGGATCGGCAGTTCAGGGTCGATCGAAAGGCGCCCGGTATGGCTCTAGAGAGCCGCAAGACGGGCGCGGATGCTGCTCAGATCGACAAACCGATCCATCGACCGCAAGCGATGATCTTGCGGCACCTGCTTTTGAGCGAGACCTCATAAAACAACGCCGCCTGAGCTTCCTGCTTCCGTCCCATAACCGCCAATCCCTCCAACAGGAAGAACCGAACCCGCGCCCCAAGAGCCGATCAACGACGAGCCTTTCAACGAAATACGCGCTGTGCTGAACGCAGCGCACCCGTCGCAAGGGTATTGCTCATATTAAAATGGACGCGCACCTCGTGATGCGCGTCCCAGTGCGGGGTTGATCCCCTCTTTTATCAGATCACGCTTTGTGACGGCGGCGCATCGCAACCAAGCCGCCCAGAACCGACAGAAGCATCATGCCAGCGGCCGGAATTGGCACCGGCGCGATGGAGACATTGTCGATATAGCCGCCAAGTGTGTCGGACCTGCCGGTGGCGGAAAATACCAGGCGCACGGTCTCATCGCTGTCGAGCGTAAAGCGCTGCGTCACTTCATTCCAGGTGTTGTACTGATAGATGCCATCCGGCCCGGTCACGCTGCCCGACACCGAATTGCTGCCCAAGATCGAATAGGCGATGCCATTCGACGATGCAGGCACGCGGACGCGCGGCTGATAGAAAAAGCTGAGCTCATACTGGCCGGCCTGCAGCGCGATATCTTGGTAGATCATGCTGTTCGAATTTTGGTCGTAATGGCTGTCGAGCTCGGCGTGGAAATAGCCATCTTGCGACGTCCACCCGCGATGCGAATTTGCCTGCAGCTCCAACCGCCCCGCACCGACCTGCCAGCCCGGAATGCCGCCGGTATAGGTGTTCCAGTTGCGCGATGTGATCATCCGATCCCAATCGACATTGCGCGTGCCATCATTGTCGATGCGTTCTTCAAAGCTGCCATTTACGACATAGTTCACTGTCGCAGCGCTTGCCATGCCTGCGCTCAGCGCCAGCGCGGCCAGACTTGCCATAAGAGTTTTCTTCATAACCGGGGTTCCTCATTAACGCGTATGCCCGATATCAACGAGCTATCCCGGGGTAGCAATTCCGCCCCTTGCGGACAAGAAATACTTAGGAAAAGGTTAGTCACGATTGTTTATGGCAAAGGTGGCAAAAACGTGTCGATACCAATGGTTTGGAATGGTCTCTTAAGATGGATATGACCCGCATTTGGCCAATGCTTGGCACCTGTCTCGCAACCTTCATTTTCACTATAGGCAGGCCCCTGAAGGCGTGTCGACTTGCCCGGACGGTTTTGGCCGCCGCTATGTTGGCAGGCCCCGCAAACGCACAGGGTGCCGCCGATATTGTGGAGCTGCTTTGCGGCCGCACCGTGCATTACCACACGCCGCTGATTGGCAACCAAATAGAATACACCGACCCCGATGGCCAAGCCTTTTTGTGGCACCCCTTTGGCGGCGGTGTTGTGGTCGGTGATTGGCGCCTCGAATACCCCGAAGGAGAGGACGTTCAGGTCTGCTACAGCTATCCCGACAATGCCCTGGGGCCAGGAATTAGCGGCGATCATTGCTTCACCTATGGCGGTCTGATCGAAGATATCCCGCTGGAGGGGATTCGCGACGGCGATCCGTATGACCTCAGCAGCGGGGCGGCGCCGTTTGCCCTCCCGGCCACGCCTTATATCCCGCCAGAAGGTCTAGCAGGCCAGTTTCCCGACGTTGTTCGCGGCCCGGGCTGCTCGGCCTATGTATCCTGAAGTGTTGACGCCAGGCTGGATCGACGGCTAGTTGCCTGCCCAGCCGCAATCGGGAGCTTCGCGATGTCACCGCTGAAAATCGAAAAGGGCGCTTCGAGCCATTCGGCCTATGATTTGCGCAGCCATATGGCCGAGGTCATTGAGACCCATACGCTGGCGGTCCTTGTCGCCAACGAGGCGGGTGTGCTGGCGCGTGTGATCGGCCTTTTCTCGGGCCGGGGTTACAATATCGACAGCTTGACGGTCGCCGAAGTTGATCATGAAGGTCACCGATCGCGCATCACCATTGTCACATCCGGCACGCCCCAGGTGATTGACCAAATCAAAGCGCAGTTGATGCGCATGGTCCCGGTCTATGAAGTCCATGACCTGACCGTCGAAGGGCCGGCTGTCAGCCGAGAGCTGGCTTTGCTTAAGGTCCTCGGCACCGGCGAGGTGCGGGTCGAGGCGTTGCGCACGGCGGAGATTTTTCGCGCCAATGTGGTCGATTCCACCCTTGAAAGCTTTGTCTTCGAATTAACCGGCACACCTGAAAAGGTCGACGCGTTTGCCGAGCTCATGCGGCCATTGGGATTGACCGAGATCGCCCGCACCGGTGTTGCCGCGATCGCCCGGGGCAAAGGCTGACGTCTGTTCCGCGCCCTGCCGACTGTCACGCGCGGTAATGCAGATAGGATGCGCCGAGAGGCCTGCGCTGGATATGCGGACGGGATGGGGGCGACGTCCTACACGCCTCTCGACACAAGCGACCCCATGTCTTTGGTCGCTGACCGAGATTGCCACGACCGCTGCGCCCTGTCTCAGGCACGCATCAGTGCGCGAGATTATGCGCAACGCAATGCCGGTTGCGTTGCGCCTCGCGGGCGGCGCGTTGCCGAAGCGCCACTATGGCGGCGGCACTTCGCCGAGCTTGCCCCAGAATGTGCCGCTCCACGCCGATCAAAGGCAGGTATCGGTGAGCGCGATAGCGGCCCCACCCATTGACCTATATGCCGCGCGGCAGCATCGACCAAAATAATGAGAGCAGGTCCATGGCCAATGCTACGAGCGAAAAACGGGCGCGCCCGCTTGTCCTGGCGCCAGCAATGCGCAGTGCACCGGACCAGATTTCGGCTGATACCGCGCGTGAGATCGAACGCTTCACACCGGAATTGCGCAGCCTGGCGCGCAGCTTGAGCCCAAGCTGGTCAGCGGCTGATGATCTCGTCCAGGAAACGCTTTTGCAGATCTGGGGCATCCATGACTCGCCGATTGGCGCCCAAACCCTGCATGACCGCGCCCGCGCGATCCTGCGGGCCAAAGCCGCGGCGCGTGCAATGACGCGGCAGGGGGGTGCAGGTCGCGTCGCCTGAATCCGACTGACCCCGCTCAGATCAAGTCGCATCCGGGCCAGACGCGGGTTTTGCCAAGCTGGCAGGCTTTTGCCCAAGAGCGGAGGTGACACCTATGCCAAAAGACACCGATCCCTTTGCCGCGATCCGCGCGCCGATCCATAAGGCACGCGGCCTGCCGAATGCGCATTACACCGACCCCGAGACAATCGCCGCGGAATCCCGCGCCGTGCTGGAGCGGCAATGGGCCGGCATCGGTGTCGGGGCGGATGTGCCCGAGCCGGGCGACGCAAAACCGATGGAATTTCTTGGTCAGCCGCTTCTTTTATTGCGCGACGGTGCTGGCCAGGTGCGGGTATTTTACAATATCTGCCGGCATCGCGGGATGATCCTGGTCGACAAGCCGCGCAAGATCGAAGGGGTAGTGCGCTGCCCCTACCACTCCTGGTGTTACGCCAAAGATGGTCGATTGATCGCAACGCCGCATGTCGGCGGTCCGGGCCAGAATGCACATGATGCGATAAATCGCGCTGATCTGGGCCTTCTGGAGGTTGCCAGCCATGTCTGGCGCGACGTCGTGTTTGTCAACCTGTCGGGCACGGCCGCACCATTCGAGGAGGTCCAGGCCGATCTTATCGCACGCTGGCAGGAATTCGACCAACCCCTGTTTCATGGCGGCCCGGACAGCACCTTCACGCTCAACCCGAGGACCAACTGGAAATTAGCGATCGAGAATTACTGCGAGAGCTATCACCTGCCCTGGGTGCATCCCGGGCTGAACAGCTATTCGCGGCTGGAAGATCACTATCATATCGAGGCGCCGGGGCTCTTTGCCGGCCAGGGAACGCGCGTCTACCGGCAGCTTGAGGCCGATGACGGGGAAAAATTTGCGGATTTTGAGGATTTGAGCGAATTCTGGGATGAGGCGGCGGAGTATATCGCCGTGTTTCCGAATGTCCTCTTGGGGGTTCATCGCGACCACGCGTTCACGCTTGTCTTGGAGCCGGTAGCCCATGATCAAACGGCTGAGCATGTGCACCTTTATTATGCCAACGAAGAAAGCAGCGCCGCTTTGCGGGCTGAAAACGCGCGCCGTTGGCGCGAGGTGTTTGAAGAGGATATCGGCGTGGTCGAAGGCATGCAGCGCGGCCGGGCCTGTCAGGTGTTTGATGGCGGGCGGTTTTCTCCGGCGATGGATGGGCCGACGCATCTGTTCCATGCCTGGGTGGCAGCCTGCATGACGGAATTCCGTGACGAAGGATGAATTGCAAAGAGCGCTGATCGCCGCTCATGAGGATGGCGACAGGGCGGTATTAAGCGCCCTCTATACCCGGGCGGCAGACGCCGCCGAAACGCCGGAAGAAGCCGCTTTTTTCCTTACCCACGCTTATGTCTTTGCGCTGGATGCAGGCAGTAAAGCCGCGCCAGAACTTCGGGCAAGGCTTGTCCGCGCCGGTGCCGAACGTTGAGGCCATCAAGAGAGAGAGGCCCGGGCCTCCTCAAGCCCCCATAAAAGGGAGCCTTCGTCGGCCCGGGTCGCGCTCCGCGCTCCGGCCGGCCCCATCGCGATGCGCGCAATTTCAGATGTGGACCGCAATAGATGGTGCCAAAAGCCAGCGCTAAGCTGCACAGCACCGGCATGTGACACCCATGCCGCGGAAGCCGCGCCGAGGAGGGGCCTGTAAAGGTCCACGACGAGGCGCGTCCCGCTTTGCCGTTGCAGGTCTACTCGCCCAAGATGATGGCCACGTAATTCTGCGTCTCTGCGTAAGGCGGCACACCGCCATGGGCCGACACCGCCTCCGGTCCGGCATTGTATGCGGCTAGCGCAAGTCGCCAGGTACCAAAGGTGCGGTATTGGGTGGCCAGGTAGCGCGCGCCGCCGGACAGGTTTTCGGCAGGCTCGCGCGGATTGACCCCCAATAGTGCGGCTGTGGCCGGCATCAACTGGGCCAGGCCGATAGCACCGGCACGACTGACGGCACCCGGGTCCCAAGCACTTTCCTGGGTCACGAGACGCAGAAACAAATCCTCGGGAATGCCATGTTCGCGTGCTGCGGCACGGGCAAGGTCGAGATAGGGGCCGTCATAGCTGCCAGCATAACGAGGGATCTCGACGCCTTGTGCGTCGGGATCATAGTCAGGTCGCAACCGGTCAGAGGCTGCATATTGCTCGGACGCACGGCCATCAAGCAGCCGCGTCGCCGCCGCGAACCGGTCAAGCGCATCAGCCGCACCCGGCCCGGGCAAACCGATCAAAAGCAAACAACATCCCAGCCGTCTCACGCCCGGCCTCCTTCCCAACCCCAAGCCAAAATAGCGAGATCTCTCAACAAATCCAGACGCAAGCTGCCGCGCACCTCTTTGCCCTTCCAAACCGCTGGCCCAGATGCTCTAAAGAAATCCGCGAGGGGCCAACAGCAAGAGCGGAGGGCGCAACATGGCAGGGTCGGTGAACAAGGTCATCTTGATCGGCAATCTGGGCCGCGATCCTGAAGTGCGGACATTCCAAAACGGCGGCAAGGTATGCAATCTGCGCATCGCCACGTCAGAGACCTGGAAAGACCGCAATACGGGCGAACGCAAGGAAAAGACCGAATGGCACTCGGTTGCGATTTTTTCCGAGCCGCTGGCGCGCGTGGCCGAGCAGTACCTGCGCAAAGGCTCCAAGGTTTATCTCGAAGGCCAGCTTGAGACGCGCAAATGGCAAGATCAATCCGGCCAAGACCGCTATTCCACAGAAGTTGTCCTGCGCCCTTATACATCCACCCTGACAATGCTTGACGGGCGCGGCGATAGCGGCGGCGGCAATTATGGCGGTGGCTCCAGCTATGGCGACGATCGTGGCGGCCCGTCAGAGGATCGCAGCGGCAGCTTCGTTGGCGGCGGCGGCGACATGGACGACGAAATTCCGTTTTGATCGGATGATCCGCGCCACCAGCTTGCGGCGATCAGAATTCACACAGGGGGCGGCATGTCTTGGGTGACACCTGCACTTGCATCAACCATGGCGCCGCCGGTGATGGAGGCGCGGCGCTGGATCGACGGCGTCGATTTTCCGCGCGCGCGACCGCTTTTGAACCTCAGCCAAGCAGCTCCGGTTGCAGCACCGCCAGAGCCTTTGCGCCAGGCCATGTCGGAGGCCGTTCTGCATGACCCCGCAGCCCATCTTTATGGCCCCGTATTGGGCTTGCCGGAATTGCGTTTGGAACTCGCGCAGGCCTGGTCAAACGATTACCGCGGCGAGATTGGGCCTGGCAATGTCGCAGTAACCGCGGGCTGCAACCAAGCTTTTGTCGCAGCGATGGCAACCATTGCCGGCCCGGGTGATGCCGTGATCTTGGCCACGCCGTGGTACTTCAACCATAAGATGTGGCTTGATATGGCTGGGGTTGCCACGCTGCCACTGCCAACCGGGCCCGGCCTTTTGCCGGACCCCGACACGGCGGCCGCCCTGATCACGCCCGATGTGCGCGCCATCGCCCTGGTATCACCCAATAACCCCGCAGGCGTAGAATACCCGCCATCGCTGATCGCCGCCTTTCGCGACCTTGCGCGCACACGCGGTTTGACCTTGATCCTGGATGAAACCTACCGCGATTTTCGCGCCGCGGGCGGGCCCGCGCATACGCTCTTCGAAGACCCCGACTGGTCCGACACGCTCGTTCATCTCTATTCGTTCTCAAAGGCTTACCGCCTCACTGGCCACCGGGTCGGCGCGATCATTGCCGCCCCGGAAAGGCTGGCAGAGGTCGAGAAGTTCCTCGACACCGTTGCCATTTGCCCGCCGCAGATCGGCCAGATCGGCGCGCTTTGGGGATTGCGAAACCTGGGCGATTGGCTGGCCGGGGAACGCGCCGAGATCCTGGCCCGCTGCGCGGCTCTAGAACAGGCCTTCGACAGGGTGCCAGGTTGGAAAATCCTCGCCGCGGGCAGCTATTTCGCGTATCTGCGCCACCCTTTCGACAGCGCCTCTGACCAGGTCGCGCGCGCTTTGGTGCATGCCGCTCAGATCCTCGTTCTGCCCGGCACGATGTTCGGTCCTTCCGGTGATCCGCTTGCCCTGCAAACCATCCGGCTCGCCTTCGCAAATGCCGATGCGGCGGGCCTTCAGGAAACCGCAAACAGGCTGGCCGCACTGCCTGGTGAGGCTGCACTTCTCTCCGCCTTGCCCTGACGCGCATGAGGCCATAAACGGGACGCCACCGCGGCGAAACGAACTGAGGTATCAGAAGATGGCCCGAAGCCTGACCAAAAAGGCCTCCAATTTCTTTGTTTGGGTCATCATCGGCCTGTTGCTTGTCGCACTCGCAGGCTTTGGGGTGACGTCTTTTACCGGTGGCTCAAGCGTTGTTGGCCGCGTCGGTTCTGTTGAGATCTCAGCGGAGGAATACTTTCGGGCGTTGGACGGCGAAATCCGCGCGCGCTCGGCGCAGACGGGCCAGCCGACACGCCTGGCCGATTTGCAAGCCGAAGGCATCGATGGCGCGATCCGCAACAACCTGATTGCACGCGCCGCCCTGTTAAGCGAGGCCCGCGCTATGGGCCTTTCCGTCGGCGATGAAGAGATTGCCCGCCAGGTCCAGACAAATCCCGACTTTCAAACAGCCAGCGGGTTCAACTTTGAAAACTATGAATTCGCCTTGGCCCGGGTTGGGCTGACACCGGCAGCCTACGAGGAAAACCTACGCGAAGAGACGACGCGCGCCTTGCTGCAAGTCGCGGTGATTGGCGGCGTCGAAGCGCCGGCGATGCTGGCTGATGCGTTGACGGCGCGCGAAACCGAACGGCGTGATTTCACCCTGGCGCGTCTGGGAGCCGAGGCGGTCGCGGGTGAGCTGGAAGAGCCTAGCGCCGACATGTTGCAGGCTTATTATGATGAAAACGGCGACGACTTCACGCGACCTTCTGTGCGCGACATCACGTATGTCTGGGTCACGCCCGAGATGATCATGGACAGCGTCGAGATCGATGAGGATCGTTTGCGCCGGCTCTATGACGAGCGCATCGATCTTTACGTCCGGCCGGAGCGGCGCCTTGTGGAACGCCTGGTTTTTCCCGACACCGAGGCCGCAGCCGCAGCGCGTGCCGCGATCGATGCCGGCGAGACGGATTTTGACGCCCAAGTCGAAAGCCGCGGCCTGGCGCTTGAGGATATCGATATGGGCGATGTTGCCCGCGACGACCTAACGCAAGCGGCCGCAGATGCTGTTTTCGCGGACGAGGACGCCGAAATTGTTGGCCCCGTTGAAAGTGCCTTTGGACCCGCCCTTTTTCGGATCAACGCCGTTTTGGCGGCAACCGAGGTCAGTTTTGAAGAGGCCGAGCCCGATCTGCGCGCCGAGATGGCGGTTGAGGAGGCACGCCGCCAGATCGCGATGGAACGCGAACCCATCGAAGACGCCCTGGCCGGCGGGGCAACGATTGAGGATCTGGCCGATGAGACGATCCTGGAGCTTGGCACAATCGACTTCACGCGCCTGAGCGAAGACGCAATTGCGGCCTATGATGCGTTCCGCGATGTGGCCTCCGATGTCGATATCGGTGACTTTCCCGAGACGCTTGAGCTGTCCGATGGCGGTCTTTTTGCGCTGCGCCTGAATGAGATCGTCCCGCCGCTCCTGCCGCCCTTGGCGGAGATCGAAGATGACGTGTCTGCTGCCTGGCGCGATGCGGCCCTGAGCGAGGCGCTTGAGTCCCGCGCACAGCAGCTTTTGACCGATATGGCCACGTTGGGTGCGGTACTGGAGGATCGCGCGGAACTCAGCCTGCAAACTGAGACAGGCATCGCGCGGCAGGATTTCATCCCCGAGACGCCGCCTGGTCTGGTTGGCCAAGCCTTCGATCTCGCCGCACCTGGCGATATGGCTGTGGTTGCCGGAAACGATGCGGCCATCATCCTGCGCCTCGATGCGATCACACCCGGAAATGTCAACGAGCCCGAAGTGGCGTTCCTGCGCGATCTGGTCCAAGACCAGATCAATCAAAGCCTTGCCGCTGATATGTTCGAGGGTTTTGGCCAGGCGATGGAAGCTGATGTAGGTCTGACATTGAACCAGGCAGTGATCAACGCCGTACATCTGAATTTCCCCTGACCCGAGATGGCGCATTTATCCGATTTTGCGGGCTTTGAGGCCGGTTGGGCGCGCGGCGAGAACCAGATCGTTTTTGCCCGCTTGGCGGCTGATCTCGACACGCCGGTCTCGCTGATGCTGAAGCTGACCGATGCGGGACGCGACAGTTTCATCCTTGAATCGGTGACAGGCGGCGAGGTTCGCGGGCGCTATTCGATTGTTGGCATGAAACCCGATCTGGTCTGGGAATGCGCGGGCGAGACGTCGCGCGTAAACCGAAATGCGCGTTTTGACCGCGACGCCTTTGAGCCTTGTGCGGCGAGCCCGCTTGATAGCTTGCGGTCAGTGCTGGCCGAGAGCGCGATTGACCTACCCGCCGATCTGCCCGCCGCCGCGGCAGGTCTTTTCGGCTATCTCGGCTATGACATGATCCGTCTGGTGGAGTATCTGCCTGATGTAAATTCCGATCCACTGGGCCTGCCCGACGCGGTGCTGATGCGCCCCTCGGTCATTGCGGTTCTGGACGGGGTGAAAGGCGAGGTCACGCTTGTGGCGCCGGCCTGGCAAAGCGCGGGCCTCTCGGCGCGCGCAGCTTATGCGCAAGCAGCCGAACGGGTGTCAGATGCGCTGCGCGATCTCGACCGGGCGCCCTCGGCGGGCCGGGATATGTCGGAAAGCGCCGGAAAGCCCGGGTCACTCACGTCGAACTTCACGCCCGAGGCCTATCGGGCGACGGTTGAAAAGGCCAAAGACTACATCATCAAGGGCGATATCTTCCAGGTTGTACCATCGCAGCGTTGGTCGGCTGAGTTTACGTTGCCACCCTTTGCGCTTTACCGCGCATTGCGCCGCACCAACCCGTCGCCTTTCATGTTTTACTTCAATTTCGGTGGTTTTCAGGTGATCGGCGCAAGCCCGGAGATCTTGGTGCGGGCGATGGATGGCGAGGTCACCGTGCGCCCGATTGCCGGGACAAGGCCGCGCGGTCGCACACCCGATGAGGACCGCGCGCTGGAGGCAGACTTGCTTGCCGATGAAAAAGAGCTTGCCGAGCATCTGATGCTGCTTGATCTGGGCCGCAACGATGTGGGCCGTGTGGCCAAGATTGGGACGGTGCGCCCGACCGAAGAGTTCATCGTCGAGCGCTACAGCCATGTGATGCATATCGTCTCGAACGTGGTCGGCCAACTCAACGACGGCGAGGACGCGCTTTCGGCATTGTTGGCGGGATTGCCGGCGGGCACCGTCTCGGGCGCGCCGAAAGTCCGGGCCATGGAGATCATAGACGAGTTGGAGCCTGAAAAGCGCGGGATCTATGGCGGCGGCGTGGGGTATTTTTCCGCCAGAGGTGACATGGATATGTGCATCGCGTTACGCACGGCTGTAATCAAAGATGGCACCCTTTACATCCAAGCCGGCGGTGGTGTGGTCTTTGACAGCGATCCAGAGGCCGAATTCCAGGAGACGGTGAACAAATCACACGCCATTCGCCAAGCGGCAGAAGATGCCACTCTTTTTGGTGACCAAGGGAACCGCTAGGCCAGACCGGGCCGCCTCACGCCCCCCATAAAGGGGAGCCCTCGTCGGCCCGGGTCGCGCTATGCGCTCCGGCCCTTTGAGACCCTTGCAACCCGAGACCAAGCGTGCCGCGCGTGGTTTGCTTCGCCCTCTTCTTTCGCTTAATCCTGTGATGCCAGGTCCGCGGCAGCCGCGCCGAGGAGGGGCCTGTGAAGGTCCACGACGAGGCGCGTCCGCCGATGGAACTAACGGTCTTGCAGAATGGCCGACACCGGCACAAGTGCGACCTGTTCCGACCGACCACCAAGCGCCCATGCGTAAAGCGTCGCCAATGTCTCCGACCGGCCCGGCAGAACGACAATTGCCGTCCCACTTTGTCCAGCCGCAAGCGCAGCGCGATCGAGCACTCTGGTCAATTCCTCACCCGTTTCATCACTGATCTCGCGAAACAAAGTCGCTGCAGGCAAGCCAAGCTGTGCGGCGTGGCGCTCGGCGTTGTTTAGTCCTATAGGATAGGCCAAGAAGCCCTGGCCACTTTCCCGCATCGCATCCAAAACCGTCTCTAGTGCGGCCCGATCGCCCTGAATGGCGGACTGCGCGTTGTCCAACAGGGCCACGGTCTCCGGAAAATCTGCATTGACGGTTTCAAGTCGCTCGGCAAAATCCATGTCGGCCAATTCTCCGACCGATATAACCACTTCCATTCCATGATTGCGGTAGAACTGAGCCTTTTGCGGCGCATCCGGCGCGTTCGGATCGAGCACGATGCTCGCCGGCACTGGCAACGCGGTCAGACCGTCGCTTGAAAGTCTGTCCTCGGGGTCGTCGCGAATGAGAAACGCAAGGCGCGGGCGCGGGTCATCTGGCGCCAAGGGGCTTTCGGCCGCAAAGGCAATAAGAGCCGGTGGCGGCGGCGCGTCAGGTTCCGGCTCTGGCAAGCTCGCTGTAGCTGCTGCCTGCCCGAACCGCGAAACAGCGGGCAAGCTCTGTGAGGATACCTGGCCCGCGATTGGATCGCGCACCTGCGGTATCACGCGCCCGGCTTGTTCCGGCAAGCCCTGACCCGCAATCGGTGCAGCGGATGCCTCCGTCGCAGACGGTTCGGTCGGCGTAATGGGCGCCACACGCCCGTCCGCACCGCCGGCATTGGTCGCGCCAAATCCTTCCGGCAGGATAAATCCAACATCAGGTGCGACATACTGCTCGGACGGTGCCAAAAACGCGGTTTGCAGTGAAGTTCCGGCAGTCTCGGGCGCCGGTGCGACATCCGGAACGGGCGCAACGCCACCGTCTGTAGATGCGATTTCAGCCGCAGAACGGACAATTTCTGACCCTTCATCGACCAGACCAGTGACAATCGTTTCGGCCGGAGCCGGCGGCCCAGCTAATGCAAGCGCGGAAACCGGCAAGTCCGGTACACTTGGCGCGCGCAGAGAGCGCTGGTCGGGCGTGATGGCCAAAGCCAAAACGGATGATGGGCGCGCCGGGCCCGCGCTGTCTGGTTGCAATGGCGCGCCCAAGGGCGCCGGTTCTAGGGTAAAACCGGCTAAGGGCAGCGTCGGCGTTTCTTGCAAAGCAATCGGTCGTGCCACCTCTAATCGGCGCAAAACGGGCGGCACGTCGGTACCGAAGGATGGCAGCGACACAGTCCGGCCTGGTGGCGGCAGATCGTCAGCCATCGCAGAAACGGCCAGCACCGGCTCAATGACGAAACCTGTGCCCGCTAAGAGCGGGGCGACCGCAGCGACTTCAGGCGCAATTGAAACCGGGGCGGGCGGCAATGCACGCTCTACCCTGGGCGTGCCGCTAATCCTTGGCGCATCGAGTGACCCAAGGGCCGGGCGCGCTGCAACCCGATCTATGCCAGAGCCGTGCAACACTTGCGTATCACCATCGGCGGCTGGAGCAACCATCTGCGTGATCTCAATCAGCGCGACCTGGGGAATTGCCGCGGGGAGGGCCTGAGTTGGAACAGTTGTGCCCGCGCCGCGCATGGCCTGCGCCAAATCCGCGTCCGGATCGATCGCGTTGTCACCCAACAGCTGAGCCTGTGCACCAAGGTCGGAAACATTTGGTCGCGCAGCAGGCATATCGCCGTCAGCCACGGCATGTAACATGGCCGGGTCCAGGTCTTGCGGCTCAAATGCCGGCATCGCGACTGGCTGCGCGACCTCTTGCGGCCGACCAAATCGGTCCGGCCCGGTCCACAGCGCCAAAAACACCCCGACCAAAACGGCGACAATCGTCCCCCAGCCGATTCCAACCACGAAGCCCTTGATCATGCCGTGATCCACCACGCTCTGCCCTGAGCCGTCTTGGTCCGGGGGCAAAGTGCTGACGCTTGACCCCGCGCTGCGGCTGCCGCACAAGTATACGCCGCGGCCGCGCCGCCTACACCCCCCAAATTTCCCGCCGAGGGACGGCCATGCTGCTACTTATCGATAACTACGACAGCTTCACCTACAACCTGGTGCATTATCTGGGCGAATTGGGCGCCCAAGTGGTCGTGCATCGCAATGACGCACTTGATGTGCAGGCGGCCATGGCTCTGCGACCCGAGGCAATCGTCCTCAGTCCCGGCCCCGGTTATCCCGACAGTGCAGGCATCTGCCTACCGCTGATCATGGCGGCGGCAGAGACGGCAACGCCGCTTCTTGGTGTGTGTCTGGGCCACCAGGCGATCGGCCAAGCCTTTGGCGGGCAAGTCGTTCAACATAACGATATCGTGCACGGCAAGCTCGGTGTGATGCATCACCACGGCGCGGGCGTGTTTGCGGGTCTGCCTTCACCGCTGAAAGCCACGCGCTATCACAGCCTGGTGGTGGCGCGTGACACGCTCCCGCCGGAACTTTCGGTCACGGCCACGCTTGAGGATGGCACGATCATGGGGTTCAAACACCGGGACTTGCCCCTTGAAGGCGTGCAGTTTCACCCAGAAAGCCTGCGCTCTGAGCATGGCCATGACATGCTCCGGACGTTTCTGGACAGCACCAAGGTCGCGGCATGAGCGAGGCGATGAAACCGCTTCTGGCCGCGGCGGCAGAAGGGCCGCTAAATCCGGACGAGGCCGAAGCCGCCTTCACGCTCTTGTTTGAGGGCGAAGCAACCGACGCGCAAATCGGCGCGCTTTTGATGGCGCTGCGCATGCGCGGCGAGACAGTGGCCGAGATCACGGCCGCAACCCGGGTCATGCGCGCGAAATGCAGGCCGGTGAAAGCACCCGATGGCGCGATGGACATTGTCGGCACGGGCGGCGACGGCAAAGGCACGCTCAATATATCAACCGCCACCGCCTTTGTTGTCGCCGGCGCTGGCGTGCCGGTGGCAAAACACGGCAATCGAAACCTCAGCTCGAAATCGGGCGCGGCGGATGCGCTTGGCCAAATGGGCGTAGACGTGATGGTCGGCTCGGAAGTTGTCGAACGCGCGCTCGCCGAGGCGGGGATCGGCTTTATGATGGCGCCCATACACCACCCGGCCATCGCGCATGTGATGCCCGCGCGCCAGCAAATGGGCGTGCGCACGCTGTTTAACCTCTTGGGACCGCTGACAAATCCGGCAGGCGTGAAGCGACAATTGACGGGCGCCTATGATCCAGCGCTTCTGCGGCCAATGGCCGAAGTCCTGGGCGGGCTTGGATCAGAATGTGCCTGGCTTGTGCATGGCGGCGACGGCACGGATGAGCTCTCGATCGCAGGGCCAAGTCACGTTGCGGCGCTGCAAGACGGCACCGTCTCGGAATTTGAGATCACCCCGGGCGATGCGGGCCTGCCCACGCACCCATTTGAGGCTATCGTCGGCGGTGAGCCGGCAGAAAACGCCCGGGCATTCGGCGACTTACTTGATGGTGAGGCGGGCGCCTATCGTGACGCGGTTCTGCTCAACGCCGCAGCCGCGCTTGTCGTGGCCGGAAAGGCCGACGGTCTCAAAGACGGCGTGCCAATTGCAGCCGAGAGCATCGATAGCGGGGCGGCCAAGGAGCGGCTCATTCAGCTTGTCGCAGTCACAAAACGCGCATGAACCGACGCGATGGCGGGCAAATCGGCGCAGCGACTGCACGCAGCACACCCGTTGCAATTGGGCGGCGGAAAAATGGACTTCGCGCGGCACGCGCGGCCGCTTGGCAACAGCCCCAGACATCTCGCGCCTTGTACCGGATCGCGCTATCTTGTCGGCCATGCTGACGCAACTGCTCCGACATGGCCGCGCCATTGGCCTCTTCGCGCTGGCCGCGGGCCTTTTGATCCTGGTGATTGATTGGACACGCAGGCTTGATGAGCCGGGCGAGCAAATTGCCGAAAGCGTTGTCGCGGATATCGGCGGCGTCGCACTTGTTATCACAGGCGCTGCCATCCTCATCACGCTTTGGGCGCAGCGCGGCGATGCCGGGCGGTTTCAACGCGATGGTGTGGCCACCGTTGCGACCATCGAAGATATCGCGCTCAATTTCTTTGGCACCGACGTGACGCTGTCTTTCACCGATCAGGCGGGCCAAAGCCAACGGGTCACGCTGCGCGGCTCAAATCTGGGGCTCCGTCCCGGAATTGTGCCAGGCATGCAGGTCGGGGTGCGCTACGATCCGGCCAATCCGCGCCGCCTGCGCTTCCAGGATACTCTCGACACGCTGGCCCCACGGCCCTAAACCCACGCCATGAGCGACATGACCATCCTCGACCGGATCAAGGCCTATAAACTCGACGAGATCGTGGCGGCAAAGGCGCGCCAATCGCTAACCGTCGTCGAGAATACCGCCCGCCAAGCTCCCGCCGTCAGACCCTTCGCGGCCGCGCTCACCCGGGCCAGTGAAACCAGCTATGGCCTGATCGCGGAAATTAAGAAGGCCAGCCCCTCCAAAGGGTTGATCCGGGAAGATTTTCAACCCGCCGCTTTGGCCCGCGCTTATGAGACCGGCGGCGCCACTTGCCTGTCGGTCCTGACCGACACGCCCTCTTTTCAAGGCGCGCCGGAATTTCTGATAGAAGCGCGCGCGGCAACAGCTCTTCCAGCTTTGCGCAAGGATTTCCTCTATGACCCCTATCAGGTTGTCGAAGCGCGGGCTTGGGGGGCTGATTGCATTCTGATCATCATGGCCAGCGTCTCGGACGCACAGGCCGCGGAACTTGAAGATGCGGCACTTTTTTGGGGCATGGATGCGCTAATCGAAGTGCATGACAGCGCCGAGCTTGACCGCGCCCTGCAGCTTCGCTCGAACCTGATCGGGATAAATAATCGCGATCTTAAGACGTTTGAGACCGATCTTCAGGTGACGCGGAACTTGGCAAAGACGATACCGCCGGGAAAACTCGCCATCTCTGAATCCGGCCTGACAAGCCCCGAAGACCTCGCGGAAATGGCGCAGAACGGGGCGCGAAACTTCTTGATCGGCGAAACCCTGATGCGCCAATCCGACGTCGCGGCGGCAACCCAGGCGCTGTTGGCAAATCCGGTGGCCCCATGACCGGCCTCACGCATTTTGACACCGAAGGCCGGGCCCATATGGTCGATGTCTCCGGAAAGCCCGCCACGGCACGCCTGGCCATGGCCGAAGCGCATGTCACCATGGCGCCTCAGACGCTCAGCATGGTCACCGCCGGCTCTGCCAAGAAAGGCGACGTGATCGCTGTGGCCGAGCTGGCCGGGATCCAAGCCGCCAAACGCACCGCTGATCTGATCCCGCTCTGTCACCCTCTACCGCTTTCCAAAGTAGCTCTTGCGATCGAACCCGATCCAGCTCTGCCGGGTCTGCGCATAGTCGCGACGGTGAAAACCACAGGTCCGACCGGCGTCGAGATGGAGGCGCTGACGGCCGTTTCCGCCGCAGCACTCACCGTCTATGACATGGTCAAAGCGGTGGACCGGGCCATGTCGATCGGCGGGATCCGCGTGCTCTTGAAGGAAGGCGGGGCATCGGGCCGCTACGAGGCCGAAATTTGATCACCACTGAACAGGCGCTGTCGGCTTGCCTTGCACTCGTTGAACCATGCGGCCAGGAGGAAGTCCCCCTGGCGGCGGCCGGCGGCCGTGTGCTCGCGCAACCCATAGCGGCCAAACGTGACCAGCCGCCTTTTCGCGCCTCTGTCATGGACGGCTACGCGCTCTCGGATGCCGCTCCAGGCGGGCGGTTTCGCGTTGTGGGTGAGGCACCTGCGGGCCATGGCTGGGCCGGAACGCTCGGCCCGGGCGAGGCCTTGCGCATCTTTACAGGGGCGCCGCTGCCGGATGGTGCCGACCGCGTCATCATACAAGAAGATGTCCTGCACGAAGGCGACACGATCACGCTGAAGGGTGATCTCGACCCCGGCCCTTATATTCGCGCCGTCGGCGCCGATTTTGCCGCGGGCGAGACGCTGGAGGCACCCTGCAGGCTGACACCGGCACGAATCGCACTGGCGGCCGCTATGGGCCATGGCCGCGTTACCGTCAGCCGCAGGCCCGATGTCGCCATCATGGCCACCGGTGATGAATTGGTGCCCCCAGGTGATGCGCCTGCACCAGATCAGATCATCGCATCCAACAGCTACGGGTTGCAGGCGATGGCGGGCGCCGCCGGCGCCGATGCGCGTCTCCTGCCGATTGCGCGGGATGATGCCGACAGTCTCAAGGCTGCCTTCTGGCTGGCCGCGGATGCCGATTTGATTGTCACCATTGGCGGCGCTTCGGTCGGCGATCATGACCTTGTCGGGCCGGTCGCGGCCGAGCTTGGGCTGGAACGCGCGTTTTATAAAATTGCCATGCGCCCCGGCAAACCCCTGATGGCTGGGCGATTGGGTAGATCTGCGCTGGTGGGACTTCCAGGAAACCCAGTCTCTTCAATGATTTGTGGCCAGATTTTCGTCCTCCCGATGATCGAAGCCTTCCTGAGTCTGCCAGCCGGCAGTGCCGCGCGCCAAAGTGCTACGCTGACCGTGCCAATGGGCTCAAACGGCCCCAGGGAACACTATATGCGGGCCCACCTGAAAAATGGTGCGATCACACCAGCCGACAGCCAGGATTCCGCGCTGCTGAGCAGACTGGCCAACGCCAATGCGCTGCTTGTCCGCCCGCCGCACGATCCCGAAAAAGCCCCAGGCGCCGAGGTCAGCTACATCCCGCTTCTGGCCTGAAGTTGACACAGATCGGGAACATGGATAGAACATTTCCCGAACGCAGCGCAATTTGTGCGGGAGAGCAGCATGCTGACAAAGAAACAGCTCGATCTGTTGGAATTCATTGACCGGCGGATGAAGCGCGACGGTGTGCCCCCTTCTTTTGATGAGATGAAGGAAGCGCTGGATCTGCGCTCGAAATCCGGCATCCACCGGTTGATCACCGCGTTGGAGGAACGCGGCTTCATTCGGCGCCTGCCGCATAGGGCCAGGGCGATCGAAGTGGTCAAACTGCCCGATGCGCTCGACAACAAATCCGGTTTCACCCCGCGCGTGGTCGACGGGGACCGGTCCGATCCGCCAATTGGCGCATTGCCGGTGGTCTCAGGCGCCGAAGAACTGCCGGTGATGGGCCGCATCGCGGCTGGCACACCGATCGAGGCGATCAGCCATGCCTCCAGCCGGGTCGCCGTGCCATCGACGATGCTGACCGGCGGCAAGTCGCATTACGCGCTTGAAGTTAAAGGCGATTCAATGATCGATGCCGGGATCAATGACGGGGACATCGTGGTCATCGAAGAAGGGCCTGCCGCCGATAACGGCGACATCGTCGTTGCATTGGTCGAAGACCACGAGGCGACGCTTAAACGCTTCTTTAAACGCGGGGAGATGATCGCGCTGGAAGCGGCAAACCCGGCTTATGAAACGCGCATGTTGCGCGGTGATCAGGTCAAGGTGCAAGGCCGCCTGGTCGGGCTGATCCGCAGCTACTGAGACCCAATACGGGCGGCGGATACGAGGATCGCTAGGGCGCGGAGTGTCAGCCGGTGACGTTACCAAATGCAGAATCCTGTGCGGCCGCGTCTGCCCTTTTCCGCGGCAGCGCGGCTCGGCGACGGCTCCCGATAGGGGGCTCGAGACGGGGCGCCCCTGGGCTACGAAAAGCCACCGGCCGGCCATCAGATCGCGGCACGCCAAAAGATCGAACATGGGGGCTATTCATAAGACCAAGCCCGCCGCAGTTCCCGTTCCGACCAAAGCCGCGCGCCCTGTAGCTGACGCGCCGTGCGCACAACCCCGTCCGAACTGACCGAAATTGCGCCCGTTCTTCGCAACAATGCCGGGGTGATGACATGGCAGGTCTCACCAGGCGCCAAGTGAAATTCTGTCGCTGGCTCAAGTACCTCCCGCGCATCGACATTCAAAATTATCATATCGTGGCGCCTGCAGGCCGATGGCGCCTCATCCACCGCGCGGCGACCGGTCGCGTGCCAGATCGCCAGACCGCCCCATTCCATGCGCGCGCCGCGGCCGTCTTCTTGCCAGATACCCCTTGCTGCCGCACCTTGCTGTTCTGCGCCATCACCGTCGTTTTCCAACCAAATACCGGCAACAAACCCATCGCCGCGCGCTCGGCTCTGCGCGCGGCCCTCCGCGCCCATTAGCCCGACCAATCCGCCCGAGCCCGAGACCAGCAGAGCGGGGCGCTCGGCCAGCGGCCAGCATGCCAACGCCACCAAAACCGGCACCGCGCCCACCATTCGCCACCGACCGCGCCAGATAATCATCCAAAGACCACCCAGAACCAAGGCCGACATCAGACCGCCCGGCGGTGTCACAATCGGGCGCACAGCGCCAGGCCAACTTGTCACCGTCTCCGAGACCGACAAGATCACGCTCAAGCCCTGCTCCATCACCCAAAGCGCGGGTGCGGCAAGGCCCAAAGGTGCAAGCAAACCCGCAACGACCGCCGCGGGGATCACCAAACTGCCCATGATCGGGACAGAAATAAGGTTGGCCGCCAAGCCGTAGGCCGCGACCATGTTAAACTGCGCGGCCGAAAACGGCGCCGTCGCAGCACCCGCCACGGCCGAAGAGACCAGCAGCGCAAAAAGCCAGCGCTGCCAGCCCGACCGCTCCAGGAGCCAAGGCGCGCCGCGCAAGCCCTCAAATACCGCAACCAACGCGGCGGTTGCTGCAAAAGACATCTGAAATCCTGCACTTAGCAGCGTTTCGGGCCGATGCAGCAACACGATAACGGCCGCGATCGCAACTGATCTGAGCGTGATGGCCCGGCGGTCCAACATCACCGCCGTCAGCATGACGGCCACCTGAATGAACGCACGCTCTGTCGCGACATTTCCCCCCGACAAGGCCAGATAGAACGCTCCAGCCAAAAGCGCGCCAAGGGCTGCCCATTTGCGTATGGGAAATCGCAGGGCCAATGCAGGAATCGCGGCGAAGCCCATGCGCAAGCTGGCAAAGACAAAACCCGTCAAAAGGCCCATATGCAGGCCCGAAATCGCCAATAGATGCGCGATGTTGGAGCCCCGCATTGAGGCCAAGGTCTCGGGGCTGAGGCCGGAACGGTCGCCCGTTGTGACCGCGGCGGCAAAGGCGCCGGGCTGGCCCGCGATCCTGTCTTGGATCGCGCGGCTCAAAGACAGCCGCATATGGGTCAGCATATGCGCTCGGCCCGGCCGCGCCTCGAGCAGCACCGCAGGGCTGCGGCTGAACCCGATGCCGCCCAAGCTCAGATACCAGGCGTGGCGCTGAAAATCGAAACCGCCGGGTTCAACCGGCCCGCCCGGCGGGTTCAAACTGCCTGTCAGCATCATCCTTGCACCAGGTTCGGGTTCTAGGTAGCCGTGATCCGCAAAGAGCGAGACGCGCACCCGTCGGGGGGTCTGGGCCGGTATCATGTCCTCCAAGACGACGTCTTCCAACGTCACCCGGATGGCGTTGGAGGCGGAGCGATCAACCACGACAACACGGCCCTCAATGGCGCCGTAATATCGCGCTTCCAGAACAGGGCCCGCAACAAGATGGGTGCGGATACCAGCAATCAATGTACCGGCGCAGAAGAACATCGCTGCTAGGGCGATCGGCCCGACCATTTCGCGCCAGCGCAACGCCGCCAAAAGCGCTGCCAAAAGAACAACGATCAGTCCCGCGTAAAATGGCGGCGCAGGTTCCTGACTGAGACTGAAATACAGCGCCACTCCCAGCCCCATAAAAACCGGGCACCAGGGTAAAAGCGCACCGCGCTGCTGCTGCAAGATCGCACCCAGAGCCATCAACAGGCCGTAGGCTTGCCAGCGGCTGGCCAAATTCTTAAACATCGCGCAACCAGTTCCCACCCTCATGGTTTCCAAAAGGTTAACGCGCGCTAGTGTGTGTGAAGGAAAGGCCCGCAAGATGAGCTCTAGCGCCCCTGTTGTTACCCGTATAGCGCCCTCGCCGACTGGTATCATGCATATCGGGACCGCACGTACGGCGTTGTTTTGTTGGCTTTATGCCCGCGCACGCGGCGGCAAGTTCCTGCTGCGCATCGAAGATACTGATCGCGCCCGTTCAACGCCCGAGGCCACGGAGGCGATCTTTGATGGCATGCGCTGGCTGGGCCTCGATTGGGACGGCGACGCGGTCAGCCAGTTTGACCGCGCCAACAGGCATGCGGAGGTCGCCCATTCCATGCTGGCCGCCGGTCACGCCTATAAATGCTTTTCGACCCAGGATGAGATCCAAGCCTTCCGCGATCAGGCAAAGGCTGAGGGGCGCTCAACGCTTTTTTTGAGCCCTTGGCGCGACGTGCCCGCCGCGGACCACCCCGACGCACCCTTTGCCATTCGGCTCCGTGCACCGCGCGACGGCGAAACCATCATCCAAGACGCGGTCCAGGGCGCGGTCAAGACGCGCAACGACCTGCTCGATGACATGGTCCTGCTGCGATCTGACGGGACGCCGACCTATATGCTGGCCGTCGTTGTCGATGATCACGATATGGGGATCACCCATGTGATCCGCGGCGACGACCATCTGTCAAATGCGGCTCGGCAGGCGCAGATCTACCATGCGATGGGCTGGGACGAGCCGGTTATGGCGCATCTACCGCTGATCCACGGCCCAGACGGCAAAAAACTGTCGAAGCGCCATGGTGCATTGGGTGTGATGGATTATGCCGCTGAAGGCTACCCCGCCCCGGCGATGCGGAATTATCTGGCCCGGCTTGGCTGGAGCCACGGGGATGATGAGCTATTCACCGATGCCCAAGCGCGCCATTGGTTTGACTTAGGCGGGATAGGCCGCGCACCGGCGCGACTGGACCTGAAGAAACTCGCCCATATCTCTGGCTGGCACATCGCGCATATGACCGGCCCGGACCTAATTGCGGCAGTGCAGGAATATCTGCGGATATCCGGCGCAGCGACGCTGTCCGACGGCGACGCGGACCATCTGTCGCAGGCGCTTCCCTACTTGCAAGATCGTGCGAAGACCCTGCCGGAACTTCTTGAAAAGGCACATTTTGTTTTGACTGCGCGACCGATCTTGCCGGATGAGAAAACGGCGCCGCTGCTGACGACGGTATCCCGTGGTATACTCGCTGAATTGACTGCGCAGTTGCAGAATGTTAGCTGGGAGCGAGACGCACTTGAGGCTGTTTTAACTGTCGCCGCAGAGGTCCGTGGCCTCAAGTTCGGAGATCTCGCGAAACCGCTTCGAGCTGCTTTGGCCGGTCGCAGCGCGACACCAAGCGTTTATGATATGATGCTCGTTTTGGGACGCGAGGAAAGTATCGCCCGGCTTGAAGATGCCAGCCGCCCCTGACGTCAATCCGGGGGCCGCCGGATCAGAGAAATTCCGGAGCCCATCGCCCGGACCTGACGAAGGGGACACTCATGGCCGACCCAAAAACCGCGACGTTGAGCTTTGACGGCAAGACTTTCGACTTTCCCATGCTCTCGCCCACTGTTGGCCCCGACGTGGTCGATATCCAAAAGCTCTATGGCACGACGGGCATTTTCACGCATGATCCAGGCTTTACGTCGACCTCATCGACCGAAAGCGGCCTGACTTTCATCGATGGCGATGCCGGAATTTTGCTGCATCGCGGCTATTCGATTGATGACCTGGCCAAGCGCGCCTCTTATCTCGAAACCTGTTATCTGCTGCTTTACGGTGATCTGCCGAACCAGGCGCAGCTGTCGGATTTCGAAAACCGCGTCACCATGCACACGATGCTGCATGAGCAGATGACCAACTTTTTCCGAGGGTTCCGGCGCGACGCGCATCCGATGGCCATTATGGTCGGCGTTGTTGGCGCGATGAGCGCGTTTTACCACGACAGCACCGACATTGCCGATCCTTGGCAGCGTGAGGTTGCCTCGATCCGGCTGATCGCAAAGATGCCGACGATCGCTGCCTGGGCCTATAAATACTCCATCGGCCAGCCCTTTGTATATCCGCGCAACGATCTGGATTACTCGACGAATTTCCTACGCATGTGTTTTGCGGTTCCCGCCGCGGAATATATCCCAAACCCGATCCTCAGCCGCGCCATGGACCGGATTTTCACGCTACATGCCGATCACGAACAAAACGCCTCGACCTCGACCGTCCGGCTTGCAGGCTCCTCTGGCGCCAATCCGTTCGCCTGCATCGCGGCGGGCATTGCGTGTCTCTGGGGCCCCGCCCATGGCGGCGCCAATCAGGCCTGTCTGGAGATGCTGCGCGAAATCGGAACGCCCGACCGGATCCCCGAATACATCGCGCGCGCTAAGGACAAAGACGACCCGTTCCGGCTAATGGGCTTTGGCCATAGGGTCTATAAGAATTTTGACCCCCGCGCGACGGTGATGAAAGAAAGCGCCGACGAGGTGCTCGATCTTTTGGGGATCGAGAACAACCCGCTTTTGCAAACCGCAAAAGAGCTGGAGAAGCAAGCGCTTGAAGACCCTTATTTTGTGGACAAAAAGCTGTTCCCGAATGTCGATTTCTACTCCGGCATCATCTTGGAAGCGATGGGTTTTCCCACAGCCATGTTCACGCCGATTTTTGCGCTTAGCCGCACGGTCGGTTGGATCGCGCAGTGGAAAGAAATGATCGCTGACAGCTCTAAAATCGGGCGCCCGCGCCAGCTCTATACCGGCCCGGCGCATCGCGGCTTCATTCCTATAGAGGATCGCTAAGCCTGGGGCTTGCATCGAGCAGCCGAATTTTCGTACCTATGTTCGGTGGAGCTCGGGGGGCAGATGCCGCGTAAGATTATAATCGACACTGATCCGGGCCAAGACGACGCGGTTGCGATCTTGTTGGCCCTGGCCAGCCCCGAAGAAATAGATGTGTTGGGCGTGGTGGCGGTGGCTGGGAATGTCCCCCTCGCCTTAACCGAGCGGAATGCCCGTATCATTTGCGAGCTGGCCGGTCGATCGGATACCAAAGTCTTTGCCGGATGCGCCGCACCGTTGGAGCGGGCGCTGGTGACGGCCGAACATGTGCATGGCAAGACCGGTTTGGACGGGCCACAATTGCCCGACCCGACGATGGCGCTGACGCCCGGGCATGGCGTGGATTTTATCATCGGCATGCTGCGCGCAGAACCGCCGGGAAGCGTGACGCTGTGTGCGCTTGGGCCGCTGACCAATCTTGCAACAGCCCTCAGGCGCGCCCCGGACATTGCCCCGCGCATCGCGGAGATTGTGTTGATGGGGGGCGCGTATTTTGAAGTTGGCAACATCACGCCCGCGGCAGAGTTCAACATTTATGTCGATCCGCAAGCCGCTGATATCGTGTTTCGGTCTGGAGTTAAGATTACCGTGATGCCATTGGACGTGACGCATAGAGCTTTGGCCACAAGGCCGCGTGTGGATGCGTTTCGGAGCTTGGGCACGAGAGTCGGCCAAATGGTTGCCGAATGGACCGATTTCTTTGAGCGCTTCGACAAAGAGAAATATGGCTCTGAAGGCGCGCCGTTACATGACCCTTGTGTCATTGCCTATTTGATCGCACCTGACTTGTTCACCGGTCGCCATGTGAACGTCGAGATCGAGACCAATTCAGAGCTGACCATGGGCATGACCGTTGCCGATTGGTGGGGTGTCACGGACCGGCCCAAGACCGCGATGTTCATGGGCGATTTGGACGCGGATGGTTTTTTTGCGCTTTTGACCGAACGGCTCGCCCGGCTTTGACATCGGCGCCTGCACGTACGGTGGGTCGTGCCTCGTCAAGCCCCTTACGGAGCCATCCTCGGCCCGATCCGCGCAAGGCGCGGAGGCCAGGTCCGACCCTGGACTTTATTGACCGAGCCAGAGCGCCTACATCTGGCCCATGAGCCACGACCTGGAAATCCCATTCGACAATTCATATGCCCGGCTGCCGGAGCGGTTTTTCACGCGCATGTCGCCCTCTTCCGTCACAGAGCCGGCGCTTTTTGCAGTCAACCGCCCTTTGGCCGCAGAACTTGGTATCGGTTTGCCCGATGATCCCCAGCACATCGCGCAAGTCTTTAGCGGCAATGAAGTGCCGCCCGGCGCAAGCCCGATCGCACAAGTTTATGCGGGCCATCAGTTTGGCGGCTGGTCGCCGCAACTGGGCGATGGGCGTGCCATCCTGCTGGGAGAAGTTGTCACCGAATCGGGACTGCGGCGCGACATCCAATTGAAGGGCTCAGGCCGGACGCCATACAGCCGGATGGGCGACGGTCGGGCCTGGCTTGGCCCGGTCATCCGCGAATACATCATATCCGAGGCGATGGCGGCTTTGGGCATCCCGACGACCCGGGCCTTGGCTGCCGTTTTGACCGGTGAGATAGTGTTGCGCGAACGCCCCTTGCCGGGCGCCGTTCTGACGCGGGTCGCCGACAGTCATATCCGGGTGGGCACATTTCAGTTCTTTGCCGCACGCGATGACCGCGACGCGTTGGCGGCCCTGACAGAGCATGCAATTTCGCGCCATGCCCCAAACGCGGAGGGCCCGCGCGGATTGCTGCAATCTGTTGTCGCGGCCCAAGCCCGGCTTGTGGCCGCCTGGATGGGGGTGGGCTTCATCCACGGCGTGATGAACACCGATAACTGCGCCATTTCAGGCGAGACGATCGATTATGGCCCTTGCGCCTTCATGGACGACTATTCGGCCGATCGCGTGTTTAGCTCGATCGATCAATTCGGCCGGTATGCCTATGGCAATCAACCAAATGTTGCGATGTGGAACCTCGCGCAATTGGCCACAGCACTTCTGCCTTTGATGCCGGACGGTGACGCCGCAATCGAAGAGTTTACAGCCGATGTGAATGGCTTTGCGGACACGTTTGGCGCCGAATGGGCCCGCGTGCTGGGCGCAAAGATTGGCCTTGGGCCAGATGCCGCGCCTTTGGGACAGGAACTTTTGGCCTTGATGGAGGCGGGCGGTGCAGATTTCACCCGCACATTCCAAGCCTTGTCGAGCAACGAACCGGCCCGCGCGCGGGAAGAGTTTCGCGACGCGGCCGCTTTCGAGCAATGGTTTGGTCGCTGGTCAGCCGAGGTCGCCGGGATACCGGACCGTGTGGCACAGATGTCGGCCGTGAACCCTGCCCTCATTGCCCGCAACCACCGCGTCGAAGAAGCAATCACAGCGGCAATCGTCGGCGATCGCGGCCCGTTTGACAGGTTGATGCACGCGCTGGCTACCCCGTTCACGCTCGCCCCCGAAGACGCCGATCTCGCCGACGCACCGCGCGCCGAGGAGGTCGTCGCGCAGACCTTTTGCGGGACGTAAGAGCTGGGAACACAGCACAACTTTCCCCGTGTGCGGATCAATTCGCTCTGGAATTGTCGGATCGTCCTGTCAATTTAGGGCGATCATTGATGCGAGGGGAGTGCAAAACATGAGTTTGATGAACACATTGGCGAAGGTGGCTGTTGGCGTGGCTTTAGCGAAAGGCGCCCAAGCCCTGTCGCAGCGCGGACAAAGCGGGGCGCGTAACGGCGGCGGCCTGTTGGACCAATTGCAAAACATGCGCGTGGGTGGCTCGGGCAACACAGGCGGCATGCCCGATCTGGGCGCGCTTTTGGGTGGCGGGGGCGGTGGCGCCGGTGGTCTTGGCGACATTCTGCAGGGCTTGGGCGGCGGCTCCAGTGGGTCGGGCCCTGCCGCCGGCGGCTTGGGCGGACTTTTGGCCGGGATGGGCGGCGGCCAGTTGGGCCAACTATTAGGCGGCGCGCAGGGCGCGGGCACGGATGGCTTTGGCGCCCGGCTGAATGAAGCCTTGGCAGGCGGTGCGCAATCTGCGGCGCCGACGGCGGATGAAGAAGCAATGGCTGGTTTGATGATCCGGGCTATGATCATGGCCGCCAAATCCGACGGCCGGATCGACGCGGCCGAGCGGGAAAACATCCTGGGCAGCCTGGCGGATGCGAGCGCGCAGGAGCGTGCGTTTATTCAATCAGAACTGGATGCGCCGATTGATGTGATGGCATTTGCCGCCGAAGTTCCAAACGAGCCGGGCTTGCGCCGCCAGGTTTTTGCGACAGCCCTTCTGGCCATCGATCTCGACAGCCAAGCAGAGGCGCAATTCCTGAACGATCTGGCCCGTGCGCTTGGGCTGAGCCAGGCTGATCTCGATGCTGTCACGGGCCAAATGGGCGGCGGTGTGAATTTCGGATAGATCAATGCCGTTCTGCGCGGACCGGCACCGGAGTTTGATTGCTCTTCAGGCCCGCGCAGGATAAACCGAGCGATGCTTCGAGGACCCGAGATGCCATGTCCGAGACGATTGCCGATCGCTGCGAGGCCAAAGGGCTGCGCATGACAGAACAGCGCCGCGTCGTGGCCGATATCCTCGACGCAGCCGACGACCACCCGGATGTGGAGGAGCTCCACGCCCGCGCTTCATTGCGTGATCCCGGCATATCGATTGCGACCGTATATCGAACGGTGAAACTGTTCGAAGAGGCCGGCATTATCGAGCGGCTTGAATTTGGCGACGGACGCGCGCGCTATGAAGATGCCGAACGCGACCACCATGACCATTTGATCGATGTCACAACCGGTGAGGTGATCGAATTTGTCGATCCCGAGATCGAGGCGCTGCAAGAACGGATTGCCGCGAAGCTTGGCTATAAGCTCAAAGGCCACCGGTTGGAACTTTTCGGCGTGAAGCGGTCGTGACGCTTTACATCGACGCGGATGCCTGTCCGGTGAAATCGGAGGCCGAGCGGGTGGCACAGCGATACGGGGTGGCAATGGTGCTGGTCTGCAATGGCGGCATCAGGCCACCCAAGAACCCCCTGGTCACCCTGCAAGTTGTAGGCGACGAGTTGGACGCGGCGGACAATTGGATCGCTGAGCGCGCCGGGCCAGGTGATATTGTGGTCACAGATGATGTGCCGCTGGCGGACCGCGTGATCAAAACCGGCGCAAATGTCGTGCAGCCTAATGGTGAAGTGCTCAATGCGCGCAATATCGGCGCGCGACTTGCAACCAGGGACCTGATGACCGACATGCGTGCGGCCGACCCGCTCAACCAATCCGGTGGCAAGGCCGCGTTTTCAAAGGCAGATCGCGCCCGTTTCCTGCAGTCAATGGATCGGCTTTTGCAAAGGCCTCATCGCTAAGGGCGGTCGCCCCTCCTCGCGCCCCTAAAGGAGCCCTCGTCGTGGCGAGCTGCCGCGGAACATTTGCAATGTGAGGTGATGACGATCAGAGCGGAGCGCCCACGGGCCGAGCGGGGGTTCGATGCCCCCCGAGGCCCGATTGCCTGTGCCTCGGGACTGCGATAGGGCGAACGCGCAGGGAGGCGATACATGGACAATTTGCGCGGCATCATCTGGATGACGCTGGCGATGCTGACATTCGCTTTGGCCGATATGTTCATCGTCTTGTCAGCTGATACTGTCCCAACCGGCCAAATTGTCGTGACGTTCGGCCTATTTGGCGCCCCGCTTTTGGCCGGATACGCCAAGCTACAGGGCGTGAAACTGCTGTCACCCGTGCTTTTCACGCGCCCCGTCATCATCCGAAACCTGGCCGAGATCTGGGGCACCTTGGCGGTTGTCACTGCGCTTGCCAATCTGCCGTTTGCCCTGGTCAGCGCGGTATTACAGGCAACCCCGCTTCTCGTCACACTTGGTGCGGCGGTCTTTTTGCGCGAAAGCGTCGGCTGGCGCCGCTGGCTTGCCATCTTTGTCGGCCTTTTTGGCGTCTTGCTAATCTTGCGCCCCGACCAAGCCGGTGGCGAACATGGCATCCTCCTTTTGCTTGCCATCTTAGCGGTCACCGGCCTGTCAGCGCGCGATCTCTCCACGCGATTTGTGCCCAAAAGCATCCCGTCGGTCCAGCTGGCAAGCTACGGTTTTTTCTCCACCATCCCTGCTGGCCTCATATTGATGGCGTTCACGGGCGAGCTTGTGCCGCCGACACCCGCTACCACGGCCATGCTCTTTGGGGCCGCCGTTTTTGGTGCAATTGCATACTTTTCCATCACAACGGCGATGCGCCAGGGCGATATCGCGGTTGTAACCCCGTTTCGCTACACGCGGCTGATCTTTGCCTTCACCATCGCCGCGATTGTCTTTGGCGAGCAGCCGGGCTTGAGCACTTGGTTCGGCTCCGCCATCGTCATTGCTACCGGGCTCTACACACTCGCGCGTGAGGCACGCGCCCGCCGAACGCCCTAGCCTTTCACCCGCCTGGAAATGCCGCTAAAGACCGCTCTACCGCCCAACCAACGCGAAAGAGCCCGCCATGAGCACCATCATCGACATTCACGCCCGCGAAATTCTTGACAGCCGCGGCAATCCCACCGTTGAAGTTGATGTCACGCTGGAGGACGGCACAATGGGCCGGGCGGCCGTTCCTTCTGGTGCGTCGACCGGCGTGCACGAGGCGGTCGAAAGGCGCGATGGCGATGCGGCGCGCTACAAAGGCAAGGGTGTGCGTGAGGCGGTGGCTGCGGTGAACGGCGCGCTAGCCGAAGGCCTTTTGGGCTCTGACGCGACCGATCAAGAAGCCATCGATGCAGCCATGATCGAGATGGACGGCACGGCCAATAAAGGCCGCTTGGGCGCCAATGCGATCCTGGGTGTGAGCTTGGCCACAGCCAAAGCGGCCGCCGATTTCACTGCCCAGCCGCTCTACCGCTATGTCGGCGGGACGGCCGCAAGGGTGCTGCCTGTGCCGATGATGAACATCATCAACGGGGGCGAGCATGCCGACAACCCGATCGACATCCAAGAGTTTATGATCATGCCCGTGGCCGCCGGCACGATCGCGGATGCGGTGCGCACCGGCTCAGAGATTTTCCATACGCTGAAAAAGGAGCTCTCATCTGCCGGCCTGTCGACGGGTATCGGCGATGAGGGCGGCTTTGCCCCCAATCTGAGTTCGACTCGCGATGCGCTCGATTTCATCCTGAAATCCATCGGGAAAGCAGGCTATTCGGCTGGTGATGAGATCATGCTCGCGCTCGATTGCGCCTCAACGGAATACTTCAAGGACGGCGCCTATGTCCTTGCGGGAGAGGAGAAAACACTCTCCGCTGAGGAAAATGTCGCCTATCTCTCGGCGCTTTGTGAGGATTATCCGATCCTGTCGATCGAGGATGGCTGCGCCGAAGATGATTGGGACGGCTGGAAAATGCTAACCGATGCATTGGGCGGCAAAGTCCAGCTTGTCGGCGACGATCTTTTTGTGACCAACCCCGCGCGCCTCGAGCGCGGCATTGAAGATGGTGCCGCCAACTCACTGCTGGTTAAAGTCAACCAGATCGGCACCTTGTCAGAAACGCTGGCCGCCGTGAATATGGCCCATCGCAACCGGATGACCTGCGTGATGTCGCATCGCTCGGGCGAGACTGAGGACGCAACCATTGCAGACCTCGCCGTTGCGACCAATTGCGGCCAGATCAAAACGGGCTCTTTGGCACGCTCGGACCGGCTTGCGAAATACAACCAACTGATCCGTATCGAAGAGCAACTGGGCGAGACGGCAATCTATGCTGGCCGCTCCATTCTCAGGGGATGACCTACCAGTTCATCGAGCCTCAAGGCGCGGCCCAAATGCAGGCGTTTCGGGAACTTAATTGGGCCTATCGAGACTACCTAAGGGACGACCCCGATACCCGCGCATTGGCCGAGGTCTTCTATCCTGATGACATCCTTGCGGCAGCACTTGCGGACGAGGCAGCCTATCGTCCGCCTTTGGGTCGGATGCGGTTGGTCATGCACAGCGGCCGTGCGGTTGGCTGCGGATCGGTGCACACGCTGGCAACGGGTGATGCAGAGATCAAAAGGGTGTTTTTGACCGAACAGGCGCGCGGCTCGGGCCTGGGCTGGGGATTGATGAACCAACTACTTAAGGATGCGCGCGATCTTGGGCATGCCCGTGTTGTGATGGATACCGGCATTCAGCTTAAGGCGGCTCAGAGGTTTTATGACCGGATGGGCTTTCGCCGCCGCGGCCCGTATCAAGAGGTGCCAGACTCAATGCGTGGTCAGCTCGTCTTCTTCGAAATGGACCTTGCGCCAAGCACCGCGAAGAAGCCATGACCGCCGCGGAAATAGTCGCCGAACTTGGCCTGCAACCCCATCCCGAGGGCGGTCACTATCGCCAGACCTGGATCGCGGCGAGCGATGCCGGCGGGCGTCCAATCGGGACCTGCATCTACTTTTTGCTGGCCGAGGGCGAACGCAGTCATTGGCACAAAGTCGATGCAACGGAGATTTGGCATTTTCATGCCGGGGCCGATCTTGTGCTGAGCCTCTCCGAGACGGAGGCGGGGCCGGCCTCGGCCCAAATATTGACCGCCGATCTCACGCGCGGCGCCCCGCAGCTGATCGTTCCGGCGCAGCATTGGCAATGCGCAGAGACAACTGGCGCCTACACGTTGGTGTCCTGCACCGTGACGCCCGGGTTCCAATTCTCTGGCTTCACTTTGGCAGAACCGGATTTTGACATCCCACGCGCACAATAAACTGCAACCCGGGACAAATTGAGCATCGGCCTTAGACTCAGGGCCCGTTGGTTTCCGGGTGGCGGCGTGGTTCACGGTTTGAAGATGAGCGGCGGACATGCCGGTCCTGTTCCGGCTGGCAGAGGCGCAGGGGGCGCGTCTTGAGCCCTTCTTCCCGACATCTCATGCAGTGC
>JBCCXT010000023.1:0-54216 GCA_039191215.1 Pseudomonadota bacterium
ACAGACAGCAGTTCCCGCCGCCGCGGTGAGCCCGAAGCGAGGATCAGGCGCACTATTTGAAGCGGTAGTTGATACGGCCCTTCGTCAGGTCGTAGGGCGTCATCTCCACCTGCACTTTGTCGCCTGCCAGAACACGGATGCGATTTTTGCGCATCTTTCCTGCCGTATGGGCGATGATCTCATGGCCGTTTTCCAGCTCGACCCTGAATGTCGCATTGGGCAGGAGTTCCTTCACGACGCCGGGAAATTCGAGCATTTCTTCCTTGGCCATGGGGTCTCCATATTTAGGCCCGCCAGATTGCGGGCATGGGGTAAATGCGCCCATTGCTGCGGATTTTCAAGGCAAATCGACACATGCTTGCCGCGCGATTTGAGGTTGGCCGACCTGCGGGAAAAAAGTTCAAAGCGCCGTGTCACGCACCGGCTACGAGGCCAGATTACGGCCCCGCCAAAGGCTCTTCCGTAGACGGGCCGAAGCGTGCGCGAATTTTCTCGATGATCTGATCGCGAGCCTGGCGGTAGGAGGCAAGCTTGTCCTCACGCGTCTCACCCAGGCCCGACGGGTCCAGGATCGCCCAATATTCGACCGCCAGGTGATAATGCCGCGTCAATTCAAGCGCGCGGCGCTGGCTGGCCGGTGAAAGTGAGACGATCAAGTCGAAGCCCGAAAGGTCGTCGCCCCATTGCTCCATTTCGTCAAAGCTGCGCACGCGATGACGCTCCAGTGCGACGCCAAGCTCAGCGCAAACGGACACTGCAAATCCGTCGATTTCGAGGTCATGTTTAACGCCCGCCGATTGCACATAAGCCCGGTGGCCATAAAGACGCTTCATCAGCGCCTCGGCCATGGGTGATCGGATGGAATTATAGTCGCAACAGAAGAGAACCGAGCTGGGGAAGTCCGCGTTCTCCACCCGATCAATTCCCGAAATGTAGAACGCAGATAAGGG
This sequence comes from Pseudomonadota bacterium, assembly GCA_039191215.1. Classification (GTDB taxonomy): domain Bacteria; phylum Pseudomonadota; class Alphaproteobacteria; order Rhodobacterales; family Rhodobacteraceae; genus HKCCE3408. The sequence goes on from JBCCXT010000023.1 coordinate 951, forward strand.
TGAAAAGGCGCCGTGCTGTGTCTGTATCGACGTCTGCTTTGCCATCGAGGCGTTCTTGCAAGACCCGAGCGCCTTCGTTGTGGATGCCGCGTCGGGCCATGTCGATAGCTTCGATCTGGCTTGGCGGCAGGCGTTTGACGGCGTCGAAATAGCTCTCGCAGATCTGCCAATAGTCTTTGACAACCTGGCGAAACGGCTGCAGCGAGAGGTGGAATTCGGTCGCATCCGCACCATCCTCGGCATCGATATCAAAGACCAGACGTTTGTCCCGGATTGCCAAGGTCACCCGGTAGGGTCCCGGGTCGCCCTGCGGCAACGCAAAGCTGTTTTCCTCCAAAATGTCAAAGATCGCCACATTGCGTTCCTGCTCAATCTCAGGCGTCGGAGCGGGCAGACCGGCAGCGTCGATCTCAATATGGGCGATGTGGCTCATGACCCGGTCATGCCCCTAGCGGTTAAGCCGGTCAAGACGGGCGCGCACCGACTGGCCATGCGCCTCAAGGCTTTCCGCTTGTGCGAGCGTCTCGGCGGCAGGTCCGATGGCACGCAGCGCATCCGGCGTCATCTTTGCAAGTGTGGTGCGTTTCATGAAATCCAGGACACTCAGCCCGGAAGAAAACCGTGCAGAACGCGCCGTGGGCAAGACATGATTTGGTCCGCCGATATAATCGCCAATTGCCTCGGGGGTCCAATGGCCCAGAAAGATCGCACCGGCGTGACGGATCAGGCCGGCCAGCGCCTCGGCATCTTCGGTTGCTATCTCAAGATGCTCGGGGGCGACCCGATCAGAGACGGCGCAAGCCTCCGCGAGATCGCGCGTGACGATGATCGCACCGTTTTCGCGCCAGCTTGGCCCGGCAATATCAGCCCGACTGAGCGTTCTGAGGTGGCGCTCTACCGAGGCTGAGACCTTGTCGGCCAATTTCGGGTCATCGGTCACTAGAATTGATTGTGCACTTTGGTCATGTTCGGCTTGGCTGAGCAGATCGATGGCGATCCAGTCCGGATCCGCGGTTCGATCGGCGATCACCAAGATCTCAGATGGACCGGCGATCATATCGATCCCAACCTGGCCAAAGACCCGGCGCTTCGCCGCCGCGACATAGGCATTGCCCGGCCCGGTGATCTTGTCGACCGGCGCGATGCTGTCTGTCCCATATGCAAGCGCCGCAATCGCCTGCGCGCCGCCGATACGGTAGATTGTGTCCACGCCAGATAGTTGGGCGGCGAGCAGGACCAGAGGATTGGCAATGCCGTCGGGCGTTGGCACCGTAATCACCAATCGGCCCACGCCGGCAACCTGGGCCGGGATCGCATTCATCAGCACCGATGAGGGATAGCTGGCAAGTCCGCCCGGCACGTAAAGCCCGGCCGCTGCAACAGCCGACCAGCGCCATCCAAGCGTTGCGCCGGTTTCGTCCTGCCAACTCGCGTCTTCGGGGACTTGGCGTTCGTGATAGTCGCGGATCCGCTGTGTGGCCAGTTCCAAAGCGGCTCGCTCCACTTCGGGCACCTGAGCCACCGCATCTGCGATTTCCGCAGCTGTAAAGGCCAATGTCTCGGGCGTTAAAGCCACCCGGTCGAAGCGCGCGGTCAGTTCGATCAGGGCATCGTCGCCGCCCTTCCGCACATCTGCAATGATCTCCGCAACTGCCGCATCCACATCGGCCGCCTCTTCGCGCTTTGCCCCAAGCAGCGCTTCGAATTGACGCTCAAAATCGGCATCACGCGTGTCGAGAAAAAAGGGCATTGCTTTTCCCATCCCATCGGGTTCCGAGCCACATAGCCCGCAAGGCCCGGTACCTCAAGCTGGGTGGTCAGGGCGTTTCCCAGACGGCGCCACATAGGGCCGCGTCACGTCACGCAAGCTCAACTCCAACGCCTCCACGGCCAGCTCGATCACGCCATCGCCGGCCAGCAGCAAGCTGACATGCCCCGTTCCATCATCGCCTGCGCGCCACTCAATCGAAAGAAGTGACAGGACAACCTCTTTGTCTTGTCGATCAAGGCCTTGGCTGCGCACGCTCGACACATCCTCTATAGCCAGTACCGATTGCACCCGCTCAGGCGCGCGCCGTTCGGTCAGCTCTTCCCACCGGAACCGGTTGATGAGCAACGCAAAGCGCCGCGCGCCGCGATCCCAGGTCATCTCACCCAATGGGAAGACAGCGTCTTGCACAAGGCTCGACAAGACCCGCAGATCTTCGTCGTCCAATGCGCGCAGCCTTAGCGGCCGCTCCGCCCCGTCTTCGAAACGGGCATCCTCAGCCATCGGTGCGAACCCGCGCGATATCGGCGCCAACGGCCGACAGTTTCTCCTCGATCCGCTCATATCCTCGGTCAAGGTGGTAGACCCGCGCAACCCGCGTCTCCCCGGCAGCGGCAAGTCCCGCCAAAACCAGCGACACGCTAGCGCGCAGATCGGTTGCCATGACAGGCGCGCCTTTCAATTGGTCAACGCCGGTGACTGTGGCCAAGCCGCCCTGCACGTCAATTTGGGCCCCCATTCGGATGAGTTCGGGCGCGTGCATAAAGCGGTTCTCAAAAATCGTCTCTTCCAGCCTTGCCGTGCCGTTGGACGTGCACATCAACGCCATGAACTGCGCTTGGAGGTCTGTCGGGAAGCCCGGAAAAGGCGCGGTCACCACGTCTACCGCTTGAATTGGCTCATTGCCCCGCGTCACACGCATGCCGGCATCGGTCGTCGAAATGGTCATGCCCGTTTCTTCCAGCTTCACGCAAAACGCTTCCGCCAGATCGCGGCGTGCGCCGAGCAGCTCGATCGAGCCGCCACAGATTGCGGGTGCGATCATAAAGGTGCCCATCTCAATGCGATCGGGAATGACCTCGTGGGTTGAGCCGCTTAACCGCCCGACGCCTTCGACCGTAATTTCGCGCGTACCGGCGCCGGTGATTTTTGCACCCATTTCAATCAGGCATTGCGCCAAGTCGACCGTATCCGGCTCCTGCGCTGCGTTTCGGATCACTGTTGTGCCCTGTGCCAGCGTCGCTGCGGTGAGCGCATTTTCAGTCGCGCCAACCGAAACCATTGGGAAATCGATCACCGCCCCTGTGAGGCCATGCGGCGCGCGGGCATAGACATAGCCATCCTGCAGCGTGATTTCGGCGCCAAGTTTTTCGAGCGCCATCATGTGTAGATCGACCTTGCGCGCACCGATTGCACAACCGCCCGGAAGCGAAATGATCGCCTCACCTTCGCGCGCCAAAAGTGGGCCCAGCACGTTAAATGAGGCGCGCAACTTGCGCACGATATCGTAATCGGCCTTGCGGCTCGTAATTTGGCGGGCTGAGAGGACTAAAACGCGACCCTCTTGCAGCCTGGCGATCTCGACCCCTAAGGTCTCAAGCAGATGCGAAAGTGTTTCGACATCAGCAAGCCGCGGGACATTGGTCAGTGTCAGCGGCTCATCGCTGAGGATCGCAGCGGCCATAAGCTTCAGGCAGGTGTTTTTCGCCCCAGAGATGGGGATCTGACCAGATAGCGGCCCGTTGCCGCGAACAATAATTGTATCCATTGCCTGCCCTCAGTTTTTTTCCGGTTTGTCCGGCTCTTTGTCGCCCATATCGCCACGCGCGCGCGCTTGCGCTTTGCGGCGCTGAAGATTTGCCTTCAACGCCTTTTTTAGCCGATCCTCCCGGCTTGACGCGCGCGCAGGCCGCTTGGTTTCGGGGTGGCGTCGCTCCATAACACCCGTCTAGCTCAGTGCGCAGCAAGCGTCCAGAATGCGCTTGCGTCATTGGCCAATTGCGTCTAACCACCGCCCACGCTTTTGCTGGCGGTTTTTGATTGGGGAAAAAGCTGTCATTGCCAAGACTGCCCGCTCAGAGCGCGTGTTGGTAGTTTCTGCGCGGCTGTCCGCACTTTTTATCCGGCGCAGTCGGGAATTAGGCGATGCTGCAGTAGCTCAGTGGTAGAGCGCGTCCTTGGTAAGGACGAGGTCGGGAGTTCAATCCTCCCCTGCAGCACCATCTCGCTTTTCGATCCCGAAATCCCCCCTAAATACTTAAAAGGGAACGCAAATTCGGGAGTTCCATACATTCCATTTAGGCCGTATCGAAGAGGCTCTGCAAACGCCAGACGCAGCACCGTTTGGCGCATAGCAAAGTCACCATTTTTGTATATTTTCCAAGGGCTTGATAAGAACCGCATTGCGAGTTCCATACAATCCTCAAACCGACCCTTTTCGGGCACTGCTTCGGCAATCCTCTCGCGGAGCACGATCTTGTCGCGCTCAAGCTTGTCGATCTTGTTTTCATAGGCACTGATCACAGCGCTATTGTTGGCTTCAACCACATGATCCAAGAGTCTTTCGACCTGACCGTTGAGATCGTCAAGCTGGAGCTTGAGCGACGCGTTTGCGTCGTCGGCGGCTACGTCACCGAGATGGCGTCGATTGTGTCACGCACGGGCAGAGCCCGTGATCAGTTAAGGGCCCGCCCTTCGGCGGCCAGCTTTTTGTTGAGGATTTGACGCACTTTGATGCCAGCCCCGTCAGCCCCAAGCGTGACCTCCAAATAGTTAAGTCCACGCGGATCGGCCGCGATTTGCGCCTGCATCACTTCGAGAAGGTGCTTGTCCTCATCAAACGCCGCGACGACGCTTGCCTTGGTCTTGGTCGCGACCTCTTCCGACAGCGTTGGCACGTCAAAGGCTGCCCCCCAGAAGTAATGCGTATGACCACGGGTTGATGGAGTCACGATGTGACACCCGCGCATGATGAAATCAGACCGTCGGCCTTCCTCGGGATCGGGGTCATGTACGTTCCAGTCGGAAAACGAGATTGCCAATGTCGGCATTCGGCCCTTTTGGACGCGCTTGATCGGCTTATCTTCCGGCAGGCCCATACCGGCGCAGAAAAGCGGCGAGAGCGGTGCGAGATCAAACTCCTGCTCATAGCAGACCGTCTCGCCTTCCATGTAGGTATCGGGCGCAGTGATCCAGTCATTCTGCTTGAAGGTGTTTTTGTGCAGAAACGCGATATGGGTCAGGTCAAGCACATTCTCGCGGATCAGAACCCAGTTTGCCGCAACCTCGTAATAGCCGTGGATGAAGCTCCAATTGGGATCGATTTGATAGCCCACTTCGGGCGGGTCGCTGTCGATCTCGTCCTGGTCGCCCATCCAAATCCAAATGAACGCTCCAGCCTCACGCACAGTGAAGGCGGGGATTTGCGCTGTCTTGGGCATCATGGTTTGGGTCGGCGCTTTGGTACAGTGGCCGCCTGTGTTGAACTCCATGCCATGGTACGGGCAGACGATCTTGTCGCCATCGACATGGCCCTCTGACAAAGGCGCCCATCGATGCGGGCATCGGTCATAAAGTGCCGCGGGCGTTCCGTCTTCGAGCCGGTAAAGCACCACCGGCACCTCCAACAGCCAGCGCGCCAACGGCTCGGTTGTCACTTCATCGCGATGTGCTGCCACCCACCACATGTTGCGCGGGTAATTGTCCACAAGCATCCCGTTTGGAATGCGTTGGCCCGTTCTTTTGTATGCGTCGTCCTTCATAGCTTCATCCCTTTCCTAGCGCTGAATTTAGCTTGGATATCTCTTCGGGTTTCATCTTGTAGCTGTGGTCTGCGTCGGGGAACGCGCCGGCGCGCACCTCATCGGCAAAGTCGGAGAACGCCTTTGTGGCGATCTCCGCGACATTGGCGTAGCGCTTGGCAAATTTCGGTTTGAACGTGTCAAACGCGCCGATCAGGTCATATCCGTTGAGCAATTGACAGGTCCCGGCGGCCCCTGCCCCGATCGAAAATGTGAAAATGCTGACCGCCTCATCGACGGCTTTACCCACCTCATAGGGCATCGCCTCGATCTCAAGCCCGATTGCACCGGCCTCTTCGATTGCCTTTGCGTTCTCGATAATCTCCAGCGCGGCATCGGCCGTTCGACCCTGCATCTTAAAGCCGCCCATAAGATGGACGCGGTGCGGCAGAAGACCGACATGGCTCATCACGGGGACGCCGGCATCCGCAACAGCCTGGATGATATGGGCGATCTCCCGTCCGCCTTGGAGTTTGACGGCTTCAATGCCACCTTCCTTCATCAGCCGGATGGCGTTGTCGACCGCCAAGCCCGGCGTCGCATAAGAGCCGTATGGCATGGAGGCCAGCGTGAAGGTGCCAGGCGCCCCGCGACGAACGGCACGGCAGTGATCGATCATCTGGTCGACGGTGATGGCAAGCGTGTTTTCATGGCCATGCAGCGTCATGCCCAGGCTGTCACCAATGCCGATGATATCGATGCCCGCGCGTTCGGCCCAGGCAGCCGACATCGCTTCACCCACGGCGACCATCACAAGACGCTCGCCCGCGGCTTTTTTGGCCGCAAGGTCCGGAATGGTCAGCTTAACCTGATCCGCCATCCCAATTTCCTCCCATACGGGACGAAACGTTAGGCATTCACCATCGCCAAAGCAAGTGCTAAGTCGGCCCCGAGCAGGCGTGGAAAGACATTAATGTCAGGAAAGAAACAAAAGGCAGAATTGGATCCGACGCTTATCTTTGAAGCTGTGGAGTTTCCCGACGCCTACAAAATTTCCTACCTGGCCAATGCGATAATCTTTCCGGTCTACGAGGATGTGTTGCGTGATTTTGGGCTCTTCCGCGCCGAATACCAGCTGCTGATGTGCCTGACCCATTACGCAGTTTTGTCGTCTCGGGACGTCGCTGTTTTGACCAGGATGCCGCGAAATTCCATCTCTCGCGCGGTCTCGCGGATGGAGCGCAATGGCTATCTGACGCGAACCCCCAACCCCGATGACAGGCGTAAATCAAAGCTTGCCATCACCCCGCCTGGGCGTCAGATGCATGAAAAGATCGCCGCCTATTTTGCCACGCGGGAGAGGGAAGTTTTGGACGCGCTTCCGGCGCGCGAACGGGCGCAGTTCAGGGCGCTGCTTTCCAAACTGGCGGTCAACGCGTCCAAGCTGGACCGCTAGAGCTGCCCCGCCGCAACCGCACGACTAAGACGCGACCACCTCCGGCAGCCTTTGCGCCGGCGGCGTGTTTCGACTGCGCAACGAGCGGACCTCGCCATCGATGATCGTCATGCCGACGCCTGGTAGATTGCCCAACTGCACCGAGGCCAGCAGATCCGCGCCCGGCGCGTGCTGCGCCTGATCCATCAACACAAAATCGGCTGAAAACCCGGGCTCAAGCAGGCCCACATCCAACTCACGCTGGCGCGCAGTATTGCCATTTGCAAAGCAAAACGCCGTTGCGGCATCGACATGGCCAAGGCTCGACAGCATCGCAACCATCCGCAAAATCCCAAGCGGCTGCACGCCGGAGCCTGCCGGGCCATCGGTGCCCAAAATTATCTGGTCGAGCTTGTCCAACTCGCGCGCGGTGTTGAGCGTCAGCAGTGCGGCGCGCTCATTGCCGTTATGCACAATCTCCAGGCCCTTGGTGCAGTTTTCGCACAGGCACACAATCTGTTCATCCGGCAGCGCGGAGTGACCGCCGTTGATATGTCCGACAACATCCGTGCCTGTCTCTAAGACCATGTCCGCATCAATCAGACCGGAGCCCGGGATCGAAGGGCCACCCGTGTGGATCGTTGATTGGATGCCGTATTTGCGCGCCCAAGACACCATCTGGTTCGCGGTCTTGCCGTCTTTGACGGTGCCGAGCCCGACTTCCCCGAGATACTTAACGCCTGCATCGGCCAGATCTTTGAAGTCCTGCTCCTCCATCCCGTGTTCAATCACGGGTGCACCCGCCAGAACCTTGACGCCGGAGGGCCGGAAATTTTCATACCAGCGCTGCGCCGCGATCGCCATGGCTTTGAGCCCGACAATATCCTTCGGCCGACCCGGCATATGCACCTCACCTGCCGAAATCATCGTCGTCACGCCCCCATTGAGCGTTGAGTCGATCCAATGCAATTGCTGCTGGCGCGGCGTGTAATCTCCGACAACGGGATGGATATGGCTATCGATCAGCCCCGGCGCGAGCGTGACCCCTTTGGCATCGATCACACAATCGGCCCCGTCCAGATCGAGGTCCGTTTCATAGCCAAACTCAGCGATGCGTCCGCCAACAGCCACCACGCAATCACCATCCGCAATCGGCGCTTCGATCTTACCCGTCAAAAGCAGACCAATATTTTTGATGACAAGTTTCGCTGAACTGTCCGTCATTGCGCCCTCCCATTTACGTTAGTAGGCTAACGAAGAAAGCCCGCAGTGCAAGCAACTAGGCGCAAGCTGAACGCCCGCAACCCACCTTTGCTAGCTTGCGACATGGAGACCGCGTTGGCTGATGATACGATAGACGCAACAGACCAAGCTTACGTGCTGGAAGACCAGGTCGGCTACCTGATCCGACTGTCGGGCCAACGCCATGCCACAATTTTCCAGATGCTGGCGCCCTATGGCCTGACGCCGACGCAGTTCTCCGCGCTCATTCGGCTGGCTCAATTGGGGCCGTGTTCGCAAAATGAACTTGGCCGCCGCGCCGCAATGGACGTGGCCACGATCAAGGGCGTCGTCGATCGACTGCGCGACCGCGGCATGATCATCGCCGCACCTGACCCAAAGGACAAACGCCGCAGCGTCCTATCAATCGCGCCCGAGCATGTGGGTAAGGTCGACCAGCTTTATCGCGCGGGTCTGGCGATATCCCGTGAAACGATGAAGCCGCTCAGTGCTGCGGAACAAAAGACCCTTACCGCCCTTTTGAGGAAAATCAGCGGGCTTTAGGCGCCGGGCTTTATCAAAGACCATCCCGGCGCTTAGTTACACGCCAAGATAAGTGTGCAGCTTTTGCGGGTCGGCGCGCAGCGCCTCGGCACTCAGTGTTTCGAGGTTTTTGCCACTGTTGATGAAGGCGACCTGATCGGCGATCGCCAGGATCGCATCGATGCGCTGCTCGACCAAAAGAACCGCCATCCCCTCACTTTTCATCTGCACAATCACGTTGCGGATCAACTCGATCATGGATGGCTGTAGGCCTTCGGTGGGCTCATCAAGCAGCAAAACCTGCGGCCGAATGCATAGCGCACGGGCTGTGGCTAGCATCTGCTGTTCGCCGCCCGAAAGCGTCCCGGCCTGCTGGCCCAACCGCTCGCTTAGGCGCGGGAACATCTCCAAAACCCAAGCGCGCGTATCCCGGCCGCTTTTGCACGGCATCATGCCCATCTCGATATTTTCGGCGACGGTCAGTTCGGGAAACAAGCGCCGTCCTTGTGGGACATATCCGATGCGCTGCTTTGGGATCTGATGGGCAGGCAGCGCGCTGATATCTGTGCCGTCCAAGGTGATGCGCCCCTGGCTCAGCGGCAGCAACCGCATGATCGATTTCATAATGGTAGTCTTGCCCGCGCCATTGCGGCCCAGAATGCACAAGATCTCACCCGGGCGTGCTTCCAGATCGATGCCATAGAGCACCTTCACCTTGCCATAACCGGCATGGATACCCTCAACCTTGAGCATCATCTGTTCCCAGATAGGCGGCCTGAACGGCGGGGTTGTCGCGAATTTCCTGGGGCGTGCCACTGGCCAAGATCTCTCCGAAGTTGAGCACGGTGATCGCCTCAGCCGTACGCATGACCACATCCATATTATGTTCGATGAGCAATATCGTAGTGGTGCGTTTGAGGCTGGCGATCAACTCGACAAATTCGGTCACCTCCGCCTCGGCCAGGCCCTGGGTGGGCTCATCAAGGATAAAAAGTTCCGGCTCTTGGCCGAGACCCATGGCAATCTCCAACAGCCGCTGGTGGCCATAGCTAAGATCACCCGCTATCTGGTCTGCCCGCCCGTCGAGGCCAATGCGGGCCAGGATATCGGTGACCTTCGCATGAACGGCCGCCTCTGATTGCGGGGCCGCGCGGCGCACGGCCAGCGCCACATTTTCCTGTACGGGTAGATTGGCGAAAACCGAGGTGATCTGGAACGTGTAAGCAATACCCAGGGCGATGCGTTTATGGGCCGGCAGCGCCCCGATATCTTGACCTTTGAAATAGACCGATCCACGGGTTGCGGGGATGCGCCCGCATAGCATGCCAACAAAGGTCGACTTGCCCGCACCGTTCGGGCCGATCAGCGCCATTGTTTGACCGGCGGCCAAGGTGAAGTTGATGTCGAGATTGGCCGTGATGCCGCCAAAGGTCTTGGTCAGGCCCTGGGTCTCCAGCAGCGCTACGGCAGCCATCGAAAGACCCTTTTGCGCAGCTCTCCGGCAAGCCCTTCGGGTGCGAAGAGGCACAATATCAGCAGCGCGAGACCGGCCACCAGCATATAGGCATCCGTGAATGCGCTTGAGACATCGATAAGGTAATACATGAAGAGGACGCCGATGAGCGGCCCGATGGTTGTGCCTGCCCCGCCCAGCAGCACCCAAAGGAGCGGAAAGATCGAATATTGCACGGTTGCGAAGGTCGCGCCGACATAGCCAAAAAGCAGGGCATAGGCCATGCCGCCGATCCCCGCCAGTGTCCCGGAAAGAAGCACGGCGAGGTATTTCAGCCGATGTGTGTCATAGCCCAGCATCATCGCGCGCTCCTCATTTTCGCGCACCGCAATCAGCGCGCGGCCGAGCGACGAATTGACCAGCGCAACGGTGGCCAGCAGGCAGGTCGAAAAGAGCGCCAGCGCCGCCCAGAAACGCGCCGTTTCATCCGATAAATCGATGCCAAAAAGCGCGCGCCGGGCTGTGTCGACGACAAAGCCTTCGTCGCCGCGAGTGACGCCACCGAAGTAAAGGATCGTCAGATATCCCGCCTGCGCGAACATCAAGGTCACGATCATGAAAGCGACTTCTTTCGTGCGCAGCGCCAAAAACCCAACCGCGAGCGCGCATAAAAACGCGCTGACAAGTCCGGCCAGCAGGCCCAATCCGGTCGGCAGGCCCGCCTGCTGAACGGTGAGGCCAAACCCATACATTCCCGCGGAAAAAAACAGCGCGTGGCCCAAGCTCAAAAGACCCGTATAGCCAAAAAGCATGTTGTAGCCGATTGCATAGACCGCCAGGACCATGACCCGTGACAACACGCCGACATGGTATTGCGGCAGCACAAAAAAGGCCGCCGCCAGCAGGGCAATTAGTGCGGCGTGTAGGGCGAAGGATTTTTGCCCATCCGTCACCCCGGTCTTTTTCCCATAAGCCCGCGGGGTCGGAAGACCAGCACCATGGCCACCGCCAATGTGGCGATGATCTTGGCCAGTGTCGGCGAGAAAAAGACGGAGATGATCCCGTCGGTCATGCCGATTAAAAGCGCGGCAATCACGGTGCCCGGAAGGCTGCCAAGCCCGCCGATGATGACCACGATGAACGACAAAAGCAGCGGATCGTGGCCCATCAGGTAATGCGCCTGCTGGACCGGCACGACCAGGACCGCGCCAATCGCAGCCAGTGCGGCACCCAATCCAAACACATAGGCAAAGACCTTATCGACCGGGACGCCAAAGGCCTGCGCCATTTCCCGGTCTTGCTGGGTTGCCCGCATGATGAGGCCAAACTTTGTGCGCGTCATCAGCAGCCAAACCCCAACCAGGATCGCCGCGGCAGCAACGATGATGAAAAGCTTGTAGCTGGTGATGCCAAGGCCCCAGGGCCAGTAGATCTCAAAACCCGCCTCGGTGAACTCAAACCAAGGGATGGCAATCACGTCGCTAAATGGCGGCTCGACGGGCCGTGCATCTGGCCCGAACGTCATCAGCGTGCCCTGCTGCAAGATGTAGAGGATGCCGATCGTGGCCACGATGGTGCGCTCGGGGTTGTAATCGATGCGTTGCAGGATGATCCGGTCCGTGACAGCCGCGATCGCACCAACGAGCAGCGGCGCGATCAGAATCGCACCGACAAAGCCGAGCGCGGGATTGGCCCCGAAAACCTGGGCCACATACCAGGCGCAGACCGCGCCGAGCATAAAAAACTCCCCGTGCGCGACATTGACCACGCGCATGACGCCAAAAACGATGCTTAGACCGATCGCCGTCAACGCCAGAACGGCGGCCGTCACGGCCCCCTCGAGTGTTGCAAGAATTAGATGTGGACCAAACTCCACGAAACGCACCTCATGGGCAAAGGACCAACCGGTCCGTTCGGACTCACCGGCAAGGGCCGGCGCAGCAAAAGGCCAGGGGCCACAAGATCAAACAGCAGCCGACCGGGCCGCTGCCTGCCGAAAAGATCAGAAGGCTTGCGTGGTGTAATCGACCTCATCGTCGTAAAGCGTATCTTCGATCGAGGTCCGGTGCACTTGCACCAGCGTGCCTTCCTGCAATTGCGTGATGTTTTGATGGCCAAAGACCTGGTGGGTACGGCCGTTGAACACTTTGCCGCCCTGCGGGTGGTCGTCCGATAGCGGCATATCCGACATCGCCTCGACCGCTTCGATTAATGCGGGCCGGTCGCTCGGGCCTTGATAGCCCGACGCCTCCATGCCCGCTTTCATGACCGCAAGCGTTTCCCAGACGCCGAACATATGGGCATAGGTCGACACATCCCGCGCGTCATCGACGGATGCGCCACGATCATCAACGCCCACGGCGGCGCGGTAGGCTGTCTCGTGCGCCGTCTGGTCAGCCTGAGCGTGGCGTGCCATGCCTTCCCAGAAATACGACCCCTCCAGGAATTCCAAGCCCGGGCTCGTGACGTCCACCGCTTCAAGACTGTCGATAAAGCCAAATAGCGCCGGTCCACGACCGCCGAAAAACTCCCCCATTTCGCGCACGAAGGTCAGCACAGCCGGTCCGACCATGACGTGATAGACAACCTCCGTGTCACGCGGGATCGACGGGAAATACCGGGTGAAAGAGGTCTCCGTCGGCGGCACGGCGATCTGTTCGATGACCTCACCGCCCTGCGCTGCAATTGCTTCGGTGAAGAAATCGCGGTGGTCATGGCCAAAGGCGAAATCGGGGTAGATCATCGTCACCTTGCGGCCGACATTCTCAGCAATGAACGGCGCCATGGAGATCACCTGGCTTTTCACATCCGTGATGCCGGGCTGCAACGTGTAGCGGTTTAGAATGCCGCTGGCGACATGGTGCCCTTCGGAGACCACAAAATACGGCATCTGCAACTCACCTGCACGCGGGGCAGAGCCGATAACAACATGGCTGAAGAGCGGGCCAAAAACCGCATCCACTTCGTGCAGCGACGAAAAGCGTTCCAACACTTCTGCGCCGCGGCGCGGATCGGTGCCATCGTCTTCGGCGATCATCTCTACGTCGCGGCCATTGATGCCACCTGACGCGTTGATGCGTTCGATGGCGGCGGTGGCCACCCGTTCATACCAGCGCCCATAAGCCGAGCCGATGCCCGTGCGATGGACCTGAAAGCCCAACTTGATCGGGCCCGATCCCTGCGCATGTGCCATCCGTGCCACGCCCGGCAACATCGAAGCTGTGCCCGCGAGACCGGCCGCGGCGCCGAGTGTTCCAAGTGCGGCGCGGCGGTTGATTTTATGTGTCACAGATTTTCTCCCTGTTGCCGTTCCCTGGCCTAAGCTTGTTGGCGTACTAACGATATGTCCAGGTTTTTTAGATGCCCCGGGGTGCGGCTAACAGCCAGAGCCCAAAAAATGTGTAGCCGACCATGAAAGTGGCAATTGGGATCTGGCTAAGCGCGGCGCGCCGGGGCGTTTGAAACAGCGTGAGCGCGGCGTGATGGGAAACCAGGACGGCCAGAATATGGCCAAGAACCACAATACCCGCCTGCGTCAGCCAGATTGCCCGCACACTAACGGTGGTGTTCAAAAACCCGGTTGTGACCCGCAGCTGACCAAGGCCGAAGAGATTGCTGCCATTGGCCAGCGGATCGCCGATCGCGGCCAGCAGATACTGGCCGTCGACCAGAAAAGTGATCAGGAAATGCGACATGTGGTAGGCCAGCGCGATGGGCAAAATACTGGGCGCAAATCGGCGGAGCAGCAGCGCCAGCGGGATGGGCGGCGCGTCTGGGGCGCCCGCCTGAGCGATCCGGCTGCCCAACCAAAGTGCCGATGCGAAGACCGCGATCAGACCTACACTCGACAGCGCCAATCCTATCAGCGATGAGGTTATCACAAAAGACCGGCCCGGAAATTCCAACGGGTTGACGCCGATGATGGCAAGCCACCAGAAGGTCTCCTTCAGCCCATCAAAGCTGCCGACGCCCAAGATGACGACCGCAAAAAGCCCCAGTGACAGCGGCAGTGGCTGCGACGGCAACAGGTCCCAACCGGGCATACCAACGCGTCGGGCCTGTCCGTGTCCGAAGGCAGCGTTGCGTGATATCAGGCGAAAGAGCACGGCAAAAGCCTCGCCCCGTCGCATCCATTCAGAGGCGCCGAAAACCGCCATCGCGGCCAGCGTCAAAACCCAATAAAGCATCGCGATCACCGCCAAACGGTCAGGGTCAGCGGGCGCCGGATCCACAACATAAAAGCTACAAAATGCGATGAAGATGGCAAGCGCGGGTGTCGCGCCCAAACGCGTTGGCAGCGTGACGAGGCCGGCGCTTTTGCGGCCGAACAAAAGCGCGCAAAGACCCGTCCATGGATTCACAAATCGCCACAGATCGGTGCTCAGCCCAATCACCGAGAAAAGGATGATCCAAAAGCCCACCCAGATCATCAGCGGGAAGAGATTGGTCAGCGGATCACGCGGCCCCGTGACGCCGATCCAAACCAGCGTGAAAAAGCAGATGAGTGCGACCAGGCTCGTCAACTCAGGAACCCAGATCGGCAGCTTTGGCCCGGCAATGTCGATCGGGCGAAAGAGCCTTGTGACAAAGCTCTTGGGCGCCATGGAGATCAACAGGATCGACGCCACCACGGCCAATACGCCGGATATGCGGTAATGCTCGGTTGGTAAAAGCAGGACCAGGCCTTGTTCAGACACATGGGCTGCGGCCGGCAAAGCGGCGCAGATTGCCGCCAATGCCGCGGCGGTGGCGATTGCGATCCTTAGGACCAATTCTTATTTCCACAGCGACGAAATCTGTTAGCTTACTAGCGAGTTTACCGGGGAAATGACAATGCGCCGCGCGACCCTGCTTGCCGTGATCATCATCGGTGCCGGACTTGCAATTTACTACGCACAATCCGTTCTGCGCCAACCCCAAGCCATCACGATAAGTGCTGCAACTGCCACGCCAATGGCAGGCCGTGACGGTGTGCTCCATGTCTATCTTTCCATGGAAAATGGCGCTGAGCCTAACCGGCTTTTGTCGGTAAGTTCCGCCGAGGCCGCCGACGCGGCGTTTCGCGGCGCGGTCACTGGCGATTTGGTCCTGCCGGCTGACAGCACACCAAGCCTGTCAAGCGACGGCGTTTTCATTGAGCTTACGGGGGTTGAGGGCGCGCTGGAGGAAGGCCGACTTATCCCCATCGCTTTGGAGCTTGCGCCCGCAGGCACGGCAACAACCCGTGCTTTGATCGGCGCGCCCGTCGATCCCCATTCGATGCATGCCATGGCCACCGAGCAGGAGGCGGCCGAGCAGGGAGCCGGTTCGCAAGACCACGATATGGCCGGGATGAACCACGACGGTGACACGATGGCGCCGACCCTTTCGATGCAGGTGATCCAAGGCGATGCAGGCGATTGGATTGTGAGCGTTGAGACCACGCATTTCAGCTTCGCGCCAGAGGTCGAAGAGCCGGTACATGTCCCGGGCGAGGGGCACGGACATCTGTATCTCAACGGCCTGAAACTGCAGCGAGTGTATTCGGAAACGACGGTGATCGGCGCGCTTCCTTTGGGTCAATACACTGTCGAAGTGACGCTCAACACCAACGCGCATCAGCCGTATGAAAATGAGGCGGGCCCGGTCACAGCACAAGCCGTCATCGAGGTTGAATAAGGCGCGCCGGCGACTGGCACTGGCACGCGTGCCGCGTTCTCTACCTTAGCCCGTCTATACCCTCGGCTTCGCCGTGCTTCAGCCCGCCGACCCGCGGCAGCGGCCGACCGCTATCGGTCACAGCGATTGCCACAAGAATTTCATTGCGCCGCGGGGCATCGTTCATACGCACTTCAATCCCATCAAAATGTGACCTCACATATGCGGCGTCCTTGTGGCCCAGTGGCACGTCGAGATCTTGGCCCGGCCCACCGCGCTTTTTCGATGACGGCACAAGGGCTGCACCCTTTTTCACCTCTTTGCGCAACGGCGCGCCCATTTTGGGATGCAGGAGGGCTGCGGCATGCTCCAGCTCTCCGTCTTCGCCGACCATCGCCGCTTTGCCATAACTTTCGACATCTTCGGGGCGGATACCCAAGGCCGCAACCGCGCGATGGCCCAGCATGGCGCCAAGCTCAGCACCGATATCCATCAGCGGCGTCAGGTCTTCGACATATTGCCCGGCATAGGGGTTTTCGATGACCGCGACGGCAACCGCCTTGCACGTGGGCGGAGAGATCTCGCGCCCGCCCTCTTGCAACGTATCCTCGACAAAGACGGCGGTCTTTCTGATCTTCATGCTCATCTTAGGCCGTCCTCTCCTGTGATGTCTTGGGCCGCAAGCCCGCCGGCGCGGTTATGGATCCGCGGCCCAGTGGTCATCGCCAAGGCAAGCAGCATCTCGCCGCCGCGCGGGGCGTCGTTCAATCCCACTTCGATCGCGTCGAAATGGCTTCGGACATACGAGGCGTTGATATGTGTGATCGGCACATCCAACCGCGCGCCCATCGCGCCGACCTTTTTTGATGACGGCACGATCGCCTTTGTGCCCGACAAAACCTCGCGCATCGCGTAGCCGCCCGGCGCATGCCAAAGCGCGCCATGCTCCAGCTCTCCGTCGGCGCCCACCAGCGTGGCTTTGCCGTAGCCTTCGATTTTTGCCGCCCCACCAAGCGCTTCGGCCAGATTTTCCGCCATATCGAGGCCAAGCGGCCGTAGATCCTCCATGAACCAAGCAATCTCGGGCTCATACCGGCCGGCAAATGGATTCTCGATCACCGCCAAGGCAGCGCCCCGGCGCAACGGCGATGCTGCAAACGGCCCGCCCTCGTGGAAGATGTCTTCGGTGACCAGCAACCGTTTGCGTACCTGCAGGTTAGACATCAGGCATCTCCGGAACGGGCTTGTTTGGCAATGACAGGCTGCCCACAATCTCGGAGCTTTGTTGCAAAAACAAAGCGGCACCTGCAATTGTGCCGTCCCGGATCATCGCCTCGGCGCAGGCCTGGCCCCTTGCCAGAGCGGCGGCCTTTTCGTCCATCGAAAGCGTCGGCACATCACATACCACGGCGCGCGCGCCCAGATCACTATCGGGTTGCAGTTGATTGGCAGCCTCACGCCTTATGCCCGGATGCTCCGGCAGGTCCACCGCATTTGCAATCAAGGTCGCGGCGGAATCGGCGCGCGCCGCATCAAACGCGGCCACCGTGACGCTGTCAGCGATGCCAAGTGATAGGGAACGCCCTGCCCGCCCGCTGGTCGCCAGACCGCCGATGCCTGTTCCGGCCTCAATCGCAATGCGACCCAGATCGGTCCCGTCAGGGCTGATCATGGCAGCTGCATACTGCGCGCCGGGGGTCAGGTGCAGGGCAATATCCCCGCCATTATTCACATAGGCCCGCCGCAAGGATACTGCGGAGGTCATCACGTCAAGAATCTCATCGGCCACCGCACCGGCAACCGCAATCATCGGTGTGACAAACGAATGCGCGGCATAGAGGTCGGCGGCCTGATACATGCGCCGCGCGACGAAGCCTTCGGGCGCGGCGGCAAGCGGCAAGGGTTGGCGCAACAGCGGCAGTTCGGCAACCAGTTCTTCTAACAGAGTTTCAAAACGCGAAATCGCCGTTTCAAATGCGGCTTGTCGGGCGGCAGGTTGGTCGGCCTCGGCGCCAATGATCAGATCGATCGGTCCGTGCTGCAAATGCAGGCGTTCCGTGCCATCGAGATAGGCTGCTTTTGGTCCCTGCATCACGTCTCAGTCTTCAAGGACCAGCGAAAATTGTGCTGAGCTACCGGATCGGCAGTGTCATCGACTTGCGCGACACGCCGGACGGCCTTGGTCATGACCGCCTCAATCGGGCGCACCGCATCAAGATGGCCCCCAAGTGCAGCATAATCCGAAAGGCGCATTGTGAACTCGATCGGCGCGACGAGCGCTGGCGTGGGCACATAGCCAAATGCGTTTGACGGCATATCGAGCACATTGGCCATCACGGTAATCCCGCCGCCGGGCCAGATATAAGTATTGGCCCCGCCGCAAGTTACATGGGTCAGCGCATCCTTCACGGCATTGGTCAGTTTGACTGGGTTTTCCGTCACACCGGCGCGCAACGACCCTCCTGCCCCGCCCATAAACAGCACCGAGCATTGTGACGGCTCGCAATTTTCCGCCACGCGCTCAACCGAGCGCTTCAGTGCGGCAGGGATCGGCTTGGGCTGGGCATTGAGCTCGGCGTCGAGTTCGTAATAGCCACAATGCTCGCCAGTGGTGGACACCATCAAAAGGGTTAGCCCTTCCCAGGCCACTTTTGCATCTGGCGGTTTCAAGATCTCCAACGGGTCTTCGATATCGGTTCCGCCCCAGCCCGTGCCAGGCTCCGCCACCTGGAAATAGCGCCCCGGCGTAGAGCGCCGACCGCGCACCTTGATGCCGGTCGGTGGCACATCGAGCATCTTGCCCGCCTGGTGCTCGCTCAAAACACCGGTGATGTGGTCGTCGACGACAATCACCTCATCGACATGCGGGGCCCATTGCGCGGCAAACATGCCAATCGCCGCAGAGCCGCAGCCAACCCGCATAAGGCGCTCCCCGACACCGTCGATGATCGGCGCTTTGCCCGCCTGCACAATGACCGTCGCGCCATCGTCGATTTCCAGCTCCACGGCGTCGCGGTTGCATAGCTTTAGAAGCGCATCACAGGTGACGCGGCCTTCCTTCTTGGTCCCGCCGGTTAGATGTTCAACCCCGCCAAGCGACAGCATCTTGGAGCCGTATTCCGATGTCATCACATGGCCGACGGGTTCGCCCTGACAGCGCACAATCGCGCGCTCATGGCCGATGAAGCGGTCCGTGTCGATTTTGATCTTCACGCCGCAATAGCTGAAAATGCCCTCGGTCACGACCGTGACCATATCCGCGCCATGCACATTTTGGCTGACGATAAACGGGGCGGGTTTGTAATCGGGATAAGTCGTACCTGCCCCAACAGCGGTCACAAACGGGCGCTTGGCACCGACAATGTCGCCGTCCCAATCCTCCCCATCCTTCAAGAAAGGCACCGCTTTGTCGCGCTTTTCGATCACGTTTTCGATAATTGTCAGCGCATCGAGGCGCACCAGATTGCCGTCATGGTTGGCATATCGATCACAGGCGCCCGTTCGACCCTCGGCGATGAAGCACAAGACCGGGCAGGCATCGCAGCGGATCTTTTCAGGCCGGTTCCCGTCAGCCATTTTGAGCCTCTTTGATCGCCCGGCGCAGCTTCGAAGGGGTCACGGGCATGTCGCGCACCCAGACCCCGGTTGCGCGGTAGATCGCACTGACCAGCGCCGGGGCGGTGGGGATCAATACATGCTCACCCAAACCTTTGGCCCCGTAGGGCCCATGCGCATCAGGAACCTCGAGGATGAGGGTTTCAATCGGGGGCACATCGCCGATTGTGGGGATCAGGTAATCGTGCAGATTTTCGGTCCGACCGGGGAGGTATTCCTCCATCAACGCCATGCCGAGACCTTGGGTGATGCCACCATGAACCTGGCCCTCAACCAGCAATGGGTTGATCGCTTTGCCTACATCATGGGCGGCCACAAACTTGATCGGCCTCACGGTTCCAAGTGCTATATCAACCTCAACCACAGCCAGTTGGGCGGCATAACCAAACTGGGCATAAGGCGCGCCCTGCCCGTTTTGGTCGAGCGGTTTGGTTGGCGGATCATAGGTTTCAGACGCCTCAAGCACATAGCCCAGATCGCCGGGTGGCAGGGTGGAGAGATCGATCACATGGCTCTGACCATCATCCGTGATTGTGACCACCCCGTCGCCAAAACACAGCACCGCATGTTCGGGCGCATTGGCGCGGCGCAGGATCAACCGGCGCAGGGCCGCGCCGCATAGACGCGCCGCATTGCCCGACACGAAGGTCTGTCGGGAGGCTGAGGTTTTGCCCGCATCAGGCGTGATATCGGTATCGGCGCCCTGCAAGCTAAGCGCTGCGACCGGCACACCCAAGGCGGTTGCAAAGATCTGCGGGATGACGGTGTTGGCGCCCTGGCCGATATCCATGGCACCTTGATGCAGGACCACTGTGCCGTCTGCGCGCAGGCCCGCGCGGATGGTCGAGGGGTTCGGCAGCGAGGTATTGCCGCAGCCATACCAACCCGCAGCAATCCCCACGCCGCGTCGGGCCGGGCCGTCTTGGGCGTCATTAAACCCGGCAGATTCGGCGGTTTCACGGCGCCAGGCATCCCGAAGCGCCTGCAAACACGCCTTGGCGCCGACGCCTTGATCGAACACCTGCCCGCAAACCGTCGTCATGCCATCATCGAGCGCATTGGAGATGCGAAATTCCAACGCGTCCAGGCCCAGCTTTTCGGCGAGCAGATCGAACAGGGTCTCTTGCGCAATTGCAGCTTGCGGCACGCCAAAGCCACGGAATGCGCCGGCCGGCGGGCAATTCGTGTGGATACCTTCTGATTGGGCGCGGTAATCGGCGATTTTATAGGGCCCCGAGGCATGGACGGGCACGCGCGTGGCCACAGTTGGGCCCCAGGACGCATAAGCGCCGGTATTAAACGCGCCGTAAAAATCAAAGCCGCAAATGCGGCCGTCCTGCATGGCACCGATCTTGAGCGTGATCTCTGACGGATGGCGTTTGGTCGAGGACTGCATCGATTCCGCGCGGCTGTAACATATCCGGACAGGCTTGCCCGTCTTCAGCGCGCCAAGCGCCAGGTAGGGCTGCATCGTGATGTCAAGCTTTGCTCCGAAGCCGCCACCCACAGCCGTTGGGATCACTCGGATGCGGCTGCGATCCATCGCCAGGATGTCCTCAAGCGCTTCGAGGTCCATGACCGGCGCCTGGGTGCAGGCATGGACTTCAACCCGGTCGCCGACCATTTCGGCAAAGCCCGCTTCGGGCTCGATATAGGCGTGCTCAACAAATCCGGTGCGATAGCTTGCCTCAACCACGACATCAGCCGTGGCCAGGGCGGCCTCCGGGTCGCCGCATGTCACCAGACCGCCGCACATCACGTTGCCGACGCGGCCCTCGTGCACCAATGGGGCATCCTCGGCCTGCGCCGCTTGGCAGGTCTCCACCGGCGTCAGTTCGGTCCATTCGACAGGAAAGCTGTCCGGGTCGAGGCCGCGAATGACCTCCGGCGCGGCAATCACGGCGGCCACGGCCTCGCCTTTGAACCGCGCGACAGTCTCGGCGAAAACGGGTTGGTCGGCAAATGCCGGAATGACCCCAAAGCAGTTTTTGCCGGGAATGTCGCCCGCCGTTAACACCGCCTCTATCCCCGGCATGGCAGCCGTCCAGGCGTCGAGACCCTCAAAGCGGAACCGGGCGCGTGGATAGGGCGAGCGAATAAGCAAAATCTCCAGCGTACCGACGGGCGCGACATCGTCGCCAAACGCCTCTGATCCGGCAACTTTGGCAGCACCATCAAGTTTGCGTAGCGCCGTGCCGACTGCACCGTCCAACTCGACCGCGCCTGGCACATTGCCGACAGCGTCGATGATTTTTCGGTAGCCGGTGCAGCGGCATAAAACGCCGCCCAATGCGTCCTCAATCTCAGTCTCGCTCGGGCTCTGATTTTCGCGCAAAAGCGCCAGCGCTGACACCATCATGCCGGGTGTGCATATCCCGCATTGCGCCGCGCCATGGTCTTGAAAGCTCTGCTCTAGGCGCTGAACCGTGGGGTCGCATTGCCGAAGCCCGGCCAGGGTATCAACGGTCATGCCTTCCGCTTGCTGCAAGGTGACCAGGCAGGCGCAGACAACCTCTCCGCCCAGCATGACCGAACAGGCGCCGCAATCGCCTGCATTGCAGCCAATTTTCACATCGCGCGCACCAAGTTGCTCACGCAGAGCCTCAGACAATCGCAGGCCGGGCCGGGCCTCGGCCGTGACAGCGCGGCCGTCAAGTACGAAGCTGACGTTGCTATGAACGTGGTGTCCATCCATCCGATTAGGCCGCCGCCATGGCCTGAAATACGGCGCGGCGGCAAAGCTCCGGTACCGCATCCAGCCGGTATTCAGCCGAGCCGCGCACATCCGTGATCGGGCTCAGCGGCGCAAAATGTTCTTCGGCGTCAAACCCGGCCGCGGTGATATCAATTGCGGCTTTCCCGGCCAGGAAACGCTCCAATTCCGGCAGGCGCCGCGCCATGGGAGAACAACTGCCCACAGCGACGCGTGCAGATGTGATGCGTTTACCGGATAGCTCCAGGCACACCGCAACCATCGCAATTGAAATCACCAGATGCGTGCGGCTGCCCAGTTTCAGGAAAGCGCTTTGGCTTTGGGCCACCTGTTTTGGGATCAGTATGGCTGAGACCAACTCGGCCGGGCCAAGGGCTATATCGCGCGCGCCCTTGATGAACGCGCCTAGCGCCAATATGCGGGTGCCTTCTTTTCCCGTGATCTCAACTTGCGCATCTAGCGCCAAAAGCGGCGGGATACCGTCCGCGGCAGGTGAGGCATTGCAGATGTTGCCGGCAAGCGTTCCGCGATTTTGGATTTGAACCGAGCCGACCTCACGCGCGGCGAGTTTAAGGCCGTCAAAGCCCGTGGGCAGCGGCGCTTTTATGAGATCGGTCCAGGTCGTGGCGGCACCCAGGCGCCAGGCATTCTCCGTCTCGGAGATACCGCGAAATCCTTCAAGGCGGGTGATATCCAACAAAGGATCAAATATTTGGTGCGGTTGACGGGCGGGAAAATAGTCCGTGCAGCCGGCAATTATCGTCGCTTGGCGCGCGCCGAGATAGTCAATTGCGTCGGCAATCTTGGTCGGCGCCAGATAAGACAAAGGGCCTCTCGCACGGAGTTTTTGTTCGTGCACTAACGATAGGCCAGCATATCAATCCTGTCAAACTGTGCCAGGCACGACGCGCGAGGTTGACTGCCAAAGGGACGGTGAACCGCAGGCCATTCTCTGCGTTTGCCGGTTCCGGCCCGCGTCGCGGGTCTCGATCATGCGGTTTCTTCCAGTTGATCCTCTAGGATTAGATCGGAGGCTTTCTCGCCGATCATGATCGCGGGCGCATTTGTATTGCCCGACACGATCTCGGGCATGATCGAGCAATCGGCGACACGCAGGCCGGTGATCCCGTGCACGCGAAGCCGGTCATCGACCACGGCATCACCGTCTGGGCCCATTTTGCACGTCCCTGTCGGGTGATAGATGGAGGCTGTGTTGCTGCGCACCCAATCAAGCGTGCCCTCATAATCATCCATCTCAAGGCTTGAATGCGGTCGGAATTCCTCGGAGATTTTCGAGGTAAGCGGCGCGTGACGGGCAATTCGCCGCGCAATTTTCACCCCCTCAACAATGGTTCGACAATCGGTCTCGGATGAGAGGTAATTTGGGATGATGGCCGGATAGCTACGCGGTTTTGCATTGACCAGCCGTATCTCGCCGCGGCTTTCGGGACGGAGCTGGCAGACCGACATCGTAAAGGCGGAAAACTTGTCGGCCCCCATGCCCGGGTTCTCAGCCGAAAGCGGCTGCACATGGAATTGAATATCCGGCGTTTCCAGATCCTCTCGCGTCTTTAGAAACCCGGTGGCAAGGCTTGCAGCCATGGTCATTGGACCGGCCCGAAACATCAGATATTTCAACCCGATGCGCATCTGCCCGCTGAGGCTGGAGACCTCATCGTTGAGCGTCGGCTCATTACATTTATAGACCAGCCGCGCTTGCAGGTGATCTTGCAGATTTTTGCCAACGCCGGGCAGGTCTTGCACGATATCGATCCCGTGTCCTGCCAATTGATCGGCCTCACCGATGCCTGAGAGCATCAGGATTTGCGGTGAGTTGATCGCGCCGCCCGACAAGATCACTTCTCGGCGCGCCAAGACCTGCTGTTTTGCACCATTTCGATCGGTATAGACGACGCCGGTGGCGCGCTTGCCGTCAAGCATGATCCGGTCGACCTGCGCCCGCGTCACGATCTGCAGGTTATCGCGGTTTTTGATCGGGTTGAGATAGGCCACAGCCGCGCTGCACCGCCGCCCCTTGCGTGAGGTGAGTTGGAAAAACCCGACACCCTCCTGATCGGCGCCGTTGTAATCTGGATTAAATTTGTAGCCCGCGGCCTGCGCGGCGGCCACCCATGCATCGGTGATCGGCCGCTGGATGCGCATATTCGATACGGCAAGCGGGCCCTGGTTGCCGTGGAAATCATCCGCGCCGCGTTCGTTGTTCTCGGCGCGTTTGAAAAGCGGCAGCACATCGTCCCAGCCCCAGCCCTTGTTGCCCATCTGGCGCCAGCGATCATAGTCTTGGCGCTGGCCGCGCACGTAGAGCAATCCGTTAAGAGAAGACGATCCGCCCAAGACCTTGCCGCGCGGCCATTCTATCCGGCGACCGTTTAGCCCGGGATCGGGCTCGGTCTTGTAGCACCAGTCGATGGCCGGATTGTGGATCGTCTTGAAATAGCCGACGGGGATGTGGATCCACGGATTCCAATCGCGCCCACCCGCTTCGAGCAAAACCACGCGGTTTTTCGGGTCCGCAGAAAGCCGGTTTGCCAGCACGCACCCGGCCGAGCCCGCACCAACGACAACATAATCTGCTGCATTCCCCGACATTTTTGACCACCTAATGCCCAACACTTGGGCGCATTGCTAATTTTTCCTTGCCAGTTTCCAGTTAAGATGGGCAGTATTGAGACTGCAAGTATCATTTGCGCACATGGGAGGAATTATCATGAAGGCCTCAAAGGTCCTAAACCAGGTTTCGCGTCGGGATCTGCTCAAACTAACGGGGAGATATGGTCTCTCATCTGTCGTTATGGGGGCGGCCACGTTGACCGGCGCCGTGTCACTGCCAAACCTGGCGCGTGCTGTGAACTCAACCTATGAGCGCCGCTATTCGCGTGAGGCCGAGCACACCTTCACTCTTGGCGCGGCCGGCTTCAACGAACGCAACCTGTTGATCGAACGCGCCGGCGTGCTTGAATTTGCCCGCGACCTGGAAGAGCGGACCGATGGTGCGATCCGGATCGAATTCATCGGCGACAATCAGATCTGCGGCCAGTTGAATTGCCTCGAAAAGGCGCAAAACGGCGTGATCGACATGTATTCCGCATCAACGCAGAACTCAGCCGGTGCCGCGCCCTATCTCAATGTGCTCGACTATGCCTACATGTTCCGGTCCCGGGCCGATCAGTACCACTTCCTCTACAGCCCTGAATCCATGCGGCTGTTGCGCGACCCGCTTGAGCAGCGCCATGGTGTGAAATTCCTGTTCAGCCACGCCGAATTGCGCGGCATCCAGCTTGGCCAATCCTTTGCCGAGCGTGACACGGTCACCTCGCTTGACGAGCTTTTTGGCACCCGTAACCGCGTCACCGGCACGCAGCTGGGCCGCATCGCGATGCAGCTGTTGAACCTCAACCCGACACCGATTGCTTGGGAGGAGACATTGGACGGCCTACGTCAGGGCCTAATCGACGGCGCCGAAACCTGGGCCTCTGCGGTGGCATACGCAAACATGTCGCCCGTGGTCAGCCAATCGGTTGATCTGAAGTTTTTCTGCGGGACCGAACACACCGGCATGTCGGCCGAGGTTTTCGACAGCATGTCGGGCGAGCTGCAGGACGCGGTTATGGAATCGGCCTATCTCACGCAAGTCCACATTCAGGCGGCAAACGAAGCCGCGCTGGTCAACACGGTGGGCTTTTCCACGCCGCAACTGCCCGGCACAATCTTTGCCGAAAACGATGTGCGTGTGGCGACCCTGCCGGACGATCAGATCCGGATGGCCGAAGAAATGTGCTCACCCGAGTTCCAGCCCGCGGAATGGGAACAGTGGCGCGAACGTCTCAACGGTTGGGCAGGTGGCATCGACACCTACCAGGAGATCTACGACGTGGCCCGCCAGATCCCAGCCGACACACTTGCGGAAAATGTCGAGCCGCGGCGTTGGTGGCGGACGGCCTGATCCGGCACGCCTAGCCGCGCGATCAACAAAAAGAAGCTGCGGCGGCCGATGCGTCGCCGTAGCCTGCACCGGAGGGAACAACCTTCGGAACAAAGCGCCAAAATTGGCCGGGAGGGACTGATGGGAGAGCTTTTCGCCGGCATGGGCGAAATATTGGCGGCGTTTGGCTCCAATGACAGTTTCATGATCCGCTCAGCCTTGCGCGCCGAGGCGGCCTGGCTCTTTGGTCTCATCGTCATGATGGCCGGTGGTGTGGCGATCTTGATCGCCTACCGATTGCTTCCGATCCTTGATCGCCAGCTCGAAGCTTGGGTGATGGTCACCTCATATCTCACCATCGGCGCGATCATCTTCTTTGGGGTCATCCAGCGATTTGTCCCCGGCATGCTGGGCATGGACCCCACAGCCACACCCAATTGGCTGCAACCCTGGCCCTGGACCACAACTATTCCGCCGTTTTTGTTCCTGATCATGACCTGGGTCGGCTGCAGCTACAACGTCAAGCTGCGCACCCATCTGGCGTTCTCAGAATTTCGCATGGCCATGCCGCGCGCGGCGCAATTTGCCTGCCTAACGCTGGACGCAATCCTGTGGTTGGGCTTTTCATGGGTGGTTGTCGTCACCTCCAGCCGCATCGTGGCCAATTCAGCTTCGAACTTTCAGATCATGTTGGGCACCGACAATGTCATGCAATGGTGGTTCCTGATCGCGGTGCCGCTTTCGTTCATCTTTCTAGTCGCAAGGGTTTTGGAGAACTGGCTTGCGGATGTGCAAAACCTGCGCAGCGGCGAGCCGCTGATCAAGCAGGCTGTGATCGGGGGTGATGCATGACCGACGGGAGCTTAATCGCGCTGACATCGATTGCGGTCACCGTTTTGTTCATGCTGGGCGTGCCGGTATTCCTGGTGATCGGCTTTTGGGTTATTGGTATGTCCTTCATCTTGGAGCTGCCACTCGATAATGTCGGCGCGGCCCTGTCGGATGTTTTCACCGACGGCTTTGCGCTGTTGGCGATGCCGCTTTTCATTCTAACCGGTGACTTGATCAACCGATCCGGCATCGCCCGGCGGTTGTCGGATTTTGCCTATGCCTGCCTTGGCTGGATCCGCGGCGGTTTGGCCATGGCATCACTGGGTGCCTGCGGGCTGTTCGCCGCCATCTCCGGCTCAAACTCGGCCACAACGGCGACAATCGGGTCAATGTTGCACCCCGAAATGGTCAAGGGTGGCTACGACGAACGCTTCTCAGCCGCCACGGCCGCAGCCGGCGGCACGGTGGGCATCATCATCCCGCCATCGATTATCTTCATCGTCTACGGCTTTTTGCTCAATCTGCCGATCTCGGACCTTTTCGTTGCCGGGATCGTGCCGGGCTCGCTGATGGTCTTGGCCATGATGGTGGCCTGTTTCATCGTCTGCTACCGCAACGGCTGGGGCTACATCATCAATCTCGATCTGCTGCGGGTTCTGAAGACGGGCTTCGGTGCCTGGCTGGGTTTTTTTGCCATCGGGCTTGTGCTTTGGGGCATCTATACCGGCAAGTTTTCCCCCACCGAGGCCGCGGGCGTCACCGTTGGCTTTTGTGTTATTGTGGGCTTTGCCTGTCTGGCCATCACCCGCTTGGTGAGCACGCGCAATCCCGACTTTCCCAACCGCGAGGAACGACCCGTCGATGAGCGCAGTTTCGGCGGCATGTTCGTCGTCGGCGGGTTTGGCCCGCTAGAGCTGCCATCGATCACCATGCGCTCGGCACAAATTACGGGGATTCTCGCACCTCTCATCGCGGTCTCGGTTGTGATGCAGCAAATCTTGTCCGTGCTGGGCGCGCGGGAGTTTCTGACCGAACTTGTCAGTTCTATGGGCGGCTATTACCCGATCCTGTTCACCGCGATGATCATCGTTTTCATCTCTGGCATGGTCCTTGAAAGCCTTCCCGTCACGATCATCTTGGCGCCGATCTTGGCACCGATTGCGCATGATATCGGGGTCGAGCCGGTGCAGTTTGCTGTGATCTTCCTGGTCGGCGCATCGATCGGATTCATCACGCCGCCCTATGGCCTCAATCTCTATGTTGCCTCCGGCGTCACAGGCGTGCCGTATTTCCGATTACTGCGGTACACTTGGCCATATCTTATCGCTCTGATAACTGTCTGGATCGTTGTAGCTTTGGTGCCAAATCTGTCGACGGTGCTTTTGCCGAATATCTGATTGGGGCCGGTATGGACGGCGAGAGCAGCCGCGAGAATATTCCAACGAACCTTCGGCTGCTTCTGGTGGTCGAAGAGGTCGCCAAAGCCGGAATTCCCGTCACGCCAACGGATGTGAACGCGGTGCTGGACCTGCCCAAGCCCACGATCCACCGGTTGTTTGCCACGCTTGAGGCCGAAGGTTTCCTGCAACGCGATGTCGATGGGCGAACCTATTCGCCAGGGCCCAGGTTGCGCACATTGTCAGGCGGCATTTTGTCTTCACTGCGCATCCGGACGGCGCGTCAGGCGATCCTGAAACGGTTAAGCCGGGAAATAGGCGAGACATGCAACATTGCGTTGCCCGACCGCGACGCGATGATTTACATTGAGCGGGTTGAAACCGAATGGCCGCTGCGTATCCAATTGCCACAAGGCACGCGCGTCCCGTTCCATTGTACCGCAAGCGGCAAGATGTATCTCAGTTCGCTGGCCTCGAACCATCTCAGCCATTATCTCAGAGCGGCTAAGCTGACGGCCGAGACCCGGAACACGCTGACCGACCCCAACAGACTGCGCAAGGAACTCTCTGTCGTCCGGCGCAACGGCTATGCGCTCGACCGGGAAGAGTTCATGTCGGACATGGTGGCCCTTGCCGTGCCGATCCTTGACACCAATGGGCGGCTAATGACGACGCTTTCCTTTCACGCGCCCACGCAACGTTTTGACGTCGAAAGGGCGCTGCAATTTCTGGGCGCGCTCCGAACAGCGGCTACCAACCTGTCAAACCTTGTGAGCGATTGAACCGGCCGCATTCTTGCCCGCATCCGCAGTTCAAGCTTTAAAGGCAATCTTACTGAAAGCCTGTTCGACCACCCAGGCGCGGCGCGGCGTGCCCGCCGGCACGTGTTCCGCCAACTTGGCGCGCGTTTTGAGATGCAACGCGATGTGATTACTTTGCCAAATAGGATTGCGATCATAGGTTTTGACAATCTGGATTGGTCGGCTGTCAGCATGCTAAGGATCACATCCATAGGGCGACCCGTTTGTCGAATTTGGCCGCGGGGCAGTGCACGCCTTGGTTTGATGGCTGAAGACTGGAACAGCAGCGACGGCTCTGAACCTGCCCGCCCATCAAGCGCAGCTCGGTAGCTGACCTGGCCGATGGGTTCGTCGGCTATGCTGTGCGCCTCCGAAGGCTTCCCAAGTCAGAAAGCTTTAGCGATCAGATCGATTGATCAACCATCTGCTGCAGAACAGCGATCGCGTGCTCGACGTAATGCGCAGCAGTGGCCGCTCCCTTTTCAGCACTTGCCAGATGCGCTTCGCCTGCGACACCATGCGCGTTCACATCACTGGCAATCCAACCATGTGCGACAGGGCCGACCGGCGGAATGTCGTTCGCGCCATGGCGCCAGCGAAAATCCTGTGCCTTCGACATGTCGACAGTCTCTGGCCGGAAATGCAGCATCAGCGAGGTCTCATTATCCCCGCCATGAATTCCTTGAGACATCTCTTGGCCGGAATAGAGCCCGTCGGGCACGCCGCCCGCCCCCCAGCCCATGCGCACGCAAAACATATCCGCCTCAATCCGCAATTCCCGCGCAACGATCGAGATCAGGTCGGTATTGCCGCCATGCGAGTTAAGGATCAGCATTTTCTTGACCCCGGCGCGCGCCACCGAAAACCCAATCTCGCGCCAGACCCGAAGGGCGGTTTCCGCCGTCAGGGTCAGCGTGCCCGCAGCCCAAAGGTGTTCGTTTGACTTGCCCACCGCTTGAACCGGGAGCAGCCTGATATCGATCTCAGCCGGGCAGCGTTCGACCAGCAGATCACACAAGCCCTGAGCGATGATCGTATCGACGCCCAAAGGCAGATGCGGCCCATGCTGTTCAATGGCCGCAGTGGGTAAAATAGCAATGGTGCGCGCCGGGTCGATCTGCAGATCGGTGGCGCTGTAATCCAACCAATAGCGGCTCATGTCGCGGGCGCCGTTTTTGCGCTACTCAAGCGGCGGCGGCCCCCGATCAGGCGGTCGGTTTGGGCGCCAACTTTGCGCAAATGCCGGCTGAGCGCATTCCGCCCAGCACTGTCCATCAGGAAATGCGCGGCAAAGACTTTGCGCGCCCGTGTCGGCAACAGGAAGCCGACGCCGCGCATCAGCGTGCGACGGCCCGGCGCGCCGATGATGCGCGTCAGCCACCAGCTTGCCCCACACGTGGTGAAGACGCCCAAACGCTCGATATGGGTTAATCCTTTGCTGATCGTCTCACCGGGCGCTTTGGGCATGACAAACGCCACATCGGGCAGCAGCACGCGGTCCAACCAGCCCTTCAGCATCGCCGGAAGCCCATACCACCAGGTCGGGTAGACAAAGATCAGCGTATCGCACCATTGCAAATCCGCGACATGATCTTTGACCGGGGCGCAGTTGCGTTCGCAATCGAGGTACCAGTCCAATTCGTCACCGGTCAAAACTGGCTGGAAACCCTCGGCATAAAGGTCGCGCAGCCGAATATCGGCGCCTGACGCGGTCAGCCGCTCAAGCACCGTATCGCGCACCGCGGATGTGAATGACCCCTCCTTGGGATGACAATAAATCACCAACGCACGCACTTAAAATGCCTCCATCTCCTGCCGGACGCGGGCCAGAAAGGCTTCGCAGCCGGACCGTGTGATATTGTTCATGTCGTATTGCGCTATGTATCGCATTTTTTCGGGCCGAACCGTACCCCAGACCGCGCGCTTGAACAGCTTCTTGGGCGGATCGCCGGCCAGGAACGCACGCCATTGCGAGGCGCCGTAGGTTGTGACCGATGCCATTTTGCGGATGTTGTCGAGACAGGGCGACAGCTTGCCGTCGGTCAACTGGAACGCCACGCCGGGCAACATGACGCGGTCGAACCAGCCTTTCAGGATCGCCGGATAGCCGAAATTCCACACTGGATGGCTGAGGATGAATGCATCAGCCGCGCGCAGCCGGTCGACATAGGCCTGCACCGGCGCGGTATTGGTCTCAACCGCGTGGTAGCCGCGCCTCTCATCACCGCTCAGCACCGGATCGAAACCCTCGGCGTAAAGATCGCAATCATCCACGTCCCAGCCGCGCGCGGCCAGGGTCTCCAGCACAATCTCGTGGGCTGCGGCATTCAGGCTCTCGGCAACGGGATGGGCAAAGACAACCAGGGCGCGGGGCATCTACCACCCCTTTCCGGCCGTGGCACGGCGCGCGCGCGAATGCGCCGGGGCCGCGGGGGTTCGATGCCCCCAAGGCGCCGCCCGCCGCTGCGCGCCAACACTCATTCCGCCGCCTCTTTTGGCATCAGACCTGGCCAGGCATACATCGTGGCATAATCCCAATCGGGGTCGTCCCAAGCGATCATCTTGCCGGGATTAAGCAGGCCCTTGGGATCAGCCTCGCGCTTGAACTCAAGCTGGCGCGCATCGACGCTTTGCCGCCCGCCCTCCTCCAACGTGTACCGATGCGGATTAAAATTCGCGGCACCCATCTCCTCGTGAAGCGCGACAATCTCATCAAGCCGCGCCTCGGAGGTAAACTTCACCAGCGTGAGGCCGCCCATGGCCACGCGACCACCCATCCGCGTCACCTCAACATGCTGCAAGCATTCCGGGCTCAGCCGGTCGCGAACTTGTTGGACAAGCGATATCGGATCATCTGTTCCATAGGCGATCTGCAGATAGGTGATCGAGGGATCAACCTTCAGCGCGCGCAACGTTGTGTGGTTCCAGCCGTACTCAAACACGTGACCGGGCGCCTTCGGCCATTCAGTCTCCCCTTCGATATAGATCGTGCGCGCCCCGGAAAAGCCCGCCGTGAAGGTCCGCCAACCCGGCATCGCATGGGGTGCGACCATCAGCGCCACCAGCGCGTCGCCTTGCTTCACATGCGGCGCCACACGTTGAAAGTAATCCGATGCAATCGGCGCTTCAAACACGGTCGCAAGCTTGATCAACAGCCCATCACAGGAGGCCAAGTCGTAGCTGTAACGCAACGCCTCATCGAAATCGTCAAAGGCCACAAAGATGCCGACCCAATCATAGGCGGGCGCAAGCGGGATCTCGACCTCGACAATGATCCCGTTGGTGCCATAGGCATGGCTGACCCGGTGCAACGCGTCACCGGTGATCTCAAGGATACGCGGCTCCGCCTCCATCGTGACGACGCGCAGGCGAATGATGTTGCCGGGATCGCGCAGACTGCCCCACCGGACCGAGCCGACACCGCCGGAGCCGCCGGCAATAAACCCCCCTACTGTCGCGGTGGCCCAAGTCGAGGAATACATGCGAATTTCTTGGCCGGTCTCGTTGCAGGCTGCATCGAGGTCTTTCAGGATAACCCCCGGCTCACAAATCACACGACCAGGATGGATCTCTTTGACCGTGGCCATCTTGTTTAGATGCAGGACGCATCCGCCCGCCAGCGACATGGCCTGACCATAATTGCCGGTGCCCGTGCCCCGTGTCGTGACCGGCACATCCTCGGCATAGCAAATGCGCAGGATCTCGATCACTTCGTCTTGCGATCTCGGCGTGGCGACAAAATCGGCGCTGACATGGTCAAGCCGGTCCTTCAGCACCGGTGAATACCAAAAAAAGTCGCGGCTTTTTGAGCGAACAGAGGCCGGGTTTAGATCGATCTCAATGCCCTTGTCGGTCAGGGCAGCAATTGCGTTCTCGATGCTCATAGCGGCTCCATCAATTCGTCGAGTTCCGAGTAATCCGGCAGGCTTCTGTCGATCGCGCGACCGTGGCGCAAGACAATCCGGTCGGCTTGCGGGCGGGCAAAAAGCTCCGTCCAGTTGCGCGCTTTGCAGATCACCAGATCGGCCGGCGCACCCGGCGCCAGTGACGGCCCTTCAAAGCCGCAGGCGGCCGCAGGATTGGTCAGAAAGGCATGCGTCCAATCGGCATCGGAATGGTCAAGATGTCCAATCCGCGTGGCCTCGCGCATGACCTCCAGCATATCCATATCCCCATAGGCATAAAACGGATCACGCGTATTGTCAGAAGCAAACGACACACTGATGCCCCGCGCTTTCATCTCATGGACAAGCGTGATGCCACGGTTTCTGGGCGTCCGCGCGCCATGGCGGTCCTGCAAGTAGAGGTTGCACATCGGCAGGCTGACAACCTTCAGGCCGGCCTTAGCGACCAGATCCAACGTCGCAAGCGCCTGAGCCTCGGGCATTGTGGAAAGCGCGCATAAATGGCCGACAACCACATGGCGGACGAAGCCCGTTTCAATCGCGACTTCCGCAATGTCTCGTAAGGTGTTCACGTCCGGGTTCATCGTCTCGTCAACATGGAAATCCAGCGCCAGGCCGCGCGCCTCTGCCGCGGCAAAGAAGCCCGCAATCTCAGCGCGCTGGTTTGGTCCGGGATAGGTGCAACTGCCCATGACGCCGCCATAGCGCGCCACCAGATCAGCGCATTGCGCGAGCGCAGTTTCATCCATCGCCAAATCGCTGCCGGTCAGAACAACCGCCTGCAGGTCAATCTGCCCGCGCCAGCTGTCGCGCAGGCGATCGAAGACCGGCCAGGACCGCTCCGCCCCGGCGCCGAAATAATCCAGATGTGTCCGGATCGCGCGCGTGCCATGGGCGTAAGCCGATCGCAGCGCAAAGCTCATCCGGGGCACAAGATCGGCTTCGTCCCATCGGCCCGGCTTGTCGCTGTTCACACCTTCCAAAGCACCTTCAAAGGTGCCGTCCGGGTTGGGCGTGCGGTTCCACATCTGCGCTTTGTCGAGATGGGTGTGCATGTCGATAAAAGCCGGAAAGACCATCGCGCGGCCCATCTCGATCACTTGGTCGGCAGGCCCGTCGCTGAGCTTGCCATCGGCAATCGTCAGATCAATCGGCACAATACTGTCGGTGGCGCCGACCAAACAGCCCGGGACAGACAGGTTCGCCAACCGATACGCGCCGGCATCGGGCAGAGCCATGAAGTCCGTCACGTCTCTATTCCCGTTTTAGTGCCGATTCATGCCATTTGCGCAGCGCAAGATGCGCGATAAGCGACGTGGTGCCGTAGATGATCACACCGGTCGCAGCGATCAGGATAAGGGCGGCAAACATCCGCGGGATGTTCAGCCGATACCCGGCCTCAAGGATGCGGAAGGCAAGCCCCGATCCGATCCCTCCCGTGCCTGCCACGTATTCCGCCACCACCGCGCCAATCAGCGCCAGACCCCCGGCGATTTTCAACCCGCCCAGGAAATAGGGCAAGGCCGAGGGCAATTGCAGGTGGATCAGACGTTGCCAGGGTGAAGCGCGATAGATCGAGAACAAATCGCGCAGGTTGTGATCGGTTGATTTCAGGCCCAGGGTTGTGTTGGCGAGAACGGGGAAGAAGGCTACGATCCACGCGCATAACAGCAGGCCCACGAGGCGGCTTTCGATATAGATGAAGATCAGCGGTGCGATCGACACAATCGGCGTGACCTGCAGGATCACCGCGAAGGGGCTAAACGACATCTCCGCAAACCGGCTTTGGGAAAAGAGGATGGCAAGGCCAACCCCACCCGCAACCGCGACCAAAAGTGCAAGTACGGTGATCCGAAGCGTCACAAGCAGAGCCGAGAACAAGATCTCTCTGTCCGCCCAAAGCGTTTCGATCACCAGCCCCGGCCCTGGCAGCACGTAATGCGGGATCTCGTTCCAGACGACCAACCGGTCCCAATACCAGATCGCGGCCACCATCACGATGATCGGCAAGGCGTATTTGGCGATATCTTCGGTGCGTTTGCGGCGCGCCAGGCGCTCTTCCTCGGCATCGACAAGCGGGCCGCGATCCTCAGCGCCGGCGGACGGGGTGCGATCCTCAAAAGCCGTCATCAGAATGCCTCACTTGCCGGGTGAATCGCACTTTGCAGCGCCTCAGAGGTGCGTTGCGCGACCTCAACGTAAGTGATCGAGTTCCGCCAGGAATTGCCCCGCGGATAAGGTTCATAATTGTCGATCTCTTGTATCACGCGGCCCGGGCGCGCGGCCATAACCACTATCCGGTCGCTCAGAAAAACCGACTCAAACACCGAATGGGTCACGAAGATCACCGTCGCGTTTGTCTGGGCTTTAAGCGCCAGAAGATCCTCGTTGAGTTTCTGGCGCGTGATCTCGTCGAGCGCGGCAAACGGCTCATCCATCAAGATGAGGCGCGGATTGGTCACCATCGCGCGCGCAATCGACACCCGCATCTTCATACCGCCTGAAAGCTCGCGCGGGTAACGCTCGGCAAAGCCGTCTAGGCCCACAAGCGACAAGATCTCATGGATGCGGTCTTTGACGCTGACAAAGCTCTTGCCGCGCATCCGGAAGGGCAGCCAGACGTTTTTCTCCACCGTGGCCCAGGGCATCAGCGTCGGCTCCTGAAAGACGACACCCAAATCGTCGGCGCTGGAGCCGCCTTCCCAGGTGATCCGGCCAAGCGTCGGGCGCATCAGCCCCGCGATCAGCCGCAATGCCGTTGATTTGCCACAACCCGAGGGGCCCAGCAGCGAGATGAAATCACCCTGGCGCACGTCCATCGTCATCTGCCGCAACGCCACAACGTTGCCGGTGAAGGTCTTGTCGACCGCCTCCATTCGCAAGACAATTTCGCGCGCATCAGGCTGCGGCTGATCTAAGTTTGGTGCAAGGTCATCCATGTGGCCATGCGGGGGCGCTGCCGCCTCCACAACCCTCGATTACGGGCGCAGGTCGAGCCCCAGGCCCTGATTGATGTAGCTTAGATCATAAGAGACCGAGATATCGAGCCCATCCTCGATCACACCGGCTTCGACCATATCGGTATAAAACGACACCATCCGCTCCTCGGTCATCGCCCCGATGCCCAGCTCCAGCGTATCGCCGGAATCGACCACGCCGTTTTCGGTCATGACCGCAATGGCATAATCAATCGCCTCTTGGGTCATATCTGGGTTGTCAGACAGGATCATCGCATCGGCTGCGGAATTGTCGCCGTACATATAGTTGTACCATCCCAGGATCGAGCCTTCGACAAAGCACTGCACCGCATCTGGGCTTTCGGTAATGGTGTCCGCTAGGGTTTGGATTGTTGTCGAATACGCGTCATAACCTGCATCGGCGATCAGGTAGACATCGGGCGCCCAGCCGGTTTCCTGTTCGACAAAGTATGGCTCAGACGAGAGATAGCCCTGCTGCCCGGAATCGGTGTTCACGATGAACGGAGCGGAGTTGAACGTGTAAGGCTGGCGCTGATCGTCGGTGAAGCCATAGGCGGACTTCATCCATTCATAGTAGGTCGCGCCGTCCTGCACGATCATTGTGATGTCACCCCCAGCCAGATCGCCGAAGCTTTCAACCCGGTCCGGATGGGTCAGGATAACCTGCGGGTCCTTTTGAAACGCCGCCATCACATTGACGATCGGCAGACCTTCGGCGACAGCAAAATAGGCGTCCAAATGCCCGCCCATGTAGAAATCGATCCGGCCGGCCAGCATCAATGCCTGGTTGTTAACTTGCGGCCCGCCGGGCTGGATTGTGACCTCAAGCCCGCATTCGGCGTAAGTGCCGTCGGCGACAGATTGGTAAAACCCGCCATGCTCAGCCTGCGCGACCCAGTTGGTCCCAAACGTCACCGGCGTCAGGTGGCCATCGGCCAGCACCGGCCCGGCCAAAATGGTTGTTGCCGCAAAGGCAAGTGCTACACGTCCATAAATGTGCATTAGGCTTTTCCCTGTGTCGATTTTGGCTTTTGACCACCGGATCGAATTTCGTCCGGCGGGGGCAAGCGTGGCAATGCGCGCAATTTTGCGGCCCTTGTGGATTGCATAATTTCTGAGCAACATGAGCCAAGGGCGCCGTAAAATGGGGCGGCGATGCAAACAACCGATTTGTGAATTTGCATGGTG
Source organism: Pseudomonadota bacterium (assembly GCA_039191215.1). Lineage (GTDB taxonomy): Bacteria > Pseudomonadota > Alphaproteobacteria > Rhodobacterales > Rhodobacteraceae > HKCCE3408. The sequence continues at coordinate 38,118 of JBCCXT010000023.1, forward strand.
CAAAAAAGCAGCGCAAGGGTTGCGGCACAGATGAAATCGCTTGTTCCAAATTCCGTCGCACGGCCCTTTGGCCGCTATGCCCATGGCGTTGAGATCCCTGCAGGGCATCGGCTTGTGATGACTTCTGGCCAATTGCCGCTGGCCGCCGACGGCTCGGTGCCGGAAGGCCCGCGGGACCAAGCAGCACTTTGCTTTGACAACTGTGCAGCGATCCTTGCGGAATCTGGCATGACGGCAAAAGACGTGGTGCGGATCGCGGCCTTTGTCACGGACCGCGCGCATTTTCCAGGCTACATGGCGGCACGCGATGCGTGGATCGGCGAGGTCGACCAGTTGCCCGCCTCCACCCTTGTCATTGTCACCGGCTTCACGCGGCCTGAGTTCCTCGTTGAAGTCGAGGTCACGGCCGCCGCCCCTTAAGCTGGGCAGGGTTTGCAGCTTGCGGGCAAATCTCACGCAGGCGCTGCGGCGATTGGCAGCGATAGGGTAACGGCCAATCCGGGATCTCGGGCCGCCATGGCAAGATCTCCGCCCGCCGTCTCAACCACCGCTTTTGCAATCGGCAGCCCCAACCCGCTGCCCGAGACAGGCGACACTTGAGCAAAACGCGATAGCGCCAGGTCGAACTGGTCGGGATCGAGGCCTTTGCCGTTATCGCTGATCTCTATTTCGACCCGTTGCGACGCCGTGCTGACCCGGACACTAACCTCGGTTAGTCCTTCTCCGCCGTGCAAAAGCGCATTGACCACCAGATTTTCGACCCCCTGCTCAAAGAGCGTCGGGTCGATGCGGACCGGGATTGGCGCGTTGCAGCCCTGAAGCCGCAGGAGCACATCTTTGGGATTGGCCAGGCGCTCGGCCCGGGCCAAGACATCGGCAAGCGAGGGGCCCAAATCCTGGACCGGTAATTGATCGCTGGCAGGCGCAGAGCGCGCGCGCTCCAGCGCGAGAAGGTCTTCGGTCAACTTGGCTGCATGGGCGGCGGCTTCGGTCAAATCGGCATTGCGCGTCCGCATCTCCGCCTCCGTCGGAGCTGCGGCGACCGCTTCAGACAGCGCCAGCACGCCAGAGATCGGATTGCGAAGCTGATGGGCAGCGTTTGAGATGAACTCGTCCTTAGCACGCAATGTGGCGGTAAGTTCTGATAGAAGATCATTCAGGCGCCCGACGATGCCGCGCACTTCGGCCGGAATGGCGCGGCGGATCGGCGTGAGATCCTGGGCCGAGCGGCGGGCAATCGCCCCTTCTAAATCGATCAACGGCCCCATGCCCAAGCGGACGCCGAACCAGACGATCAGGGCAACCGCGATGACCAGGGTTGCCATCACACCATAGGTGCGCCGCGACAGGCTGCGCACGAACCCATCCCGTAGCGCCAGGTCCTGCCAAACCGTGAAGGTGAATTCGCCGACCAAACCGTCGATGTTCATCCGGTCGGAAAAGCGCACGGCCCGGATTGAGCGATCCAGATAACGGGCATCGAAATAGGTATAGCGCTCGGGCGCGAGGTCAGCGGGCGGAACGGGCGGCGTTGCATAACCGGTCACAAAGACGCCATCGGGCGCGTAGACGTGGTAAAAAACGGGCCCGCCTGATGTGTCGCGCAGCAAATCGCGCGTTTCTTCGCTGACCGCGTTGCCACCGCTGAACGCCGTATCACGCGAGATGCCCAATGCTGTCACCAGAAGCGACCGGTCGAACCGGTCGGCCGCGCGGGCCTGCGCGTCGCGCGCGGCCCAGATCGCAACACCGATGGAAATCGCCAAAAGCGGGCCAAGAATGATCAGCGTGAGACGCGCCCTAAGCGACAGGGTGAGCGTCATTGACCCGGCTCAACCAGCGCATAGCCGATGCCACGGCGCACGCGGATCTCAACCCCAAAGCCGCGTAATCGCTTGCGCAGCCGTGAGACATAGACCTCAACCACCGCCTCATCGACATCGCTGCCAGTTCCGTACATGCCGTCAAGAAGCGCCTGCTTGGACACCGACCGTCCGCGCGCCGCCAAAAGCGTCTCAAAAAGAGATATTTCACGCCGTGGCACGGCAAGCCCGCCCTCCGGCCCAATGATCGTCCGCGCGGTTTGGTCAAACTGTAGCTGACCGATGGTTCGGGGCGCCGGTCCGGCTTGCGACCCACGCCGCAACAAAGCGCGGACACGCGCGCTCAACTCATCCATCTCAAACGGCTTTGACAGGTAGTCATCGGCACCGGCATCAAGGCCCGCAACCTTATCATGCAGCTCCGATTGCGCGGTTAGCATCAAAACCGGCCGCCGGTCGCCGCGTGCGCGCATTGCCGCCAGGATCTGTAGCCCGCTCATCCCGGGCAGTTTGATATCCAAAATCACCAGATCGGCGCCGTCATCGCGCAAAAAGGCGTCCGCATCTTCGCCGTCATGCAGCAGATCGATGCCATGGCCTTCATCCCGCAGGCGATAGGCAATGCCTTTGGCCACAGAGATGTTGTCTTCTACGATGACGATCCGCATGGGCCTTTTTTCGCGGGTGAAAGGTTCGTGAAAGATTGGCATTGAAAGAATGCACCATCAAGCTGGCGTTTTGCGCCGGTTTTAAAGATCCGCGGGGTTGGGAGGCCCGGCGACCAGGGAGGAAAGTATGAAAAACATCTTCAAGCGCTCAACAGCGCTACTTATGACTGTCGCGGCAGGCAGCTTGGCGGCGCCGGTGCTGGCCGATGGCCATGGCCTCAATCTCGAAGGCGAAACGGTGGAATGGATCATTCCGTTCTCTGAAACCGGCGGCTCGGCGCGTTGGGCCAACTTCTACGCCCCATTGCTCAGCGAAGCATTGCCCGGCAACCCAACAGTCGTCGTGACCTTCATGCCCGGCGCGGGCTCGACACGCGGCGCCAACCACTTCCAGGGGCTGGAATACGAAGACGGCACCACGATCTTCGGCTCTTCCGGCTCGACCCAGTTCCCCTATCTGCTCAATGACCCGCGCGTGCGCTATGAATATGGCGACTGGAACGTGGTCCTGGCCTCTGGCACGGGCGGCGTGGTTTATCTGCCCGCCGATCTTGCCGGCGCGATGGCCGATGGCGGGATTGATGCCATCGCGGGCGAGAACTTCATCTATGGCAGCCAAGGCGCCACCCGGCTCGACCTGGTGCCGCTGCTGGCTTGGGAAATGCTGGGCCTGAATGTGGAGCCGGTCTTTGGCATTGAAGGTCGCGGCGACGGACGCCTGATGTTCGAACGTGGCGAGGCCAATATCGACTACCAGACCTCCTCGTCGTTCCTGTCGGGCGTTGCGCCGCTGGTCGAAGCGGGCACAGCCGTGCCATGGTTCGCGTTCGGTGCGCTTGATGCGGAAGGTAATGTCGTCCGCGACCCGACTTTCCCCGATATGCCAAGCTTTGCTGAGGTCTGCGAAGAGGCACCGTCGTGTGAAACCTCAGGCCCGGCCTGGGATGCGTGGCTCGCGTTCTTCACCGCCGGCTTCCCGGCGCAAAAGATGGTCTTCCTGCCCGCTGGCGCGCCGCAAGAGGCGATCGACACCTATAGCGCGGCCTTCCAGGCAATCACCGAGCGTGACGACTTCGCCGAGATCTCAGCCACGCGACTGGGTGTCTACCCGCAGATGACCGGAGATGCGGCCACCGTCGCGCTCGAAAGCGCGACCAATGTGCCCGAAGAGGCACAGAGCTTCGTGCTGGAATGGCTGGCCGATCGCTACGGCGTCGTGTTGCAGTAAACTGCTCTCTCGGTGCCCCGACCGGTGCAAAGCCGGTGCGGGGCGCCGATCTCTAACCAAGACATGAAGGGAGGCCAGGGCCATGGACCTCTTCTCCGCGATGCCCGCGCTCGGCGAAGCGTTCGGCATGATCCTCAACTTCCAAGTTTTGGGCTATCTGGTCCTGGGCGTGGTCATGGGCCTATGCGTCGGCATCTTCCCGGGCCTAGGCGGAATTGCGGGATTGTCGCTTCTTCTCCCCTTTATGTTCGGGATGGAGCCGCTTTTGGGCCTTGCGCTTATGGTCGGCATGGTCGCGGTTGTCCCAACCTCCGACACGTTTGCCAGTGTGCTGATGGGCATACCTGGTTCCTCTGCCAGCCAAGCGACGGTCCTTGATGGATTTCCGCTGGCCAAAAAGGGCCAAGCGGCACGGGCATTGGCGGCGGCTTTCACCTCGTCGCTTTTTGGCGGGCTTCTGGGCGCGACTTTCCTGACATTTTTCATCCTCGCCGCGCGGCCCATCGTTTTGGCGTTCCAAACGCCGGAGCTGTTGATGGTCACGATATTCGGGCTGTCGATGGTCGGGATCCTGGCCGGACGTGTCGCAATCAAGGGCATTGTGGCGGCGTGTCTGGGCCTTCTGATCGGCACGATCGGAGAAGGTGCGGCCTCGGGTGAGTTGCGGATGGCGACCTATGATATCCCCTATCTGGTCGACGGATTCAAATTGGTCATCGTGGGCCTTGCAATCTTTGCAGTTCCCGAAATCATCGCACTTCTGCGCCAAGACAAAGCGATTGCTGACCGCCAGGTCTTGGGCGGCGGCTGGCTAACCGGCGTCAAAGACTGGTTCGCCAATATCTGGCTGTCGATCCGCTGTTCGCTCATCGGGGTCTGCGTCGGCGTGATCCCAGGCCTTGGCGGCTCGGTCGTGGATTGGATCGCTTACGGCCACGCGGTCCAAACCTCCAAGGATAAATCGCAATTTGGCTCAGGCGATATTCGCGGCGTGGTTGGCCCTGAAAGCTCCAACAACGCCAAAGAAGGCGGCGGCCTGGTGCCGACACTGCTTTTTGGCATTCCCGGTTCAGGCTCGATGGCGATCTTCATCTCTGGCGTCGCCCTGTTGGGCACCGGTCAGATCGAGGTGGGCCCCTCGATGATCAACAATAACCTCAATTTCACCTACGCCATCGTCTGGCTGCTGGCGCTTGCCAATGTCGTGGGCACGCTGATCTGCATCGGTGCGGCGGGCGGTATCGCGCGGCTGACCAATATCCGATTTGCGCTGCTGGCGCCGTTTCTCTTCATGATCATCGCATTCGCAGCCTTCCAGTCGCGGCAATCGATCCTCGATCTGGTCGCGCTTTTTGGCATCGGCCTTTTGGGCATCCTGATGCGGCGCTTCGACTGGTCGCGGCCCGCTTTCCTGATCGGCTTTGTGCTCTCGGCCCCGGCTGAGCGCTACACCAACCAGGCGTTCCAAATCGCAAGCTCACGTTTCCGCCGCAGCTTCGAAGAAGGGCTCGACTATCTCTTCAGCCCAATTGTTATCGTGTTGATCATTGTAACCGTGCTTTCGGTCTTTTTCGGCCTGCGTCAGGCCAAGAACATCCAGGCCGAAGGCAGCGTGAACTCAGGCGGCAAGCGCGCGCCGCTGATCTTCCTGCTGGCGGTCACCGCCTATATCGCGATTGCCTATGTCGACGCGGCGACCATTCCCGACTACGCCCGTACCGACCGTGTCTTCCCGGTTTTCGTGGCGACCGTGGCGCTCATTGGCTGTGCGGTCTTGCTGATCCAGATGCGGCTTAAGCCCGAAACGGATGCGCTTTTTGCTGATCGAGAGGTCGAGGATCGCGAGGATAATGCCTTTGGCCTCTGGCCGACGCTGACATGGTTTGCCGGGCTCTTGGTGCTGACCTCTCTGGTGGGCTTCATCCTGGCACTGGCGGCATTTCTGTTGCTCTTCATCCGGTTTCGGGCGGGCAAGCCTTGGAGCTATGCGGCGATCTATGCGCTGGCAGGCATCGTCTTCATCTGTGCGATGGCGGCAACGCTCAACCGCGACTTCCCACCGGGTTTGCTGCAAAGCTACGTTGATCTGCCTTGGCCGCTGACATGAGCCAGGCCGCGATCCCGTTTTGGTTTTTGCGCGGCGGCACATCGCGCGGGCCGTATTTCAGGCGCGCCGATCTGCCGGAAGATCTCGAGGCACTGGCGCCAGTTCTGGTCGCCGCGCTCGGCTCTGGCCACCCGCTCAACATAGACGGGATCGGCGGCGGCAACGCGGTCACGACCAAGGTTGCGATGCTGTCGCCGTCAGACGATGACTGGGCCGATATCGATTATTTCTTTGCGCAGGTGAGCGTCGAAGACAGAAAGGTCGATTTCAAGCCGACCTGCGGGAACATTCTGTCGGGCGTGGGGCCCGCCGCGATTGAAATGGGTCTGGTCGCGGCAGTCGGCCCGGAGACGCGTGTGCGGATCCGGGCCGTCAATACAGGCGCACGGGTGGAAGCGACCGTTGAGACGCCCGGTGGCGCCGTGCGCTATGATGGCACAACGCGGATCGACGGAGTACCGGGCAGTGCCGCGCCGGTCGGTCTGCAATTCATGGATACGGTCGGCGGTGCGACGGGCGCGTTTCTGCCAACCGGCAACCCAATCGACCGGTTCGACGGGATCGACGTGACCTGCATGGATGTTGCCATGCCTATGGTCATCGCGCGCGCCACCGATTTTGGCCTAACCGGCCAAGAAAGCGCCGAGGCGCTGAACGAGAACACCGCCTTTTTTGAGCGAATGGAGGCGATACGCCGCGCCGCGGGTCAGGCCATGGGCATGGGCGATGTCAGCGCCTCCGTCACGCCGAAATTTGGCCTATTGGCGCCGGCCAGGTCGGGTGGCACAATCGCCACGCGCTACTTCATGCCGTGGAGCGCGCATCCCACAATGGCCGTGACTGGCGCGCAATGCCTGGCATCTTGCGTGCTGACACCGGGCACTGTGGCCGAAGGCTTGACCCCGCCCATTTCCGGCTCACCCGCCAATATCGTGTTGGAGCATCCCACCGGCACCATCCTTGTGCTGGTCGATTTTGCCTTGGAAGCGGGTTCGATGAACATCCGCTCTGCCGGGTTAGTTCGAACCGCACGCCTCCTGGCACGCGGCGAGGTCATGATCCCGGCCGCGTTGCTGAATTGACCAGAGCAGTGGGGCTGGGTATACATCGGTATACACTCAGATCGGAGGTCGCTATGCCTGCCACTTATTCCGACCGTATCGCCAACGCGACCGCAGAGTTAAACGCTGCCGCCCGCGCACTGTCTGAAGAGCTTCGCGCCTATCCAACGCCGGTTTCCGGCTGTGACGTGCAGTACAATCACCTGATCGCTGAGCGGACCCGTGTGGCCGCGGCCCTTCGCGAATTGACCAACATGCCATTCATCGCGACGCCGCGTATCCCTGTTGAAGGCGCACGTGTCGAAAGCCGGTGAAGGTTCATATCCTCGACGACTGGTTTGACACGCTGCGCGGATTGCCGTGTTTTGCGCGTCTGAGCGGCCATGATGTCACCGTCTGGACGGACCACGAGCCTGACTCCGCGCGTCTTGCCGGGCGCGTGGCTGAGGCCGAATGCCTGGTCCTTTTTCGTGAGCGCACGGCGATCACGCGCGATCTGCTGGCCCGGCTGCCAAAGCTCAAGCTGATCTCTCAGCGCAGCGTGTACCCCCATATCGATGTCGATGCCTGCACTGATCACGGCGTGCTTTTGTGCTCAAACATGCATGCGGGCACACCCTCTTACGCCGCTGCCGAAATGACGCTGGCGCTGATCCTTGCCAGCTTCCGGCAGATACCCCAGCAAGTTACATCGATCCGCGCCGGGGATTGGCAGGCAGGTGTCGGACGCACACTCAGGGGCCGAACGCTTGGCCTCTACGGCTACGGCCGGATCGCGTCTGCGGTTGCCGATTACGCCGAGGCTATTGGGATGCATGTGCAGTGGTGGGCCTCTGAGGCGGGCCGCGCGCGTGCGGCCGCCGATGGCCGGGTGCTTGCCGAAAGCCGAGCGGCGTTTTTCGCCCAATCCGATATCGTCAGCCTACATGTGCGGCTGAAGCCTGCGACGCGGGCGCTAATCACGGCCCAAGATTTGGCCCAAATGGCACCCCGCAGCTTGTTTGTGAACACGTCGCGGGCTGGGTTAATCGAGGCAGGCGCTTTAGAGGCCGAAATCATGCGGGGCCGGATCTTCGCAGCCATCGACGTCTTTCATTCAGAGCCGCTTCGAGACACGTCACACCCGCTTTTGACCCATCCAAACGTGCTGCCAACACCGCATATCGGCTATGTCACCGAAGATGAATTTGACCTGCAATTCAGCGATATATTTGACCAGGTGAATGCATTCGCAGGTGGCGCCCCGATCCACGTGATCAACCCTGCTGCGGCCCTGTAGGCACTCCGCGAGGCGCTGCTTAGCGCTTCATCAACGCCAAACGGTGCCGAAGGGAGGTTTGCAAATGCGCCTCTGCCGCGGCGCCCGCAGCCTCTTCATCTTGCGCCCGGATTGCGTCGACAATCGCCTGGTGCTGTCGGCAGACCACAGCGATGCGTTCTTCATCGGCCAGGGTCGTTGGGCCCAGCAGCATCAGCGCGTTGTTCATCGTCCGCGTCGCTTCAACCAAAAAGCGGTTCCGCGCCGCGCGATAAAGACCTTGATGGAATTGCTGGTTGACGGCTGCGGCCTGGGCTGGGTTTAACAGGCTTTCGGCGATCTGTGCGTTGAGCGCATCGAGGTGATCGATCTCGGCGCCCAGGGCGTGTTTTGCGGCCAGCTCTGCCGCGGTTCGCTCCAGCACGACCCGCATCTCATAAAGCTCAACAACCTCGGCGTAGCTCAACTCTCGCACCACCGCGCCGATACGCGCGCGATGCTCGACAATACCGTCAGCCTCGAGACGCCGCAGCGCCTCACGAATGGGCGTGCGCGACAGCGCCAAACGGTCGGCAATCTCCGTTTCTCGCAACCGGGTGCCGGGCAGATAATCGCCGGACCGGATCGCGCTCAGCAGGGCCAGATAGGTCGCCTCACCTTGTGAAAGCTTCTCATTTTCAGGGATCGACACTTTACACTTTCCAAATTGTATCCAGCTGGATACAATAATGATAGCAAGAGGAGATGGACGTGTCAAAAAAGATCATCGTAGTCGGATCGGGAAACGCAGCACTCTGCGCGGGCATTGCAGCGCTGGAAAAGGGTGCCGACGTGCTCATGCTGGAAAAGGCGGACGAAGCGCTTGCCGGCGGCAATACCAAATACACTGCAGGCGCGATGCGGTTTGCCTATGACGGGACCGAGGATCTGCTGCCGCTCTTGAGCAACCAAGCTGACCCACGTCTCGAACGGACCGATTTCGGCAGCTACACGCAGGCAAAATTCGCGGACGACTTGTTGGGCTTTAATGGCGGCCGGCCGCTTTCGGAGGAACAGGAACGGCTGATCGACGCCTCGCTGCCGACGCTGCAATGGCTGGCCGGTCACGGGGTCACGTTCGAGCCGATCTGGAGTCGACAGAGCTTTGAAAAGGACGGCCAGATCATCTTTTGGGGCGGGCTGACACTGGCGGCGGAAAACGAAGGCGTCGGGCTTTTTGAGATGGAACGCCGAGCGTTCTTGAACCTTGGCGGGCACATTCGCTACGAGGCCGGCGTCACCGGATTGATCACCGAAAACGGCGCCGTGCGCGGGGTCTATGTCGGTGATGAGGCGATCACAGCTGATGCGGTCATCCTTGCCTGCGGCGGATTTGAGGCCAGCGCACGGTTGCGCGAAGAATGGATGGGCGGCAACTGGTCGGAGGCCAAGGTTCGCGGCACGCCGCACAATACCGGTGACGGACTGGAAATGGCGCTGGCGATGGGCGCCAAGCGACAGGGCCTTTACGACGGCTGCCATGCAACGCCGATGGACTTGCATATGGCTGATTACGGCGGCCTGCATCTGGAGCCAATCGAGCGCAAGAACTATCGCAAGATCTGCTATTTTCTGGGCGTGATGCTGAACGCAGAGGGCCAGCGGTTTGTCGATGAGGGCAAGGATTTCCGCAACTACACCTATGCGCAGTTTGGCCGCGCCGTCCTCAACCAACCCGGCCATTTCGCATGGCAGATCTTTGACGCCAAAGTCGACCCGCTGCTTTACGCAGAATACCGCTTCAAAGAGGCCCATTTCGTCCAGGCCGACAGCCTTGCGGCACTTTGTGAAAAGCTCGACGGCGTTGACCAGGACGCAGCCATGGCAACGCTTGATGCATTTAACGCAGCTGTTGACGGGGATGTCGAATTTGACCCTACCAAGCTCGACGGCAAAGGCGCGCCGGGCCTGCCGGTGCCGCGCTCGAATTGGGCGCAAACCCTCGATACACCGCCTTTCCGCGCCTATCCGGTCACGGGCGGGATTACCTTCACCTATGGCGGGGTGGCGGTATCGGATCACGGTGCGGTGCTGGATGCAGATGATCGCGAGATCGATGGCCTTTTTGCTTGCGGTGAGATGGTCGGTGGGGTCTTCTTCGAGGGCTATCCGGGCGGCTCTGGCCTGACGTCTGGTGCGGTGTTCGGACGCCTGGCCGGAAGCCATGCAGCGGCATGACGGGAGGAAGAAAAGATGAGCGTTAAATCAATACTTTGCGCCTATAGCGGTGATCCAACCAAAGGGTCTGGCCTGCGCCATGCCATCCGGGTGGCGCAGCATTATGATGCTCATTTGACAGGTGTCGCGAAGAACGGTGGCATACCATTCCTGCACCGCCAGTTTGCCGCGCAATTGCCGCGCGCCGTGCAGGATCAATTGGAAGAAAACGGCCGTGTGGTAACCGAAGCGGTGGAGGCCCGTTTTCACGAGATTACCGCGCAAGCAGGCATGTCGGACCGCGCGGAATTTTTGGAACTGGACGCCGACCGCGACGGGCCGATCGCCGCCCTGGCGCGGGCCTTTGATCTGGTTGTCATCGGCCACCATGGCAGTGCGCCTTACGAAGACGAATTCGCCGCCCATCCGGACCTGATCGCGCTGCGCAGCGGACGGCCTGTCCTGGTTGTGCCGGACGGCTATGACACCGATGTTCTAGCCAGTGACGTCTTGGTTGCCTGGGACGGCAAGCGCGCCGCCACCCGCGCTTTGACCGCCGCCATGCCGGTTTTGGCGGAAAAGGCCAAGATCACGCTGCTGTCGGTTGGGACGACGCCAAAAAACACCGACCGCTTAGCGCGCACCATCGAGCGTCACGGCGTGCCGGTGGACGCGATTACCGTGACAGCGCGCGGCACAATCGCCAACACGATCCTGGCTGAAGCTGATGAACGGGCGGCAAAGTTGATCGTCATGGGGGCCTTTGAGCATAGCAAGTTCAGCCATGACATTATTGGCGGCGCGACAACGGATGTGCTCGAACGCGCTGCCGTGCCGATCCTGATGGCGCATTGACGGGGGCCCCAACCGGATCGACAAAGCGTCGATGGCGCGCGATGGGACTCCGTCCGAACCCTGATGCCAGATGGGCCGAGGCTCAAGGCACGCGCCGGTTTGGCTGACGGTATTGCTCACCTTCACGGGACAGCTAGGCTGCTATTGCTCAGCCAGAGACGCGACCATATCGACATGGGCCCGTAACCAGTCGTCGTTGAGAGGTTTATCGAGCACAAGCTTTCTAAAATACGGGACCGAGATCGCGATTTCGATAAGGTGTTGAACGGCTCGATCGGGCGCAATTTCTCCGCGCTCCTTCGCGGCATCGAATATGGCTTCGACGGCGGCAAATCTGTCTTTCATGAAATCGGTGATGACAAGGCGCGCATCCGGGTCGGTCGCAGCCGCCGCGATGACCTGCGGCGCAACGCGGCCCCAGGGCGTTTCGTTTAGGGCACCCATCAAAATACTCAACAACCAAAACAGGTCGGCGCGCAGAGGGCCATTGGTCTGTGGCGCGATGTTTGGCGGGGTAGAGACGCGCTTGAATGTTGCGTCCCTGAGCGCCTCGACATCCGGCCAGTGTCGATAGAGCGTGCTGCGCGAAATTCCCGTCAACTTGGAGACCGCCCCATGGGTCAGGGAAAGAACACCCTGTTCCAAAAGAATATTTTGGGCAGCTTCCAGGGCGGTTTCGCGTGTCGCAATCAGTCTGGGGTCTTCTTTCACGGGCGCTCCAAAAGAAATGCAACAATCTGTTGCGTAGCAATACAAAGTGTTCTATAGACCTCTTATCCAAGGTCTCGTGCCTTGGCGGAAAGTCAAGGCAATTCGACAACTTTGAGGGAGTTCAAGTGATGGAGACGGCAAAGAAAGCACTGGCGACAGGCGCGTTGATAGTATCGGTGGCGGTGTCCGGCGCCTCGGCCCAGAACGCCGAGACGGCATCGGCATTCTACGATCTGCTCAGCAATCCCAGCTCTGAGGAACGTGTAGCGGCCTTCATTCAAGCGACGTCCGAAACCTGGGAAAGCATCGGCAACTATTCCGGCGAGAACGAATCGCGTGATGCGTTTCTGGGCCAGATCGGTGGATTTGCAGAATTGATCCCGGATCTGGATTGGGCCATCCAGGACATACACGAAGACGGCAATTTCGTCACTGTGCGAAGCCGGGCTACCGGCACCCCCGTGGCGCCCTTTTTTGGGGTCGATGGCCAGGGGCGCAACTTTGATATCATGACGATCGACATCCACGAGTTTGCAGACGGCGTGATCGTCCGCTCCTACCATGTCGAGGATTGGGCCAGCGCGTTGCAGCAACTGGCCGGTCGGTAACCCCAAAACAAACACGTAGTCGGCCCCGGTTCACCGAGGCCCATGAATGGAGAAAACTATGCTCAAACAAACTTTTATCGCATCAGCCCTGGTGGGCAGCATCGCACTTGCCGCGCCGTTGGGCGCACAAGAAATGGATGCCGAAAGCCAGGCGACATTTGACACCGTCATGGCTTTTATGGGCGCCATGGGCAGCGGTGACATGGACACCATGATCTCGCTGATGGCCGAAGACATGGTCTGGCAAAATGAAGGTGATACCGACATGCCGTGGATCGGCCCGTGGGAAGGGCGCGACGCGATCTTGGAATTCCTGCCCGTGTTTGGCGCAAACTTTCAAACGACGGAATGGGTCACAGAAGATGCCTTTGCCCTCGGCGATACAGTCGCCGTCTTTGGCACGATGAACGGGATCACGACCCAGTCCGGGCAGGAGATCGGCGAATTCAATTTCGCGTTGCGTGCCAAGGTTGAGGACGGCCAAGTTGTCCTTTGGAACTGGTTCGAAGACAGCTATGCGGTGAGCAACGCGTTTCACGGCCGCTAGGTCCCGGTCGGCGCGCGCCCAAGCTTCCGCCAGGGCGCGCCGTTCCACCGCAAATTGTCGATGTTGCAGACCACGGAACGGAGCGCGACAGATGCAGCGAATTCTTCTGATCACCGGCGCTTTATGCCTGGCTTGCGCAGTGCAGGCGCAATCGCTTGATCTGCCGCAACGCGCCGGCGAGCGGCCGCAAACGACCGACACTGTCCCGCACTTGCAATTGGGATTGGAGATTAACCGAGACCTTGCAGATGCGCTTTTGCAGCGCGTCGCGTCCCTTCCTGGCGTCTCGCTTGGCAACACGGCCATCTCTCTGCCCGGGGCGGTTGGATTTCACCTAGACCCGGCATTGCAATTGGCGCAACCGGGCGCCATCGTGGGCGGCCTTGAATTTGCGCATATGCATCCCGACGGCAGCCTGCACGCATCCCTGGAACCCGGCCTTGCCCGTACAGCCATCGCCGCAGGTTGGGCCGTGGCGCATCCCTGGGCCGACCAGCGCGAGGGTTGGGCAGGATTTGTGATGATCTACACGCCGCGCACCGAGGTTGAGCTTGAGGTCGTGGCGACGCTTGTGGAGGCATCCTACGCATACATCACGGGCGCAACGCTTCAGAACTAAAGAGCGGACCCGTTGCCACCGGGTCCCGCAAGCCAGGCTCCATCTCGACGAGTTTCAATGGCGGCTTGGCGATTGTCGCGACCGGATCGACCTGTGGCTTTGCGGGCAATTTGGCCTCCTTTGGCCTTTTATGATCCCCTGCTCGCCGTTGCGTAGCCCGAGCTTGCGCCCTTGATCGGCGTCGGGTCCAACAGCGGTTAAAGCCGCCGCCGTGTTTGGTGCGACCTGGTTTTTGCTGCATGCAGCCGAGACAGGGTTTGGGAAACAACCCGTGCGTCGGCAATCATCGATCCCCCTCAGTGGCGGCGACTGAGCGGCCTAAGACCAGCCTGCGCGCCGCTGCTGCTTTGGCTGAGGCAGAGGATACCAATCTGGTCACAGAGAAGGTCGAAGATATCGATCCGGCCTGGCAGCGCGATCTGGCGGCCGGAATTGCATCGGACGCAATTCGGGTGGCGAAAACACCGGCACGGCGCGCGCCGCGCATTACATGCCCGGTGAACTACCTCGTCTTCGATGCGGGCGAGCTGTCGGCCCATATCCGTTTGCAAGATGCCGATGGATTTGCTGTCCGCCACATGCGTCCGGGGCGTAGGTTTGCGAACTGGCAGCTGGTGCTTGCGGCCGATGTTGCAAAGGCAGCGCAAGCACCTGGTACCGTAACATCGTGACCCGGAGGACATCCCAGAAGCGATGGCGCATCCCAAAATGCCTGGGCTTGGCTCAGCGACTGATACCCCGACGGCTCGATCAGGCGACGCGCCGCCCTGCCGACCAAACGCTTTGCAGGACCGGCACACCACGTTCGACGCGGAAGCGGATCAGATCCGCGCGTTGGCCAACGACCAGTGCGCCCCGGTCCAGCAACCCCGCCGCCCGCGCAGGCGCGGAAGTTACGGTCGCCATCGCCCGCGGCAGATCATCCCAAAGCTCTGCCAGCCGAAGCGCTGCGTAAAGCAGGGCCGACGGCACGTAATCCGACGACAGTATGTCGAGAATTTTGGCTTCGGCCAAATCCTGTGCCGCTACATTGCCGGAATGCGATCCACCCCGGATCAGGTTCGGCGCGCCCATCATCACTGCGATGCCATGGCCGCCACAGGATTGTGCAGCCGCCATGGTCGTCGGAAACTCTGCCAGCGTAATGCCATGCCTGGCCGATCGCTCGACATGTTCGACAAGCGTGTCATCATGGCTAGCCATCACTGCACCAAAGCGCATCGCTGCAGCGACCGCGGCGGCCTCATGCCTGTCTCGGACCTTGTCGCCGAGCGCCTGGCGGGTTGCAAGGTGGTCCGCAAACCGCTCGTGGGACAATCCGTGCTTGCCCTTCACGTAAATCTCGTATTGCGCGATATCGGCGAATTGGCGCTGGCCAGGCGTGTGGTCCATCAAGCTTACGATGCCAACCCGATCTGCGGGCCCGAATTGGTCCAATTCGTCCATCAGCGAATGCGAACATATCTCGGCCCGCAGGTGCAGGTGGTGGCTGATCTTAAGCGCCCCTTTGGCGCGGATCGCCAGAACCTCATCGGCCAGTTCGCGGGCATAGCGCGACCATCCCGTGCCGCCCTTACCTTCGACGGAGCCGACGCGGATGGCGTCAAAGACCGTGGTGATCCCACAGGAGGCAAGTTCGGCATCATGGGCTATAATGGCCGCGTTATGCGGCCAATGCACGGCCGGGCGGGGACGGATATGGCGTTCCAGATTGTCGGTATGCAGCTCCACCAAACCCGGCGCGATCACGTCGCCGCCGCAATCGATGGCACCCTTTGGCACCGCACCGCCCTCGGCGATATCAACAATCTGGTCGCCGGCAAAAGTGACCCGGCCGCGCAGCTCACCGTCCGGCAGGATCAGGCGGGCATTGGCAAGGGCAACCGGTTCGGACATGACGGCAATATCTTCAGGCATCGGATCTCACACAATGGATGAGTTCAAAAGATACGGGCTTTACGTTGTGCCGGAGGGCGCGTTCTTCGACCTGGCCTCCGCCTGGCTCGGGTGGGACAGTGTCGCAGGTGAGAGGATCATGCAACCGGAAGTACCGGGCCTGCCCGACACGGTTGAGGCATTGACCGCCACGCCGCGCAAATACGGCTTTCACGGCACCGTCAAGCCACCTTTTGTTTTGGCCGAAGGTCACAGCTTCGCTAAATTGGACCAGGCGACCCGCGCGTTCTGCGCGGGCCATGAGCCAGTTGTGATCCCAAAATTGCAGCTGCGTCGTGTGGGCGGCTTTGTCGCCGTTACCCCGTCGGAGCCATCCGCCGCACTGGCCGATTTCGCGGCGGCGACCGTGGCTGCACTGGATGCTTTTCGCGCGCCGCCTTCGCCGGTTGAGCTCTCGCTACGCCGCCAAGCTGGCCTCAGCCCGCGGCAGGAGACGCTGCTGAGTAAGTGGGGCTACCCTTA
>JBCCXT010000024.1:0-52621 GCA_039191215.1 Pseudomonadota bacterium
GCACAAGCCGCCAGCTTTGCAAATGCGGGCTGCGCTTGGTTGCATCTGGTCGATCTAAACGGCGCCTTCGCAGGTGTGCCGCTCAATAGCGCTGCGGTTCAGGACATTTTGCAGGCCGTTGATATTCCAGTGCAACTGGGTGGCGGCATACGGGATATGGCGGCAATCGAAAGCTGGTTGAGCCATGGTGTCGCCCGGGTCATTTTGGGCACGGTCGCAGTTGAAGAGCCGGAGCTGGTGCGGCGTGCGGCTGCACGATTTCCCGGCCAGATCGCCGTTGGCCTGGATGCGCGCGCAGGTCGTGTGGCAACGCGGGGCTGGGCCGAAAACACCGATATCTTGGTGACCGATCTTGCCATCCAATTCGAAGATGCCGGCGTTGCGGCGATCATCTACACCGATATCGACCGCGACGGTGCGATGGGTGGGCCGAACCTGGCCGCGACCGAAGCGCTGGCCCGTGCTACGACCATCCCGGTCATCGCCTCGGGCGGTGTATCCTCGCTCGATGATCTGAAGCGTTTGCGCGATACCGGTGTGATTGCTGGGGCAATCTCAGGCCGTGCGCTTTACGATGGCGCGATCGATCTTGCTTCGGCGCTTGACGCGCTTTCGTAGTCTGCTGCGAACCGGTGCGGGCGGGTTTTTAGGGTCACGCGCCATCCGATTCTGCGGCCCACAGTTGCCAACTCTCGACATGTTACCGATAATCGCAGAATTTTACCGATCTACAGGTTTCCCTTACTTTAGGTCACTCCGTTGCAATGCTATGTTCAATTCATGGTCGCGGCCGAGTTTGTTTGCAGATCAGTATCAGTTCCACCGCCGCGATCGCCCGATTATCGGGCCACCTTAAGCGCTTCATTCGCCACTGGCATCCCCATCATGCCAGCCCGTCCGCCGCACCCTCTTGGCGAATTTTGGTAAATGAGATGTGAGAGGTTCGGCATCTGGGGCCGGCCCGGTCCTCCCGCACAGCGCGGGGGACCGGCGCCCCGATTGCAAGGCGAGCCTTGGGCCGGTATGGCTCAGCCATGCTTAAGACCCGCATCATTCCCTGCCTTGACGTCGCCGATGGCCGTGTCGTCAAAGGTGTGAATTTCGTCGACCTGGTCGATGCAGGTGATCCTGTTGAGCAGGCGCAGGCTTATGACGCGGCTGGCGCGGACGAGCTTTGCTTTCTGGATATTCAAGCCACGCACGAAAACCGCGACACAATGTACGAATTGGCGACGCGAACGGCTGAGCAGTGCTTCATGCCGCTCACAATCGGCGGCGGCGTGCGCACGGTTGATGATGTGAGAAACCTGCTGCTCGCCGGTGCCGACAAGGTGAGCTTCAATTCCGCCGCCGTGGCGGACCCGGATGTCGTGGCGCGCGCGGCAGACAAATTCGGCAGCCAATGCATTGTCGTGGCCATTGACGCCAAGACCGTAAGCCCCGGGACATGGGAAATCTTCACCCATGGCGGGCGCAAGCCCACCGGCATCGATGCGGTCGAATTCGCCCGCAAGGTCGTTGCCAAGGGCGCAGGCGAGATCTTGTTGACCTCGATGGATCGCGACGGCACCAAATCTGGCTTCAATCTGCCTCTGACGCGCGCGGTCGCTGATGCTGTGGGCGTGCCCGTCATTGCCTCGGGCGGTGTTGGCACGCTTGATCATTTGGTTGAAGGTGTGACGGAGGGGCACGCCTCCGCCGTCTTGGCCGCGTCGATTTTCCATTTCGGCACGTTCACCATCGCCGAGGCGAAAGCGCATATGCAAGCGGCCGGGATCGCGGTGCGGATGTCATGAGTACTCCCTCGCGAATGCGCAGGCGGCGCGCACCCCGCATCTTTTTTGAATGCAGCGCCAAGCTCGGCTCCGCGCTAGAAGCTTGTCTCGCCTCGAAGCGGCCGTCTTGGATGGACAGAGCGCTACCGGAGTTCAGGGACCCCCGGCCTAGCCCGCATGGGATGTGTGCCGCCCGCCACTCAGGCAAAAGACGCAGATTTGAGTGAGGATTTGTAATGGATACGCTCAGCCGGTTGGCTGCTACAATTGACGCCCGCAAAGGCGCCGACCCGGCCAGCTCGTGGACTGCACAGCTTTTGGCAAAAGGCCCGGAAAAGGCCGCAGAGAAGTTTGGCGAAGAGGCGGTCGAAGCCGTGATAGAAGCGGTCAAAGGCGACAAAGCGGGCTTAATCAATGAAGCGGCTGACGTGCTCTACCACCTGCTTGTCATGCTGGCTGCGCGTGAGGTTGCCCTAAGCGACGTATTGGCCGAGTTGGACCGACGCGACGGTATGTCGGGTATCGCAGAAAAGGCCGGGCGAGAGTAGAGTGCCAGGCGGAACCGAAACCGACTATTGCGGACGTATCGGCCAAGCGCAGGCCCGAAGTCGTTTCGTCGTTCTCCAAGTAAGGCCGGGGCGCCGCGGCGATTAGCTGAGTGACTTCATCTTTGAAATCGTCCTCGTCACCTCGCGCTTCGGCAAGGCGAATATAGGACCGGCAACCTCCTCAGCTTCGTCAGCCACTGTCTGATGTCAGCTCCTACTGGCCAGATTTGGGGATATGAGCAACGCAGGATTTCTGGTTCATCGAAGCCATTATCGGGCGAAGATGAACAAAAAACCCGGAGCATCGAAGGATGCCTCTGATAGGGTTGGTCAGGCGTATCAAGCGCAAGACGCGCAAACACTACTGAGCCGCAGAGAAGATCAGGATCGTCCTGAAGGGATTGCGGGGTGAGGATAGCATTGCCCTCTGTGCCGCCGCGAGGGTATCGCCGAGGCTCTGTATCAGTCCTGGTCAAAGGAATTCCTCGAAGCTGGAAAGAACCGCTTGGCGGGTGACACGGCGCGACAAGCGACATGCTCTGAAGTCAAAGAGCTGCGATCGGCATCTGCCGCCCTGAAGGAGGTGGTCGGCGAGCTGACGCTGGAGAACTGGCTGCTCAAAGAACGCATGATCGGGCACTCTCGGGACATCGTATAGCGATGCCCTTTCGGGAACCCCTTTGGCGCGTCCCATGGCCGGATCGTGAAAACGTTCTTGAACAGGGCTCCATGGTCGACACCGTAAACCGACGAAAGCGGCCCGAGCTTCATCAATAGTAAATCGACGCTGTTCGACAACCCCCGCATTGATCAGCAGTCATACATCGCCCGCCTGAATCGCGCCCGCGCCGGGAACCCGGAAAAGGAACGCGCGTGGATATACGGTGAATTCGGCCCGAGCATCTCATCCTTCTAGGGCAACGAGTGCGATCCATCCCCCCGCTTATTGCCAGCCAGTCTTATCGCCGCCGATCTATTGAAGTTCCGTCCCATCATCCATGCCGGTGCGGACTTGGGGGACGCGCTCCGCCTGTTGCTGTCATATTGGCGTAAAGCTGCGGAACGATTTGACCGTGGACGACCGCACCCACCGCGCCGGGTCCGCCCTTCTGATGGGCGAAACCTACACGCTGGCCGACAGCGATATGGAGGATTTGTCCACCGGGACGGGGATCGCACCTGCGGGCTGGGCGGAGTTGATACGCGAGCTTTGCGTCAATCAACAGGCTCTCAAGGTAGTCTGTCCTGTGGCCCAGGATAACGCGCGCGGCTTGGCTGGCGATACTGTTGCTGACCTTATGAGCCGAGCAGGTGTCCCATGTCACGTCCCGCCCACGCGACGGCGACATGGAGGTCGTGCACACTGTGCGGACCTTCACGCCACGGGCCGTTGGTCTTACCCAGAAGGACGTGGAACAGGTTCGGGACATTGCCCGATGCGTCCGCGCACCCGAAGCCCACGCGGGCCGCGAAGCGTCAGCGCCGAGTCTTCTGGTCGCGATGCTAATCTGTATTGGGCCTGTTTGGCTGACGACGGTGACGACGTGCATCCTGTCGTCACCACAGATTTTCGGCCTTACAACCTGCGTCAGCAGTGAAAGTCACCTACGGCGATTGCCAAAGAGTTGGGCATCGCGCGATCATCTGTCTATCGGTACCTGACCAATCAATATCACGAGCAACCGTGGGTACGATCATCGAAAGACAAAAAGAGCAGTGAGAATTCAAAGGGACCCTAGCCGGGGAGGATCATCCCATCGTATGGCGCTCAGTAGCTAAGCCTCAGGAAAGCGCCGTATTCCAAAGGTGTTTGAGGTGCCTGATGATTTGCGTCGCACGCTTCGCCGAGGATCAGAGATGTCGGTCCAAACCACCTCCCGTATGCCGTCGCCTTTTCGCCGACATAGCCGAAATTCCTCAGTGAGTTTTCTCGGAAGTGCCATGCGACCACAGTGCAAGAATGCAAATTTTTGTGCAACCTGCACAAATAATCGCGAAAGGCCGCATCTGCGGCCAATGCTAAATCGTTGCTTTCATTTGTGTATTTTGGAGCGGGCGATGAGATTCGAACTCACGACCCTTACCTTGGCAAGGTAATGCTCTACCCCTGAGCTACGCCCGCTCGTGAGGGTGCGTTCTAGGCTGCTGGCGCGCGGGCTGCAAGTCTAAAATGCGGCCTGCGCGGGTTTCGATCAGTTGGACGAGACGCGGACATCGTCGAGCGCGAAGTACTCATTTCCGGCATCAGCGGTATTGTCGGACCCAACCCCGAAGGTGACATTTGATCCAGGATTGTCGACGGTGATCGTGTAGGTGGCGCGGCTGTCGCCCAGTGAACGGCCGCCGCCATTGTAGTCCGTATATTGCTGGTCGACGGCGACGGTCACGCCATTGCCGCTGATATCAGTTGCGGTGACATTGCCGTTGTCGTCGGTATAGATCGAAACAGGCTGGCCGTTGACATAAACCGTGGCAGAGTCGCCATCAAAATCGTCAGCCCCGATCAGGTCGAATTGAATTGTCGCGCTGCTTGCGCCGTCGGGGACGTCGACCGACAGAGTTGCGACGTCATTTTGGCCAAGCTGAAGGATGTTGCCGAAGCCTGGCGCATTGACAACCTGGCCGCCAGCAAAACCGCCGCGGCCATTTTCAAACCCGTTCGAAAACAGCGACATAGCCCGTGAGAACGCTGCCTGGATCGACGTGCCCGCAAGCTCGTCTGCGATGGCGTTAGAACTGGAGCCTACCCCAGCTGAGACGACGCCAAGCGTCGCGATGCCCAGGCCCACGACAGCACTTGTCAGGACGACCCAGTCGACCGTGACCGCGCCGGTATCCTCGGCCAAAAAAGAGGCGGCTTGTGCTGAGAACGCGCCGTCTTGCGGCTTACTGGGAAACGACTGAGACATTGTCAAAAGCATAGAATTCACTGCCTTTTGGTTCATCGGCCCCCGATGAGACACCAAGCGCCAGGGTTGAACCCGGATCGTTCACGGTGATGGTAAAGGTCGACACGCTATCACGACCATCTGAGCCCGCACCAAGCGGATCGTTGATGGCTTGATGGTCGACCGAAACGGAAATGCCGTCCACGGCATCACCGTTGACGGAAACGTTGCCGTGATCATCGGCATAGATCGAGACCACTTTGCCATTGTTCATCACGGCGGCTGGATCGTCGTCGAGGTTGTCGTCAGCGATCAGATCAAAAGAAATAGGTGCCTCAGTGGCCCCGCCAGGCACGCTCCGCTGCAATTGCGCGGTTTCCCCGCCATCGAGCTGCAACACATCGCGGACACCAAAAAGGTTTGCGGCTGTTCCGCCGTTCCAACCGCCAAGTCCGTTTGCGACGTCGAAACTGGCAAGCGCCTGGGATCTGAAAAAGCTGAGCTCGAGCGGCGCATCGGCACTTCTGCCTGCCGTTTCATTCGCCGATCGGCCGACACCGCTGGAAACCACGCCCAGGGTTGCCGGCCCAATCCCGACTACGGCCGCAGTAACCGCACCCCAATCGACGGTCACCGCACCGGCCTCGTCGCTCAGAAAAGGATGATATTCGATCGTCCACAACATGCTTAAAGGCTCACGCCGAATTAGGGCGGAGATGTGTCGCATCAATGCCGAGCTGGCGATTATCCGGTTTCGCATGGAAACAGAGCGCGCGCACTGTTTCGAAGTTCTTTTGGGAAACCGCGGGGTTACTGGATGGCTGAAATACTCTCTTTTAATGCCCCAAATACATGCATAAGGACTTCACGAAGATCGTCGTTAAGGCGCCCCCCAGCATGCCGGGCCAGAACTTAGGGCTGGATGCGGCTGTTCGTATCCGATGGCGCATTCTGATAACAAGCCGTGCCTGGCCGGTCGGCAACGGGTGGACTAACGATGGCTGCGCTAGATGACCCAAGCTGCGCAACCATTATAATTCGACGAACCGGCGGGCGGCGGTTCCTTACGGCTCCAATTCCACCAAAAGGTCTTTGGCATCGATCTGTTCGCCAGGCGCGACATGGACCGATTTGATAACCGCATCACGTTCTGAATGGATGCCGGTTTCCATTTTCATGGCTTCAATCGTCAGCAGCAGGTCTCCGGCCTTGACCTTTTGGCCCGCACTTGCGCCGACTGAGGCGACAACCCCCGGCATGGGCGCGCCAATATGGGCCGTATTGCCGGCCTCGACCTTTTGGCGCTTGGCATGGGTGGCCGCGACCCGTCGGTTTGCGACCCGGACCGCGCGCGGTGCGCCGTTCAGTTCAAAAAAGACCCGGGTCTCACCTTCATCATTGGTCTCACCAACGGCTGACAGGCGGATCACCAGGCTCACACCTGGATCGATCTCGGCCTCGATCTCATCCCCAGGCTCCATCCCGTAAAAGAACGTCTTGGTGGGCAGTGTTCGCACCGGGCCATAGTCTTTATGACGCGTGGAATAATCGGTGAAGACCTTTGGGTACATCAGATAGCCGTTCAGGTCCTCGTCATCGATATCTATGCCCAGCTCCGTTTCAAGCGTGCTGCGCGTCGCCTCGAGATCAATGGCGGCGAGGTGTTTGCCGGGGCGCTCGAGATTGGGGCTGTCGCCTTTGAGCACCTTGGCAACAATCGTTTCGGGAAACCCGCCCTTGGGCTGGCCGAGATCGCCTTTCATCATTCCGATCACGCTGTCCGGGAAAGCGACCTCTGTGTCGGGGTCTTCGACATCGTCCCGGGTAAGACCCTGGCTGACCATCATCAGCGCCATGTCGCCCACAACCTTGGACGAGGGCGTAACCTTCACGATGTCCCCGAACATCTGGTTCACATCGGCATACATCTGGGCCACTTCATGCCAGCGTTCCTCAAGCCCAAGCGAGCGTGCTTGCGCTTTGAGGTTGGTAAACTGACCGCCCGGCATTTCGTGTAGATAAACCTCAGAAGCTGGTGCCTGGAGGCCGGATTCAAATGCTGCGTAATGCCCGCGCACTGCTTCCCAGTAATCGCTGATCTCACGGATCGCTCGAATATCGAGGCCAGTATCGCGGTCAGTATGCATCAGTGCCTCAACCACGGTGCCCAAGGTGGCCTGGCTGGTATTGCCCGACAGCGCGTCCATGGCGCAGTCCACGGCATCGACACCGGCCTCCGCCGCGGCAAGGATCGTGCCGCAGGCAATGCCCGCCGTGTCATGGGTGTGGAAATGGATCGGCAGGCCGACCGCGTCTTTCAGCGCGCGGATCAAAACGCTGGCCGCGGCAGGTTTCAAAAGCCCCGCCATGTCTTTCAGGCCCAGCACATGGGCGCCCGCCCCTTCCATCGCTTTGGCCATGTCAACATAATAGGCTACGTCATATTTGGCGCGGGTCGGATCGAGGATGTCGCCAGTGTAGCAGATCGTGCCTTCGCAGATTTTGCCTGAGGCCTGCACGGCATCCATTGCGACGCGCATGTTGTCGACCCAATTGAGGCTGTCGAATACGCGAAAGACGTCGACGCCGGAGGCTGCGGCCTGGGCGACAAAGCTTTCCACGACATTGTCGGGATAATTTGTGTAGCCAACGCCATTGGACGCGCGCAGCAGCATCTGGGTCAGGATGTTTGGCATTTTGGCGCGGATGTCGCGGAGCCGCTGCCAGGGGCATTCCTGTAAGAAACGGTACGCCACATCAAACGTCGCCCCGCCCCAGCATTCGACGGAAAACAGCTCCGGCAAATTGGCGGCATAAGCGGGGGCTACATTGATCATGTCAAACGAGCGCATTCGGGTGGCCAGAAGGCTCTGATGCCCGTCGCGCATGGTCGTGTCGGTGATCAACAGCTTTTTCTGTGCCGACATCCAATCAGCGACCGCCTGGGGGCCCTTGAGGTCCAGCAATTGGCGCGAGCCATCAGGCGGTGCCTCGGCGCGCAATATCGGCGGGCGGGGGGTCTTGATGTCGGCGGGTGGACGCGGGCGGCCTTCGGTCTCCGGGTGGCCGTTCACGGTGATATCGGCGATGTAGCGCAGGATGCGGGTCGCCCGATCCCGACGCGGAGCGAAGGCAAAAAGCTCCGGCGTCTCATCGATGAATTTGGTGTGGTACTGGTAGTTCACGAAGGTCGGATGCTTAAGCAGGTTCTCGACAAAGGCGATATTTGTCGACACGCCGCGGATGCGAAACTCGCGCAGGGCTCGGTCCATCCGGGCAATTGCCGCCTCGGGCGTTGGGGCCCAGGCGGTGACCTTTTCCAACAGACTGTCGTAATAGCGCGTGATAACGGCCCCGGAATAGGCCGTGCCGCCATCCAGCCTGATGCCCATGCCCGTCGCACCCCGATAGGCGGTTATGCGGCCGTAATCGGGGATGAAATTGTTCATCGGGTCTTCGGTGGTGATCCGGCACTGGATGGCATGGCCGTCGAGCTTGACGTCATACTGGCTTGCCACGCCGGTCGCCTCGATTAGGCTTTTGCCCTCGGCGATTAGGATCTGGGCGCGCACGATATCGATACCGGTGACTTCCTCGGTCACCGTATGTTCGACCTGGACGCGCGGATTGACCTCAATGAAGTAAAACGCGCCCGACTCCATATCCATCAAGAATTCGATCGTGCCGGCGCATTCATAGCCGACATGTTCGGCGATCTTTTTGCCCAAAAGGCTGATCTCTTCGCGTTGCGCGGCGGAAAGATACGGTGCGGGCGCCCGTTCGACGACCTTTTGATTGCGCCTCTGGACCGAGCAATCGCGTTCGTAAAGGTGGTAGATCGTGCCCATTTTATCGCCGAGGATTTGCACTTCCACATGCCGGGCGCGAGTGATCATCTTTTCCAGATAACCCTCGCCATTTCCGAATGCAGCTTCCGCCTCGCGGCGCCCTTCAAGCACCTTGCTTTCAAGCTCATCGGGCCCGGAAATAGGCCGCATGCCGCGTCCGCCACCGCCCCAAGACGCCTTCAGCATCAATGGATAGCCAATTGCTTTAGCTTCTTTGGCAATCGCTTTCATGTCGTCGCCCAGGACGCTTGTCGCCGGGATCACCGGGACACCGGCGTCGATGGCCACTTGCCGGGCAGAGGCTTTGTCGCCCAATTGGCGCATCGTCTCTGATTTGGGGCCGATGAAAACGATACCAGCTTCGACGCAGGCATCTACCAGATCGGGGTTTTCGCTCAGCAGGCCATAGCCGGGATGGATCGCGTCCGCGCCACAGGCTTTGGCGACGCGAATGATTTCAGGTATCTCAAGATAGGCGGCGACTGGCCCCAAACCCTCGCCGATTTTGTAAGCTTCATCGGCTTTGAACCGGTGCAGGCTGAGCTTGTCCTCCTCGGCAAAGACGGCGACGGTGCGCTTTCCCAGCTCATTGGCAGCGCGCATGACCCGGATGGCAATTTCACCGCGATTGGCGATTAGGATCTTCTTTAACTCGGCCATGCTGGTCTCCACTTCGCGCCTGCAGCATGTGATAGGCCCCCGCAGCGGGGGCCACAAGACGTAACGGCAGTAGAGAGGGTCTGCTAAAAGGCGGCCGCGGTTTGGCGCGCGCGAAACGGCGCAGTCATTTGAAGACGAAGAATAAAGTCGCGGTCAATGACACGGTAATCGACCCCCATATCGCGCGCCACGGTTTCGACTTGGTATTCGATCGCCTCTTCAACCCCGTTCGTGTCGACCATCACAACCATCGGTGCTCGGCCCGTCAGGCGCGCGGCAAAGCTCGCCTGATGCACGCTGTCGAGGCTAGAGCGGCGATCATCGAGGCCAATTTCCACCGCATGGCTATCGGTCAGGCAATCGATCCGAATGTAATGGTCGCCGTCATTAATTTGGTACGGGGTGCGCACTTCGGGTGTGCCACCCAGCATCAAGGCACAAATAACGTGGAGAAGGTCGGCCTCAAACACTATATCTTCCAGATGCTGCGTCACTGAAAAGGTTACACCTGACAAGTAACACAGATGCCGCGCCGGTGGAACATAAAATGAACAAAGCTTTTATCAAACCGCGAAAGCAGCTAGAGTGCAGCCCATGAGCAGTTACGACGATTCAGACGCATTCGAGGCGGCGTCGCTGTCCGCGCGCGCGATGGCCGTGCGCCCGGCACCTTATCTGGACGGGCTGAACGAGGCGCAGCGTGCGGCGGTCGAAGCGCTTGACGGGCCGGTTTTGATGTTGGCGGGCGCGGGCACTGGAAAGACCCGTGCGTTGACGGCGCGCATAGCGCATTTGCTGTCGACGGGCACAGCCCGGCCCAATGAGATCCTGGCCGTGACCTTCACCAACAAAGCTGCGCGCGAGATGCGAAATCGGGTCGGCAGCTATTTGGGCGAAGCGGTCGAAGGCATGCCGTGGCTGGGCACGTTCCACGCGATCTGCGTCAAGCTTCTGCGCCGCCATGCCGAGCTAGTCGATTTGAAGACGAATTTCACCATTCTCGACACCGATGACCAGCAGCGGTTGATGAAGCAACTTATCCAGGCCGAGGGGATGGATGACAAACGCTGGCCCGCGCGCATGCTGGCAGGCATCATCGACAATTGGAAAAACCGGGCTTTGTCGCCGGACAAAGTGCCCGAGGCCGAAGGCGGGCTTTTCGATCACAAAGGCGTGCAGCTTTACGCCGCCTACCAGAACCGGCTGAAGGTGCTCAATTGCGTCGATTTCGGCGATCTGCTGATGCATGTCATCGAGATTTTTCAAAAGAACCCGGATGTGCTGACGCAGTATCAGCGCTGGTTTCGCTACATTCTTGTGGATGAATATCAAGACACCAATGTTGCGCAATATCTGTGGCTGCGATTGCTGGCACAGGCGCACCAAAACATCTGTTGCGTGGGTGATGACGACCAATCCATCTACGGCTGGCGGGGTGCGGAAGTTGGCAATATCCTGCGGTTTGAGAAGGATTTTATGGGTGCGCAGGTGATCCGGCTGGAGCAGAATTACCGCTCAACCGGACATATCCTGGCGGCAGCCTCCGGCGTGATTGCGGGCAATCAGGGCCGGCTGGGCAAGACCCTTTGGACGGCCGGCGATGACGGGGAAAAGGTACGCCTGATCGGCCATTGGGACGGTGAGGAGGAGGCCCGCTGGATCGGCGATGAGATCGAGGCGATGGAAATGGGCACACGTGGTTTGGACCCCGTCAGCCCAGGCGATGTGGCGATCCTGGTCCGCGCCAGCCATCAGATGCGCGCGTTTGAAGACCGGTTTCTAACAATCGGGCTTCCTTATCGGGTGATCGGCGGGCCGCGGTTTTATGAGCGGATGGAGATCCGCGATGCGATGGCCTATTTCCGGCTTGTGGTCAGCCCCGATGACGATTTGGCGTTTGAGCGGATTGTGAACACGCCCAAACGTGGCTTAGGCGACAAGACCGTGCAGAAAATCCAGGTTGCCGCGCGCGCGCATGGTGTCAGCTTGACCGAAGGCGCGCAGATTTTGCTTGATGAGAAAGGTATCTCGGGGCACGGCGCGAAGGAGTTGCAGAAGCTTCTGGATGGGCTGCATCGCTGGGGCCGGATGGCGCATGGTCCGCTGCGTCAGGTCGGTGCGAGCGATCTATTGGAGCTTGATGAGCCCGCAAGCTCCGGCGTCAACCATATCGAATTGGCCGAGATCATCTTGGACGAATCCGGTTACACGACGATGTGGCAGCGGGATAAGACGCCAGAGGCGCCCGGGCGGCTGGAGAACCTGAAGGAACTGATCAAGGCGCTGGAATCCTTTGAAAACCTTCAAGGATTTTTGGAGCACGTCAGCTTGATCATGGATAATGAAGCGGATTCGGCGGAGCCCAAGGTTACGCTTATGACGTTGCATGCTGCCAAAGGGTTGGAGTTTCAGGCGGTGTTCCTGCCGGGATGGGAGGATGGGCTTTTCCCGAGCCAGCGCGCGATGGATGAAGAGGGCGTGAAAGGTGTCGAGGAGGAGCGCCGCCTGGCTTATGTCGGCATTACCCGGTCAGAACGCATTTGCACGATCAGTTTCGCCGGAAACCGCCGGGTATACGGGCAATGGCAAAGCCAAATGCCATCGCGCTTCATCGATGAATTGCCGCCCGATCATGTCGAGGTTCTGACGCCGCCGGGGCTTTACGGTCATGGCGCGGGGATGTCAGCGGCAGCCTCTCCGGCAAGCCAGATGATGCGCGGCTCTGACCTGGAGAGCCGCGCGACCAAGGCAGATGTCTATAACTCGCCCGGTTGGCGCCGCTTGCAAGCCAATCAGGGCGCACGCCATCTGCGTCAACCTGCCGAGGCAAAGAATATGGTGATTGATGCCCAGGCTCTGCCTGCCTTTGAAGTCGGCGTGCGGGTGTTTCATCAAAAGTTTGGTTACGGCCGCGTCGATGCGGTTGAGGGCGACAAGGTCCAGGTTGCATTTGAGAAGGCCGGGATCAAACACGTCGTCGGCCGGTTTCTCGTCGGGGCGGACGCGGCCGACGGTGACGTTCCGTTCTGAGCATTTGACTGGCACTCGGGCCGGGGGAGCAAGCCAGCAGATCGCCGTTGCCGCACTGACTGGCCAGCCTATGGGCCGGGCAAAGCTATCCCACTAGATACAGGCGTAAAGGGCTGACATTGGTGCTTCTAGCATAGGCGGGATGCCGCGGCCCTTTCGAATGAAATCACAAATCGTTGATTTCTTGCCGACCTGCATAGACATTCATCGCCGGAGGCGCGGGGGCGTAGGTGTCTAGGGCTGTCTGCCCATTCGGGAGGAGCTTACGGTCGTGAAGACGCTCGTTTTAGAACCTGATCCTATGCGCGCCCGCCACTGGGTTTTGCAATTCGGCGGCTCCTGTGATCGCTGCGATGTCGCACGCAGCACGGCGCAGGCGCGCTTGATGCTGATCGGTGCGAGCTATGATCGCATATGTTTGCGGCTGGGCGCCATGTCGGGGGCAAGTTTTGCGTTGCTGGCCGTGGCGCGGGCAACGAGTCCGCTTTGCGAGGTGGTCGATCTTGGATCACTGCGGAGCCGTTTGGCGACAGGCCCGTATGTCGACGATTTGGTCGAGCCTCAGCTTTCGCCAAGCACGGTGCCGATCATCGGATAAAGTGAGGCCACCAGGCAAAGCGCCATGGTGACGTTGAATATGCGCAACCGCGTGCGCGTTTGCAGCAATCGCCGCGCCTGCACGCCGCCCCAAGCCCAGACCAAAATGGACGGCAGGTTCACCAAACCGAAGCTAACAGCGACGAGGCTCGCGCTGACGAGCAACGGCGCGTCGGGGGCGAAGTTTGTCTGCGCATAGATGGCCATGTACCACGCCTTTGGGTTCACCCACTGAAATGCAGCAGCCTGCAGCGCGGTGAGCGGCTGGCTCGTCGCGCCAGCCTCGCCGGGGGGTGCTGCATTGGCCACGCGCCAGGCAAGATAAAGCAGATAGATTGCACATGGCACAAGAAGCAGGGTTTGCAGCAGCGGGTAGCGTTCAAAAATGCTCAAAAGCAGCAGGCCGACCAGGGCAACCTGGATCATGTGACCAGATGATATGCCAAGCATATGCGGCAGCGTTCGGCGCAGGCCAAAGTTGGCGCCTGAGGCGAGCAGCATAATGTTGTTGGGTCCCGGCGTGATCGAGCTTGCAATTGCAAAGAGAACCAGAGCGGGGGCGGTGTCGAACATGGCTGCCACCATAGGCTGTGCAAAAGATGGTTGAAACAAGCAATTTGATTTTCAGAGTGCCGCAGTTTCATCAATTCCATCAGTGGTTTGATGCATACAATTGATCTTTCTTCGCAGCGCTTGATTTTGCCGCGCAATCTGTCAATGCTCAACCTAAGGCGGCTGTTGATACCCCGGTGCATAACTCGTGTCAGCCTGGTTGGGGCACATACATTTCCGACCCGTCGAAGTTGGAGGACACAAAGTGCAAATTCTAATTATGGATCGTGACCCATCCCGCCTGGCAGCTTGGCACAAGCATATGGGTCGACCGGGCCGGACATGTCATTTGGCGAAGTCTACCGAAGAGGCGCGCAATTTACTGATGTCGGACCCGTTTGATTTGGTTATTCTCGAGCCCGGTGCGGCAGCGGAATTAACCGGTGTGGCCGCGCTTCATAACCCTCGATGCCAGGTTGTGGATCTGCCGAGCAGACGCGACGATATCGCCCGCCAACAGCAACCAAATCCGCAGAAGTGGCGTCGGATGGGCATGGTTGGCGACACGAAGGCGGTGCAGGCGAAGCAAGATGGGCCTGTCAAATGGCGCGCGTTCCGCCGCATCGGCACTTGGCATGTAACTGACGCACAACTGACAGCAACCGATCGCCCGGTCTCGCAGCCGGATCGTTGGAGGTCGGGTGCGGTCGCACCACCGCAATCCATGGCGGACGAAACACCCCGCGCGAGGGTCAGCGCCTAACCCGCGTCGGCTTTGCGCCGCCAGGGGCTGCCCGTCTGGGGGCATGGCATCTTTGCTGTGCATCGGGTGGCCCCTGCACAACTCGGCTTGCCACCGCCGCATCTGCTGAATTCCCGAAAAGAAAAAGGCGACGACACCGGGAGGAGGGCGTGTCGCCGCCTGAGAAATGCACTCATTTCATGGGAGGAAGAGCGCGACCGGGCCTGCCCCGGCATCTTTCGAGGCACATTCTGTGCCTCGTATAATTTGTGCGACCCCACCCTGGGAGGAGGTTGGGCGGGGCCGCGGAACCGAAGCATCCAGGGAGGAGGAAGGACGCAGCGGTGTCTTTCTTGGTCGCAGCGCGGCTCGGCTCAGTTCGCCTTGCGCGCGTCGGTGATCTGAACGGCAGCGTCCCAGGCAACTTGCACCACGTTTTCGCGGTGGATACCCAGATCGCTCAACTCTCGGTCGCTCAACGCGGATAGCTCGCGGAGCGTGTTGCGAAATTCGCGGTTCAGCTCGAAAGCCTCCTGGAAGTGTTCGACGATCTCAGCGAAACGCGAGATCAGCGGTAGATTATGCCAGCCCGTTTGGCGGCTGGTTGTTACATGCGCCATGATCATCCTCATTCAAGTACGGTGGCAGTTGGGTCCGCTCGTCGGCACGATCACCGGACTGCCAAGTTTTGCCGCCCTGTTGCGATTAAAGATACCCCGATGCTGCGCTTGCACAATACCTCTGCGTTACAATGCTGCCATGCAGCATATGCATGGCTGTCAGCGCTAACCTGGTTACGTCCTTCGAAATCCTGAGCTCGGCGCCATTTAGAACCCGCGAAGGGGTGCCATCTCTGTCTTGACGGATTAGATGGTGGGTATGGGACTAAATAGCGACGATATTCTTGACGCGTTGCGGCGATTGTCATTGCCCGATGGCGGCGATCCTGTGGCACGCGATCTGATCCGCGCGTTAAAAATCGATGGCGACCGGGTGAGCTTCGTTCTGGAAGCGCCATCGCCGGATGCAGCACGCGCCATGGGGGGCTTGCGTGACGCCGCGGAGGCAGCCGTGCGCGCGCTTCCCGGCGTCGGTCAAGCGACGGTTGCGTTGGCGGCGCATGGCCCTGCCGCAAAACCCGCAACCCAGCCGCCCAATCTCAAAGTCGGCGGTCACATGAAACCGCAAGAAGGTTCCATGAAGCCCTCAGGTGTCGATCGCATTCTGGCGATCGGTTCGGGCAAAGGCGGGGTCGGCAAATCCACCGTGGCGTCGAACTTGGCGGTTGCGCTGGCCCGGGCCGGGCGCCGGGTCGGGCTGCTGGATGCAGACATCTATGGGCCCAGCCAACCGCGCATGATGGGGATCAACCAGCGACCGGCAAGCCCGGACGGCAAGACCATCTTGCCTCTGGAAAGCCATGGGGTGACGCTGATGTCGCTTGGCTTCATGCTGCCCGAGGAAA
Organism: Pseudomonadota bacterium; assembly: GCA_039191215.1. GTDB lineage: Bacteria > Pseudomonadota > Alphaproteobacteria > Rhodobacterales > Rhodobacteraceae > HKCCE3408. The sequence continues at coordinate 16,106 of JBCCXT010000024.1, forward strand.
AGGCGGTCGTCTGGCGCGGGCCGATGCTGATGGGTGCTTTGCAGCAGATGCTGACCCAGGTGGCTTGGGGCGAGCTTGATGTGCTTCTGGTCGATCTTCCGCCCGGCACGGGTGATGTCGCGATGACATTGTGCCAACGCTCCGAGGTCACCGGCGCCATTGTCGTGTCTACGCCGCAGGATGTGGCCCTGCTTGATGCACGCAAAGCGCTCAACATGTTTGAGATGCTGAAAACCCCGGTCCTTGGGCTCATCGAAAACATGTCGAGCTACATTTGCCCCAGTTGCGGACATGAGGCGCATATCTTTGGCCAAGACGGTGTCCGGGCCGAGGCGGAAAAGCTGGGCCTGCCGTTTCTAGGCGCGCTGCCGATCTCCCTTGAGACACGGGTGGCGGGTGATGCAGGCACGCCGATTGCCGCCGGTGAAGGCCAGATGGCGGAAGCCTATGCCGCCCTCGCTGCGCGCTTTATCGGCGGCGGCATGGCGTAGGTCAGGGCAAACAGCCGCATCATTGCCAGTCTGTTTTGGCGCCTCAACGGCGTGATGAATTTGCCGAAATACGCGTGATTCGCGGCTACAAACGGCGCAAAAAGCGCTGATTATGGGCTGAGCCGCAAAAAAGCTGGAAAAAACTCCCATCCCGTCCCACAGAGCGGTGGCGCAACATGTTGTGCTCCATGTTTGATGCATAACTACATCTGTACGGCCCGTGCAACAAGGCGTCTAGTTGCTAAATCACATTGGAGCAAGATGGGGCTTAGACCCATAAAAAGGGTTTGCGTGGGGAAAAGTGACGTGGCATACCTATTCCACGGCAAACGAGATGACTTCGGATGGCTCATCCGTCCGAGGGAAAAACAAAAAGCAGGTTTCATACAGGCATTCTCAATTGCTGAAGAAGAGATCCGGCGCGCAAGCGAGCAGACATCCCCCCAGGTGGCCTGTGCGACCGGACCCCAGAGATGGGACGAGGGCGGCGGATCGGGCAGTGGCAGCTTGCTTGATCCGCCGTTTTCCATGAAGGGCCAGGCAATTGGCCGAGCAACCTTCCTGACGAAAGGTCGGGCACGTGGAGCGCAGGTTTCAAGGCGAAAGCCTGAACAAAGTGGACGGAAAGGGCCGGGTATCGATCCCGGTCAAGTTTCGTCGTGTGCTGCAGAACTCCGACAACAAAATGGCGCCGGGCGGCGCGCCCCGGCTCTATATTGCCTATGGCAACCCACGCCACGCGCATGTCGAATGCCTGTCTGGCAACGCCTATGATGAGGTTGATGCGATGATCCAGTCAGTTCAGCGCGGTGACCCCGCGCGGACGCTGCTGGAGCATCTTTACTACGCCAAATGCGAAGAAACGACGGTCGACGATAACGGCCGCTTTGTTCTGCCGGCACCGGCGCGCGAAAAGATCGGGCTGTCCGACGAGGCGCTGTTCCAAGGCAAGGGCGACAAATTCCATATCCTTCATCCGAATGACGGGGCCGCCGCGGAAGAAGGAATTGAGGCAATGATGGCGGCCCTCGAGCAGGGCAATGATTTCTTTGATCCACTTTCGCTGGTTGGCGCGCGGGGCGGCGATAGCCAAGCTGGCTCATGAACACGGGCGCGGAGCCGCCTCACATACCGGTGCTGCTGAGCGCCATTCTGACCGCAATCGCGCCAGTGAGGGGCGTCTGGCTCGACGCAACTTTCGGCGCTGGTGGCTACGCCCGTGGCTTGCTTGATGCCGGCGCGGAGATCGTGATCGCGGTCGATCGCGACCCGTTGGCGTTTGAGCTGGCGCAAGGCTGGGCGTCCGCCTATGGCGACGCGCTGGTTGCAGCGCCCGGTACCTTTGACCAGCTCGACGTGCTTGCCGCCCGCCCGCTTGACGGTATTGTGATGGATCTGGGCGTCTCATCGATGCAACTTGATCGTGCAGAGCGCGGGTTTTCATTTCTGCGCGACGGCCCGCTCGATATGCGTATGGGCCGTTCCGGGCCTTCGGCTGCGGATCTGGTAAACGGCGCCTCGGAAAGCCTGCTTGCCGATATCTTATACCATTACGGCGAGGAACGTGCGGCGCGCCGGATCGCGCGAGCTGTTCTAAAAGCACGCGCATCACGTTACATTAGCTCCACCCTGCAACTTGCTGAAATTGTTGCAAACTGCCTGCCTCGTGCTAAGCCTGGCCAAAGCCATCCGGCAACAAGGAGCTTTCAGGCCCTGCGCATCGCCGTCAATGATGAGCTGCGGCAGTTGCTGAACGGCCTTGCGGCCGCAGAACGCGCGCTTGAACCCGGCGGCGCCTTGGCCGTGGTCACCTTTCATTCGATCGAAGACCGGATCGTCAAACGCTTCCTGCATGACCGGGCAAGCGCCGGTGGCGGGGGGTCGCGGTATGCGCCGGAGGCCGCGCATAAGCAGCCCACTTTCAAGCTCACTCCGCGCCGGGCGATATTGCCTGAGGCGGCGGAGATTGACGCAAATCCACGCGCGCGATCGGCCAAGCTGCGGGTTGCCCGGCGCACGTCTTCGCCCGCGGGCCGCGGCGATCCGGCTGCATTCGGCCTGCCAGATCTACCGGAGGTGTTCCAATGATGCGCGGATTCGCAACGACGCTTGGCACAATTGCCGTGATCGGTCTGGGCTACTGGGCCTATCATCAGAACATCCAGACCAAAGCGACCATCCAAGAGGTTGACCGGATTCAGCGCCAGATCGGGGCAGAGCGGGAGCGGCTTGAAATGCTGCAGGACGAATGGGCTTACCTGACCCGGCCTGATCGGCTGCGTGCGCTGGCCGATCTCGACTTTCAGCGCCTGCAATTGATGCCCATGCAGCCCAGCCAGTTTGCCGATCTCGATGATATTGCCATGCCGCCGACTGCCGATGAAATTGCCGCGCGCGAGGCAGTCATATTGTTGCAAGATAGCGCCTCGGGTGCGGGCCTGCGGCCATGACGGAGCGTCCGCGCATCCCGCTGCGCCCCTTGGCGCGGATCCTGCCAGCGCGGGAGCGGGGCGAGAACCCCGATGCCATTGAACGCGAAAACCTCGCGCGTCGCCACGAAGCCGCCCGCGACGGGTTGCGCCAACGCGCCGAAAGCCGACTTTTGGTCTTGGCAATGTGCTTTCTGGCGGCGTTTTTGACCATCGGGATGCGGATGTCGGGCCTGGCGGCTTCTGAGCCGCAGGAACCGATCGTGGCGACAACCAGCTCTGCCATCCAAAGCGCACGCGCCGATATCGTCGACCGCAACGGCCGTGTGCTGGCCTCGAACCTGACCACGCACGCGCTCTATGCTCATCCCCATGAGTTGATTGATCCCGCCTGGGCGGCAGAAGGTTTGGCCGCGATCTTCCCTGACCTCGATCCGAGCGAGCTTTACGAGGATTTCAGCGGTGAGCGCAGATTTGTCTGGATCCGCCGCAATCTCAGCCCCGAGCAAGAACAGGCCGTGCATGATCTCGGCGAGCCGGGCCTTTACTTCGGCCCGCGTGAGATGCGGCTTTACCCCAACGGCGCGCTGGCGAGCCACATCTTGGGCGGCGCGCGCTTCGGCGAGGAAGGTGTGAATGCGGCTGAGATCATCGGTGTTGCCGGTGTCGAGGCGCTGTTTGACGACACGCTGCGTGACCCGGCGCGCGATGGGCAGGCGCTCCGGCTTTCGATCGATCTGACCTTGCAGGCCGCGGTCGAGGAGGTGCTGTCTGGCTCGATGCATTTGATCAATGCGCAAGGCGCCTCGGCTGTGTTGATGGATGCGCGCACGGGCGAAGTCTTGTCGCTGGCGAGCCTGCCGGATTTTGACCCCAATGCGCGACCGCGCCCGCCAACTGAGGGCGATCCGGCCGAAAGCCCGCTCTTTAACCGCGCAGTGCAGGGCGTCTATGAGCTTGGTTCGGTCTTTAAGGTCTTCACCGTGGCCCAGGCGATGGATTTGAACCTGGTCGCCCCATCCACGCTGATCGATACAAGCGGGCCGCTGCGCTTGGGCGGCTTCCCGATCCGAGATTTCCGCGATCACGGTCCCTTGCAAACGGTGCGCGACGTGGTGGTCAATTCCTCAAACATAGGCACAGCACGGATCGCGGCGATGATCGGGGCGGATCGACAGCGCGCATTTCTGGCCGCGCTTGGCATGACCGAACGCCTGCCGCTGGAGATACTTGAGGCGCGCGGCTCCACACCGCTTTTGCCCCCCCGTTGGGGGGAGCTTTCGACGGCTACTGTGTCTTACGGCCATGGTGTGGCGGTCTCACCCGTCCATCTTGCGGCGGCTTATGCCACCGTTGCCGCCGGTGGCACGCGCGTCTCACCGACGCTTCTTGCCGGTGCAGCGCCAGAGCCGGGGCCGCGGGTGATCTCACAAGAAACCAGCGAGATGATGTTGGAGATGATGCGCGCGGTTGTGCGCGAAGGGACGGCGTCGATCGGCGATGTGGCGGGCTACGAAGTGGCCGGCAAAACCGGCACCGCCGATCTGCCTTTGCCCGATGGGTCGGGGTATTACGAGGATCGGACACGGACCACATTTGCCTCAGTTTTTCCCGCCTCAGACCCGCAATTTGTGCTTGTCGTCACCCTTGAGCAACCATGGGTGGTGGCCTTGGGCGAGACCCGGCGCACCGCGGGTTGGACGGCCGTGCCGGTGGGCGCCGAGCTCATCCGGCGGCTTGCCCCGTTGATGGGGCTGCGGCCCGAGATTGAAGCGGGCAGGGGGCGTGCGCTATCCAGCGGCTCAAACTAGGGGCAGAGATTCGGGGCATTCGGTTCATGGGCAGCGCCAGCGGCGTAAGTGGCAAATCCCTTTCGGCCCTCGGGCTGACGGCGACACGCGGCGGTGACGTCACGGTGACCGGTCTGGCGCTCGATAACCGCCGCGTAGCCGCCGGAGATCTGTTTGCAGCATTGCCCGGAAGCCAAGTCCATGGCGCACGCTTTGCCGCCGCCGCGATAGAGGCCGGCGCGGGCGCGGTTCTGACCGACCGCAAAGGTGCCGCGATGATCGATGCAGGGTCCACGGCGCTGATTGTGGTCGAGGATCCGCGCGCCGCGCTGGCACAAGCCGCTGCGCTGTGGTTCGGCGCCCAGCCGGAGACCATCGTGGCTGTCACCGGCACCAATGGAAAAACCTCCGTCGCCAGTTTCACCCGCCAAATCTGGGCATCGCTGGGCTATGAAGCGGCCAGCATCGGCACAATCGGCGTTGAAGGGGCGTTTTCTGCGCCCGGCCTGCACACCACACCCGATCCGCTGACCCTGCATCGGGTTCTGGCTGAGATGCAGGGCTCTGGCATCACCCATGTGGCGATGGAGGCGTCGAGCCACGGTCTTGATCAGCGCCGTATGGACGGCGTGCATGTATGTGCCGCCGCCTTCACCAATCTCAGCCAGGATCATCTCGACTACCATCACACGATGGAAGCATATGCCGCGGCCAAGCTTCGGCTTTTCCAGGATCTTTTGCCTGCAAACGGCATGGTTGTAGCCAATATCGGTGATCCGGTCGGTGCCCGGGCCGCTGCCATTGCAGCCGACCAGGGCCTGGGCCTGATCACGGTGGCAGACGGCATCGAAGGTGCTGACTTTGCCATAACGGATCGGCGGTTGCATGAAACCGGGCAAACCGTGCGGGTTCGCATTGGCGATAGCGTGCAGCAACTGCGCCTTGATCTGATCGGCGGGTTTCAAGCGCTCAACGCGCTTCAGGCCGCAGCACTTGTGGTTGGCGCAGCGGATGCGGATCTCCAAGAAATGGTGTTTTCGGCGCTGCCACAATTGCAAGGTGTTCGGGGGCGTATGCAACTTGCCGCACAGCGCAGCTTTGGCGCGCCGGTCTTTGTCGATTACGCGCATACGCCGGACGCGCTTGTAACCGCACTGCGCGCGCTCCGCCCGCATGTCATGGGGCGCCTTCACGTCGTCTTTGGCGCCGGTGGCGACCGCGATCAGGGCAAGCGCCCGTTGATGGGGCGCGCCGCGGCTGAGCATGCCGATCGGGTCATTGTCACCGATGACAACCCGCGATCTGAAATGCCTGCTAAGGTCCGATCTGACATACTTGTCGGATGCCCGGATGCGACCGAGATCGGCGACCGGGCCGAGGCCATCTTGCGCGCCGTGGCAGAGTTGGCGCCAGGTGATGCCCTTTTGGTCGCCGGTAAAGGCCACGAGACCGGCCAGCAGATCGGCGACGTAATCTATCCCTTTGATGATGTCGAACAAGCCAGCCTGGCCGTTGCAGCACTTGAAGGCGCGATATGACGGGCCTTTGGACAGCCCGAGACGCACAAGCCGCCACCGGCGGCGATGCACGGGGGCCTGATTGGGTTGCCAATGGCGTGTCGATCGACACGCGTACGCTGTGCCGCGGCGATCTTTTTGTCGCGCTGAGTGCGGCGCGCGACGGCCACGAATTTGTTGCCGATGCCTTGCACAAAGGTGCGGCGGCGGCGGTGGTTTCACGCATTCCCGACGGATTGGATGAGGCACCGCTGTTGTGCGTCCGTGATGTGCAAACAGCGCTTGAAGCGCTGGGCCGCGCGGGGCGGGCACGTACTACCGCCCGGGTGATCGCTGTGACCGGATCGGTCGGCAAGACCACCACCAAAGACATGCTCAAAACCGCCTTGGAGGATCAAGGCAAGACACACGCCAGCGTTGCCAGCTACAACAACCATTGGGGCGTACCGCTTACATTGGCCCGGATGCCCGCCGATACCGACTATGCAATCATCGAGATCGGGATGAACGCCCCCGGTGAGATTGCCCCGCTGAGCTCTATGGCCCGGCCCAATATCGCCATCGTCACAACCGTCGCGGCCGCCCATCTGGAGGCTTTCAGCTCGCTTGACGATATCGCGCGCGAAAAGGGGTCGATTTTCGAGGGGCTGGAACCGAGTGGCACGGCGATATTCAACGGTGACCTGCCAACCACGCCCATTTTGGCGCAAGCTGCCGCAGCCGCCGACCGTCAGATTAGATTTGGCGAACGCGCAGGGCTTGAAGCCAGGTTAGAACGCGCCGAGGCGTCCGAGCGGGCCACGGTCGCGCAAGCGCGCCTTGGAGCCACCGAAATGCTGCTGAAGCTTGGTGTCCCAGGCGGCCATTTGGCAATGAACGCGCTGGCCGTTTTGGCGGCGGTTGAGGCGGCAGGCGCTGATCCGGCGCGCGCGCTCATTTCGCTCGCGCAATGGCAGCCGGTTTCCGGCCGCGGGACGCGTGAGACGATCACGCTCAACCTCACCGACGGGGACGGGATAGAGTTGATCGATGATGCCTTCAACGCCAATCCGGCTTCGATGGCGGCAGGCCTGAAGGTTCTGAGCGCCGCGCGACCCAAAGGGCGGGGTCGGCGCGTCGCCGTTTTGGGTGATATGCTGGAGCTTGGACCTGATGCCGCGCGTTTGCACGCCGATCTTGCCCATGACACGGCGATTGCGCGAATCGACCGGGTGCATACAGCCGGTGCGCTGATGGCCCATCTCAACCAAGCGCTGCCGGAGGCAAAGCGCGGGTTGCATTTTGCCAGTGCCGCAGAGCTTGCCCATGCGTTGCCAACCGATTTGCGCGCGGGCGACATACTGCTTGTAAAGGGCTCCAAGGGCTCGCTGATGTCCCGTGTCGCCGATGCCCTGCGAAAACTGGGTCAGGCGGTTGCAGATCGGGGTTAGGGAGGAACGATGCTTTATTGGTTGAACGAATTGTCGGACGGAGGAGATTTCTTCAATCTTTTCAGATATATAACCTTCCGTGCCGGGGGCGCATTTTTCACCGCCCTGGTATTTGGTTTCATCTTCGGCCAGCCGCTGATCAACGCGCTTAAGCACAAATACAATGCCGGCCAGCCGATCCGCGATGACGGCCCGGAAAGCCACATCCTGTCTAAAGCCGGCACGCCGACTATGGGCGGATTGCTAATACTCGCCGCGCTCACGCTGTCGACCCTGCTTTGGGCACGCCTCGACAACCCATATGTCTGGCTGGTGCTCGGCGTGACCGTCTGCTTTGGCATGATCGGGTTTGCCGATGATTGGGCCAAGGTTTCGCGCGCCAGCAGCAAGGGCGTCTCGGCACGCATGCGGTTTGGCCTGGGGTTGCTGGTGGCCGCGATTGCTGGGACCGTGTCGCTCTTTATCCACCCCGATGCGCTGTCAGGCCATCTGGCCTTTCCTGTCTTCAAGGACCTTTTGGTCAATATGGGCTGGTTTTTTGTGCCGTTCTCGATGCTGGTAATTGTAGGCTCGGCCAATTCGGTCAACCTGACCGACGGACTAGACGGTCTGGCGATCATGCCGGTGATGATCGCGGCAGGCACATTGGGCGTGATCGCCTACGCGGTCGGGCGGGTCGATTTCACGGAATATCTCGACGTCCATTATGTGCCTGGCACGGGTGAGCTGTTGATCTTCTCGGCCGGTTTGATCGGCGGGGGCTTGGGTTTTTTGTGGTACAACGCACCACCCGCGGCGGTCTTCATGGGCGACACCGGCAGCCTCGCTTTGGGCGGCGCTTTGGGCGCCATTGCCGTGGCCACCAAGCACGAGATCGTGCTGGCCATCGTGGGTGGCCTTTTTGTGGTCGAGGCGCTGTCAGTCATCATCCAAGTCGCTGTCTACAAACGTACCGGCAAGCGTGTCTTCCTGATGGCGCCGATCCACCACCATTTCGAAAAACAAGGCTGGGCGGAGCCACAAATTGTCATCCGCTTCTGGATCATCTCACTGATCCTGGCGCTGATCGGCCTGGCCACGCTTAAGGTGCGGTGAGCGGCTAGACCAACCCTGCGCTCACGACGTTTTGCAGTTCGGGCGACGCGCCCGGCGCAAAAGTAAGGCCAAGGGCCGCCGCGCCATCGCCAGACACGCCGCTGAAGTTCAAAGCGCCTCGCCAGGAAATTGAGACACTGCGCGGGTGTTTGAACAACCCCGAGAAATCGCAGTGGGAGCCTTCGGAAATAGAGACTCGCATCCTTTCGGACCTGAGACGCGAGGCAAATACAATTGGCGCGGCGAGGGTCACCGAAGCGGAGGCCGCGATGGAAAACGATGATTTCAGCACCGCCAATGCTCTGTTCGCAGAATATGAGGCTCGGCGGGAATTGGAGGTCCTGTCCGCCGCGCGCGCGGCTTTTGCCCGTGGCCAAATCGCAAAAAGCCGAGCTGCGCTGCCGACCGTTGCGACCGCGCTGCGCGCTTTGATCCGAGATATGACACGCTGGTCAAAGCTGCGAATTTCGCCCCGCTTGCCGGTCGGCACAATGCCGCGGTTGCCCCTGAAGAAAAACTCGTGGCGATGGCGTTGAGTGATTTCGGACCGGACAGCGCAAAAAACGGAAACTGCAAAGAACAATTTGGCGCAATCCCTTCAGTTTCTTGGTGGTTATCCGGAAGCCGAACCCCTGATGCGCGACGCACTGGAAGCAGCAAACAAAGGCCTGAGCGTCAAGCATCCGACCTATACGACCCTGCGTAACAACCTCGCGGAATTGCTCCGAAACACCGGTCGGGATGAGGAGGCCCAACCGCGTTTTCTTGAGGCGCTGTCGGTTACGTGTGCGGCTCTGGGTGAGGATCATCTGGAATACGCGCCTAACCTCAACAGCTTCGCATTGCTGCTTTACATCACGGACTGCCATTCGGAGGCGCTGCCGATGATGCGACAGGCGCTTGGCATTCATAACTCTACCCTCAGGCCTGACCACCCGCACACCAAAACCGTCCGCGCCTCGCTTGAGACAAGGGAGCGCGACGCGGCCCCTTCCCCCTGAGCGCAAATCCGGCTAGCTCAGGGGCCAAGTGACGATGGGGGCTTTTGATGGGGTTTGTGATCCGCTGGCTGGTGGCTTTTGGCCTGCTGGCCGCAACCTATAATCCGACCCAATATTCCTATCTCGGATGGGCGTTGGCCAATTGGGACACGCAGACGCCGATGGCGGTGCTGTTTGGCCTGATCTTGCTGATCGCGTTTATCGTGTTTCTGACGGCCGTTCTGCGCGGGATTGGCACATTGGGTGTGGTTTTGGTCCTTGCGGTGGCGGCGGCTTTGGTCTGGGTGCTTTACGATCTTGGTTGGCTCGATCTGACCAATTCGACGGCCAATACATGGATCGCCCTTGTGGCGCTGTCGCTGGTTTTGGCGGTTGGCATGTATTGGGGCATTCTGTGGCGGCGTATTTCGGGTCAGGTGGAGGTGGATGACGAAGATGGCTGAACGCACGGCATTGGTCACAGGCGGCAATCGCGGCATCGGGCGTGCGATCGCCGAAGGCCTTGTCGCCCACGGCGTGTCCGTCTTTATCGGCGTGCGCGATTTGACGGCCGGTTGGGCTGTGGCCGAGGAGATCGGTGCCCAGCCGGTGGTGCTTGACCTGAACCGGATCGCAACCTTTGGACCGGCGCTAAGCGTGATCGGCGGGGTCGATATCCTGGTCAATAATGCAGGCATCCTGGAGCGTGGCTCGATGCTGGAAGAGCCCGCGCGCTTTGACCGGTCGATGGATGTGATGGTACATGGGCCGTTCGATCTGATCACGCTGTGTGTGCCGCATATGCAGGCGCAGAATTGGGGGCGGATCGTGAACCTTTCCTCTGGTTGGGGCAGTTTTGCGGAAGGGTTGGAAGGGCCCGGGGCCTATGGCGTGGCAAAGGCCAGCCTGAACGCGCTGACCCTGGCGCTCAGCCGGGAATTACCACCCAGCATCAAGATCAACGCGATGTGTCCGGGCTGGGTGCGTACCGATATGGGTGGGCCGGCGGCAACGCGCAGCCCTGAGGAAGGGGCCGCCACCGCGATCTGGCTTGCAACCCTGCCTGATGATGGGCCCACAGGCGGGTTTTTCCGCAACGAGGCTCCGATTGGCTGGTAGGCGCATTCTGATCACGGGCTGTTCGGGGGCGGGCAAATCGACGCTTCTGGCGGAGATGGCCGCGCGCGGCTGGGACACAATCAAAGAGCCGGGCCGCCGTGTCATCCGCGCCGAAGAGCGCATGGGCGGGTCGGGACTACCCTGGGCCGATCGGGAACGGTTCTGTCGGCTCTGCCTGAAGATTGCCACGGCCGATTGGGAAAGTGTGCGGGCTGGAACTGTGTTGTTTGACCGCGGCGTTGTGGATGCTGCACTTAACTTAAAGGCGCTGGGCCAGGACAGCCCCGCCGAGGGCTACTTGCGGACTTTTCCCTACGACCCTTTGCTGATCTTGGCCCCGCCCTGGGAGGCACTTTTTGACGCTGATGCCGGGCGCAAGCACACTTTCGGCGATGCTTTGGCCGAATACATCTTGATCTCTTCAAGCCTGGAGCAGTTGGGCTACCGAGCTGAGGTTTTGCCGCAAGTCCCTGTCGAGGCGCGCGCGGATTGGCTTGAGGCACTCCTTCAGGCCCGTTAAATCGGGGCAGCGCGGTGCCCGTTCGGCGGGTTGCAGGGCAAGTTGGCGCTTCTTGCATCGGTTTGGATTTACGGCGACGTTTGCGGCGCTGCGAACGGGGGCAGGCGATGATTCCGGTGTCACATTATGCGGGCGCGAAAGTGGGTGTCCTGGGGCTGGGACGCGCCGGCCTGTCAGTCGCGCAGGCCCTGCAGGCGGGCGGCGCTGAGGTGATCGCCTGGGACGACAGCAGCCGGGGCCGTATCGCGGGCGAAGCGCTTGATCTGACGCTTGCCGATCTGGCCAAACCCGGCGCGATGGAAGGGCTGGCCTGCCTCGTTGTGTCTCCGGGCATCCCGCATCTCTACCCTAAGCCGCACCCGGCGATTCATGCCGCCTGGGAGGCGCTCGTGCCGGTCGATAACGATATTGGCCTCTTTTTTGCAGCCCTTGGCCGCGAGGGTTGGGCTGATCTCGAGACGCCGCCGCGGGTTATTGCCATCACCGGCTCGAACGGAAAATCGACCACGGCGACGCTGATCCACCATATTCTTGAAGAGGCCAAGATACCGGCCCAGCTTGCCGGCAATATCGGCCGCGGCGTGATGGATTTGGATCCGCCTGAAAGCGGCGCTGTGATCGTTCTGGAACTATCGAGCTATCAAACCGATCTGGCGCGCGCTCTGACGCCTGATATTGCCGTTTTCACCAATATATCGCCTGATCATCTCGACCGTCATGGCGGGATGGGCGGCTACTTTGCCGCCAAGAGGCGGCTTTTTGCCGAAGGCGGGCCGGACCGGGCGGTCATCGGGGTTGATGAGCCTGAGGGGCAGTATTTGGCCGATCAGATGGCCATGGGGGCGGGCGATGGTCGGCTAATTCGCGTGGCCGTTGATCGCAAGCTCTCCGGGCCCGGTTGGCAAGTGACGGCGCGCAAAGGCTGGCTGTCCGAGACCCGTAAGGCGCGCCAGGTCGCGTCTGTTGATCTGCGCCCGATGAAGGGATTGCCCGGGGCGCATAACCACCAAAACGCCTGTGCGGCCTGGGCTGCCTTGCGCGCTATTGGCTTGGCGCCGCGTCGGATCGAGGCATCTTTGCGGAGCTTTCGTGGTCTGCCGCATCGCAGCCAAGTCATTGCTGAAGAGGGTGGCGTGGTCTTTGTGAATGACAGCAAGGCCACAAATGTCGACGCGGCCCTGCGCGCGCTGTCGGCGTTCAAGCGGATCCGCTGGATCTGTGGCGGGCTGGAAAAAGAGGGCGGCCTGGACCGGCTTGCGAGCGGCACTGGCACTGTTGCGAAGGCCTATGTGATCGGTCGTGAGGCGGAGGCTTTCGCCCGCGCGCTCAACGTTGACGCAGAGGTGTGTGGCACGATGGCGCGTGCGGTAGCGCAAGCTGTGTCGGAGGCGGAGCCGGGCGACACGGTCTTGTTGGCGCCGGCTGCGGCCAGTTTCGACCAATATGACAGTTTTGAGCGGCGCGGCGAGGATTTTGCGGACCACGTGGCGCGGTTGACCGGCTGAGGGCGACGCCGAATGTCAAGCCCCCGGTGTTCCACCGGGAGCCCTCCATCCGCCGGGGCCCATACGGGCCCGGTCCCCTTGCCAGCGGCGGGATTTTGCGCTGAGCTGGTCGCATTATTCAAGCGTTCGAGGGGAGGCCGGCCATGGGCAAGGTATTAGGCGTGGGCGGGGTGTTCTTTAAATGTGCGGATTCTAAGGCCACTGGCGAATGGTACAGTCGGGTCTTGGGGATGAACGCTGAGGATTACGGCGGCTTCCATTTTCATCACAGTGAAAGCTCGGCCGCAAAAGGCGCCGGTGCGATGACAATTTTCAGCGGCTTCCCGGCCGACACCACCTATTTTGAGCCCTCCGCGACGCCGGTCATGATCAACCTGATGGTCGATGACTTGGATGCCGTCCTGGCAATCGCGGCCGCAGCTGGCGTGGCGCCGGTTCAACCTGGCGAAGACTCTGAGTATGGCCGATTTGCCTGGTTGATGGATCCTGACGGTCGCAAGATCGAGCTCTGGCAGCCACCCGACTGACGCGCGGGTGCAAGGGGGTGCAGAGGGGTGCAGGGGGCAGGCCCCCTGCAAAGGCTTTCTGCCGAAGACCGCGGGGCAAGGGGGCTCGATGCCCCCGCGCACCGCACTGTCCTTTCCCGCCTGGACCGATCCCTCGATTGCGGCTACGATAGCACTAGACCCGGAAAACCGGGCGCAATGAGGCAAATATCGGGCGGGCAGTTCCATGACGGAAATGGCGCATGGCACGGTGGTCGTGCAGTCGGGCGAGGCGATTCTGCCGCGCTGGTGGCGCACTGTTGACCGGATCACCATCGGCTGCCTATTGGCCCTTTTCGCAATCGGCATCCTTTTGGGCTTCGCAGCATCGCCACCTTTGGCGCTGCGCAACGGCCACGAGCCGTTTTACTACGTCACCCGTCAGGCAGTGTTCGGCACGCTCGCGCTTGGCGCCATGCTCGTTGTGTCGATGCTCACACCCACAACGATCCGGCGTGTGTCAATCATAGGTTTCGCAATATGCCTTGTCGCACTCGCCCTTTTGCCGATCTTTGGCACGGATTTCGGAACCGGTGGCGTGCGCTGGTACTCGCTCGGTTTCGCCTCCTTGCAGCCGTCGGAATTTCTCAAACCCGTCTTTGTCATCATGGTCGCCTGGCTGATGGCGGCCAATTTGGAGCTTGCCGGCCCGCCCGGCAAACTCATCTCATTTGGCCTCACGGTGGTGATCGTCGGGCTCTTGGCCATTCAGCCCGATTTCGGCCAATCTGCGCTGATCCTTTTTGCCTGGTCAGTGATCTATTTTGTCGCCGGTGCGCCGATGTTCATCGTCTTGCTGGTGGGTGCCGCGATCTTGGGGGCAGGGGCTGCGGCCTACAACGCCTCTGATCATTTTGCCCGCCGGATCGACGGCTTTCTGACGCCCGAGCTTGATCCCTATTCACAGCTTGCGCGGGCGACCAATGCGATCCGAGAGGGTGGTGTTTTTGGTGCGGGCGTGGGTGAGGGCGCTGTCATATGGTCGCTGCCCGACGCCCATACCGATTTCATCATCGCCGTGGCCGCCGAGGAATACGGACTTGTCCTCGTCCTGCTTATCATTGGCTTATTCGCGACGATCGCCTTGCGCGCTTTTGTTCGACTGATGCGGGAACGCGACCCGTTTATCCGCCTTGCTGGAACCGGTCTTGCCAGCCTTTTGGCCCTGCAATCGATCATCAATATGGGCGTCGCGGTGCGGCTTCTGCCGGCCAAAGGCATGACGCTGCCTTTCGTCAGTTATGGCGGCTCCAGCCTAATCGCGACCGGCATCCTGGTTGGCATGCTGCTGTGTTTGACACGCAATCGGGCCCAGGGTGAGATCGGCGATTACCTGATCAGCCGTGGCCGCGGCGAATGAGCCAGGCCGCGCCGCTTCTGATGATCGCAGCGGGTGGCACGGGCGGCCATATGTTCCCGGCACAAGCGCTAGCTGAGGCGATGCTGGCGCGGGGCTGGCGGGTGGTGCTTTCAACCGACGGGCGGGGTGCGCGCTATACAAATGCCTTTCCGGCGGCAGTTGATATCCGCCAAGTCACTTCGGCCACATTCGCCCGCGGCGGCCTTTTGGCAAAACTCCTTGTGCCCTTTCGTATCGCGGCGGGCATTGCGGCCGCGCGCGCGCAGATGCGCGCCGATAAGCCCGCCGTGGTTGTGGGCTTTGGCGGCTACCCGTCGATCCCGGCCATGGCGGCGGCCACGCTGTTGCGCCTGCCGCGCATGATCCATGAACAAAACGGTGTGCTGGGCCGAGTAAACCAGCTTTTCGCACGCCGGGTGTCGGTTGTTGCCTGCGGGACCTGGCCCACGGAATTGCCGCCAGACATCAAAGCCGTGCATACCGGCAACCCGGTGCGCGCCGCGGTCCAGGCTGTCGCGGGCGCGCCATACCGGCCGCCCGGCGATGGGCCGTTGGAGATCGCGCTGATCGGCGGCAGCCAAGCGGCGCGCATCCTGTCCGACATCACGCCAGCGGCGATAGGACTCTTGCCACAGACGCTGAAAGCGCGGCTCAAGATTACCCATCAGGCAAGGCCAGAGGATCACGACAGGGTCCTGGCCGCCTATGACGCGGCGGGTGTCAGAGCCGATGTGGCCCCCTTTATCGATGTGCCGGAAAAGTTCGCATCCGCGCAACTTGTCATCGCGCGATCCGGCGCCTCCAGCGTTGCCGATATCGCCGTTATCGGGCGGCCGTCGATCCTGGTGCCGTTGGCCGCGGCCATTCGCGATGAGCAAACCGCCAATGCACGCGGCCTGGTTGACGCAGGTGCGGCGATCTTGATCCCAGAAAGCCAATTGACGGCTGAACATCTTTGTGAACAACTCGCCACCGTCTTAAACGATCCACAAGGGGCGACACGCATGGCGGAGGCCGCGCTGTCGGTGGCTGTGCGGGACGCAACGGACCGGTTGGCGGCATTGGTAGACCAACTGGCACAAGGGGACGGACGATGAACGCGGCAACTAAATTGCCTACGGCGCTCGGGCCGATACACTTTGTTGGTATCGGCGGCATTGGCATGTCCGGTATCGCCGAAGTGCTTTTGGAGCACGGCTATCAGGTGCAAGGTTCCGATCTGAAACCGTCCAAAATCACCGACCGTCTGATCGATCTGGGGGCTCGGGTTTTCATCGGCCAACGCGCACAGAACCTGGAAAATGCGGAAGTTGTTGTGATCTCCTCGGCGATCAAGCCCGGTAATGCGGAACTTGATGCGGCCCGCGCGATGAGCCTTCCGGTAGTCCGTCGCGCTGAGATGCTGGCGGAATTGATGCGCCTGCGCTCTAACATCGCCATCGGCGGCACGCATGGCAAAACCACCACCACCACCATGGTCGCAGCGCTGCTTGATGCCGGCGGCGAAGACCCCACGGTCATCAATGGTGGGATCATTCACGCTTATGGCTCAAATGCACGCGTCGGCCAGGGTGAGTGGATGGTTGTCGAGGCTGATGAAAGCGATGGGACGTTTAACCGCTTGCCTGCCACCATCGCGATTGTCACAAATATTGACCCTGAACACATGGAGCATTGGGGCACGATTGAAAATCTGCACGCCGGATTTGATGACTTCGTCTCCAACATCCCGTTTTACGGGATAGCCGTCTGTTGCACCGACCACCCGGAAGTGCAGGCGCTTGTTGGCAGGATTACTGACCGTCGCGTCCTGACATTTGGGTTTAACGCGCAGGCTGATGTGCGTGCGGTCAATCTGCGCTTTGAGCGCGGCACGGCGCATTTCGACATCGACTTGCAGGCTGAGGGTAAGTCCATCGAAGGCTGCACGCTGCCGATGCCGGGCGACCACAACGTCTCGAACGCGCTGGCTGCTGTCGCAGTGGCGCGGCATTTGGGGCTGAAATCGGCTGAGATCAAAGGCGCGCTGGCAAGCTTTGCCGGCGTTAATCGCCGCTTCACCAAAGTGGGCGACGTAAACGGCGTGACGATCATTGACGATTATGGGCACCATCCGGTTGAGATTGCCGCTGTTTTGAAGGCGGCCCGGCAGTCG
The DNA here is from genome assembly GCA_039191215.1 of Pseudomonadota bacterium. GTDB lineage: Bacteria > Pseudomonadota > Alphaproteobacteria > Rhodobacterales > Rhodobacteraceae > HKCCE3408. The sequence continues at coordinate 33,042 of JBCCXT010000024.1, forward strand.
GTCGAGGAGGGCGGCCGGGTTATTGCCGTGCATCAGCCGCACCGGTATTCACGACTTTCCGACCTCTTTGATGAGTTCTGCACATGTTTCAACGAGGCTGATGTCGTGGCCATCGCAGAGGTTTTTGCCGCCGGGGAGGCGCCGATTTCAGGGGCCAGTCGGGATGATTTGGTCGCCGGGCTGATCCGCCATGGCCACCGCCATGCCCGTGCCATTATCGACGAGGATGATCTGGAGCGCCTGGTGCGCGAGCAGGCCCGCCCGGGTGATATCGTTGTGTGCCTCGGCGCCGGGACGATTTCTGGCTGGGCTGCGGGCCTGCCGGCGCGTCTGGCCCAGCCGCTGCGCCCGGCTGAAGCGTGTTGACGCGGGAATAAGGAAACTGCCATGCGCCTTATTGAACTATTGAAAGGGCTTTTGCCGCAACCGGTGCCCGCGCCGGTGCCCGTGCCCGTGCGAGACAAGCCGCCGCGCGGGCCTGTGCGCTAGGCGGTCGCGATGGGTTTATCGCTGATCCTGGCCTGCTTTTGGGTGCTTGGGGCGGCGTTTGTGGCGATGCTGCCGATGCGCTTGCAATATGTGCCGGGTGTGGCGCTCTTGATCGTGTCGGTGCCGTTATTGGTGTTTGTCGGCGTGCAGCAGGGATTGCTGTGGGTCGCAGTATTTCTGTTTGCGGTTGTGTCGATGTTTCGGCGACCGCTTTGGTATTTGGGGCGCCGCATGTTGCGGCATGATGGGGGGATGTAAGGCATGCCATTATCACTGGCACTGGCCTGTATTTGGGCGGTGGTCGCCTGTGGGGTCGCAATCGGTCCAGAGCGATTTCACTGGCCTGCGGCTTGGGGTTTAATCGGTTTGGGCATCCCGATCACGGGTTATGTCACTCACCAGATGGGGCCGTGGTGGGGGCTTGGCGTTTTGATCGCCGGGGCCTCGGTGCTACGCTGGCCGGTATTTTATTTCGGGCGTTGGCTGCGCAGCCGCTTTCGATTTGGCGCAGGCGGGTAGGGAGATGAGACGACGGGGCGTGCGGATATCCTCAGGCCCCCAAGGGAGCCATCGGCTCTCCGCGGCAATCTGTGATTGCCGGGCGCGGCGCGCCAGGTTGCGCCGATGAGCGATCCGGGTCCGTTGCCGCCGGTTCGCGGCCGCATGACGGCAAATCGTGATCTTTCCGCGTTGACATGGCTACGCGTCGGCGGGCCGGCGGATTGGTTTTTTCAGCCAGCCGACAGTGAAGATCTGACCGCGTTCTTCGGGGCGCTTGATCCTCGCATTTCGGTATTTGCCATGGGGGTGGGGTCAAATCTGATCGTGCGCGATGGTGGGTTGCGGGCGGTTGTGATCCGGCTTGGCCCGCCTTTCGCTTTGATCGAGGTGAGCGATGGCCGGGTTACGGCCGGGGCTGCGGCGCTTGATGCGCGGGTCGCCGTGGCGGCCGCTGATGCAGGTCTGGATCTGACCTTTCTGCGCACGATCCCCGGGGCCATTGGGGGCGCGGTGAAGATGAATGCCGGGTGTTATGGGTCATACATGGCTGACCATTGTGAGAGTGTGGATATGGTGTTCCGAGACGGGACACGCGGCCGGATTGATGCGCGAGATTTGGGATTTGCCTATCGAAGCTCTGGCTTGCCCGACGGCGTTGTGGTGGCCGCGACGTTGCGGGCCGACGCGGCAGAGCCCACTGTTTTGCACGCCAAGATGGCCGAGCAGATCGCCAAGCGGGATGCAAGCCAGCCGACAAAGGAGCGCACCGCTGGATCGACCTTCCGCAATCCCGCAGGGTTCTCGTCGACCGGCAGGCAGGATGACGTGCACGACCTTAAGGCTTGGAGCCTTATTGATCGCGCGGGCATGCGCGGGGCGCGGCTTGGCGGCGCGCAGATGAGCGAGAAGCACTCGAACTTTCTGATCAATACAGGCTCAGCCACAGCGGCTGATTTGGAAGGGTTGGGCGAGGAGGTGCGAAAAAGGGTTTTCCAAGACAGCGGGATAGAGCTAGAGTGGGAAATCATGTGTGTGGGCGAGCCTACGCCGTGATCGCCCGGTTGGGCGGTATGAACATAACCCGCAAACGGGCGGCAAAAGCCCGAGGGAAAGAGGCAGTAGGTGGCAAGTTCGGGCAGGACTTTCTCCCGCATTGCGTTGTTGATGGGCGGACCTTCGGCCGAGCGTGAAGTGTCCCTGTCGAGCGGCCATGAATGTATGGCCGCGTTGCGCGGCGAAGGATATGATGTAACGCCAGTTGATGCGGGCGCAGATCTCGCGTCCGTTCTGCAAGACCTGCGCCCGGACGGAGTTTTCAACGCATTGCACGGGCGCTGGGGCGAGGATGGCTGTGTCCAAGGTGTGCTGGAATGGCTGCGGCTCCCCTATACGCATTCGGGCGTACTAGCCTCAGCTCTCGCGATGGATAAGACCCGTGCGAAGACGGCCTTTGCCGCGGCGGGTCTGCCGATTGCACCGGCCCGCCTGGCGGGGCGAGACGAAATTGAGGCAGGCCACCTTCTGGCGCCGCCTTATGTCGTGAAACCCAATGCCGAGGGCTCCTCCGTCGGCATCTATATCGTTGACCGTGACGCGAACGGTCCGCCTAAGCTTGCCCAAGAGGGGACCGCTGACTGGATGGTCGAGGCGTACATTCCCGGCCACGAACTGACCGTCAGCGTGTTGGGCGGGAAGGCCACTGCGGTGACCGAAATTTTGACCAATGGCTGGTATGACTATGATGCAAAATACAAACCCGGCGGGTCGCGCCATGTGATCCCGGCCGAAATTCCCGATGAGATCACTGCCGCCTGTTTGGAGATGGCGCTGACCGCGCATGACACGCTGGGCTGCCGCGGCGCGACGCGGACCGATTTTCGCTGGGACGATGCAAAGGGCAAAGACGGCCTCATTGTTTTGGAGACCAACACCCAGCCTGGCATGACGCCGACATCGCTGACACCGGAACATGCCGCCGCGATTGGGTTGAGTTTTGGCGATCTATGCGCCTGGATCATGGAGGATGCTTCATGCGACCGCTAAGCCAAGCCTGGCGCATCGCGGCGGCGTCACGCCTTGTGCGGGTCTGGCTGCCCGCGGGCACCGTCGCAAGCGCGCTAATAATCACCGCGCTTACGCCGCAAACCCGAGCGACGTTTTGCACGTTCTTCGAGCAAGAGATGGCGATATGCGGCCGTTGATCGCCCTGCGTACGCCCGTTTTGCAGCCGGCCTTGCGCCACGATCCGGCGCCGTCGCGCCTTGCCTATCGGATGGAACGGCTTTGGCTGCGGCCGAACTTTCGCAAGCTGTGCCGGGTTGGCCTGCCGGTTGTCTTTGTGCTGGGATGCGTGACGATCTGGGCCTCGAACCCGGCCAATATCCGGGTGATCACCGACACGCTGGCCGAGCTTCGCCGACAGATCGAGAGCCGTCCGGAATTCCAGGTTAATGTCATCGGCGTCGAGGGCGCCAGCCCGGTTCTGGCCGATGAGATCCGCACGATCCTGGGTATCAATCTACCGGTAAGCTCCTTCGATCTCGACCTCGACATGCTGCAGGCCCGGATCGAGGCGCTGCCAGGTGTGGCCATGGCGGATCTGCGCGTGCGCGGCGGCGGATACTTGGCCGTCGAGATCACCGAGCGGGAACCGGCTTTGGTTTGGCAGACCCGCGGCGGCGCTGTTCTGATCGATGAGACCGGTATGTTTGTTGCAGCCCTGCAAGACCGGCCGGATACGCCTGCTTTGCCGCAGATCGCGGGTGAGGGCGCCGATCTGGCGGCGTCAGAGGCGCTCGACCTACTGGGTGCTGCTGGCGCCTTGGCCGCAGAGGTGCGCGGCCTTGTTCGCATGGGCGAGCGGCGTTGGGATATCGTTTTGGCCGATGGGCGGCGCATCCAATTGCCCAGCCACGGCGCGCAAGCCGCACTTGATCGGCTGATCGCACTCGATGACGTGCAAACGGTTGTCGCACGCGATGTGCTGCGCATCGATCTGCGCAACCCGGAGCGACCGAGCCTGCAATTGAGCCCACACGCGCTGGAAGAACTGCGCCGCTTGCGCGGATTTGCAGCGCAGACCGAACAGGGAGACCGGCGATGAAAACGCTTTATCGGTCGCAACGGGCCATGCGGGCAAAGCGGCTGGAAGCCATGCGGCGCGGCGTGATCGCCGTCCTCGATATCGGGTCTTTCAAGGTCTCGGCCCTGGTGCTGCGATTCGACGGTACACCGGATTTAGGCGACGGTGTTGGTGCTATGGCGGGGCAGGCCGGATTTCGCGTGATCGGTGCGGCGACAACGCGGTCGCGCGGCGTGCGCTTTGGCGAGATCGAGACCATTCAAGAGACCGAGCGCGCAATCCGCACCGCGATCCAGGGCGCGCAGAAGATGGCCGGGTTGCGTGTCGACCACGTCATTGTATGCCTGGCGGGCGGGCGGCCGAGATCCTATGGGCTTGGCGGAGACGTGGCCTTGCACGAAGCCGTGGGTGAAACTGATGTCGCCCGCGCCCTGGCAGCTTGCGATCTGCCCGATATCGGCGAGGGGCGCGAAGTGCTGCACGCTCAGCCGGTGAACTTTGCGATCGACCACCGGACTGGGCTGAACGATCCGCGCGGGCAGGTCGGCAACCGGCTGTCTTGCGACATTCATATGCTGACCGTCGACGGGCCGGCCATCGAACACCTGCTCTACTGCGTGAAGCGGTGTGATTTAGAGCTGGCGGGCCTCGCAGCGGCGCCTTATGCCGCCGGGATCGCCAGCCTTGTCGAGGATGAGCAAGAACTGGGCGCGGCCAGCATCGATATGGGAGGCGGCACAACCGGGATATCGATCTTCATCAAAAAGCACATGATCTTTGCCGATACGGTTCGGATTGGCGGGGATCATGTAACCAGCGACATAAGCCAAGCGCTGCACGTGCCATGGGCCGCGGCGGAGCGGTTGAAATGCCGCTATGGCGGTGTGGTGGCAACGGGCATGGATGACCGCGAGCTGATTGAGCTTGAAGGCGATACGGGCGATTGGAACCATGACCGTCGCCGCGTCAGCCGATCAGAGTTGATCGGGGTGATCCGGCCGCGGGTCGAAGAGATTCTCGAAGAAGTTGGCGCGCGGCTCGATGCTGCCGGATTTGAGCATTTGCCGAGCCAACGCATTGTTCTGACCGGTGGCGCCAGTCAAATGCCTGGTCTGGACGGGCTGGCAGGCCGCATTCTTGGCAACCAGATGCGGCTGGGCCGTCCGCTGCGCGTGCAGGGCCTGCCGCAATCGGCCACCGGGCCGGAGTTCTCCGCCTCAGTTGGTTTGGCGCTTTTTGCGGCTCATCCTCAGGATGAATGGTGGGATTTCGAAGTGCCAGCCGAGCGAACGCCGGCGCGCTCGATCAAACGGGCCGTGCGCTGGTTTCGTGAAAACTGGTAGCAGCAGGAATGTCACTTGGGCGTGATCTTGCGCAAATCGCGCCGTCTTGCGCGCCCGTTGGCGTCTTTGCAGGCCTGTTGATAACCTGTGGATAGGTGGGGCGCGATTAACTGAGGCTCGTGCCATCTTCGTGCTGAATAATCCGATAACACAAGATATTGTATCCACAGCGAAATGGCGCGGGTGTGGGACGAAATTGCGCAATATATGCCAAGACATTATCAGTTTTCGCGTGACGCAAGCGGGCGAATTGAGTAGACTCGCGCGAAACGAGGCAAAAGCTGGCCAGAACGGCGTGAGATCGTCGGCCAAACCAAACTACAGGCGGATTTCCCAATGACCTTGAATCTCACCATGTCCGAAGCTGAACCTGACCTAAAGCCGCGCATCACCGTTTTTGGCGTTGGTGGCGCTGGTGGCAACGCCGTCAACAACATGATCGACCAACAGCTTGAGGGCTGTGAGTTTGTTGTTGCCAATACCGACGCCCAGGCGCTGGCGCAGTCACGCGCACCGGCGCGTCTGCAAATGGGCGCGCGCGTCACCGAAGGCCTCGGCGCCGGGGCGCGACCGGCTGTCGGCGCATCGGCGGCCGAGGAGTCGATCGAAGACATAATCGACCACCTGGCCGGCGCCCACATGTGCTTCATTACCGCCGGTATGGGCGGCGGGACCGGAACGGGCGCGGCGCCGATTATTGCGCAGGCGGCGCGAGAGCTTGGTGTGCTGACCGTTGGGGTCGTGACCAAGCCTTTCCAGTTCGAAGGCGCCAAACGGATGCGCCAGGCCGATGAGGGGATCGAGGCGCTGCAACGCGTCGTCGATACACTCATTATCATCCCGAACCAGAACCTCTTTCGGCTTGCCAATGAAAAGACCACCTTCACCGAAGCCTTCTCGATGGCTGACGATGTGCTCTATCAGGGCGTCAAAGGTGTGACCGATCTGATGGTCCGTCCCGGTCTGATCAACCTCGATTTCGCCGATGTTCGCGCCGTGATGAATGAGATGGGAAAGGCGATGATGGGAACAGGCGAAGCCGAGGGTGAAGCGCGCGCCGTCAACGCGGCCGACAAAGCCATCGCCAACCCGCTTTTGGATGAGATCAGCCTGAAAGGCGCCCGTGGCGTGTTGATCAACATCACCGGCGGCTATGATCTGACGCTTTTTGAGCTGGACGAGGCGGCCAATCGAATTCGCGAGGAAGTTGATGCCGAAGCCAATATCATCGTCGGCTCAACGCTCGACACCGGCATGGAGGGGCGGATGCGCGTGAGCGTCGTGGCCACCGGCATCGACGTGGCCGAAGCTGAACTTGCACCGACTGAGCCAAATGTCGCGGCCACGCCGGTGACAGTTCCGACCTCCGAGGCAGAACACGCCCAAGCAACCGCGCTCGATACGGCCTTCGCGCCCGAACACAACACGGCGGCTGACGAGCCGAGCCTTTTTGAAGGTTTCGAGCGGCCCGATGACGGCGTGCCGCCACCTGCTTATCAGCCTGCGCCTGAACCAGCACCTTCGCCAGCGCCGGAACCCACTGCTGTGAACGCGGCCCGGGTCGCCGCAGAAGCAGAAGGGCCACGGTTTGCCGCGGCCGCGCCAGAGGTCAAAACGCCATCGCGGCATTCGCCCGAAAGCTTGGCCCGCCTGAGGGCTGCCATCAACAAGGCGCCGCCCAGCCCCGACAATAATAGTGCTGAAGAGACAAGCCGAGGCGCGCGGTTTGGCATCAACACGTTGATCAACCGGATGACCGGCCAGGCAGAAGAACCGGCGCCAGCTCCGCAACAGGACCGCGCCGTACCGCCATTGGCCAGCCAAAGACCTGCGCCGATGCCGGAGCCGGCCGTTGATCCCGACCAGGAGCGGATCGAGATCCCTGCCTTCCTGCGGCGCCAAGCCAACTGATCGGCTGCACTTTGCCTAAGTCTTGGTCAGCCTCGCGGCTGACCATTTTATATTTAAAAACAAAAACTTAGAAGATGATTATCGGCGCTTCGGCGGGGCCTTGCGGATTATCGCCCGGTTTGTTGCATTCGGTTACAAAGCTTGAATTGTCAGTGCTGCTGCCATTTCGTACGTGCACATCAAGGCGCCGGGGTATGACAGGCGGATTTCGCCATGAACCCGGTGCCTAAATGGTAAAGGGGCACGCCTGTGCAGACGACGATCAGATCAGCAGCCAGCTTTGCAGGCGCAGGCCTGCATAGTGGACGGCCTGTTCGTATGACGATCCGTCCGGCGGCGGCCCATTTCGGCATCTGGTTTCGCCGCACCGATGTAGTCGGTGTCGATGCGTTGATTGCGGCGCGGTTCGACCAGGTGCCCGACGCCCAGCTTTGCACGCGGCTGCGCAACGCGCATGGCACCGAAGTATCGACGGTTGAACATGTGATGGCGGCTCTGGCGGGCTGCGGTATCCACAATGCGCTGATCGAGGTTGATGCGCCGGAAGTGCCGATCCTCGACGGCTCCGCCGCGCCCTTCGTTCGCGCCATTCTGGCCCGCGGCGTGGTGCGACAGGAAGCGCCGGTGATGGCGCTTAAGGTGATGCAGAATGTGCGGGTCTCGCGCAGTGATGCATGGGCCGAATTGCGCCCCGGCAACGGCCTTTCCATGGGCTTCACGATCGAGTTCGACGATGCGGCAATTGGCCGTCAACATCGCCATACGGATCTGGCAAATGGCCGGTTTGTGCGTGAGCTCTGCGACAGCCGCACGTTCTGCCGTGCCAAAGATATCGAAGCGATGCGCGCGGCCGGTCTGGCGCTGGGCGGCACCTATGACAATGCGGTGATCGTCGATGGCGCCGAGGTGCTTAGCCCCGGAGGTTTGCGCCATGGTGACGAGGCCGTGCGCCATAAGATGCTTGATGCGCTTGGCGATCTGGCGCTGGCCGGTGCGCCCATTCTGGGTCATTACGAAGGCTTCCGGGCGGGCCACGCACTAACCAATGCGCTGTTGCGAAAGCTCTTTGCCCAGCCCGGTGCTGTGCGCGTTGTGGAAGCGCAGTCTGATCAGATGGCGCGGATGCCGGGCACCCATGTCGGGGTGGGCGATCTGGCCCATGTCGCCTAGCGGCTAGCCTGCGCCATACACGGTGCCGTTGCATCGGACCGTTTTGCCGACAGAATTAATGTGCTAAACCCGCGCCGATGGTGGTTTTCGGGTCAAGCGACAGGGGGTTTTGATGGCTGCGACGCCGGTCAATCTGCAAAAGGCAGCGGCTTTGGCCCTGTTCTTGGGCCTTGGCGCCTGCGCAGGCGGGCGTGACGCCGATACGCCGCCCGATCAGCGCGGCGGCTTTTTGTCCTTTCTGACGCGCGATCCTGAGGTTGGGATCGAGCAATTGGATGCCGAGACCATCTACCAGCAGGCCGAGGCCGAGCTTGATGGCGGCCGCAATGACCGCGCCGCGGCGCTTTTTGCCGAGGTCGAGCGCCTGCACCCCTATTCCGACTGGGCGCGGCGTTCGCTGATCATGGCAGCCTTTGCCTACCATTCCGATGAGAATTACGAAGACAGCCGGATCGCCGCGCAGCGTTTTTTGGATTTCTATCCCGGTGATGAGGATGCCGCCTACGCGCAGTATCTGTTGGCGCTGAGCTATTATGATCAGATCGATCAGGTCGGGCGCGACCAGGGCCTGACCTTTCAAGCCTTGCAAGCTTTGCGCGAAGTGATCGAGCGCTATCCCGAGAGCCCTTATGCATCCTCGGCGATTTTGAAGTTTGATCTGGCCTTCGATCAGCTTGCCAGCAAAGAGATGGAGATCGGGCGGTATTACCTGCGCCGCGGCCATTATACGGCGGCGATTAATCGCTTCCGCATCGTGGTTGAGGAATTTCAGACCACAAGCCACACACCAGAGGCATTGTTGCGGCTGGTTGAGGCCTATCTCTCGCTTGGCCTCGCAAACGAGGCGCAAACGGCCGGGGCCATTTTGGGTTATAACTTCGAAGGCTCACCGTTTTACGATGACGCCTTCCGTCAGTTAACCGGCCAGGGGCTAAGCGATGAGGCGTCGGGTGAAGGCTGGCTCCGCGATATCTGGCGGCAGACCGTGCGGGGCGATTGGCTTTAGGCCAAAAGATGCTGCGCACGCTCGATATCCGAGACATTTTGATCATAGACCGGCTTGAGCTTGAGTTTCAGCCGGGTCTCAACGCGTTGACTGGGGAAACCGGTGCGGGCAAGTCGATCCTTCTGGACGCGCTTGGCTTTGTTTTGGGTTGGCGCGGCCGGGCGGAGCTCGTCCGCCAGGGGGCCCAGCAAGGCGAAGTAGTCGCAATCTTTGATCTCGCAAAAGATCATCCCGCGCGGGAGGTTCTGGCCGAGGCTGGGCTGCCGGTGGAAGATGAACTGATCCTGCGCCGGACCAACACAAGCGAGGGCCGCAAGACCGCTTGGGTCAATGACCGCCGCGTCTCGGGCGAGGTGCTGCGCGCCCTGTCGGACCGGCTGGTGGAGCTGCATGGCCAGCAAGACGATCGCGGGCTCTTGGACCCCAAAGGCCACCGCGCCATCTTGGATGCATTTGGCAGTTTGGACGGCGCGCGTGCGGATGTCGCGGCCGCTTGGCATGCGCAGCGCCAGGCGCGTGAGGCTTTGGCGCAAGCCGAAGCAGCCCTTGCGGAGATCGCGGCGGAAGAGGAGTTCTTGCGCCATGCGGTGGCCGAATTGGACATGCTGGCAGCCTTACCTGGTGAAGAAGCGGAGCTCGATAGCCGCCGCCGGGTCATGCAGGGCGCTGAGCGCATGCGCATGGATGTGGCGCGCGGTTTGGCGGGGCTTGGCCTTGATGGGGCGGAAGGTGCAATCGGCGAGGCGATGCGTTGGTTGCACGGTATCCAGGCACAAGCGGAGGGTGCGCTCGATGCACCCTTGGCTGCAATGGAGCGGGCGCTGATTGAATTGGGGGCAGCCCAGGACGGTGTCGGGCAATTCGCCGAAATCCTTGAATTTGATCCTGGCGCTTTGGAGGCGGTCGAAGAGCGGCTCTTTGAGATCCGGGGTCTGGCGCGCAAGCACCAGATCAGACCCGATGAGCTTGCCGATTTCGCCGACGGATTGCGGGCGCGATTGGCCGAGTTCGACGGCGGCGCTAGCCGTATCCCGGAGCTGCGAAATGCGCTGGCGGACGCCGAGGCCAAGTTTGAGGCGGAGGCCGCGTTGTTGACTGAGGCTAGGCTCGCTGCGGGACGGGCGCTCGACACCGCCATGGTGGCTGAATTGGCGCCACTGAAGCTTGACCGCGCGATCTTCACCACAAATCGCAGCGATGCCGAGCCGGGACCCACAGGGCGTGACAGGATCATCTTTGAGGTTGCGACCAATCCAGGCGCGCCTGCGGGCCCGCTAAACAAGATCGCCTCCGGCGGCGAGCTGTCGCGGTTTTTGCTGGCACTCAAGGTTTGCCTGACCGGTGCGGGCGGTGGCCAGACGATGATTTTCGACGAAATTGATCGCGGCGTGGGCGGCGCGACCGCTGATGCTGTGGGCCGGCGGCTCTTGGCATTGGCGGATGGTGGTCAGATTTTGGTCGTGACGCATTCGCCGCAGGTTGCAGCCAAAGCGCAGGCGCAATGGCAGGTCGCCAAGGAAACGCAGGCCTCGGCCACCTTGTCGCGCGTGACCGTCCTGTCGGAGACAGACCGGATCGATGAGATCGCGCGCATGCTATCGGGTGATCGCGTCACCGATGCCGCGCGTGCGGCGGCGCGATCGCTTCTGCAAAGCGGCTAAGCGGCATCGGGCGACGCGGCGCCTCAAGCCGCCCCATAAAGGGGCAGCCATCGCCGCCGCGGCTGCCGCGGATCGCTGACAGGTTCGCTCTTTGAGGGAAATATTGGGCGCCCGTTGCGCAGCCTTCGGGTTTGGGTCGCTGGCAAGCCTGATATGTGCCGTAAAACACACAGAAAAGCAGACGCTTGGCCCAACTTTTGCGATTCATGTTTGGTGGTGTTTAAGATAGGCTCGCAGCCAGGAAGAATGGGATTTGCCCGGTGTCCGAGCGTCAGAGCGACTGGTTAAAGGGTCTTGGTGAGACAGGGCTTAGGCGGCTTGGCAAGGCCTGGGTTCTGCTGGTCGAGCAAGGGCCAAGCGCCATCCAGTTCTGGTTTATCGCGCTGCTCATCGGCATTTTGGCGGGTTTTGCGGCGCTCTTGTTTCGTATGGGCGTCGAATTGCTGCAGCGCAGGCTTTATGGCGTCGACGACATCCGGATGCTGCATTCCTTTGCCGAAGGATTGCCATGGTATCTGGTTTTGGTCCTGCCGGTTTTTGGCGGTTTGATTGTCGGGTTGATCCTGCACCATTTTACACCTGATGGGCGGGCGCGTTCGGTGGCCGATGTGATCGAAGGGGCGGCATTGAATGAAGGCCGTGTCGAACGACGCGCTGGCATCGCATCGGCCATCGCCTCGATGGTGACACTTGGCACAGGCGGCTCTTCCGGTCGGGAAGGACCGGTAGTGCATTTTGCCGCCGTCATCTCGACTAAAATTTCCGCCTGGATGCAGGCCGATGGCATCACAGGGCGTGACCTTTTGGGCTGTGCCGTGGCAGCAGCCGTTTCGGCCTCCTTCAATGCGCCGATTGCGGGGGCTATTTTTGCGCTTGAGGTGGTTTTACGCCATTTTGCGATGCACGCCTTCGCACCCATTGTCATCGCCAGTGTCGCGGGCACGGTCATCAACCGGCTGCAATTTGGCGATGTGACGGAATATGCTTTGGGCAGCGACGGGGCGCTGTCGTTTTATCAAGAACTGCCGGCCTTTTTGCTGCTGGGCTTGCTGTCGGGCCTGATTGCAGTTGTTTTCATGCGCGCTGTGTTTCTGACCGAGGATACTGCTGGCCGGTTGATGCGCCGCAGCGGTTTGCCGCGCTGGCTGCGACCGGCGGGTGCAGGGCTTTTGCTGGGCGCGTTGGCAATTTGGTTCCCCCACATCATTGGTGTGGGATATGAGACGACATCGGCCGCTTTAACAGGTGAATTGGTCTTGCGCGAAGCGATTGTGCTGGCGGTTTTGAAAGCCGCGGCCGCGGCGATCACGCTTGGCGGGCGGATGGGCGGCGGTATCTTTTCGCCCTCGCTGATGATTGGCGCGCTGACCGGCTTGGCCTTTGGCTATATCGCGACGGGGATTTTCCCGGACATCTCAGGCTCTGAGACGCTTTATGCGCTGGCCGGGATGGGGGCGGTCGCCTCAGCCGTCTTAGGCGCGCCGATCTCAACGACGCTGATTGTTTTTGAGTTGACCGGCGACTGGCAGACCGGGATCGCCGTGATGGTGGCGGTTTCGATGGCAACGGCGGTTGCCTCGAAACTGGTCGACCGGTCGTTTTTCCTGACACAGCTCGAGCGGCGCAACATTCACCTCGCCGCCGGGCCGCAAGCCTATCTTCTGGGCATGTTCCGTGTGCGACGGGTGATGCGGCAGATGGATCACGACGACCCAGCCCCGTCAGATGAGCTTATGACGTTGATCGACCAAGGAATTTACACGGAGCCGAACGCGACGCTGGAACGCGCCTTGCCGATCTTTGAACGCACCGGCCTGCCGTTCGTGCCGGTGGTAACGCTGAGCCCATCAGACGGGCCGCCCGCGCTTGAAGGGGCGCTGTTTCATGTCGACGCGCTGAAAGCTTATAACCGCGCGCTGGCTGCAACGGCTGAGGAGGAGCATAGTTGAGCGCCTTGCTGCGTGGGCTGATCTGTGGCTTGCTTGTGGCCGCGCAAGCGGGCTTGGCGCAAGCACAAGACCGGGTTGAGCCGATCCTGGCGCTACTTTCTGCGCTGCCGATGCCGCAAGGCACGGGGCAGATGACCGAGATCGCCTTTGGCGACCCGGCGGCGATGCGAGATCTGGCGGCGGGATTGGGCCCGGAGCAGGCCGGGTTTTTGGCACTGGCGCGCACCATCCCGGTAGAGTTCGCGCAATCTGCCGCCATGCAGGCCATGGCGCCCGGGCCGTCCGGGGCGTTGGACTTTGGACAAGTTGACCGTATCGCCACGATCCGCCGGGCGCAGGCCTTTGCATCGGTCATGGAAGCCCCCGGGCATGCGGATACAATCGGCCCGGCGCTGGTCGCGCAATTTGGCTACCTGATCGATGATCGACTAGGCGTGCAGGTATGGGCACGGGGCGCGGACGATACACGCGATCCGGCAAGCCGAGGTGACCCGTTTTCAGGCAATACAGGTCAACCGGCTCGGCTGGCTCTCAGGGCAGGGTTTTTGGTGCATGGCTCAAGCTGGGCATTGATGGATCAAGCCTTAACGGGCGGGGCGATGGTTGCGGATGATCCAACGGTCGTGGCCTTGCTGGAGAGCCTGCAGGGTAGCGGCGCGCCCGACGGCGTGCTTGCAGCTGTCAGGATATATATGGGTGACGGATCAGACCTGACGGCGCCCGCACTCCTGGTGGCCGATTTGACCGATGGAGTGGCCGATACCGGGCTTTTGGCCTTCATTGCACCCGCGGACCAAGCGGCAGAGATGGCAGAGACTATTCAGATGCGATGGGGCAGCGACGGGCCGGAACACTTCGACGGGAGCTGGGCCACGCTTTTTGATGCCGAGACACCGGTTGTGCGCGTGGTTGAGACAAGCGCATTAAGCGTCGTGAGTGTTGCCGCGGCTGGTCGGCACCGCCCCGATACACCACCCTGGCAGAACCGGCGCGCGTCGCGGTTCGACGAGCTTTATTTGAATGGCGGTTTGGCGGCCTTATGGCAGTGAACGGCCGGCGCGCCATGTCCGCGCCGCCTCACGCCCCCTAAATGGGGAGCCCTCGGCGGCGCGGGTCGCGCTTCGCGCTCCGGCGCATCATTGCCGAGCTTTGCGTTAGAGTTTTTCGACCGTCACGCGATCTGTATAGAAAGCCAGATAGCCTTTGATCGCCTCCATCTCGGGCTTTGGGTCCTCATAGCTCCAGGCGGCATCGACGAGCGTCTCACCCGGCCCGTTGACCGTGTAATAGGTGGCATCGCCTTTCCAGGGGCAGTGGCTGGCCTTTTCGGTGCCTTCGAGGAAGGCCATGGCAACATCATCGCGTGGGAAGTAGATCACGGGCGGGTAGTCGCCCTCAATCAGTTCTAATGCGTTGCGGCTTTCGCCGATCACCGCGCCGCCAGTCCGTATCACCCAATTTGCTGCACTTTGAACTATCCGAATGTGACCGGCCATCTTGGCTCTCCCCCATCAGTTGATCTTCGTCATCGCGATGCCGTGCGCCCGGGCGGGCATCGGGCGTTTTGTCGGCCGCGTCAGAGCGGCGCCGTGGCTTGCACCAGCCAATCTGCAACATCTGTCCCAAGCAGCGGGCCGATCTTTTCAGCGACAGATTTGTGGTAGCCGTCGAGCCACCCCGTTTCCTCGGCGCTGAGCATGGTTTTGTCAATCAGGCGGCGGTTGATCGGCGCGTATGTCAGCGTCTCAAAGGCCAGCATCGGGCGGTCATCACCGTCTTCGATCGGCGGTGCTTCGGTCACGTAGATCAGGTTTTCGATGCGGATGCCAAAGGCGTCTTCGCGATAGTAGCCCGGCTCGTTCGACAAGATCATGCCGGGCGCCAGTGGCACGGTTGAGGCGCGGCTGAGCCGCTGCGGACCCTCATGCACGCCAAGAAAGACGCCAACGCCGTGGCCGGTGCCGTGGTCGTAATCGCGCCCTGCCGCCCAAAGAGCGCTGCGCGCGAGCGCGTCGAGATCGCGCCCGGCGACACCTTTGGGAAACCGCGCCCGATGGATGGCAATCATGCCTTTGAGAACTTGGGTAAAGGCCGTGCGTTCTGTATCGCCCGGCGGGCCCACCGGCAGTGTGCGGGTGATATCGGTGGTCCCGTCCTGGTACTGGGCGCCGCTATCGATGAGAAACAGCTCTCCGGGCTGAAGCACGCGGTTGGTCTGCGATGTGACGCGGTAATGCACGATGGCGCCGTTTGGCCCGCTGCCTGCAATTGTGTCGAAGCTGATATCCCTTAGATCACCGGTTTCACCGCGACAGCTCTCCAATGCGCGGACACAGTCGATCTCTGAGATGCCGGATGTGGCATGCGCGTCAAACCAGTGCAGGAACCGCGCCACCGCCGCCCCGTCGCGCAGATGCGCGGCTTGGGTGGCTTTGACCTCAGCGGCGTGCTTGGTGGCCTTTGGCAGCAGGCAGGGGTCGTCGGCCTGCACGATCTCGGTATGGGCCAGGGCTGCGGCGATTGCCTGAGGCGTTGTTTTGGGATCAAGCCGGACCGGGCCTTGCAGACTTTCAAGCACCGGCGTGAAGGCGGCAGGAGGCATGTTGCGCACCGTCTCTGGCAGGGAAATGCCGGCAAGCTTGGCCGGGTCGGCAAAAAGCGCCAGGCGGCCATCGGCAAACAGGATCGCGAGGGCGTGCATCAGCGGCGTATGCCCGACATCGCCACCGCGCAGGTTCAACAGCCAGCAAATGCTGTCAGGCTGGGTGATCACACAGCTTGCATGCTGGGCCTTCATCAACTCACCTGCCACTAGTGCAAGCTTTTCTGCCGCCGTCATGCCTGCAAGCGCGTCGGGCCAGGCCTCTGCCGGGGCGCTTGGCGGTCCCGGCTGATCGGACCAAATCGCATCGATTAGATTGTCGCTTGGTTTGAGCGCGATTTGTTTTTTGCCAAGCGCACGGTCCAGGCGATTGACCTCATCGATGGTGTGCAACCAGGGATCATAAGCCACTTGTCCGCCCACCGGCAGCGCCTCGGCCAGCCAGGTCTCCAGCTTGGTTTTGGGCCAGGAGACAATGTCGAAGCTGCCTACGTCCGTCTGCTGTCTTGCCTGGATCGTGTAGCGCCCATCGGCAAACACGGCCGCGCGGTCGGCGGTGGCCGCCGCCATCCCGGCGGAACCTGTAAACCCCGTCAGCCAAGCAAGCCGTTCATCGCGCGGGGCGACATATTCGCCCTGGTACTGGTCCGCCCTTGGTACAAGAAATGCGTCATAGCCTGACGCGGCCATCGCCGCGCGCAGATCGGCGAGGCGTGGCGGGCCCTGTTGCGGGGTCGTGGTCGCCTCAAAACTCTGAAAACGGGTTGGTGTCGTATCCGTCATGGCGCGACGGTGACGCGAGGCCGAGCGATTGTCCAGCCGCAACAGGCGCGGTCATTTTGTATCGTGGTTAGTGGCATCCAGCGCGTGGCAAATCCAGTACCGCACGCCGCCCCGGTTACAGCCCGTGGCTGCCGCTAAACCGGACTTCAGCGCGAATAGAGGCGGTAGACGGGGGTGCGCACGATCTCGGTCAGCGGGACGTTTTGGTCGTCCAGCTCTGTCAGAATGGTTTGCCAAACATCCAATGTACTGGGGCAGGTCGGCACCAGCACAAAATCGGCGCGCGACAGGCCGGGCAGACCGCTATAATGCCAAGGCGCGCCGTTTGGTACAGGCAAGTACGGGCCGTAAAGCCATAATGGATTGATCAAATCAGCGGTAAAAATCGCGCTGTTCTGGGCCAGGCCCCTTTCGGTCAGATCTGCTGCGATACTGGCGTAGTAAGAGGCGGCGACGGCGCTTGTGCAATGGCGCATCACCTCGCCGCGGAACTCAAGCGGCGGCTCGGGTTCATGGCTGTAGTAGCTGCGGAAGCCTTCGGTCAGAATAACCCGGTGTCGCGCATTGTTTGCCGCATCGCGAGAGACAAGCAAATCGCGGTGCTGCGCCGAGCCGATGACCAGCGGGACATAGTCGGCGGCGGAAAGTTGCGCCATCCGGATCGGGCTGCTGGCAAGATTGATCAGACTTGGTCCGGTGCTCATCGCCAAAGCAGCGGCGATGGCCGCAAGGGGCAAGCGCGGCCCGGTTACCGGCACATCGCGCAGCCAGACGGCCAGCAGCAGCGCCAGGAGGGCGATGTAGAGCGGGTCATTGCCGAAATTCTGATAGGTCACATAGGCGCCTGCCGGGATAATCAGAAGGACCAGAAGTCCTTGCGTTTTCAATCCGTTGAGGCGGAGCAAGATCACGGCGGCCAACGCTAGGCCTGTCGCTGCAACATAGTTCGGTGCGATCAGAATTGCCTGCAGGCTTGATCCAGGCGCGGACCGGCTTTCTGAAAATGCAACGGTCAGAAGGTCTTGAAGATAGGCCTGCCAAAAGCCGATCCCCCAGGCTGCGGTTGTCAAACCAGCAAGGCCAAGGGCTGTTACAAGTGCTGTGACAAGCGTTCGGACCTGTTGGGTCAGGCACAGGGCCAGAAGCACCACCGGAGCGAAGGCTGCAAAGTAAGTGGCTTTGATCAGCAACAGGCTGATGGCGATTGTGCCAAGGATCAACCCATCGGCAAACTCCCCGTTGCGTGCTGGCAGGCAGGCGGCAAAGACGGCGGTCAGGCCCAAAGCCCAGGCCCATCGATTGTAATGCAGCGACATCGATATCGCTAGCGTCAGATCGCTATCGACAAGCGCCATGGTCAAAACCATGGCGATGAGCGCTAAGCCGGTGGCATAAGGCCAATCCACCCGTCGCAGCGCAATGAAAAGCGCTGCACTCCCAATGACGGCGCCAAGGATGACTTGTGCGCAGATCAGCGCCATGCCAACAGACATGCCCGCCGAGGTCAGCGCCCAGATCGGCAGAAATGCCAGCGCGCCGATGGGCGTCATGAAGTCCTGATGCGGCCTTTGACCTAAGGACCAACGCCCAAGGATATCAAGGAGATGGAGAACATCGCCGCTATGGATGTTGATCAACAGCGCACCATGCCAGAGCGATGCGACCGAAAGTGTCAGCCAGCCAAGCGCGACAATGGCGGTCGCGACAAGCGCGCCCGAGAAGCGTCCAAAAAAATGCAGACGCGAGGTGTGTTCGGCGTACATGGCCATAAACGGCCAGGTAAAAGGGGAATGGGTCAATTTCATGAACAATCACGCCGTAGATGTGACGGATTGGGGCATAATGCCGATCTTTGCGGGCCATATTGCTGTGCAGTGATGCATCCGCGCGGGTGTTGCGCGATCCGAATGCCTTGGTGGAAGCGGATGCGCCAGCTTGCGCCATCGCGCTGCCAAAGGGAGCTGCGATATGTGCGGCGATCGGGTTCAGACAGAATATAGCGGATCTGAAAGAGCCCGGGTGCAATCTGGGCAATGGCTGGGTCCTCGATTGGCCGATCATGCAGCTCTGGACCGGCTTCATAGCGATCAAGACCAGTCTCGATCGCCACTTGGCGCGAATAAGTCCGGCCAGAGGCGCCGGTGCCCCAAAATTCGGAATATGTCATCGCAGAAACACTGGCGCGATCGGTTCCATGGTGACGGCGGTGAAAAATCGGCTCTCGGTCAACAAGCTCGACCAGAAGTGCGGCCAGGCTGTGTTTTGCCCAGCTCGTGTCCGTCGCCGGTGATTGTGTGCCGTTCTCTGCCTTCGGTTTGACCCTGGCGACGTCATCCGAAATTGTCTATCCGCCGCACATCTTCGTCACCCGGTTTGCCAGATGCGACAGGTTCTTCGTGGGAGCGCCGCGACCACGCGCGCAGTCAGCGCAGCGACACAGCGATGGCAAGCTTCGATCGCGGAGCTGAGCCGGGAATTGCGGATCGATGCCAAGACGGGGGTCAAATGGCGGAAGCGCAAAACGGTTGAGGATCGGGGTGTCATCAGCGGCATTTTCCGCGTCCTTCGCACCGGCATCCCCTGGGCTGGTCTGCTAGGCGAATTCGGCCCTCCCACCACGATCTACTGGGATCACGGAGGCCGTCGCAGACGCCCACAACCTGGACACGGCCATGGTCGATGGCACATCAGTTCGAGCCGCTCATTCTGCGACGACGCTCAAAAAAACGCCCCCCGTCGTGGCCTTGGCCGCGCGCGGTCGGTTCGGCACGAAAATCCATGCCCTTACCAACCAGGACGGGTTGCCGATCCGGCTCGAGCTGACGCCCGGACAGGCCCATGATGCCGACTGGATCAGGGACATGATCTGGGAACAGGGTGCGATTGATGGGATCGCGTCGAAATCGAGCCGCAAGCTAGCCCAACAACTTGATGCTGACATCTCCACCCGACGCCACCGGATCGAGCGGTTCTTTGGCCGCTTGAAAGCGTCCTTCCGACGCATCGCACCCCGCTACGAGAAAACCGCATGCAACTTCACGGCGATGATCCAACCGGCATCCATCCAACTCTGGATCCTGCCC
>JBCCXT010000025.1:0-52455 GCA_039191215.1 Pseudomonadota bacterium
ATATCTATCAGGCCCGCTTTAGCGAGACCCTCAATCAGACCCGCGAAGGCCTGATGAAGGCCGAGGAAAACCTGCCTGAGACTGCGCGGGATACGGCGTTGGAACATGCCGACGCAATCGCCGGGTTGATTGAGAAAGGCAACACGATGCCATTCTATCAGGCCTATGATCAGATGGCAGTGCGGCTCAGCGGACGGCTCGAGATCACTCAGAACGCGGCCAAAGGCCTTATGAACGAGACTTATGCGCAAGCCAATGGTCGTGAGCTCTATGACGACGGCAAGGCCGCTGAAGAGGCCTATCACAAGCCCGTCCGCGAGGCGGAGATTGCCGCCCGCAAGGCTGAACAACTGCAGAACCGTAGCCGCTCCCGCTCTTACTCGTAACGTGTAAAGCTCTGTAAAGATGTGAAAATATTCCTAGACAGATATCAAAATCGCGCGTAGCTTGTTCACTTTATGTTCTCATACAGGAGGAACAAGATGTTCTCATACAGGAGGAACAAGCTACGAATAACTTAAGGACCGCATATGAAAACACCGCCCCCAACACCACCACCCAAACCCTCCCTCAATCTGAATTGGGAGGACTGGCTGCCGTACCTCGAAGCGAGCGACGCGCCCGACGACATAAAGCGTCAGTTCATCGAGACCATTTGGGCCATAGCTATGGGATTTGTCGATCTTGGCTGGCGCATCAAATCTAGCCCAGAAACCTGTGGACAAGACTTCGACCTCGCCGCCGCCCTCCACCACGCCGTGCTAAACTCTGAGGAACAAGAGAAGGAGGAGGTATGAGCAATCAAAAGATACAGGCAGTCATCTATTGCCGGGTCAGTTCCAGAGGACAGGAGGCCTTAGGCCACGGTCTCGAGAGCCAAGAAACCCGCTGCCGTCAGTATGCCGAGGCCAAGGGTTATGAGGTCGCGATGGTCTTCCCCGACACCTTCACCGGCGGGGGTGAATACATGGAACGCCCGGGCATGGTAGCGATGTTGTCTTTCTTGGATGCTCAGCCCGACCAGCAGTTCGTGGTCATCTTCGATGATCTCAAACGGGCCAGCCGCGACACACGCGCCTTCCTCAACCTTCGCGATGCGTTCCGGGATCGCAATGCCATCGTCGAATGTCTGAACTTCAAGCTCGGTGATAGTCCTGAGGATGAGTTCATCGAAACTACCATCGCCGCCCAAGGTGCCTTGGAGCGCAAGCAGAATGGCCGCCAGGTCTCCCAAAAGATGAAAGCCAGGATGGAGAATGGGTTCTGGATACACCGCGCGCCCATCGGCTTCCGCTACACAACCGTGAAAGGCCGCGGGAAGGTGTTGGAGCCGGACCCGCCCTTTGACGCCATCATCCGGGAGGCGTTCGAAGGATTTGCATCGGGTCGCTTTGCCACCCAAGCCGAGGTTCAGCGCTTTTTTGAGAGCTTTCCAGACTTCCCGCGCAATTATCGCGGTGAGGTCACGCGGCAGCGCGTGGCTGATATCCTAACCCAGCCGGTCTATGCCGGTTACATCTGTTCCGAGAATTACGGCATTCATTGGCTCAAAGCCCAGCATGAGGGGCTCGTCTCGATGGAAATCTTCGACCAGGTCCAAAAACGCCGTCACGGTGCCGCACGTGCCCCTCAGCGCAAGAACATCGGCGATCACTTCGCGCTGCGCGGTGTGGCCGAGTGCGGCTGTTGTGGCGTCCCATTGCGGTCCTCCATCACCCGCGGCAATGGCGGGCACTACGCCTATTACCTGTGCCAGACCAAGGGTTGTGAGGCCTATGGCAAGTCGATCAAGCGTGACGCGCTCGAAGACGAGGTCGGTGAGATCATCAAAAAGCTCCAGCCCGCACCGAGCGCCATGCACATGCTCGCCGCCATGTTCCAGCACATCTGGGACGCCCGTCGGGAGCAGGCCACTGATGCGATCAAATCCGCAAAGCGCCAGGTCACCCAGATCGACAAAGAGATCGATAAGCTCCTCGACCTGATCATGTCCTCCGGGAACACGACCGCGATCCGCAAATATGAAGAAAAGATCAGCGCGCATGAACGCGAAAAGGCTGTTCTGGCCGAAAACCTCTCCCAACAGGCCGAACCGAAAGGCAAATTCGAGGAAAAACTAGAACCAGCCCTCCTATTCCTCGCAAACCCTTGGAAACTCTGGGAAAGTGATGGACCGCGCCGCGTACAACTGCGCCGTTTGGTCTTAAAATTGGCCTTCGCAGACAGGATCAAATACTGCCGAAATCGCGGCGCTAGAACCACCAAAATAGCGTTACCGTTCAAAGCTTTAAAGAACGTATCATACCCAAATTGTGGATATGGTGCGGTCGAGAAGACTCGAACTTCCACGGGAGTTACCCCACAGCGACCTCAACGCTGCGCGTCTACCAATTCCGCCACGACCGCACTGTCCCGGCTTCGGGTGGTGGGTCTGTAGCGAATGCACACGGGCATCTCAAGCGCAAAAGCAACTGTGTTCGCCGCGCTGTAGACTATCGCGCTGCGTGTCGCCTGGGGTAGCTGGTCGCAGTGCCGCTTAGTGCCGTCGGCACGGACCAAATCGTGCGACCCAAGAGCCAATTAAAGCGCAAGTAGAGCATGTTCTACTTGCTCTTGAAGGCAAGCGTATCTACGTGGGTGCCCTGGCCGCCTTGCATCAATAGGAAGACATGATCGTTAGGTCGACGGTTTATCGCAGCGCATTTCCGCGGTTACGCAAGGTGTTTTTCGCACCAATTTCGGGATCAGCCCCGTGGTGACCTGGCTTACATCCGAAAGCGTCGTTGACTACCCGATCGCGGTCGCTGAAATGGAGGCACGTGCCGCGGCGATCGCTCAGGGTCGGGCGGGCGAGGCGATCTGGTTGCTCGAGCACGCGCCGATCTACACCGCGGGCACGTCCGCCGAGCAGTCTGATTTGCGCCGCCCAGATCTATTCCCTGTCTACCAAACGCGCCGAGGTGGGCAATATACCTATCACGGGCCTGGACAGCGGGTCGTCTATGTTATGCTCAATATTGCTCAGCGCGGTCGGGACCTGCGTGCCTTTGTAGCCGCATTGGAAAACTGGGTCATCGCGACGCTTTGTGACTTT
Organism: Pseudomonadota bacterium; assembly: GCA_039191215.1. Lineage (GTDB taxonomy): Bacteria > Pseudomonadota > Alphaproteobacteria > Rhodobacterales > Rhodobacteraceae > HKCCE3408. Next base: position 3,095 of record JBCCXT010000025.1, read on the forward strand.
GGTCTGACCGCCGAAATCCGACCGGGGCGGGTTGGCGTCTGGATACCACGCCCCGATAAAACTCCCCTGCCCGACGGCACGCAACGCGAGGATAAAATCGCTGCAATCGGCATCAAAATGCATCGTTGGGTAAGCTTGCACGGGCTATCCATCAATGTGGAGCCTGACCTAAGTCATTTTGACGGCATTGTCCCCTGTGGCGTGACCGGCCATGGGGTGACAAGCTTGGTTGATCTAGGCTTGCCGGTTACGATGACGGATCTCGACGTTGCCCTGAAACGAAACGCCCATACACTTTTGGGTTGAACGACCCATTCGGCGATAAGGCGCTAGTTCGCTTAGAATGGCGGAAAATGCTGTTGATTTTCTTCAATTGCCGCTAGGATTGCCCTCGGCGGGGGATGGCGAAACAACCATCGGGACGTGCGATTATCAATGGCACGCGAGCGGCAACAGAACGACGCCAGAGAGGTTCTGATGATTGTCGGGGCCCTTGCGGGTCTGTGTTTGTTGATTGCAGTCGCCGTAGCCGATCTGACAATCCGAACTTCGGCAGAGCTTGATCGCCAAGGTCAGGGGCAGCAAGGCACGTTGCCCGTCAATGAGTGAGGCAATTTACCCCACACGCCGCGACATCGTCGTCATTGCCGTAATGTGGAAACACCACTAGAACCAATGTGGAACAGTGGGCTCTGACCGTCCACACGCTATGCGAACAGTAATCGGGAGTGTTGAATGGCCGACGCAGCCATCTCAGATCACGCACACGAACGGCCGGGTTTCTTTACCCGTTGGTTCATGTCCACGAACCATAAAGACATCGGTATCCTTTACCTATTCACGGCCGGCATCGTCGGCCTAGTATCGGTCGCATTCACCGTCTACATGCGTTTGGAGCTGATGCATCCGGGCGCACAATATATGGTGCAGCCCTTCATCGGCTCTCTCGAGATGATCGAGGCGACCTTCGCCCAGCTCTTCAGCGGGCTGTCAAGCGCGGGAACCGGTGGCATCCACGCCCAAGCAGAGCTTGAGGCGCTGCAGCAGTCGCTTGCAAGTCTGCCCGCAAATGAAGCCGGTCAGGTCACCATCGATGGCGGTTTACGGCGCGAGCTTGTCAGGGTCTTTGATACAGCGATGGCCAGCGCACCAAATCCTGGTGCATATTCGCTGCTGGCTGAGGCCAAAAACACGCTTGACGGTATCCCCGATGGCCATCTGTGGAATGTGATGATCACGGGTCACGGCGTTCTGATGATGTTCTTCGTTGTGATCCCTGCGCTCTTTGGCGGCTTCGGCAATTACTTCATGCCGTTGATGATCGGGGCGCCGGACATGGCATTCCCAAGGCTCAACAACCTTAGCTACTGGCTGTACGTTGCGGGCACATCGCTGGCCTTCTGCTCTGTCTTTGTTGAAGGCGGCGCGGGACCCGGTTGGACCTTCTATCCGCCCATCTCGGCACAAGGCGGTATGGCGGTCGATTTCGCGATCTTTGCAATTCACGTCTCAGGTGCTTCATCGATCCTTGGTGCGATCAACTTTATCACCACCTTCCTCAATATGCGCGCGCCGGGCATGACGTTGCACAAAGTGCCGCTCTTCGCTTGGTCGATCTTTGTCACAGCGTGGCTCCTGCTATTGTCCCTGCCGGTTCTGGCAGGCGCCATTACCATGCTTCTGACAGATCGAAACTTTGGCACGTCGTTCTTTGCACCTGAAGGCGGCGGCGATCCGGTCCTGTTCCAGCACATCTTTTGGTTCTTCGGACACCCGGAAGTCTACATTGTCATCCTTCCCGCCTTTGGCGTCATCAGCCACGTGGTTGCGGCGTTTTCGAAAAAGCCGATTTTCGGCTATCTGCCGATGGTCTACGCGCTGGTAGCGATTGGCGGCTTGGGCTTCGTCGTGTGGGCGCACCATATGTACACCGTTGGCATGACGCTTACACAGCAGGCCTACTTCATGGTGGCAACCATGGTCATCGCCGTGCCGACAGGGGTGAAGATCTTCTCCTGGATCGCCACGATGTGGAAAGGCTCGATCGAGTTCAAAACGCCGATGCTTTTTGCGATCGGGTTCATCTTCCTGTTTACCTTTGGCGGTGTCACCGGCATTGTGCTCAGCCAGGCCGGCGTCGACCGGGCGTACCACGATACTTATTACGTCGTCGCGCACTTCCACTACGTGATGTCGCTCGGAGCGGTCTTTGGCATCTTTGCTGCCGTTTACTATTGGTTTGGCAAGATGAGCGGCCGCGAATATCCGGAATGGGCCGGCAAGTTGCACTTCTGGGCCTTTTTCATCGGGGCAAACATCACCTTCTTCCCGCAGCATTTCCTCGGCCGCCAGGGCATGCCGCGCCGGTATATCGACTATCCGGAAGCCTTCGCGCTGTGGAACTACGTCTCTTCGATCGGTGCATTCATATCGTTTGCCTCGTTTGTCTTCTTCATTGGCGTCGTCTTCTACAGCTTGGCCTATGGTCGTCGTCTGACCGAGCCGGCCTATTGGGGCCCCTACGCCGACACATTAGAGTGGACGCTGCCCAACCCGCCGCCGGAGCACACGTTCGAAGTGCTTCCGACGCGCGAGATGTGGGACAAGGGGCACGACCACCCCACATTCAAAGAGTGGATCGAAGAAGGTAAACCGAATTAGGTCTTTGCTGGCATGCTTGGCTTGGCACGATCACGATAGGAGCCCCCGGTCCCTTTGGCGCAGATTTCTGTGCGCGGCCCACGTGGATCTTGCTGTGCCAAACCGAGGTCGAACAGGCGTATCATGACACTTGTTACGTCGTCGGCCAACGCCGTTACCCAGCCGCGCTCGCAGGGATTTTCGCTATGACCTTTCGGCCTTATCTATGGCTCCTGCGCCCGGCTGGAGGCTGGTGTTGACCTACGCGAACGCAAATGCCAACGCGCCAGCCTTGATAAGGCAGAAACTTGGGTCCTGCACTATGTCCTACCTAACGCCCGCGGGCCGCGCCGATCCATCGATGCTATTGAGACCTTTAAGCGGTGGACCATGGCCGCAAACCTTGCATGCATCGTCTTCGCCGCAGCAGCCTATTGCCTCCTCGTGCTCACCATCATCGCCATCCGCCGGCGCCTGCGACGATAACCGCGCTTGCGCTGTGACCGCAGGCATCTAGCTTGCCCATCAGACCCATTCGAAGCGACCGCCCATGCCGATCCAAGACGTGCCCATCACCCATTTGCCGGAAGACGCTCGGCTACAATTGCGGCTGACGCCCTACAAATCTCTCACACCACAGGGCTTTGTTTGGTTCGTCGCCGTGACGGCGACACTCATCTTCATGCCATTGCTGTCGGTCCTGGGCACAAGCGTGTTTTGGGGATTGCTGCCCTTTGTTTGTGCCGCTCTTTGGGCGATTTGGCGGGCACTGAAGCGCTCCTGGACCGACATGGACCTCTACGAAGAGATCACCCTTTGGGATGATCGCGTCCGGCTGGAGCGTCATGACGCACAACGCGCACCGCGCGATTGGGAAGCCAACCCCTATTGGGTTACTGTGCACCTCCATGAACGCGGCGGGCCAGTCCCGCTATATCTGACCCTTCGGGGGGCTGGCCGCGAGGTCGAGCTAGGCTCGTTCCTGACGCCAAGCGAACGGGTCAGCCTCAAACAAACGCTCGAGGCGGAGCTAAGACCTTAACGGAAACTCTGGAAGCGTGAGCGACCCGCCGATTCCGGAAATCTCGGCCGTTTTTCAGAATCGATGAGCCAAATTGGGACCGTGCGTGTAGTCTCTCTCAACCCGACCGAACGGAGTGCGCGCTTTTGGACCAAATCGATCTCGCGATACGCGGTGCGGCCATTACATTGCTGATCTTGCTGGCGGTGCTGATGTGGCGCGCCCGGATCAGCCTCGAAGGGCGCGTAGCCATTCTGGCGGTTGCGGCGACAAAATCGGCATTTCTGATGACGCACAGCGCAAGTGCCTTGCCGATCCCACCGGTTCTCGAGGCCAATCTTCTGCTGCTGGCAAGTTTTACGCCAACCGCGCTGACCTGGTTGATCGTGACGATCTTTCTTGATCCGCCGGGTCGGCGTTGGCCTTGGCTTGTCGCCTCAGCGCTCGTCTCGGGCGCGCTTTACGCGCACTACACTTGGCCCGAGTTACTTTTTGTTTGTGCGCCACTTGGCGTCAGTCTTTATGCGTCTCTTCTTGGCTTGGCATTGTGGAATGCCCGCGACGATCTGGTCGAGTGCCGCTGCCGCGCGCGGCCTGCCTTTGCCGCCGCGATTGCTGGACTGTCGCTGCTTTTAACCGCAATCCAAGCTGTCGGCGTGGCAGAGCTCGGGTCTCCGCTTTACGCGCTTGCGCAGGGCGCCGGGACATTAGCAGTCGTATTTGCTTTCGCGCTTTGGATTCTGCGCCCAGATGCAGAACTTTGGCCCGGACCGGTCGAGCCCGAAGCACAACCTACCAAGCCGACACCGGACTTAAGCCGGGACAATCGACTCATTGCGACGCTTGGTCAGGCGATGGAGGAAGGTGTCTGGCGCGAGGAAGGGCTGACAATCGGACGATTGGCCCAGCATTTGAACGTGCCCGAACACCGCGTTCGGCGCGCCATCAATCAAGGCATGGGGTACCGAAACTTCTCCAGCTTTATCAACGCTGCCCGAATTGACGCGGCGCGCAGGATGCTAAGCGATCCCGCTCAAGCCGGTGTGACGGTGTTGGAGATCGCCTATAGTGTGGGCTTTGCTTCTCTTGGCCCGTTCAATCGCGCCTTTAGGAGCGAAATGAGTATGTCGCCTACCGAGTTCCGCCGCGACTACAACAGCAGCTACCCAAGCATTTCCGTCGAAGATGAAAAATCCGGGCCGTTTTTGGCAAATTTGCACTGAATTTGAATACCGGTGCGCGGTCGCACCCCGTTCGGGCCAGTTTCAACCGATGAGACATAACTCGGAGAAATCAACATGGCCCGACACATCACATTCGCGCTTTTCATTTCATTTGGCCTGGCCAGCACGGCTTTGGCCCAATCTGCTGCCATTCCAGGCTCAGCAGGGCCTTTCCCACAGGCGGGTGTCTTCTGTGGGCCGCTCCTATTCTGCGCGCCACAACCCGCGATCGTTACCCGAGACAGGACAAGCGGCTAAGCTGGCATGCGCGGCGCGTCAGGCCCCTTTGGAGCCATCCTTGCCGCGCTGGCCTTGGCGGCCTGCCTTGCGAGGGGAGGTCCCCTCGCGCTCCCCTCACTCTTGGTCCGCGGCAGCGGCGGCGACGAAGGCTCCGCTTGCAAAAGGGCGGGCGCGAGGGAGGAGCCGCGTCCCCTACTACAGCGCTACGGCTTACATCAAGCGCGCTTTCACCAATGGTCCAACGGCGCCAAAATCCATCTGGCCCATATACTGGCCTTTGAGGACGCCCATAACACGCCCCATATCGCGGATCGAGCTTGCACCCGCATCTGTTATCGCCGCAGAAATTGCCGCTTCGACTTCGGTTTCGCTGAGTTGCCGAGGCAGGAAGTTTTCGATCACCTCAATTTCAGCGCGTTCCTTTTCGGCAAGCTCTAACCGGCCACCCTCTTCATAGGCGCGCGCGCTTTCCTGGCGCTGCTTGACCATTTTGCCAAGGATCGCCAGCACATCAGCCTCATTCACACCTTCGCTGGTGCCTTTGCTGCGGGCCTCAATATCCTGATCCTTGATTGCGGCATTGATCAGCCGCAGCGTCGAAATCCGCGTTTTGTCCTTTTCGCGCATGGCCGTTTTCAGGCCAGCGGTGATGCGTTCACGCAAACTCATTAGTCCATTTCCTCGGTTGTCCCCAAGGGGCGAGCATATAAGGTCTCCCCTGCCCTGCCACAAGCTTGACGCCCGCCAGAGCGCTCATTACACCACCGCCAATTTGCCACGAACCTTTGGCGGAGCGCCCCAATGACCCAGCCCACAGCTTGCCTTGTCCTTGCAGATGGCACAGTGTTCTATGGCCGTGGATTTGGCGCAACAGGTGAAACGACGGCCGAGCTGTGCTTCAACACCGCGATGACAGGCTACCAGGAGATCATGACTGATCCGTCTTATGCGGGCCAGATCGTGACCTTCACCTTCCCCCATATCGGCAATACCGGGGTGACGCCGGAAGATGATGAAACCGCCGATCCGGTGGCTGCCGGGATGGTGGTCAAATGGGACCCGACGGAGCCGTCGAACTGGCGGGCCGTGGATGCGCTTGAAAGCTGGCTCAGCCGGCGTGGAAGGATTGGTATCGGCGGGGTGGATACGCGGAGGCTCACTCGGGCAATCCGCCAGCAAGGGGCACCCCATGCTGCGCTCAGCCACAACAAAGACGGAAAATTCGACCTCGAAGCCCTGGTTGCATCAGCGCGTGGCTTTGCAGGTCTCGAAGGCCTCGACCTAGCCAAGGAAGTGACCTGCGCTCAAAGTTACCGTTGGGATGAGATGCGGTGGGCCTGGCCGGAAGGTTTCCCGCGCCGCGATGGCCCAGGCCACAAGGTCGTGGCAATCGATTACGGCGCTAAGCGCAATATTCTGCGCTGCCTGGCCAGTGCCGGCTGCGATGTGACCGTGCTGCCGGCAACGGCCAGCGCCGAGGAAGTTCTGGCGCATGACCCTGACGGGGTCTTTTTATCCAACGGTCCCGGTGACCCCGCGGCAACCGGCGCTTATGCTGTTCCGATGATCCAAGCCTTGCTGGCCCGCGACCTGCCCATATTCGGTATCTGTCTGGGCCACCAAATCCTCGCCCTGGCATTGGGTGCGCGCACCATCAAGATGAACCACCGCCATCACGGCGCAAATCACCCGGTGAAGGATATCGAAACCGGAAAGGTCGAAATTACGTCTATGAACCACGGCTTTACTGTCGATGCACAAAGCCTGCCAGATGGCGTCGTCGAAAGCCATGTCAGCCTTTTTGATGGCTCCAATTGCGGCATCAAACTAGATGGAAAGCCCGTCTTTTCGGTCCAGTACCACCCCGAAGCAAGCCCGGGGCCGCAAGACAGTTTTTACCTCTTCCAACGCTTCGCAGCAGCGATGACCAATCGCGCGGAACTGGTCTAAGTCCCTGCTTTTGCAATAGTTGTTGAACCAAGATTAACCAAGCATTAACCTCTGGCTCCCGCATTTAGACCTGTTTGGTAAAATTTGCGGGGAATTTGATATGGATGGCGCGGGTCTTCCAACGCCAACCAGTTTGACGAATATGCGGGCCTCGCGTCGCGACGCGTCAAACATGGTGCAACATGAACTTGTTGCGCAGCTCTCGGCCCGGGGCATTGAAGTGCCGTTGACGCATGATGTGCCGGAACTTGATGCCGCCGCGCTGGCCCATCGCCTGATCCTGTCGGGCAACGCGTCTGAACGCGATGCGCTGTCGGTTGTGGCCAGCCTGCAAAACAGCAGGCTGCTTGATCTCAAGACCCACTCCCCCGATCCGGGCCTTGCGCCGCTTGTGCCAGCCGCGACCGCGATTGCGCTATCCATGGTGCCGGTCAAACGGATGGGAAGTCGATTGATTGTCGCCACCTCGCGCGCAGATCTGGGCAAAGAAATCAAGCGCGCATTGCCCGACCACAACGTCATGATCGCACTGGCGACGCGTGACGACATCACCGCGGCGATCAAGGATTTGTATGGCCATCATTTGGCGCGCCAGGCAGAGTGCCGGACGCCCGAGGCGGTTAGCGCGCGGATCTGGGGCAGCGCCGGTCTTTCGGTGCGTCTGTTGCTTCCGATACTCGCCGTCGCGTTTCTTGCCGTTGTGGCGCCAAGCGCGACATATCTGGGATTGGTGGCGCTCGCGCTTACGGTCTTTGCCGTCAATATGGGGCTTAAAGTGTCGGCCGCTTCCGCGGCTCACCGACAGCGGCGCGCGGATTTGCCCAGCACAGCGCGGGCGATCCCACTTTTTTCCGAGCCTGTCATAACACTTTTGGTGCCGATTTTTGACGAAGATGATGTGGCCGGCGATATCCTGGCGCGGATTGACCGGCTCGACTATCCGCGCGACCGGCTCGACGTGATCTTTGTCCTTGAGGAAGAGGATGCAACAACGCATGCCGCGCTACGCACCTGCGCTCTGCCCGCCTGGGCGCGCGCGATCACGGTGCCGCCGGGCTCCCCACAGACCAAACCGCGGGCGCTCAACTATGCGCTGCCCTTCGCGCGCGGCACGATCATCGGGATCTACGATGCAGAGGACGCGCCCGAGCCTGACCAGTTGCGCAAAGTCGCCGCCCGATTTGCCGTAGCACCACCTCAAGTTGCTTGTTTGCAGGGCCAGCTTGACTACTACAATGCCGGGCACAACTGGATCAGCCGATCCTTCACGATTGAATACGCAACCTGGTTCCGCCTCGTTTTACCGGGCGTTGCCGCAATGGGGCTGGTCGTGCCCCTCGGCGGCACGACGCTGTTTGTGAAGCGCGACGCGCTGATATCAGTCGGTGCGTGGGATGCCCATAACGTTACAGAGGACGCCGAATTGGGCATACGCCTGCAGCGCGCGGGATTTCGCACCGAACTTATCGATACGACGACCTTTGAGGAGGCCAATTCCGCCATATGGCCCTGGATCCGCCAGCGCAGCCGATGGCTAAAGGGCTATGCAATAACCTGGGCCACCGTCATGCGGCGGCCCGGCTTGCTGATGCGCGAATTGGGGCCGCGGCGTTTCTGGGGCCTGCAGGCGCAATTTGCCGGCACCGTCCTGGGTTTCGTCACTGCACCAATTCTGTGGAGCTTTGCGCTCTTGCCATTTGGCCTGCCCCAGCCGGTGGCAAATTTCATCACCCCCGGTACAGCAGGCGCGATCTTTGCTTGCGCGCTTTTGGCGACGCTTTACATCAATTGGCTGGCCTGCAGTGCACCGCATCTGCGCCGCCAGCGCAAGTTTCTGCCGTTGATGGTGCTCTATTACCCGCTCGCCTCCATCGCTGCGATGGTCGCCCTGATCGATCTTGCCGCTCGGCCGTTTTACTGGGCAAAAACCGCCCATGGCCGTTACGGCGAGGGTGTCGCGGACTGAGCGCGCAGGCGCACTTCAAACGCCCGGCTGAGATGGGTTCGCAGGGCAAGGGCTGCAGTGTCCCCATCCTGGACGGCGATCGCATCGATGATCTCGGCATGTTCTGCCAGCGCGCGCTCGCCCCGGCCTTCTGCGGCAAGCGATGTGGTCGCCATAAGCGCCATGGATCGATGCACTAGATCGAGCTGCTGGATGAGGTAGCGGTTGTGGCTGGCCAGATGGATCTGCTTGTGAAAGCGCCGGTTGGCTTGGGCAAGTGCACGGGGATCGCCCAAAAGCATCCGATCTTCTTCAACCATGGCGCGCATCACGCGCACCTCTTCGGATGCGGCATGTTTGGCCGCCAGGCGCGCAGCCAACGCCTCCAATTCGGTTCGCACGGCGTAAAGCTCGGCCGTCTGGGCATGGTCGAGCGATGCCACGATCAAGCTGCGGCCGTCGCGGGTCAGAAGGCTTTGCGTCTCGAGCCGTTGTAATGCCTCGCGGATCGGCGTCCGGCTAAACCCGAACATGTCGGCCAGATCAGATTCCACCAACCGCGAGCCCGGGCGGAATACACCGGTATCGATCGCCTGCAGGATCAGGTCATAGGCGTCCTTTTGCGGCGCTTTTTTGTTGGCCATCGGTTGCGTTTCCAGGCGTCTGCTCAGTCCAGACATAGGCTAGGGGGTGACGTTGGCGCAGGCAACCCGGTCAGTTTGCCGCTTGGACGAGCGAGCCCCGGTGCCCTAAGTCGGCTGCATGGGGATCAAAGACTGTGACATTCTCATCTCTGGCGGCGGCGTTGCTGGCCTTACGGCGGCGGCGGCCTTCGGCGCGGCAGGCTTTCGCTTGGTCCTGACCGACCCAAGCCCGCCGGTCACTGATGCCGCCGATGCAAGCGCGGATCTGCGCACGACCGCATTCCTCCAGCCCGCCCAGCAGGTCTTGCAAGAGGCTGGGCTTTGGCAGCGCCTTGGCCCCCATGCCACACCGCTTCAGGTCATGGCGATCCAGGATCTTAGCGGCACCGGTCCAGCGCCGCGTCACGCTTTTAACGCCAGCGATATCTCAGAAAGGCCGTTTGGCTGGAACTTGCAAAACTGGCTTCTGCGGCGGGAGATTGTCGCTCATCTCGCCGATTTTCCCGATGTCGATTTCCGCCCGGGCGTTTCGACCCGGCAAGTTCTCGCACGCGACGATGCCGCCCGGATCACGCTGTCGGACGGCACGTCAGTCGCTGCACAACTGGTCATTGCTGCGGATGGCCGGGGCTCTCAACTGCGCGAAGCGGCGGGCATCGGCGTGCGCAAATGGCGTTATGGGCAGAAGGCCTTGGCCTTTGCAGCGACCCATCCGATCCCGCATGAAAACGTCTCGACTGAGATCCATCGTGCGGGCGGGCCTTTTACGCTGGTCCCGCTGCCCGATCACGATGGCCGCCCGACATCTGCCGTGGTGTGGATGGAACGCGGGCCCGTAGCTTTGCGTCTGGCAGCCCTACCGGAGCACGACTTCAACGCCGCTATGTCAGAGCGTTCCGGCCACCTGCTCGGCCCGCTCAGCCTGGCCACCCGCCGCAGCATCTGGCCGATCATCAGCCAAATCGCCGACCGATTCACCGATGCGCGCTTGGCGCTGATCGCTGAGGCCGCCCACGTCGTGCCACCGATCGGGGCACAGGGGCTTAATATGAGCCTCGCCGATATCGAAGCCCTATTGCGAGCAAGCTATGTTGCTCCGCTCGGCAGCCCTGAGATGCTGCGCCGATACCAGCGCGCGCGATACATGGAAGTGCATGCGCGCGTCCTTGGCGTCGATGCGCTCAACCGCGCGTCCATGTCGGGCAGCGCATCGATCCAGCGGATCCGCGCTGAGGCGACGCGCGCCTTGCATCAGATCGCGCCGATCAGGCGGACAGCCATGAGACTGGGCATGGGGCACGGCCGGGTGGGCCTCAGGCCGCGCTGCGCCAACTCATGATCGCGCGGTTGCGACCCTCTGATTTCGCCCGGTAAAGCGCCTTATCGGCCTCAGCGATGGCAGCTTCGATGCCGCGCTGGCGGTCTTTCAACGAACCGCCGATAGAGATCGTAACGCCAATCGGCGCGTCGCCAATGAGTATCTTCATGTCTTCAATCACTTGACGCAAAGCCTCTGCCACCCATTCACCTGCTTCGGGGCTCGCCTGGTATAAAAAGACGACAAATTCCTCGCCGCCAAATCGGCAAATGATGTCTTCGCTGCGCAGATTGCTTTTCAGGGTCTGGACCACATCGCGCAATACCTGATCGCCGGCCAGGTGGCCGTGCGTATCATTGATCGCTTTGAAGTGGTCGATATCTATGACAAGCGAGACGCCATAGGCATCTGGATTAGCCTCCATCGCGTCGAAGAAATAGTCGCGCGTCGCGGCATCTGTCAGCCGGTCGCGATTGACAAGGCGCTGCAATTCGTCATTCAAAGTCGCGTTGCGATAGACAAGAAACCCCATCCACCAGGTCAGCGGGAAGGTCAAAGCAGAAGTCAAAGACAGCGACAAACCAAGCTCCCACGCCCAGTCCTCACGTGGATAGAGCAGCATCACCGCAGCCGCCACCACCGACACTGTGAAAACTGTGAGGCAAGTGGCCGCCAGCCAGATATGTCCTTTCCGCCTGATCATTCCCAATCCCCTTGCGCGTGAAACAGTTAGCCGCCTGCCCGTTAATGGGCGATTACGTCCCCCCGGAGCCGTTGCATCGCCGGGCAAAATCGCTAGAAGGCCGGGAACGCCTGCGGGCCAAGGGACATGGAAGGGAGAGATCATGCGCGTCTATTACGATCGCGATTGCGACATCAACCTTATCAAGGACATGAAAGTCGCTATTTTGGGCTATGGCAGCCAAGGCCATGCCCATGCGCTGAACTTGCGCGATAGCGGTGCAAAAAACGTTGTCGTCGCACTGCGTAACGGCTCACCCAGCCGAGCCAAGGCAGAAGGTGAAGGGCTGCAGGTGATGGGGATTGCCGAGGCGGCTGCCTGGTGTGATCTGATCATGTTCACCATGCCCGATGAGCTGCAGGCGGCGACTTACAAGGCCCATATCCATGACAATCTGCGCGACGGTGCGGCGATTGCGTTCGCCCATGGCCTTAATGTTCATTTTGGCCTGATCGAGCCCAAACCCGGCGTTGACGTGATCATGATGGCGCCAAAAGGGCCGGGCCATACGGTGCGCGGCGAATACGCCAAAGGCGGCGGTGTTCCCTGCCTGGTTGCCGTCGATAACGATGCCTCAGGCCGCGCGCTGGAGATCGGTCTGAGCTATTGTTCGGCCATCGGCGGCGGGCGCTCGGGCATTATCGAGACGAACTTCAAGGAGGAATGCGAAACCGACCTGTTCGGCGAACAAGCGGTGCTGTGTGGCGGTCTAGTGGAGCTTATCCGGATGGGCTTTGAAACGCTTGTGGAGGCCGGCTACGCGCCTGAAATGGCGTATTTTGAGTGCTTGCATGAGGTGAAGCTGATCGTCGACCTGATCTATGAAGGTGGCATCGCAAACATGAACTACTCGATCTCGAACACGGCCGAGTACGGCGAGTACGTCTCTGGCCCACGCGTGCTGCCGTATGACGAGACCAAGGCCCGGATGAAAGCAATCCTGACCGATATCCAGACCGGCAAATTTGTGCGCGATTTCATGTCTGAAAACCAAGTCGGGCAGCCTTTCTTCAAAGGCACGCGGCGGATGAACGACGCCCATCAGATCGAAGAAGTGGGCGAGAAGCTGCGCGAGATGATGCCGTGGATCTCTGCCGGCAAGATGGTCGATAAGGCGCGCAACTAGTCACTGTGTTATCGTTTGGCCAAAGCAGTCGAGGACCTTTTGATGACGGTCGCGTTTTCACGCCGACAGATGGCGTTGGCTCTTGGCGTGGCAGCGCTTTTCCCACTCGAGGTTGCTGCGGAACCATTTCGCGTCGACGGTCGAAACGGCGTGATGGAAGGGGTCGCCTATCGTGCGCCCGGCCAAGCCAGCCAGCGGATAAATGCTGTTGTGATCAAAAATGCCGACGTCAGGCTTTCCGCTAATGTCAGCCAAGGAGCGATCCGGTTTTTCGAGGATCGCATTGCCACATCTCGGATTCTTGGCGGCCTGACCCGGCCGACAATCCGCGAAAGACTGGCTGATGCCGCAGAAGTCGGGCGGGTATCACACGCTGGCAGTACATTGGTGATTAATGTTGACGGACATGATGTGCGAAGCCGTAATGTGATACTGGCGCATCGCGATACATCATGGGATGTTAGTAACTTTCGCCCAGATGGTGCGTCTGCCGGTCATCGGACGGCGACCAATATCGGGCGCGTTTTTGTCGGTTCGGACGGCGCGCTAATTGCCCTCATCCCACCGTTCCAAGATTTGTGATCACAAACAAGGCCGTGCAAGGACCAAAACCCATGAATTACCGGAACGTGCAAATCCGTAATGGCGCGCGGCAACATTGACCATATTGTTGTAATGGCCTTGTGAGCCGCGCCAGGAGGCAAAGACCGATTCAATATCCGGTTGCCCGCGCGCGACATTTTCTGCTGCAAAACAAGGCTGGTAGCCCGCGCGACGAATTCGGTCGGCCATCGACGACCCATCGCTGCCGGTGTGGCTAAGCCCGGATCGCGCGGCCAGATCATCGGCGTGAAACTGGGCGGCAGCCTGAAGGGCGGGATGCTGCGTAACCGGTGAAACGCCGGCATTTGCCCGCTCCGAGCCCAGCAGCGTTCCCGCGAAGGCGATGCCCGCGCTGGTCGAGACCGGCAGTCGCGTACCATCATCGCCCGTTTGGCAGGCGGCGAGCGCAACAACAAGAAACATGAAGAAAATACGCGGCATCTGCAGCCTCCATTAAGCGATCCTTTGCCACAATGGCTCAGTCTGCGGCGTGGGAACAAGGCCCGCGGCCACGCCTCAGCAGCAAATCGCGCAGTCCTGTGGATAATTCCCAACATGTATGAAAAGTTAAATTTTCCCGTCAATTTTCGCTCATTGAGTCTAAAATAGATCTGAAAATTGTCATGTTGATGCCAATTGTTGTGCAAGATTCCTTTGTCTTTTCAGTGCTTCAGAAAGATTAATCGTCGTAATGCGCCCGTCTCGAACGATCTCCCGCCCCTCCACGATCAAATCGCGTACTTTGCTGGGACCGGCCAATAGCAGCGCGGCTGGGTCCCAGGTTCCCGCAGCATCGACGCCTTGTATGTCCCAGATCGCCAAGTCGGCACGCTTGCCCGGCGCGATCTGGCCGCAATCGGTGCGCCCGAGGATCTCTGCGCCGCCGCGGGTCGCAATCCATAACGCCTCGCGCGCGCTCATCGCATCGGCGCCGTTTGCCACGCGTTGCAGCAGCATTGCCTGGCGGGCCTCTGCGACGAGATTGCCGGTATCATTCGAGGCGGAACCATCGACGCCCAAGCCAACGCGCACACCAGCATCACGCATCGCACGCACAGGCGCGATGCCCGAGCCAAGCCTGCAATTCGAGCACGGGCAATGCGCGACACCGGTCCGGGTGCGGGCGAAAAGAGCAATCTCTTGAGCATCTAGTTTCACGCAATGCGCATGCCAAACATCATCCCCGACCCAGCCGAGATCTTGGGCGTATTGACCGGGACTGCACCCGAAAGCCTGTTGAGAATAAAGGATATCTTCGGTGTTCTCCGCCAGATGCGTATGCAGCCGCACGCCTTTGTCGCGCGCCAATACGGCTGCGTCGCGCATCAATCCTCGACTGACGGAAAATGGCGAACAGGGCGCAACCCCGACACGACACATTGCCCCCTCTAGCGGGTCGTGAAAGGCGTCGATGACGCGAATTGTATCCTCAAGGATCGCGCGCTCATCTTCGACCAACATATCGGGCGGCAACCCGCCGGCACTTTCGCCGATCGACATCGCACCGCGGGTCGGGTGAAACCGAAGCCCGATTTCTGCTGCAGCCGCGATCGTGTCATCGAGACGCGCACCGTTCGGGTAGAGGTAAAGGTGATCGGCGCTCATCGAGCAGCCGGCCAAGGCCAACTCAGCCAGCCCGGTCAAGGCCGAGACATATATATGCTCCGGCCCCATCTGCGCCCAAATCGGATAGAGTGTCTTGAGCCATCCAAAAAGCAGCGCGTCCTGCGCCCCCGGCACGGCTCGGGTCAATGTCTGGTACAGATGGTGATGGGTATTCACCAGGCCCGGCGTGATCACGCAGCCCGTACAATCCACAGATTTACAATTTACATCAAATTTTTGTTTTATATCGATAATCGCGCCGTTACCCACAAGGATATCCACAGAGCTGAGTTCCCTGTGGGCGTCGTCCATCGTCAGAACGACATCCGCATTCTTGAGCAACAGCTCAGCCAAAACCCCCGGCCCGCTGCACGATTTTCATGGCATCACGGTGAAGCGATGGGGTCGCCGCTGCGAGCGCCCGGCCGCCGTTATAGGCCGGCCCGCCCAACCAATCCGTCACGATCCCGCCCGCCGCCTCGACGAGCGCAACCGGTGCGGCGATATCATAGGCGTTGAGTCCAGCCTCAATGACCAGATCGACATGACCACCGGCAAGGAGCGCATAAGCATAACAATCCATCCCGTAACGCACGAGTTGAACCTCAGCCGCGACAGCTTCAAATCCGGCCCGTTCCTGCGCTGTGCCGATCTCTGGAAACGTGGTAAAAAGCGTGGCATTTGAAAGAGTTCGGCCCTGGCGAACGGCCAATCCGGCAACGCCCATTGGCCCTGTCATATGAGCCCGGCCGAATCCACCCTCAAAGCGTTCTCCGATATAGGGCTGATCGATGAGCCCATAGATTGGGTCAGCGCCCGCCGACAACGCGATCAGAACGCCCCAAGTCGGTGTGCCCGAAATAAAGCCGCGCGTCCCGTCAATTGGATCGATAATCCATGTCAGACCGGATGTGCCTGGCCTGTCGGCTTCTTCTTCACCCAATATGCCGTCATCTGGCCGCCGTTCGGCCAAGACGGCGCGCATGGCAGCCTCAGCGTCGCGATCGGCCTCTGTCACGGGATCAAATCCGTCTAACTCTTTGTTATCCGATTGCAAATCCGACGCGCGGAAATACGGCAGAACCGCCGCGCGCGCGGCATCCGCCATCGCATGTGCGGTTTTAATCAACGCATCTTCGGGAATGTCTAGGCTCACAACAGCTTACCTTGACCGCGCTGACTGCGCGCGTCAATCAGGCAGCGTCTGAAAGCACCCGCGCGAGGTCAAACAAGCGGCGCCGCTGCGCCTCTGGTATCGCGTAGTAGCATCGGATGAGGTCAAGCGCTTCTTTTTCGCCGATCATGGTTGCGTTTGGATCGCCCGACGCGGCCAGCCCAATTTCCGACAATCCATCGAAGAAATAGCCGATATCGACCTCAAGCGCTGAGGCTATATCCCACAGCCGAGACGCGCTGACGCGGTTCATGCCGGTCTCGTATTTTTGGATCTGCTGAAACTTGATCCCGACCTTGGTCGCCAGTTGCTGCTGGGTCATTCCAACCATCCAGCGGCGGTGACGCACCCGCTTTCCGACATGGATATCGACAGGGTGTTTCACGGCGATTTTCTCCGCATTTGATGCAACTAATGGTTAACACGTTACGCCCTTCGGCTGCGTATTGCAACGCTGGCGTCAGCCCGAAAAATCAGCTATGTCATTGAAATGACGTGGGAAGCCCTTGCGTTAACAATTGATAAACGAATGAAGGCCTCCGCTATGCGTGCATTTCAAGTCATCGATCATGCCAAACCCGCGCAGTTGGCCGCACTAGATCTGCCAAAGCCCGGTCCCGGTCAAATTAGGTTGAAAATTGCCGCCTGCGGGCTGAATTTCGCGGACTTGTTGATGCTCGGGGGAAGCTATCAAGACACGCCCGCACTGCCATTCACTTTGGGGCTGGAGGTGGCCGGAACGGTCGACGCGATAGGCCCAGATGTGGCGCTGGAGACGGGCATGCGTGTTGCCGTTTTCGCAGGCCAGGGCGGCCTGGCAGACTACGGCGTTTTTGACGCGGCCCGGGCCGTGGCAATTCCGGATGTGATGCCGTTTTCTGAGGCGGCTGGGTTTTTGGTGGCTTACGGAACGTCGCATTTGGCACTGACCCGTCGCGCGCGCCTGAAATCGGGGGAGCGCTTGGTCGTCCTGGGTGCCGCCGGTGGCGTGGGTCTGACGGCAGTCGAAATTGGCGCCCAACTTGGCGCTGAGGTCGTCGCCGTGGCGCGCGGTCCGGAAAAACTGAAAATCGCGGCCGGCGCGGGGGCCACGCACTTGATTGACAGCACAAGTGCCGATCTGCGCGCCGAACTTAAGGCGCTTGGCGGTGTTGACGTCGTTTATGATGCGGTTGGCGGCGATCAGGCTGCGGCCTGCCTGCGCGCGATGCGACCCGAAGGCCGGTTTATCATCATCGGATTTGCCAGCGGCGATCCGCCAAAGCTTGCGGCAAACCACATGCTGGTGAAAAACATCGAAGCGATCGGCTTTTATTGGGGTGGCTACATGGCCTTTGCCCCTGAACGGATAACGCAAAGCCTTTCGGAGCTTTTCACCTGGTACGAGGCCGGGCGCGTGAGCCCACATATCGGTGCCCAATTTCCGCTGAGCCAGGCGGCTGAAGCGTTGGAATTCCTGCAATCACGCAAATCGACGGGCAAGGTAGTCGTAACCATGGATGCCTGAGCCGGGCTACATGGTGCGATAGGCCTGCTGGACGAGGTGTACGAGCGCTTCTTGCGGCGCCGACCCGGCACTGCTGGTAAAAAGATTGATCTTGATGGTCGGCAGGGCTGGCAGCGCGCCACCATGAACGATGCGCTCCACATACGGCGGCTCCGTGCCCTCGATACAAGCATGGATAGCCAGGTCGGCCGAAACGGAGGCCTCAACCGTGCGCGAACTGTCGCTTTCAACCGCCATTTCCCAGGATATCGCGGCCTGGTCCAGCGCTTCCTGGACTGATTTTCGGAAAATGCAGTTATGCTCAAAGGCGAGCCTGAGCGGACGCTGCCGCCAAATTGCGCCGGATACGGCCCCAACCCAGACCAAGGGGCGCTCCAGCAATGTCTCTCCGCCCGGGTCGAGGTGGTCTTCGGTGGTCAGGATCAAATCAACCTCGCCACGCTCGAACAATTCTTTGAGTTTTCGTGTGTACGACGACACGAGCGTCACTTTCATCCGCGGAAAGGCTGCGTGAAAGCGGTGCATAACCTCAGGCACGGCCGGATAGACGATATCATGCGGCACGCCCAATCGGATCTCACCCTCATATTCCTGCGCCGTCAATCGGCCCAGAACCTCGTCATTGAGCTCCAGCATGCGCCGCGCATAGCCCAGCATCTGCTCGCCCGCACCCGTCAGAGCCAGCCGTCGCGCCGAGCGGTCGAAGAGGTTGACGCCGACCGCTTCTTCAAGCCGTTTGAGCTGCATGGAAACGGCCGATTGCGTCAGATTGAGAAATCCGCTGGCCTTTGTGACGCCGCCAGAATCGCTGACCGTTACAAATGCGCGCAGGGCCGTCATATCGAGATTTCGCATAACATCACGATCCTTGATGAAGATGTTCAGAAACATTCGTTTTAAAGATAACGCCTGTCAAGCCATATATCAGCAACGGGAATGAAATCGCCCCGTCTGTTCACAATTTGGAAAGGATGAATCGATGGCTTACAGCATACTTGCCCCCCGCATGCATCGTGGCGCCCGGCCCGGATTGGCCGCGCAAGTCGTTAAGGTGTTTGATCTTTGGCGCCAAAGGCGCGCGCTTTCGCAGCTCGATGACCGGCTTTTGCGCGATGTGGGCCTTACACAGGAGCAAGCAAAGGCCGAGATTAAGCGGCCTATTTGGGATGCGCCGTCGAGCTGGATGATGTGATAGATAGAAACTATCTGTGTCCAAGCTGAAATGCATCGCCGAATGGCTTGAAAATAAACCTGTCCTCGACAATATTCTGGGTTGAGGGCGGGTCCAACGATTGGGCCCGCTGGTTACGCATTCCGGAGGGATGAATGGCACAATTTGATGCAATCCGATCGACCGGCGCGGTTCGCACCGCTGAGGTGGACGAGGGCCTGCGCGCCCACATGAATAAAGTCTACGGCACCATGTCGATCGGCATGCTGATCACAGCCGCTGCGGCCTGGGCTATTGCAAATTTGGCGACCACAACCGACCCGAGCCTGGCAGCCGCACAGCTGCAAAATGGCACCTTGCTGACCGGCCTGGGCAGTGCGCTTTACCTCAGCCCGTTGCGGTGGGTGGTAATGTTTGCGCCGCTGGTCCTGCTGTTTGTGGGCTTTGGCGCCCTGATGCGCCGGGGATCGGCACAAGCGGTATCGCTCGGCTTTTTCGTCTTCGCAGCACTGATCGGCGTCTCGCTGAGCTCCATCTTCATCGTCTTCACCAGCTTCTCGATCGTGCAGACGTTCCTGGTCACTGCCATCGCATTCGCCGGGCTTAGCCTATGGGGCTATACGACCAAAAAAGATATCTCCGGCTGGGGATCGTTCCTGATCATGGGCGTCATTGGCCTGATCGTGGCGATGGTCGTCAACATCTTCTTGCAGTCAGACGCGATGATGTTCGCGATCTCTGGCTTGGGCGTTTTGATCTTTGCGGGGCTTACCGCCTATGACACACAGAACATCAAGAATACCTATGTCGCGCATGCTGTGCATGGGGATCAGGATTGGCTCGACAAGGCTGCGATTTCAGGGGCGCTGAACCTCTATCTCGACTTCCTGAACATGTTCCAGTTCCTGCTTATGTTCCTCGGCCAACAGGAATAATAGACACAGCGCGGAATGCGGATAAGGGTAAAGGTCGGCAGAGATGCCGGCCTTTTTCGTGTTGAAGGGAGGGAAAACAGCAATGCGATACATCTGGCTTGGCCATGCAAGTGTGCGCCTGGAAGCAGGCGATCAGATTTTTCTGATCGATCCGTGGGAAGGCGGCCCGACATTCCCGGCGGACCGGCGTGAAGACGCGTTGGCCGGTGCAACGGCGATCCTGATCACGCACGGGCATTTTGACCATCTCGGCGGCGTGGCCGAACTTGCCCGGGAACGCGACCTGCCGGTCTATGCCATGGTCGAGATTGCAAGCTGGCTGGAAAGCGAAGGCGTGACTGCCGTGGGCTTTAACAAGGGCGGCACCGTAGAAATCGGCGACGTGGCCGTCACCATGGTCAATGCCAGCCATTCGTCCTCTTTCACGCTGCCCGATGGCACCACACGCTATATGGGCGGCGAGGCGGGTTACATGATCGCGGCCGAGGGCCGCACCTTGTATCTGTCCGGTGACACCGATGTGATGGCCGATATGGCCATCTTGCAGGACCTACACTCCCCTGAGATCGGCGTCTTATGCGCGGGGGGGCATTTCACGATGGATATGAAGCGCGCCGCTTATGCCGCTTCGAAACTGTTCAAGTTCAAGACCGTCATCCCGTACCATTACAAAACCTTCCCGCTATTGGAGCAAAACGCCGACGCGCTGGCTGCTGCTTTACCGGGGGTTACGGTGCATGACCCTGAGGTCATGGCGCCGATTGATCTCTGAGCGCGGAGCGCGTAAGCCAGTGGTACGGGGGCCGGCGACTCCCCGCTAAAGGCCATGGGGCCCAAGTCTCGCAATTGTGACACTTGGCCTATAAGGAGTCCCCCATGGCTCAGCCTTTCTCAATCGCTGAACTGGTGCTTATTCAATGGCTTTTCCAGCCCGGTGCGCCACGGCTTCTCGATATCCGCATCGCCGAGGACCGCGCGTTGGACCCCGGCGCGCTACCAGCAAGCATCGCCCTTCCCTTTGACGACCTGACCGGCCGGATCGACGCTGCCAAGGCCAGAGCCAGCGTAGTTGTGGTCTGCCAAGGCGGCTTGAAACTAAGCCAGGCAACCGCAGCGCGTTTGGCGGAACGCGGGGTTGCGGCAGGTTTTCTTGCCGGTGGGCTGGCCGCCTGGCGCGGCGCGGCCTTGCCGCTTTGGCAGGGCGAAGCTGCGGCGCGCTGGATCGCCCCCTGGACGCCAGAGCCGCAGACCTGTGTGGCCCGCTGGCTTGTGCAGCGCCTCTTGCCGCACGCTTCAGAGGTCATCCTTGTGGCACCGGACCAAATCGACGCCGCCACCAAGCCTTTCGGCGCGACCGTCCTGCCGCCGCCGGACGAGCTATTTCGCAATCTCGACCGCGCGTTGCCCCAGCTCACCTACGCGCTCGATTTCGCCGAAAGCGCGGGCTTTGCGGCACTTTGCGAGGGGCATGCCGCGCGTTTGGGTCCCCAGGGCCACTGGTTTGACGCCATCGCGGGCGATCTTGATGCCTTAGTTGCCCGCCGAGCAGTGGAGCACGTGGCATGAGCGGAGACATCATCGAGCGCCACGAGCTCATCCGCGTCTTTGGCCGCATCGGGCTATTGAGTTTTGGCGGACCGGCCGCACAGATTGCCCTTATGCACCGCGAATTGGTCGAAGAGCGGCCTTGGCTGACAGAGCGGCAATTTCTCGGCGCGCTGAGTTTTTGCATGCTCCTGCCCGGGCCCGAGGCGATGCAGCTGGCCACCTATGCGGGTTGGCGCAAAGCGGGCTTGCGCGGTGGGCTATTGGCGGGGCTGCTTTTTGTTCTGCCGGGCGCGGCGGTGATCTTGGCTCTGGCCAGCCTTTATGTCGCATACGGCCAGTTGCCCCTGGTCACGGCGGCGTTTTTGGGGGTCAAAGCGGCCGTTGTGATCATTGTCATCCAGGCGCTGATCAAAGTCGCCGGGAAAGCGCTGAAATCTCCCCTGGCCTATGCCATTGCTGCCGCGGCATTTGTGGCCATCTTTGTTTTTGACCTGGCCTTTCCACTGGTCATCTTGGCGGCGGCTTTGATCGGCGCGTTTGTGCTTTCAGAGCCGTCCGAGGCCATCCCTGAGCCGCCGCAGACAAGCCCGGCGGCGACGCTCAGCCTGGCATGTACATGGGCAGCCATTTGGCTGGCGCCGCTGGCGCTCCTGTGGCTTCTAGCACCCGACAGTTTGCTGGCTGATCTTGGCTTGTTCTTCGCCAAACTGGCGGTGGTGACCTTCGGCGGCGCCTATGCCGTTCTGGCCTATATGGTCCAGGCTGTGGTGGGCGATTTTGGCTGGCTGACCACGGGGCAGATGATGGACGCGCTTGGCCTTGCCGAAACGACGCCCGGCCCGTTGATCCTGGTGACAGAATTTGTGGGCTTTGTGGCCGGTGCGCAAGCGGGTGGATGGGGCCTCGGCCTGGCGGCTGCAGCGGTCACGCTATGGGTCACCTTCGCGCCGTGTTTTTTATGGATATTCGTCGGCGCACCTTACGTGGAATGGATCAGCGCGCAGCCGCGGCTGACCGGCGCGCTGAGCGCCATCACCGCCGCAATTGTCGGTGTTATCTTGAACCTCTCGCTCTGGTTTGCACTGAACGTCGCTTTCGGCGAGGTCACGCGCATCACCGC
Organism: Pseudomonadota bacterium; assembly: GCA_039191215.1. Lineage (GTDB taxonomy): Bacteria > Pseudomonadota > Alphaproteobacteria > Rhodobacterales > Rhodobacteraceae > HKCCE3408. The sequence continues at coordinate 25,607 of JBCCXT010000025.1, forward strand.
CGGGCCTGTAGCACTTTGGATGCCGGTTTGGCCCAGTATCGAGCCCGGTGCGTTCGTCCTTTCCACCCTTGCCGCAATCCTGTTGCTGCACCGCAAGATGGACCTTGTCCAAGTGCTTGCGATCATGGCGGTGGCTGGCATCGTCTGGCAATTGGCCACCGGCCCGCTTTTCGGTTGACAGCCCGGCGCGGCGCGGTAAAAGCCAAGCCGCATTGAGTTTCTGGTGGCCGCGATCTCGCGGCACCCCCGCGCGAGACAGGAGCCCGCCATGGCGAAGCCCACCACGATTAAAATCCGACTGAACTCCTCTGCCGGGACAGGGCATTTCTACGTGACCAAAAAGAATGCCCGCACAATGACCGACACGATGGTGGTACGAAAGTACGATCCAGTCGCGCGCAAGCATGTCGAATACAAAGAAGGCAAGATAAAGTAAGCCTTCGGGATAGATCAGACAGAGGGGCCGCGCGCATCACCGCCGCGGCCCCTTTTCTTTTGGCACCCGCCCAAGAAAGGGCCCTCGCCCATGACTGACCAAATCACGATCCGCCGCAGCCGCCTGACGGACTTGGCCGCAATCGACGCCCTTCTGGCGGCGAGTTACCCCGCACTCCTGAAACCTGATTACCCGCCATCGGTCCTAGTCACCGCTTTGCCGCTGATCAGCCGCGCGCAGCCGCGGCTGGTCTGCTCTGGCTGCTATTTCGTAGCACTTGACGGCTCCGGGCGCGCGCTTGCCGCTGGCGGGTGGAGCCATAGCGCCCCGCAAGGCGGCGTCGGGCCGCGTGATTTGGGCCATATCCGCCACTTTGCCACCCACCCTTCCGCGCTGCGCCGAGGCTTGGCCGCGGAGATTATGGCCCAAACCCTGGCCCAAGCGATGGAGGCCGGGATAACGCGGATGTTGTGCCAAGCAACGCGCACAGCGGTGCCGTTTTATTCAAAGATGGGGTTTGAATGCCACGCCGAGATCGATATCGCGCTGCGCCCAGGCATCATCTTCCCGGCCGTGGAAATGGCCCGCGCGCTTTAGCGGTCACCGCGTCTTGTGGCTCGATTGCAGGGCCGGGGATTGCGGGGCCGGGATGGGGGCGATAAACCCGGGCGCGCAGCCGCATGTCAGGGGACCCGCATGAGCATCGACGACAAGACTGCCGCCCATGTGGCGCGCCTGGCGCGTATTCGCGTGGCCGAGGAAGACCTGCCCGCGCTGGCAGGTGAATTCAATGCGATCTTGGGTTTTATTGAACAGCTAAACGAGCTTGATGTCAGCGATATCGAGCCGATGGTGTCGGTCACCCCGATGCGGTTGAAGCGGCGCGAAGACGGCGTTGGCGATGGCGATCAGCCGGGCAAAGTTCTGGCCAATGCGCCCGATGCGCGTGAGGGCTTTTTCGCCGTGCCGAAGGTCGTCGAATGAGCCGCGCGCTTTCGTCGATGACAATCTCGGCGGCACGCGATGCTTTGCGCGCCGGTGACGTCACCAGCACAGAGCTGACCGAGGCTTGTTTGAGCGCGATTGAGGGCTCGGCGGCCCTAAACGCCTTTGTCCACAACACGCCCGAGATTGCGATAGACCGCGCCCGCGCCGCAGATGAGCGGATTGCCGCTGGCAAATCTGAGGCGCCCGCCATGTGCGGCATCCCCATCGGGATCAAGGATCTTTTTTGTACCGAAGGCACCCCAAGCCAGGCCGGATCGAAGATACTCGAAGGCTTTGTGCCGCCTTACGAATCGACGGTCTCAGGGCAGTTGCGCGAGGCAGGCGCCGTGATGTTGGGCAAACTGAATATGGATGAGTTCGCAATGGGCTCATCAAATGAAACCTCAATCTACGGCAATGCGGTCAATCCCTGGCGCGCTTCGGGCTCCAATTCGGGCCTTACCCCAGGCGGGTCATCGGGAGGCTCTGCCGCGGCGGTGGCAGCCGATCTTTGCCTGGCGGCCACCGGGACGGATACCGGTGGCTCGATCCGCCAACCGGCGGCATTCACTGGGATTGTCGGGCTGAAGCCCACCTATGGGCGCTGTTCGCGGTGGGGGATCGTGGCCTTCGCCTCATCGCTCGACCAGGCCGGGCCGATGACAAAAACGGTGCGCGATGCGGCGATCATGGGCCAGGCGATGATGGGTCATGATCCGCGCGACAGCACCTCGGCCGAGCTTCCCGTGCCGGATTTTGAGGCTATGCTGACCGGTGATATCCGCGGTCAAGTTATTGGTATTCCAAAAGAATACCGTATGGACGGGATGCCGGACGAGATTGAGGCGCTGTGGGCCAAGGGCCGAGAGATGCTTGCCGATGCGGGCGCCGAGTTGCGCGACATTTCCCTGCCACACACGAAATATGCCCTCCCGGCTTACTATGTGATTGCGCCGGCTGAAGCATCATCCAACCTCGCCCGCTTTGACGGTGTCCGATACGGCTACCGCGCCGCCTTGGCACCTGGAGACGGCGTGACTGAGCTTTACGAAAAGACGCGCGCCGAGGGGTTCGGGGCGGAGGTCAAACGACGCGTCATGATCGGAACATATGTTCTGTCGGCGGGGTTTTATGACGCCTATTACAATCGCGCGCGAAAAGTGCGTGCGTTGATCAAGCGAGATTTCGAGCAGGTCTTCGATGCAGGCATTGATGCGATCTTGACCCCGGCCACGCCGTCGGCGGCTTTTGAGCTGGGCCGCGAGTTGACCGACCCTGTGGCAATGTATCTCAACGATGTTTTCACCGTCACCGTGAACTTGGCCGGATTGCCGGGCATTTCGGTGCCAGCAGGCCAGGACAAAGACGGCCTGCCCCTGGGCCTGCAATTAATCGGCAAGCCCTGGGAGGAAGGCGCGCTTCTGAACACCGCCTATGCGCTGGAGAATGCCGCCGGATTTGTGGCGAAGCCGGAGAAATGGTGGTAAAAGTCTCAACAATGAGACCAAGAGGTAGAGCAATGAGACAGGGCGCATGGCTGGTTCCGGCTGTGTTGTTGGTGTTGGGGGCCTGCGCGCGCTCGGTGCCGGACGATACGGGCGCGGGCGTCGGATTTGGCGACTATGCCACCTATCAACAGAGCCGGGTGGATGCCCAGGCAGCATTGGCGGGCAGACCAACAGCAAATGTGTTGCCGCCGAGCACAGAGACCGTGGTGCCGCCCGTTTCAGCAGCGCCAGCAAGCGATCCGATTGCCACGCGCGCCGCGGCGGCCATTGACGCGGCCGAGGCACCACCGGCAAGCAGCACCTCAACCGCGTCGGGCCCGCCCCCACTGGCCACAGCATCCGGCAGCACCGCGATTTCTGACGAACAGGATTTCGAGGCGGTCGCGGCGCGCGAGACCATTGAGACCGATGCCGATCGCTTGGCGCGGATGGCTGCTGAACGGGTTGAAGTTGCACCGACAGCGGTGCCCGACAGGCCGGGCTCGACCGGGCCCAACATCGTCGAATACGCGTTGGCAACACGTCACCCAGTGGGCCAGTCGGTGCATCGACGCTCCTCATTCGGGGACCGGCGGCATGAGGCCAATTGCCTCTCCTACCAATCCGCCGACTTGGCCCAGCAAGCCTTTTTGGCGATGGGCGGCCCCGAGCGCGATCGCCAATCACTTGACCCCGATGGCGACGGCTATGCCTGTTCCTGGGACCCGATGATCTATCGCAACGCGGCCCGTGGCGGCTGAGCCACTTTGGCGGCCGAGCCCGAATTTTGGCCACAGACGGAACGGTTTGACGCCAGAACTTGTCGTGCTGCATTACACCGCCATGGAGAGCGCGGAGGCTGCATGCCGGGCGCTGTGCGATCCCGCATGCGAGGTCTCCGCGCATTACCTGATTGATGAGGCCGGCGCGGTTTTTCAGCTTGTGGCAGAAGAGATGCGCGCCTGGCATGCCGGCGCGGGCAGTTGGCGCGGGCGTGACGATGTCAATTCATGCTCGATCGGAATTGAGCTTGCCAATACTGGCCACACCCCGTTTGCAGCAGCTCAGATCGACGCGCTAGAGGAGCTTCTGGCCGCGATCCTTGCCCGGTGGTCGATGCCGGCTCATGCCGTGATCGGCCATTCCGATATGGCGCCAACGCGCAAAATTGACCCCGGTCGGCGGTTCGATTGGTGCCGCTTGTCGCGACAAGGTCTTGCCGTTTGGCCGCGCGCCGGGCGCGCTGACCCAAGTGATTTCAGACCCGCTGCCCTGGCGTTTGGCTATCCGGATGTCGCGGATGAGTTGCTCTTGAATGCATTCCGCTGGCGCTTTCGGCCTTGGGCCAAAGGCCCGCTTGACGCCGTAGATGCGGGGCTGGCGCAAGATCTGGCCGAACGATTTGCGAATTGACACCGGACGGCCTGCGCGGTTAAGGCGGCGCGCGCGGAGGGCTGGATGGCCGCTTTGGCGGGACCCCGCCCAAGAGGAAAGTCCGGACTCCTTGAAGTAGCGGTGCCGGGTAACGCCCGGGCGGAGCAATCCGACGGAAAGCGCCACAGAGATCAGACCGCCCTGCAGGTCAGGGTCAGGGTGAAACGGTGGGGTAAGAGCCCACCGCGGGCCTGGCAACAGGCCTGGCATGGCAAGCCCCACCGGGAGCAATGCCGAATAGGGATCCCGTTTGGGCCGCTTCAGCCTTGGGGTCCGGGTTGGCAGCTAGAGCGTGCGGGCAACCGCACGCCCAGAGGAATGGTCATCCAGGCGGCGGGGCGACCCGTCGTTGGACAGAATCCGGCTTACAGGCCCTCCGCGCGTTGATCGACCATAAGATTATGAAAAGGTTGATTTTCAACGTGCGTGCAGCGCGCATGTCCAGGCCCTCTCAGCGCCGATCTGCAAAAAACTGGCGCATGAGATCAGCCGCTTCATCCTCGCCAATGCCTTCATAGACCTCGGGCTTGTGATGTGCCTGCGGATGGTCAAAAACCCGCGGCCCCTGTGCGACGCCGCCAGACTTCGGATCGCTCGCGCCATAATATAGCCGCGCAATACGCGCAGCGGCGATCGCCCCGGCACAGGCTGGGCAGGGCTCCAGAGTGACCCAAAGATCGCAACCCGGCAGACGCTCAGACCCCAAATCCCGACAGGCCGCGCGGATCGCGAGCAACTCGGCATGGGCAGTAGGATCAGTCAGTTCCCGCATGCGATTGCCCGCACGCGCGATGACAACGCCATCACGCACGATCACCGCACCAACCGGCACCTCACCGCGGCCACCGGCCGCCCGAGCCTCTGCCAAGGCGTCAGCCATGTGGGAACGAAAGACCATAGGCGCGGTGTGGGCGAAAGCGGTTGGGGCTGTCAATCCCGCGGCCCCTGGCCCGCGGGAAGGTCCAACTTGCGGGACTTGCACAGGCTTAGGGAGGATTTACCTGCGCTCAGCGCCAGTTCAAAACCACCTTGCCGGAGCGACCAGATTTCATCTCGGCAAAGCCCTTAGCAAAGTCGGCAGCGTCAAACCGGTGTGTGATAACACGACTGACGTCCAAACCGCTCTTCAGCATAGCGATCATCTTGTACCAGGTTTCAAACATCTCTCGCCCATAGACGCCTTTGATCGTGATGGCCTTGAAGACGATGCGACTCCAATCGACCGGGGATTGGCCGGGCGGTATGCCCAGCAACGCAATCTTGCCGCCCATGACCAGCGCTTCGATCATCTGATCAAGTGCTGCCTGGCTGCCCGACATTTCAAGCCCGACATCAAAACCTTCGGTCAGGCCCAACTCATTCGCGACATCGCCTAAGTCTTCCTTGGTCACGTTCACCATGCGCACATTTGGGGCAACATGCGCAGCAAGGCGAAGCCGGTCGGCGCTTATGTCGGTCAGCACCACATTGCGCGCGCCTGCATGGCGCGCAACGGCGGCCGCCATGATGCCGATGGGCCCAGCACCTGTGATCAGCACGTCTTCGCCAAGCAGATCGAAGCTCAGCGCGGTATGCACGGCATTGCCAAGCGGGTCGAGGATTGCCCCGATCTCATCGGGTACGTCATCTGGCAAGGCGATCACATTAAACGCGGGCAGCCGAAGAAACTGCGCAAACGCACCCTGTTCGTTGACGCCGATCCCGCGTGTGCCGGGGTCAAGATGGAACTTACCGGCCCGCGCCTGGCGGCTTTCGGTCCCGATCAGGTGGCCCTCGCCGGAACAGCGTTGACCGACCGAAAGACCCGAAACATTGCGGCCCAACTCCACAATCTCGCCCGCGAATTCGTGGCCTGTAATCAATGGAATGGGCACGGTGGCTGCAGCCCACTCATCCCAGTTCCAGATATGAATATCCGTGCCACAAATTCCCGTTGTGTTGATCCGGATCAGCACGTCTTCCGGCCCGATATCAGGTATCGGTGCCTCGATCTGCCAAAGCCCTTCTTCAGGCTTTGTCTTGGCGAGGGCTTTCATGGTCGCGCGGTCCATCAGATCACGCCCAATTCGCCGCCCACTTTGCCAAAGGCCGCGAGCGCATGGTCCAACTCAGCCAGGGTTAGGGCGGCGTTCATCTGGGTGCGGATGCGGGCCTGGCCAAGCGGCACGACAGGAAAGAAAAAGCCGGAGACATAGACACCTTCGTGAAAAAGCCTGGCCGCCATGTCCTGCGCCAGTTTTGCATCACCCAGCATGACCGGAATGATCGGGTGTTCCCCCGGCAGAAGATTAAACCCCAGCTTGGTCAAACCGGAACGCCAGTAGGCCGCCTTGTCCACAAGTTGGGCGCGCAGGGCTGCCCCGTCTTCGACCAGTTTGATCGCCTCAATGCCTGCGGCCACAACGGCAGGCGGCAGCGAGTTGGAAAAAAGATAAGGCCGGGCACGCTGCCGGAGCAAATCGATCACAGCCTGCGGACCCGCGATGAAGCCGCCAATGGCTCCGCCAAGCGCCTTGCCGAGCGTGCCGGTCAGGATATCGACCGTTATGCCGTGATAATCCGGCGTGCCCGCACCGTTCGGCCCGATAATGCCTGTGGCATGGCAATCATCGACCATGACCACCGCATCGTACCGGTCCGCCAAGGCGCGTATACTTGGCAAGTCGGCCAGCGTGCCATCCATCGAGAACACGCCGTCGGTGGCGATCATGATGTGACGGGCACCGGCGGCTTTGGCCTCGACCAGTTTCGCCTCAAGATCGGCCATGTCATTGTTGGCGTAACGGTAGCGCTTGGCCTTGCACAGGCGGATACCGTCGATGATTGAGGCGTGGTTCAGACTGTCGGAGATAATTGCGTCCTGGGGGCCTAGAAGCGGCTCAAAGAGCCCTCCGTTTGCGTCAAAACAGGCCGCAAAAAGGATCGCATCATCCATACCCAAAAAGCGTGCGAGGCGGTGTTCAAGCTCCCTGTGAATGTCCTGCGTCCCGCAAATGAAGCGCACGCTGGCCATGCCATATCCATGATTGTCCATCGCCGCTTGCGCGGCGGCAATGAGCGCCGGGTGGTTGGCCAGCCCAAGGTAATTGTTTGCGCATAGGTTGATCACGTCGCGGCCTTGCACGGTGACGGTGCTTGCTTGGTCGGAGGTGATCAGATGTTCGCGCTTGTAGAGGCCATCGGCTTCGATCTGGCTTAGGGTCTCGGCGATATCACTGAGAAACGCATTGGGCATGAGCGACTCCTTCACCAGCGATTTTCTGTCATAACGGAATACCCTCCGCAATAATAAATTCTGCTATAGCATACGCGTTTCCGCTAAAACGCCCTCAGCTAGACTTAACGATCAGGAAGACCCGGCCAGGGCCCGCTTCAGCGGCAATCTCATGGGCAACATCAGCCGCGTAGCGCGCCGTATCGCCGGTTGAAAGCGCGCGGTTCGCCGCGCCGGAAGTGACGCGGATCCGCCCTGCCAGCACGGTCAGTTGCTCGGTTGTGCCGCGCGCATGCGGCTGGCTCTTTATGACGCCGCCCTCCCGAAAGCTGATGTCATAAACTTCGTGCCCGCCTGCCTCTTCGGGTGGAGATAGGATCGCGATGCGGCAGCCTTGACCCATATTTTCAATGGTCGGAACTTCTGAGGCCAGCAATACATCGATCTTATCTCCGGGCGCGTCCTGCTCCATCAGGCCTGCAAAATCGACATTCAGGGCGCGGGTTAGGTTCCAAAGGGTTGCAATTGTCGGGCTGCTTTCGCCGCGTTCGATCTGGCTGACCATGGATCGCGAGACACCGCTGAGATTGGCAATTGCATCCAGCGACAGGCCTTGCGACTTGCGCGCCTCCTTCAGCCGCGATGGCAGGGCATTTAAGATATTGTCCGCACTGTCCGTCATACTGGAATCCTACGGCGGAATACGCGGTTTGCAAAGACGGCTTGAGCAATACCGGGACATACATTCACCCGATGGTCAGGCCGGTTTGGCACGGATCGACACCCTTCGCCGCAACATGCCCCGCCCTTCCCCAACGGCTATGGACAGGGTAAGCCCGGGCCATGGCAGAGGAAACATCAGAGCGCATCGCAAAGCGTCTTGCCCGCGCGGGCCTGGCCTCCCGACGAGAGGCGGAGCGACTGATCGAGGCGGGCCGAATCGCAGTCAATGGCAGCGTGATTGCCAGCCCTGCCCTCAATGTCACACCGGCTGACAAGATCACCTTCGACGGCAAATTGGTTGAGCCGCCCGAGCGTCCGCGCCTGTGGCTTTACCACAAACCGCCGGGTTTGGTGACAACAGCACGCGACGAAAAGGGTCGCCAGACCGTCTTTGATGCCCTGCCTGAAGGCTTGCCGCGGGTGATGAGTGTGGGCCGGCTCGATATCGCCTCCGAAGGGCTGTTACTGTTGACCAATGATGGCGCGCTGAAGCGTCGGTTGGAGCTGCCGAGCACCGGCTGGTTGCGGAAGTACCGCGTGCGGATGAAAGGGGTGCCGCAAGATGCCGATTTTGCGCCCTTGCGCGCGGGTCTTACGATCGAAGGCACACGCTATCAGGGGATGGATGTGCGCCTTGACCGCCAGCAAGGTGCCAATGCGTGGCTTACGATCGGTCTGCGTGAGGGCAAGAACCGCGAGATCAGGCGCGCAATCGAGGCAATCGGGTTCAGCGTCAACCGGCTCATCCGCGTCAGCTACGGCCCCTTCCGCCTCAATGAGCTGAAACCGGGTGCTGTCGAAGAGGTCAAACCTCGCATCCTGGCTGACCAAGTTGGGCTACCAGCGGCGGTCGAAGGGCATGCAAAGGCTAAGACGGGCCGTCATCCTCGTCGGAAAGGCTGAAGCGTTCCATAAGCGGCGCCTGGGCCATGAAAACGACAAACAGAAAGATCGGCAGCGCAAAGGTTTCAAACGTCACCCAGAACTGGTCCGATTGGGTACGCCAGACAACCTCATTGGCCACGGCCATGGCCGCAAATGCAAGTGTGATGCGGCGCGTTAGGATCATCCAGCCCTCGTCGCGCATCCGAAGCATCTCGCCCATCAGAAACTGCATGTAAGACTGCCCGCGCAACAGTCCGATGCCCAAAGCCAGCGCGAAAAACGAATAGACCAGCGTCGTTTTCATCTTAAAAAATCGCTCATCATTAAACCAAACCGTCAGGCCGCCGAAAAAGACCACCATGATCGCAGTGAAGACCTGAATGCGCGAGATCTGCCCCGTCAGCCGCCACAAAATCCCAATTGAGGCCAGAAGGATCGGGACAAACAGAACGGTTGCGAGGATGAAGCCGTCATATTCGACGCCCCGAACCGTCACGGTTTGATCCTGCAAGCGCAGATAGGCGATGAAGAACAGGATCGGGGGGCCAAGTTCCAGCGCCGATTTCAGCCACGGTTTGATCTCTCGGTCTTGCATTGAAACTCCTATCCTGCCGCCTCAACTATTACTGCACCGGCAGCGATCAACCCCATCAGGATAAGCCGTCTAAAGCCCACCCGTTCACCCAGAAAAAGCCAGCCAATGGCTGCGGCAAACACGGTCGATGTCTCGCGCAAAACGGCCGCCTCGCCGACCTGGTCAAGCCGGGTCGCCAGCATGATTGAGCCGAAGCTGCCAAAGGCCACCAGCCCACCGATCACGCCGCGCAAGGCCAGCGGCGCCAGCGCCGGGCGCGTCGGCATCTGGCAGTAAAATCGCGCGGCCAGGACGGGAAAGGTCAGGCCATCGAGAAAGAAAAACCACGCCAGAAAGGTGAACGGGTCAGCCGAGGCGCGAATGCCATAAGCGTCAAAAGTGGTGTAGAGCGCCACAAAAAGACCGGTCAGGACAGCGAGCCACAGGGCTGGATAAAGGCTTGCCCGATCAAGCGTCACGGTTGCCACATTGTATGCTGCCAACCCGTAAAGCCCGGCCAACAGCACCGCCACACCCGCCCATTGCCCGGGCGAAAAGCTCTCTTCGAAGAGGAGCCAAGCGCCAATCACGGTGAACAGCGGCCCGGTGCCGCGCATAACTGGGTAGACGATTGTGTAGGCGCCACGCCGATAGCTGGCGAGCGCGGCAAATTTGTACCCGATATGGATCGCGACAACGCCCGCAAAGATCGGCCACATATGCGGCTCGGGCCAAGGCACGACAAAAAGTGCCGCGGGTGCGGCCATGAGTGAATAGCTTGCATCGATTGCGCCCCGCGCCAGTAGCGGGTCGTGCCGCCCTTTCTGAAGTGCTCCAAAAACGGCGTGTAAAATGGCCGCCAGCAGCGCCAGAAAAAGCGCCAGCGTCGCGCCTGCTGCACTGCCTTCAAGCGAGACTAGCCAAGCGCTCACCAGATAACGTCTTCGCGCTGATGGATGATCTGTGGCCGACCGGCTGCGCGGCTCAGCGGCGCGGGGCTTGCGCCGCGACACTTGCAAACGCGGCGGTACTTCTGTTCGCCAGACCGTCTGCGCATGCGCACCATTTCATGCCCTCTAGGACCAACATTGCAGCTGGCTACTTCAGGTTTGGACATGGCGGCGAACCCGATCTGATCGACGCCTATCGTCGAACCAGCAGTGCGGAGGGCGTCCCGCCAACGCAGCGGCTGCCCCAGGCAACGCTCCGACATCTCGACACACGGCGCCACAAGACTGAACGGCACCGATGTCATGGCTCATCGACCCCAACAAGCGCATGCGCAAAATCCTCTGGGTCGAACGGGGCAAGATCGTCGATCTGCTCGCCCACTCCGATCGCGTGGATCGGCAGGCCAAACTTGTCGGCCAAAGCCACCAGAACCCCGCCTTTAGCCGTTCCATCCAGCTTAGTCATGACCAGGCCCGACACATCTGCCATCTTCTGGAAGATCTCGACCTGGTTCAGCGCATTTTGGCCGGTCGTTGCGTCGAGCACCAAGAGGGTATTGTGCGGCGCATCAGGGTCCCTCTTGCGGATTACGCGGACGATTTTGGCCAGTTCTTCCATCAAATCGGCGCGGTTTTGCAGGCGCCCCGCCGTGTCGATCATCAAAAGATCAGCGCCGGATGCCTCAGCTTGGCCCATCGCATCAAAGGCCAGTGCTGCGGGGTCGGAGCCTTCCGGTGCGGTCAGGACCGGCACACCGGCGCGCGCGCCCCAGACCTGCAATTGCTCAACGGCGGCGGCCCGAAACGTGTCTCCTGCCGCGATCACGACCTGCTTGCCTGCCGCCTGAAACTGGCTGGCCAATTTGCCGATTGTCGTGGTTTTGCCCGATCCGTTCACGCCCACCACCAGCACAACCTGAGGCGTCCTGGGATAAATCGGCAAAGGCCGCGCAACCGGCGCCATGACACTCGTGATTTCCTGGGCCAAAAGGTTTTTGATATCGCGCGCCGACATCATCCGCCCAAAGCGACCCTCGGCCATGTTCGAGGTGACACGCATGGCCGTCTCTACGCCCATATCCGCCGTGATCAGCAATTCTTCGAGGCTTTCGAGCATGTCGTCGTCCAGTGCCCGGCGCGGCTCGGCCGAGCGGCCCAACAGACGGCCCATCAGACCTGGGCGGTCGGGCTCCGCTGGCCGAGACGTGGGCGCTGGCTCAGGTTCCGGTGTCTCAAGCGAAGGCGCCGGTGCAGGTGCAGGTTCAGCACTGGCGTCATCCTGCGCTGCCGAGGAAACAGAGCTCGACGCAGTTTCTGGCGCATGGGCATGGCCCACGCCCGGTTCCGCAGTAAAACTGCCAGCAAGGGGATCCGGCGCACCCTCCGGATCAGGCGCTGCTTGCGTTTCGGCTTCTGCCTCCCCCGCCCCTTCATCGATGATCGCCTCCAGACCCGCATCGATCTTCGAGGAGGATTTGAACATCCGATCCCGCAGTTTCTTGAAAAATGCCATCGCGCCCTCCTGGTATCCCACCTAAGCCCAAGCGGTCCGTGATGGAAGGGCGGTCGCCGGGCAACATGACGGCCGAACCGCCGCAACGGCGCTTCGCGTGCCCTATGCGGCCCGCGACGAGCCCCAGGCGTCGCGCTGGCCCGAAAGTGGCAAGTGACAATGCGCGGTAGCGCGCAATTTAACAGCCCCTTAAAGCTCGTCGGCGAAATGCGCCATTGTAAGTCGGATCGGATTGGGTGCCGCTTGGCCCAGGCCACAGATCGAGGCATCCGACATCGCCTGACAGAGTTCTTCCAGAAGCGATTGGTCCCAGGTCTCGGCCTGCATCAGCTTGACCGCTTTCTCGCAGCCGACCCGGCAGGGCGTGCATTGCCCGCAGCTTTCAGATTCGAAGAACCGAAGCATATTTAGCGCTGCATCTCGAGCCCGATCATGATCGGACAGTACCACGACCGCGGCCGAGCCGATGAAACTGCCCAAGGGCTGGAGCGTGTCGAAATCCAATGGCACATCGTCAATTCTCGCCGGAAGAATGCCCGAAGACGGCCCGCCCGGCTGGTAGGCTTTGAAGGCATGCCCCTCAGCCATGCCACCGGCCGCCGTGATGATGTCGCGAATGGTTGATCCGGCGGGCAATAGGTAGACGCCAGGTTCCGCCACCCGGCCTGACACCGAGTAACTGCGCAAACCGCTGCGACCGTTTTTCTCCGTGCCGCTCAAAACCTCAGCGCCCTCGCGGCAAACCCGCGCGACCCAGTGCAGCGTCTCCACGTTATGGACCAGGGTCGGTCGGCCAAATATACCGACTTGGGCGACATAAGGCGGGCGGTGGCGCGGCAGGCCACGCTTGCCTTCGATCGATTCGATCATGGCGCTTTCTTCGCCGCAAATATACGCCCCGGCGCCCCTTCGCAGATCGACAAAGCCGGGCTCGACGATCCCCGCACCCTCCAGTGCTTTAATCTCGCGCTTCAAAATCTCGATGACTGCCGGATACTCATCGCGCATGTAAATGAACACCTGATGCGCTTCGACGGCCCAGGCCGCAATCAGCATACCCTCCAGAAACAGATGTGGCACACGTTCGAGGTAATAGCGGTCCTTAAACGTACCCGGCTCACCCTCATCACCATTGACCGCCAGATAGCGAGGGCCCGGATTGGCCCGCACAAAGCCCCATTTACGCCCCGAGGGGAAACCCGCCCCGCCAAGACCGCGCAAACCGGAGGCCAAGACCTGTTCTTGCACTGCCTCCCAATCGCCACTGCTCCGCAACCGGTCGAGCGCTGCGTACCCGCCGGCCTCGCGGTAAGCATCAAGCGCCTGGTAATCGGGCACATGGCAATGGGTGTCGCCTGCGGCAATTGCCTGGGCCACGGCTTCGGGCGTGGCTTCGTCGATATGGTTGTGCCCCAACTCCAGAGTAGGCGCGGTGTCGCAGCGCCCCATGCATGGCGCGCGCAGCACACGCACTTCGCCCGGGTCCAGACCTGCACTCAACGCGTTTGCCAGCGCGTCCGCGCCGGCTAATTCACAGCTGAGAGATTCGCAGACGCGGATCGTCAGGGCCGGCGGCGGGGTCTCGCCCTCGCGGACCAAATCAAAATGGGCATAAAAACTTGCCACTTCCCAGATCTCGGCCATCGGCAAGCGCATTTCCTCGCCCAACGCGCGCAGATGACGCGCGGACAGGTGGCCGAAACGATCTTGGATCAAGTGCAAATGCTCAATCAGCAGGTCTCGGCGTCGCGGGCGTTCGCCCAGCAATTCAACGACTTCGGCGAAGGCGACGTCGTCGAGCTGGCGGCCTTTTGGCACCGAGCGACCGCGCCCGCGGCCTGACTTCCAGACCCCGTCGCCGTTTGCCTTCTTGCCGTCCAACGCCACATCGCCCTCCGCCAACGCGCCCCTGCATTCGTCTAGGGCTTTTCCGCCATGCCGCCCCTGCCAAATGCGACATGCTTTTGTCCCATTGCGCAAGTAGATACCATAGCTGCAACCGAGGTCTTCTATGCCCATCTTTGCCCGCTACGCCATCGTCACGCTTCTACCGGTTCTGCTAATCATGCTCGGCGCTGTCTTTGGCGGAATATTTGCCTTGCTGGCGCTTGTCTGGCTGACGCTTGTTGCTGCCGGTCTGGATCAAGTGCTGCCCGACGTCTCTGCTGCGCCGCTTGAAGCGCATTGGGCAGACCGGCTGTCGATTATCCTGGCCGTGATCCATTTGCTGATGGTCCCTGTACTGGTCCTGTCACTGGATAATCAGCGCCTCTTTTTGGGTGAACTCTTTGTGCTGTTTCTGGCGATCGCCTCTTTTATCGGTCAGGTGAGCCATCCCAATGCACATAATCTCATCCATCGCAGCGACAGGCCGCGACGCGCACTTGGCGCGGCGGTCTATGTATCGGTTCTCTATGGCAGTCACGTCTCGTCGCATCGTCTTGTCCATCACGCCCATGTCGGAACGCCGCAAGACCCAGCCACACCACAACCGGGTGAGGATTTTTGGAGCTACGTCGCGCGCGCCTGGCCTGGCAACATGGTCGCTGGTTTTGCCGCCGAAACCGCGCGGCTGGAAAAGCGCGGGCTGACACCTTACGCGCCGCAGAACCCGTATCTGATTTGGATTGCCGGCGCATTGGCGACTTTGGTGTTTGTGACGGCTTTGGGCGGCATTGCCGGGCTCATCTGCTTTGTGGCCTTGGCCTGCGCTGTCCACCTGCAGATATTGATGAGCGATTACATCCAACATTACGGGCTGCAGCGCTTGCGCCTACCCGGCGGTCGGATAGAGCCTGTTTCCGCGCACCATTCCTGGGATGCACCAGGCGGGTTTTCGGGCCTTCTAATGATGGCCGCGCCGCGCCATGCAGAACATCATATGAATGCAAGTCGGCCATTTCAGGCCCTTGGCTCAGATGGCACCACGGCTCCGGCCCTGTTACCCTACCCGATGCCGATCATGGCAGTTCTGGCCTGCCTGCCATCGGTTTGGCGCCGGGTCATGGATCACCGCGCCCTTCGGGTGATGGAGGCAGCCAAAGCGCAGCTCAGCTTGGAAGATCATGCCGAACCGGGTGATTTGCGTGCGGCCCTTACCGGTTGATGCCGAACAATTCGCGCTGCCAGGTGGCTTTGTCCGCGGGGGCATCGAGCCCCCTTGGCCAAACGGGCCACACAGGGCCCGGGTTGCACATTATCCTTTTATCTTCGGCACTGTCCTTGGCATTTCCGCGCGGCTGCCGACCCCAAAACCACGTCGATCCGCTGGCTTGCGCACCTTAAACCCTAAAGCTTCAACCCGTTCCGACCGGCCAGATCGGTGAAGTACTGCCACGCCACCCGACCGGAGCGCGCACCGCGCGTGGCTTGCCACTCGACTGCCTCGGCGCGAATTTGTGCCTCATCGATCTTAAGATCATAGGCCGCGCAATAGCTGCGGATCATCGCCAGATAAGCGTCCTGGCTGCAGGCGTGAAACCCGAGCCACAGACCAAAGCGATCCGAAAGGCTCACCTTTTCTTCAACCGCTTCTGAGGGGTTAATCGCACTTGAGCGCTCATTTTCGATCATATCGCGAGGCATCAGATGGCGACGGTTCGACGTTGCATAGAAGATGACATTTTCCGGTCGCCCCTCGATCCCGCCATCCAGCACAGCCTTGAGTGATTTGTAATGCTGATCGTCGTGACTAAACGACAAATCATCGCAAAACAGGATGATCCGCACTGGGGCATCGCGCAAAAGCTTCAGCAACCGACCAATCGACGGCAAATCCTCGCGCAGAACTTCCACCAACACCAGCGGATGTTCCGCCGCAACCGCGGCATGCACGGCTTTCACGAGGCTCGACTTTCCCATGCCGCGCGCGCCCCACAGAAGGGCATTATTGGCCGCCGCGCCGCACGCGAAGTGACGCGTATTCTCCAAGAGCGTGTCGCGTGCTCTATCGATCTCCAATAGCAGATCCAGATCAACCCGATTTACCTGCGCAACCGGCGCCAATCGGTCGGAATCGGCATGCCAAACAAAGGCCTCGGCGGCGGTCCAATCGGGCGGCTCCGCCGGTGGCGGCGCGATCCGTTCCAACGCGGCGGCAATCCGTTCTTCTGGGCTCACTCGCCCGGGCCTTCGCGCAGCTCAGCCTCCAGGTCTTCGTCGTATATCCCTTCTTCCTTCAGCCGTTCGACGCGCTGCTTCTCAACCCGCACGACCAGGAAGATCGACACTTCGTAAAGCGCATAGACAACCGTGAAGAGGATCACCTGCGTGATGACATCGGGCGGCGTGATCAATGCGGCCAGAGTCAGAATACCAACGATGGCGTATTTGCGCATGTCGCGCAGGCCCTGCGCCGATACAAGCCCCGCCTTGCCCATCAGCGTCAGCAAAACTGGGAGCTGAAAGCAGATGCCGAATGCGAAGATGAACTTCAAGGACAGATCGAGGCTATCAGAGATGCGCGCTTGGAAATTGATCGCCGGGCCCGCAGCTTGGGCTGTGTCACCCGCAACGTTTTCTGCCACTTGCGGCGCTAAATCAGCAAACCCAATCAGAAAGCTCATCGCTAGGGGCGTTACGACATAATGCGTAAACGCGGCACCCGTCAGAAAAAGGACTGGCGAGGCGACGATGAACGGCAAAAACGCCTGCTTTTCAGACCGGTAGAGACCAGGCGCCACAAACCGCCACATCTGATGCGCAATAACTGGGAAAGCAAAGGCAAAGCCAAAAACCAGGCTGATGCGGATCAGCAGGAAAAAGTATTCCTGCGGCGCGAAGAAGGTCAGTTCGCACGAACGGCCCTGGTTTTCCAAGATCGTACAGATCGGTTGCAGGATGAATTGCAGGATATGTTCGGCCACAAAGTCCCCATTGATGGGGATAAAGCAGACGAACATCATCGCAATGAAAGCCAGCGCAGAGCGGATCAGCCGGGTGCGCAATTCGGCAAGATGCTCCAGCAAAGGTGCTGAGCTATCGTTGATCTCGTCTTCTTTTTCCGCGCTCACGGCTCACTCGCTTTTGCACCGGTTTCTGCGTCGGTGGCGGCCTCAACCGGGCCGCTCTCGGCCTGGCGCAGCTTTTCCTCACGGATGCGCTTGTACTCTTCCGCGCGCGCTTTGCCCTCGGCGGCGCGTGTCTCGGCCAGTTTGCGAGTCTCGGAACCTTCCGGATATTTCGTTGGGTCAACGCCTTCAAAGGCTTTGTTGACCGCATCCATCCCCATCCGCTTGGGATTGGAGATACTGCGCAGATCGCGGCTTAGCTCATTGACACCGGCCTCATCGGCTGCATCGTTCATCGCCCGGCTGAACTCACGCGCCATACCGCGCACACGACCCGTATACTGGCCAAGCTGGCGAAACATTTTGGTCAAATCTTTCGGGCCGAGGATGATCAGCGCCACCACGGCAATAACCAGAAACTCCAGACCACCGATGTCAGGCACGTGCGGGTGCCTTTAGGCGTTGTCGCGGTCACGCTCTGGCGTGACGTCGCGCGCGGTCTCTGCCGCACTTGTAGTCTGTTCTTCGATCTCGTCGGTCGCGTCCTTCATGCCGCGGCGAAAGGCGGTGATGCCTTTGCCGACCTCGCCCATCAGACCGGCAACCTTACCGCGTCCAAAAAGCACCAAGACCACGACGGCGATCAACAGCAGACCGCCAATGCCCATTTGTCCAAATCCCATGAAAACCTCCCATTTGGGTCGCTTGGGGTTTCGTTCTTCTGACGCCCTACCTAGGCGTTCCCGCGCGCCGAGAAAAGGGCGAAGGCACGGTGAAGTTACTGTCAACCGGCAAAAACAAAGCAACGATCGCGCCGCACTGTCAACCAAAGGGCGGTGCCTTTTTTGGGCAAAAACACCGCCGGAACCGTCGCTTTGAGCAGCTCGCCATGGAAATCCATGCGGAATTCAACAAGGCTTTCATGGCCCATGAAGCGAGATCGCACGACCACGCCACGGGCCGGCACGCCGTCTTGCGGTGTCGGATCGGGCCCACGCCCGTTGCGGTCGAAATCGATCTTTACGTGCTGCGGGCGAAAGACGATATCAACATTGGTGCCGTCTGAATGACCGGGTGCCAGGAATTGGCCAAACGGGGTATTGGTCAAGGCACCTTGGACCTGGCCCTGCAACACATTGATATCCGAAAAGAAAGCTGCGGCCGCCCGATCAGCAGGCGCGTTGTAGATGTTGTAGGGGGCGCCCTGCTGCACGATATTGCCGTCGCGCATCAGCGCAATCTGGTCAGCCATGCGCATCGCCTCTTCTGGCTCATGCGTGACCAGCAGGACGGCCGTTCCCTCATCTTTGAGAAGCTGAAGCGTTTCATCGCGGATCCCGTCGCGCAGGCGATTGTCGAGGCCTGAAAAGGGCTCATCCATCAACATGATCTTCGGCCGTGGCGCCAGCGCCCGCGCGAGCGCCACCCGCTGTTGCTCGCCGCCGGATAATTGGTGCGGCGCAAGGTCGCCGTAGCCGTTAAGATGCACCTTTTCCAAGAGCTCAGTTGCCCGCGCCCTCCCGTCACTTTTTGGCCCAGGCACCCCAAAAGCGACATTTTCGGCGACGGAAAGATGCGGAAACAGCGCAAAATCCTGAAACATCAAGCCCACACCACGGTTTTCGGGCGGGACGTGGTGGGTATCAGTTGACATGGCGCGCCCATCGATGCGCACGAGGCCCGCGCTTTGGCGCTCGATACCCGCGATCACCCGCAACGTGGTCGATTTTCCGCAACCCGACGGGCCCAGCAGGCACAAGACCTCACCGGCATCGACCACAAGGTTGACGTCGCGCAGAACCGCTCTGCCGCCGAATTGGCAATCCAGATGGGCGACCTCAAGGCGCGGCGGCTCAGGCAGGGACATTTTCTTTCCGATAAATTAGCTAGGGCAGTGCGCTATCAGCGCACCTTTGGCGTTTCAAGCGCGCAAGCTGAAATCGCGCTGGGCCAGGATCCGACCATTGACCTGAAGCGACAGAAGCTGCGGTCCGGGATACAGCTTAAACGTGGTCGCATCGCCTTTAAACCGGTGCCGCTTGGACAAAGCCAGCGGTTTGTCTGGGCTAACGACCGCTTCTTTCAGCTTGAAGACTTTTGGTGCCAGGGCGCCATTGGCTTTGCGGAACTCCATTACATAGTCGATCAAAACGGCCGTTTCCTCCGGCGCAGAGAGGCGCAGCGTAATCTCTGCCTGCTCACCAATCTTTGGGTCAGACGGCGCAATCTCGAAGCTCTCCACGGTGACCTTGGCGTCCGCCCGGTAGCCCAACCGCTGCATCGCACGACTGGCACCCACCTTAATCTGACTGCGCAACGCGTGCCGCGTCATCCAGGCCAGTTCATCCGGGTCTGCCACTGCGCGCATGGTCCAAGCATCGATGCGGGCATAGACGGCATCTGCATCCAGCTTGCTGATATCGTTAAGATGGTTGGCCACGGACCGGGTGACATACCGCGTCGGATCGGCGTGCAGCCGGTCAAGCAGATCCAACGGGCGCAGGGGGTCGAGTTTGATCCGGGGCGCCCAGGGCAGACGCGGGCGTGTGCCCTCGCTCACCAAACGGCGGACATGGTAGTTTTCGTCCTCAGTCCATTGCTCCAGCCGGGCCAGTGTCTCCTCCGGCCAGCGCGTGATGAAAGGCCGGATGTAGAACTCCATCGAAAATCGCTTGGTTGCCTCATACAGCAAGTCAAGCGCCCGATCGCGATGCGTGTCCAAGCCGTGGCGGACGGCCAGGATGCCGGGGACGGCATGGATGAAATGGCCGAAATCATCGTCGCTGAGCGTCGGGTCGAGCGGCGGCGGCATGGCCGCCTCCAGCATTTCTGCCATCTCGGCGAAGCCCGCAGGTAGATGCGGCGTGAGACAATCGGCGATCCAATCAAGCCGCGCCAGCAATTCACGCTCGGCAAATCCGGCCAGCACGTTTGCCTTGAGGTGATCGGGGTCAAGCCCGTTGATCACGACCGCGTATTCCCGCGCGAGACGGCCAATCGTCTCGGCGTTGAAAAGATGATCCTTAAGTGAAAACCGTTCGGTCACAGTGTTGTATTCGTGGCGCCGCCGTCCAATAGGAAATTCTGGCCGACGATGAATTTGGCATGTTGTGAACACAGGAACGCACAGGCGCGCCCGAAATCGCCGGGATCGCCATAGGCACCGGTTGGCAGTGTCGCCAGCCGGCTCGCGCGCGCCTCATCAAAGCTGACGTTTTGCGCGCGGGACAATGCCGCATCAAGCTGGTCCATCCGGTCGGTTGCATGCAGCCCCGGCAGAAGGTTGTTGATCACCACGCCATGCGGCGCCACCTGCCGCGATGTGCCCGCGACATATCCCGTCAGCCCGGCCCGAGCGGAGTTCGACAGGCCCAATTGCGCAACCGGTGCTTTGACCGATACAGAAGTGATGTTGACGACCCGGCCCCAGCCGCGGGTTATCATGCCCGGAAGCAACGCCCGCATCATTTCAATCGGCGTCAACATGTTGGCATCAATGGCCCCTATGAAGTCGTCGCGCCCCCACTCCGTCCATACGCCGGGCGGTGGACCCCCAGCATTATTCACAAGAATATCCACAACGCCGGCTGCGTCCAGCAATTCAGCGCGCCCCTCTTGCGTGGTCACGTCTGCGGCGACCGTGCGCACGACGGCCCCGGTGGTTCTGCGAATTTCCTCGGCGGTTGCCTCCAGCGCTTCAGCGCCGCGCGCATTGATGATGAGCTCCACACCTGCCTCGGCAAGTGCCACGGCGCAGCCCTTTCCAAGGCCCTTTGATGAAGCGCACACGATGGCCCGTTTGCCTGAAATTCCTAAATCCATGCCAAATCCTCCCCTGGATCAATGCGCCATAACAAGCCGCGTTGGCGTGTGCAAAGCTGTGAGATGGTCGGCGCGGCCCATCGCGGCAGAGCCGATCCACCGCGATGCTGCCTATCAGCAAGCGCAAGTCCTTTCCTATGTCCCACCCAGTGTTTGATGGACATGCCAAACATCCCTTATAGGTCGCTTGCACGTCATTCAGGCCTGACATGTTGAACCGCGCTCATTCGCCCGCGTAAAAGAATTCCTCCCGGACAATTTTCCCGTCAGCCACATGGTAGACGCCGATCTCGTCCATATCATCGATCGCTTTCGTTTCGCGGTTTTGGGCCTTTACGGCGAAGCGGACGGCAAAGCGATCCTCGCCGTGGGGATAGGGGTCTGAAACGCTGGCATCGAGCACTTCAAACATGCCGTTCCACCAAGCATGTTTGCCTTTGATGGCTTCAACGCCGGTAATCTCCCTGCCCGAGCCGTCAAAGTCGGCCGCCTCGACCGAAGCCGCGTCCGGCGCGTAGAGCTTATCGAGGAGTTCGGCCTCGCGGCCTTCCCGGCAACAAGCAACAAGCTCTTGTGCAATTTCGTTTAATGTCATGACTTCCTCCGCAATGTTCTCTTAATGTTCTAACATGCCCACAAGCAATTTGTCACGGGGCGCACAGCGAAAAGCTGTGGATAAACCCGAAATCGCAGCGATCAATTGCGGCCTATCGCAGTCAGCGCTATATCGCGGCCATGTTCGACAATCGCCCTAAATTGCCGCCAGAGATCGCGCGCCGAAGAACCTTTGCCATCATCTCACATCCCGATGCGGGCAAGACGACCTTGACGGAAAAGTTTCTTCTTTATGGCGGCGCTATCCAGATGGCCGGACAGGTGCGCGCGAAAGGCGAGGCACGGCGCACAAGGTCCGACTTTATGGCGATGGAAAAGGATCGCGGCATATCAGTTTCCGCCTCGGCGATGTCGTTTGATTACCGTGATTACAGGTTCAATTTGGTTGACACGCCTGGCCACTCGGATTTCTCCGAAGATACCTACCGCACGCTGACCGCCGTCGATGCAGCCGTTATGGTCATCGACGGCGCCAAAGGCGTGGAGAGCCAAACCCAAAAACTGTTTGAAGTCTGTCGTCTCCGTGATCTTCCTATATTGACTTTTTGCAATAAAATGGATCGTGAAAGCAGGGATACTTTCGGGATAATTGATGAAATTCAACAAAGCCTGGCCATCGATGTGACACCAGCCTCATGGCCAATCGGTGTCGGGCGTGACTTCGTGGGATGCTACGATTTACTGCGCGATCGACTGGAATTGATGGACCGCGCGGATCGAAACAGGGTCGCTGCAAGCGTCGCGATGGAGGGGCTCGACGATCCAAGACTGAGTGATCACATCCCCGGCGAGATGCTAGAGAAGCTGCGCGAAGAGGTCGAAATGGCGCGCGAGCTGCTGCCAGCGCTGGATATGCGCGCCTTTGCCGAGGGGTCTTTGACGCCAATTTGGTTTGGCTCTGCCATCAACTCCTTTGGCGTTAAGGAATTGATGGACGGCATTGCAGATTACGGGCCGCAGCCGCAGGTGCAAACGGCTGAGCCGCGCCAGGTGGCCCCCGAGGAGGCTAAGGTGGCCGGTTTCGTCTTTAAGGTTCAGGCGAATATGGACCCAAAGCATCGCGACCGTGTGGCCTTTGTCAGATTGGCCTCAGGCCATTTCAAACGCGGGATGAAACTCACGCATGTCCGGTCGAAAAAGCCGATGGCAGTGAGCAATCCGGTCCTATTTCTTGCCGCCGACAGGGAATTGGCCGAAGAGGCCTGGGCCGGGGACATCATCGGCATTCCCAATCACGGCCAGCTTAGGATCGGCGATGCCCTGACCGAAGGCGAGGAGCTTCGCTTCACGGGCATCCCAAGTTTTGCGCCGGAACTTTTGCAAAATTGCCGCGCGGGCGATCCGATGAAGGCCAAACACCTGGATAAAGCCTTGATGCAATTCGCAGAAGAGGGTGCTGCAAAGGTCTTTCGGCCCGACATTGGAGCTGGATTTGTGGTCGGCGTTGTCGGCGCCCTGCAGTTTGAGGTTTTGGCCAGCCGCATTGAGTTGGAATACGGCCTGCCGGTTCGGTTTGAGCCCTCGCAATTCACCTCGGCCCGGTGGGTGCATGGCCCAAAGGACGCGATCGAAACCTTCACGACGGCCAACAAACAGCACCTTGCCCGCGACAATGATGGGGACCCGGTCTATCTCACGCGCCTGCAATGGGATATCGACCGGGTCGAGCGCGACTACCCCGACATCCGGCTGTCGGCGACAAAAGAGCTGATGCAGTAACCTTGCGTTAACCCTAAAGGCGTTAGCCAAGGCTATGGTTCGCTTTTTGTTCTCATTCCTTCTCATGCTTCTGCCGTGTCTTGCCCAAGCTCAAGGCACAATGGTGTCGCGCCATACCGGGCTTGCAGGCGGCTATTCCGCTGAGATCCGGGTGTCTGAGCACCGGCATTTTTCGATTTACGCGCAGGCAAATATCATCCGCGGCGCTGACGGCGCCGTCGGTTACACTGTTTTTCTGCGCCATGGCCGATCCGACGGCTCGCCCATTTACGGCGACGCGGCTTGGAGCTTTGGGCGCGAGCTGTTCTTTCGACCAGTGCCACGCGACAGGGTATGTTCGGGGTTGCAATGCCGTTGGAACGTGGGCGTGCTGGCATTTTCCCGCGCTGAATTTGCACAACTTGCGGGGACGGGGATCGAGCTGCGGCTGATCACGTCGGAAGGACCGATTGACCTTAACATTCCGGCGCGCGTCTTTGCCGAGGCTGCGGCCCAGGCCGCCGCCATCTTGTAGCTACATCTGGAAGGGCGACCAGATCGCCATCGATTGGCGGCAAAGCCCGGACAGCCCTCGATTGGCTGGCCAATAAAAGAGCGTCGCCGACCGCTGACCCCACGTCCCGTCCCGGGACGCCAACCCCGCTCTCGTCATTCAACAGTCACCCCGAGAGTATGAGCAATCTAGGCAGGTATCGATGAGCAGCGCGAAAGAGTAATAAGCGGGACGATGGGCCGACCGGCCAACTCGGCCGAGGCCATTTCTTGGCTTTGAGCACCAGCGAACTAAGCGAGCCTTGCAATCAATCGTGGGGGTGTGAAAGAGCCGGACCATGGGCGTACATCTTTGACTTCAGGTATAGGGCTTGCATCGGACGATTGCTGCGCGCGCGCCAATGGGATTGGTAGGCTTGGTGGTGCGGTGCCGGGCGTCTCAATTCAGCCAAGTGGCTTGGGCCCAGGCTTCTGCAAATAGCGCGGGGGGTAATGCAAGGTCAATCGAGGCTGCACCCGACGTATTGAGCCGCACTGAAATGCCAGCCGATCCGGCTTGGGCAAATGATGTTTGGCTGAAAAACAACGTGCCCAGATGTGTGCCGCGGCACCGGCCTGCGCCCGTGCAAAATGCCTCGGCCCTCGGGGCCGGTTCGAAATCGAAGGCCTGAGCGGCAATGAATGCTTGCCCGATCGTAACCGGCGCACCGCCTGTTTGCGCCAGCTCGACAATAAAGACCTGCATGTCTCCGCGCGCGAGAATGCGTGCTTCCGCCAATATCTGCGGTTGCGCCGAAACAATACGGGCTGCGGAGTGTGTGCCAGCCACACCTGTCGACACCGTGATGGTGCCCGCTTCGGCCGATAGCATTACCGGCCAGGCGCCCAATAGTATGATCATCAGAAATCGCATGCCTTGGCGTAGCGCCAAGGTGGTTAAGGCATGGTAAATGCCTAAGGATTTGACGACCGGCTCAGATTCATCTATTCAGCCGCGCAATCGCGGGATCCGCCCGCAATCCGCGGGGCGCGCCGGACTATGCGCTCCAAACGTGACGCGGCAGAGCCCGCAAGATGGACGCATATGACAAAATTCACTGACCTCGATATCAATCCGAAGGTCCTCAAAGCTGTTAGCGAAGCCGGCTATGAGGAACCCACACCAATCCAGTCAGGGGCGATCCCGCCCGCACTTCTGGGACAAGACGTCCTTGGCATCGCGCAGACCGGCACGGGGAAAACCGCAAGCTTTACGCTTCCGCTGATCACCGCACTGGCACGAGGCCGCGCGCGGGCCCGAATGCCGCGCAGCTTGGTGCTTTGCCCGACGCGCGAATTGGCTGCCCAAGTCGCAGAAAATTTTGACGTCTACTCGAAATATGTGAAGCTTACCAAGGCCTTGCTGATCGGCGGCGTTAGCTTCAAGGACCAGGACGCCGCTATCGACAAAGGCGTCGATGTGCTGATCGCGACGCCGGGCCGTCTGCTTGACCATTTCGAACGTGGCAAGCTGATCCTGTCGGATGTCAAGGTTATGGTGGTCGATGAAGCCGACCGGATGCTTGATATGGGTTTTATCCCTGACATCGAGAAAATCTTCTCGCTGACGCCGTTTACGCGCCAAACTCTGTTTTTCTCAGCAACTATGCCGCCCGAGATTGAGCGGCTTACAAACACATTTCTGTCGAACCCCGCAAAGATCGAAGTGGCGCGGCAATCAACGACTTCGGACACGATCACGCAAAGTCTGGTCATGTTTCGCGGCTCCCGCCGGGACCGGGAGGCGAGCGAAAAGCGCGCACTGTTGCGAAAGCTGATCGCGCAAGAGGGTGAGGCCTGCCGCAACGCAATCATCTTTTGCAACCGCAAGGTCGACGTGGATATCGTGGCAAAGTCCATGCAGAAACACGGTCTAAATGCCTCACCGATCCATGGCGATCTGGATCAGGCGCAGCGCATGCGCACACTTGATGGCTTCCGGGACGGCTCGGTCACGTTTCTGATCGCCTCCGACGTGGCCGCGCGCGGGCTTGACATCCCCAATGTCAGCCATGTGTTCAATTTCGACGTGCCGTCACATGCCGAAGACTACGTGCATCGGATCGGCCGCACCGGGCGCGCGGGAAAACTGGGCCGAGCCTTCACGATTTGCATCAAGCGAGATGAGAAGTATCTGGTCGAGATCGAAAAACTCTTGGGCCAAGAGATCCCGCGTATCGAAAGCCCTATGGGCGAGCCAAAAGCCGAAGACACTGCGGTTGAGGTCGAAAAGCAAAAGCGCAGCCGTGCCAAACGCAAGCCTGCCGAGGCCACCGCAGTAACCGAAGAGACCCCGAAACCACAAAAGCGAGAGCGGCGCAGCCGCAACGACCACCGCGATCAGGGCAATCGGGTAGTTGGCATGGGCGATCACATGCCTGACTTTATTGCACTGAGCTTTGCCGAACGTCGTGGCGACAAACCCGGCGCCCCAGAGGTGCTACCGGGTGCGGAGGAATCTGCGGCTTAAGTGACACAAGCACCAAGGTGGCGCATCAGCGATTGGGTCGTTTCCTGTTATTGGTCGCCCGACCCCTTCGGGCTCAGTTGCCGTGATCTGCTAGGACAATCCGGCATTCAGATCGAGGTAGATATCATTGATTTTTTGACCTGATCCGCGCCCAAGAGGTGCCGGTGTGACCGGTCAAGTCGCCAAGCGTGAGACCATCACAGTGACTTCGGGACGTTTGCCAATCTCTTCCTGGCAAACCTGGCGCGCAGCGCGTTTCATCGCCTCGTCGAGCTTCGTGTCATCCTCAACCGTGCGGTCGTCGAGGCGCGGCAGCATCTCAGCGATTTGGTCTTCGATCAACTCAGCCAGATCGGCACCGTCTTTGGTGATCTCCGGCAGACCGCGCAGAGCCACCCAACTGTCTTCGAGAATGGCGTCGTCTTCGTCGATGATCAGCGCTACCACCACCAACCCGTTAAGTGCCAGCTTCATCCGGTC
>JBCCXT010000026.1:0-52069 GCA_039191215.1 Pseudomonadota bacterium
CCTGCCGTTACAGGATATGGAATTTGTGCAGTTCCACCCAACCGGCATCTATGGCTCCGGCTGCCTCATTACCGAAGGCGCGCGCGGCGAGGGCGGCTATCTGACCAACTCTGAGGGCGAGCGCTTCATGGAACGCTACGCGCCGACTTACAAGGATCTGGCGTCACGCGATGTGGTGTCGCGCTGCATGACGATGGAGATACGCGAAGGCCGCGGCGTCGGCCCAGAAGGCGACCACATCCATTTGCACCTTAACCATCTGCCGCCCGAGACACTGGCCGAACGGCTGCCGGGTATTTCGGAAAGCGCGCGCATCTTTGCCGGCGTCGATCTGACCAAGGAGCCGATCCCGGTCCTGCCCACCGTCCATTACAATATGGGCGGCGTTCCAACAAATTACTGGGGCGAGGTGCTGAACCCGACGGAGACCGATCCCGACCGGATCGTGCCGGGCCTGATGGCGGTAGGCGAGGCGGGCTGCGCGTCGGTGCATGGCGCCAACCGTTTGGGATCAAACAGCCTGATTGACTTGGTGGTGTTCGGCCGTGCCGCGGCAATCAAGGCGGGCGAAGTGGTCGATGCTGAGGCGATGAACGACAATCTCAATGAACACAGCTTGGATCGTGCGCTGAGCCGGTTCGACGATATCCGCCATGCCGATGGCGACACACCCACGGCCGATCTTCGGCTGGAGATGCAAAAGACCATGCAGGCCGATGCCGCCGTCTTCCGCACCGACGAGACCCTCGCCGAAGGCTGCAAGAAGATGGAAAGCGTCGCCGGTAAGATGGATGCGATCAAGGTCACCGACCGCTCACTCATCTGGAATTCCGATCTGATGGAGACGCTGGAGCTGACAAACCTAATGCCCAATGCGTTGGCAACAATTGTCGGCGCCGAGGCGCGCAAGGAAAGCCGCGGCGCCCATGCTCATGAGGATTACCCCGACCGTGATGATGTCGACTGGCGCGTCCACTCGTTGGCTACCGTCGACGGCACCAAGACGAAGCTCAGCTACCGGCCCGTGCATCTCAGCCCACTGATCGGTCATAACGAGGGCGGCATCGATCTGGACAAGATCAAACCCAAGGCGCGGGTCTATTGATGCGAGAAGCGATGATGTGGCTTTCCGTCTCCGCAGACTACGGCGTGCCACCCGCCGCGTGCTGGTGGGCAGTATGAACGCAAAGGCAGTGAAATTGCTGATGGCTGCAATGCCGTTGCTGGTAGGTTGTGCTGGGCTCACGCCGGCGGAAGAGGCGCAGGCAGCTGAGCAGGTGGCATCTACAGTGATTGCGCGGGTCTATCCTGGCATCAACGTCCCGCCCATGGCCAGTTGCGTGCGCGACAATGCCACGGCGGATGAATTGAGCAGCTTGGCCAGCTACCGCGATCAGGTGATCGGCGGCGCCGCGCAAGAGCTGACTTTGCGGATTGTTGACCGCGCCGAAACCGACGCGTGCATCCGCGCCAACGGCATAATTTTAGGCTAGGAAAAACCAATGGTTGAACTCGCCCTTCCTAAGAATTCGCGCATCACTGTCGGCAAGACCTGGCCCAAGCCCGAAGGCGCCACCAATCTGCGCAAATTCCAGATCTACCGCTGGAACCCTGATGACGGCAAAAACCCCTCCGTTGATACCTATTGGGTCGATCTTGATACCTGTGGGCCCATGGTGCTCGATGCGCTCATCAAGATCAAAAACGAGATCGATCCGACTCTGACCTTCCGTCGGTCCTGCCGCGAAGGCATCTGCGGGTCTTGCGCGATGAATATCGGCAGTGCCGACAAACGCATGGGCGATGGGATCAACACGCTTGCCTGCATCCATGGGATCGACGAGATCGACGGCGCCGTGGCGATCTATCCGCTGCCGCATATGCCTGTTGTCAAAGACCTGATCCCCGATCTCACCCATTTCTACGCCCAACATGCCTCGATCATGCCCTGGCTGGAGACCAAGACACAGCGCCCTGAGCATGAATGGAAGCAATCTATCGAAGACCGCAAAAAGCTCGACGGGCTTTATGAATGTGTGATGTGTGCCTCGTGCTCAACCTCGTGCCCCAGTTATTGGTGGAACGGGGACCGGTATCTGGGCCCGGCGGCCCTTCTGCACGCCTATCGCTGGATCATCGACAGCCGCGATGAGGCGACCGGTGAGCGTCTTGATGAACTTGAAGACCCATTCAAGCTTTACCGCTGCCACACAATCATGAACTGCACCAAGACCTGCCCCAAAGGGCTCAATCCCGCCCAGGCGATTGCCAATATTAAAAAGATGATGGTCGAGCGGCAAGTCTGACCAACGCGGACCGCCACGACCCGTTAAACGTGCTAGGCTGCGATCATTTCCAAAGGAGATGTTTCGATGCCAACCGTTGCTGATTACGCCGTATTGCGCGATGGCGCGTTCACACTTGGCCCCGGCGAAGAGGAACGGGTCGGCCCGTTTTTCCGACCCGACGATTTTGTCGCGGGCACATCACTGGCCAAAGCCGTGCTTGCCTACAAAGTCAGGCCACTGCAATTTACCGACGAGATCGCACCGGTTGCCGATTTCACCATCACAAAATCTGGCGTGCCCGAGACGGAGATCGTGCGCACCGAGTCGCTGGTTGGCAATATGACCGTCGGGCTTTGGGAGGCATTCCCGGCAACCGGCTTTGGCCAGAATATCGGGTCGTCTTTCTTCTTCCGGGTCAGCTCTGGTCGGGCCCGATTTGCCGATGTTATTTTGTGGTACCAAGTCCGCGTGCCGGCACTTTGAAACATCGAAGCAAGCGCAGACACAGAACCGTTGTGGTAGTGTTCCCGCCAGGGAGGGCCGGAACATGAGCGACACCGATCTTCTGATCGGCACCACAAAAGGCGCATTCATCCTGCGCGACGGCCAGATGAGCGGGCCGCATTGCGGCGGTTGGCCGATCAACCACCTAACCTCTGAGCCAGAAACCGGGCGGATTTGGGCCGGCGGCGGTAATGATTTTTTTGGCGTCGGTGTCTGGCGATCCGATGACGGTGGCGAGACCTGGACAATCAGCCGATTGGCCCGCGGCCAGATCGATGATTGGGCGGCAGCGGAGCCAGAATTTGCGGCGATGGTCGGCTGGACGGCGGAAGAGACACCCTTTGATAGGGAGATTGAGGCCATTTGGTTGCTGCGCGCCGCCCATGGCCGACTTTGGGCCGGAGGCAAGCCCGGGGTCCTATTTGTAAGCGATGACGGCGGCGAAAGCTGGGCCGGCGTGGCCGGGATAAACGACCATGAGAGC
This sequence comes from Pseudomonadota bacterium, assembly GCA_039191215.1. Lineage (GTDB taxonomy): Bacteria > Pseudomonadota > Alphaproteobacteria > Rhodobacterales > Rhodobacteraceae > HKCCE3408. The sequence continues at coordinate 3,277 of JBCCXT010000026.1, forward strand.
CGCAAAGACTGGAACCCGGGCGCCGCCGGTTTGGTGTTGCATACGCTTGTGACCCATCCCCAGGACCCGGCGCGGCTTTGGGCAGGGATCTCCGCTGCCGGTGTTTTTGCGAGCGAGGATGGCGGGCAAAGCTGGGAACGGCGCAACCGTTTGTCCAATGCTGCCGCCTGTGACGGCCACAGCCACCCGGCGGCCCCGTCAGGCGGTGAGACCGGGCACTGCGTTCACAATATGGGCCTGGCCTCGGACGAGACGCTATACCAACAAAACCACCATGGTGTGTGGCGCAGCCATGATGGCGGGCGGCATTGGGATGATATCACCGAAGGATTGCCATCTACCTTTGGCTTTCCCATCGGGGTGCATCCAAATGATCCGGCGATGATCTGGACTATTCCTCTGAACGGGGACAGTGCGGGGCGGTTCCCGCCAGACGCCGCGGCGGCGGTTTGGAAATCCAATAATGGCGGCGAGAGCTGGGTGGCCAAGCGCCGCGGATTGCCGCAATCAGGGTGCTTTTTCACGGTGCTGCGCCAAGCCATGGCGGTCGGGCCCGGGGCAGAGGTGTTTTTTGGGACCAATTCGGGGTCGATCTTTGCCAGCTACGATGAGGGCGAAAGCTGGGATGAGATTGCGCGCCATTTGCCGACGGTTCTGTCGGTCGAGGCCGCGTAGAGCGCGCCGCGTCACGCCCCTTTGGGGCCCTCCTTGGCGCGCTGTCCTTTGGCCGGACGGGCCCTTGCGAGGGGCGGGCCCCTCGCGCTCCCCATCTGGTGAGGCAGCGCTGGCATTACTTGCACGACTGTGCTCCAGTCCCGGCATGACCGAACCCGACGACGCCCAAGCCCGGCGCGATATCGCGCCCGTGATCTGCTACCCGCCCCAGACCCTGCCCGCGCCAGAGCCCGCGCATATCTCCAATGCGTTGCGAGATTTGCGCAAAACCGGCGAGGTTGTGATCCCGCCGCGTCAAGCACGCGCTTTTCGTGTCCGCGCCGGGCAAACCTGGCGAATAAGCTCGGTCGACGGACCGCAGGTCGGCGATCTGAACCTGTGGAATGCCGATGATCTGGGTGAGAGGTTTTTCTCCGGCAAAACGCGCGCGCTGCACGGCACCCATGTCAGTACGGGCGACCGGCTCTGGTCTTGCCTACCGTACATGCGTCCGATGGCCACGATCCTGGCCGATACGCTCAACTGGTATGGGATCGACGCCTATGGCGGCGGCGTGCATGATGTGATCGGCACGCGCTGTGACCCCTACACACACGCGCTTTTGTCGGGCGGCGACGCCTACCATTATTGCTGCCATTCCAATTTGACCCGCGCGCTGGCCGAGGCCATGGGCACAACCCGGGAAGAAGCCGAACCACATATCCATGATGTGCTCAATGTCTTCATGTGCACGGGCTTTACCCGCGATACCGGTCAATATTTCATGAAAGCAACACCTGCACGGCCCGGCGATCATCTGGATTTCCTGGCCGAGATCGACCTGATCGGAGCGCTCTCGGCCTGCCCCGGCGGCGATTGCTCCGCCACACATTCCTCCGACAACGCAGCCTGTTTCCCTCTTTTGGTCGAGGTCTTCGACAGCGCCGCGACCGTTGCGCACAAACCGCCCTTGGCAAACGCGTATGACCGCAGCCATGGCCCGCTCTAGTTCCTATGAGTCATCGCAATCGGAATGGACTCGGTGAATTTCACCTGCCGCGATTTTAGGGGGTTGATCCGACTCACGCGATGGTCCACATGCGCCTTCATAGACGCCAACGCACGCGCCTCTGTCGAGGTGGGCTCAACACCCACGCGGTTACGTAGCGACGGTAACGTCTCCCTTGGAACTGAGCGGTCTCACGCCGGGAAAACCCGGACATGGCCGGGTCTGAATGGAGATGACCATGCTCGTAACCCACGCCGGTTTTTCGGCGGGGCCCGCGTTTGACGCTGCCCCTGCCCGTGTTGAAACCTATATCCACACTCACACGTTTGATCGCCCGACACTGGTCCTTGATATCGATCGGGTCGAGGGGCAATTCCGTGCGCTGAGCGAAGGTCTTGGAAACGCCGACATTCATTACGCGGTCAAAGCCAATCCAGATGCCGCGGTGATCGACCGGCTGGTCCGGCTTGGGTCCCGTTTCGATGCCGCCAGCCGGGGCGAGATCGAGCTGTGCCTCGCTCAGGGCGCACAGCCCGAGACGATCTCGTTTGGCAATACCGTCAAACGGGCAACCGATATCCGGTTTGCTTATGATGCCGGAGTTACGCTCTTTGCCGCTGATGCCGAGGAAGAGCTTGAGAAGATCGCCGCCCACGCGCCCGGCGCGCAGGTCTATATCCGCCTGATCGTTGAGGCTTCGGGTGCTGATTGGCCGCTGACGCGCAAATTCGGCACAACGCGGGGCAAGGTGCTGACCCTTTTGGCGCAGGCCCGCAGGCTCGGGTTGGCGCCGGTCGGGCTGTCGTTTCATGTCGGCAGCCAAACCCGCGACCCGGCCATGTGGGCGGAGACGCTCGACCAGGTGGCGGCAATCTGGGCCGAGGCGCATCAAGCTGGATTTGAGCTGGACCTGCTGAATATCGGTGGTGGATTTCCCGCCTTTTACGGCGAGGAGATTGTCCACCCGACCCGCTATGCGCAGGAGGTGATGGCACAGATCCGCGCCCACTTCGGGTCAGAGCCCAGGGTTATGGCTGAACCGGGCCGCGGCCTGGTCGCGGAAGCTGGCGCGATTGCAGCCGAAGTCCTCCTGGTGGCCAAAAAGTCCGACGATGATCTGCACCGATGGGTCTATCTCGACATCGGCAAATTCTCCGGCCTTGCCGAAACCATCGATGAGGCGATCCGCTACCAGTTCGCCACGCCGCGTGATCATGAAGATACCGGCCCTTGCATCCTTGCGGGTCCGTCCTGTGACAGCGCCGATGTGCTTTATGAAAAGCGCCCGGTGCAACTGCCGCTAGGCCTGCGCGCCGGCGATAGGATCATTATCCGCAATGCCGGCGCTTACACATCGAGCTATGCCTCGGTTGGGTTCAACGGTTTCCCACCACTTGATGTCGTCGTGATCTAAGCACCTAGTGTCTCTCAAAGGGCCCGACCAGGGCCCTTTTCAATTTGGCAGCGCACAACCGATTAGCAATAGCGCTCGACCGCGCCGTATTGCGCCGGTGTATAGCGGTCGCCCTCGGCAAAGCCGGGTGGCAAGAGCACGTCGATCTGGTCAAGGTCATCAGCGCTCAGATCGATTGCTGCACCTGCGGCAAGCTCATCGAGATGGGTGGCTGAGCGCGTCCCGGGGATCGGCAGGACATGCGGCGCCTGCGCCAAAAGCCAAGCCATCGCCACGGCGGCCGTTGCCCAGCCTCGTTCACCACACCAAGCGCGAAACGGCGCGATCGCCGCAGCATTGGCTTCAAATGCCGGCGCTTGAAACCGCGGCATGCGCTGGCGGATGTCGCGTTCCGCAAATCCCGCAGGCTCCGGCACGCAGTCGCTCAACATGCCGCGACCGACCGGTGAAAAGGCCACAAACGCGGCGCCCAGATCAGCACAAGCGCGCAGCATGCCAAGCTCCGGCTGACGAGTCCAAAGCGAATACTCCGACTGGACCGCGGCAACGGGCCCCAGTTTGGCCGCCCGCCGCAAGCTTGCCGGGGCAATCTCCGAAAACCCAATCGCGCCGATCAAACCTTCAGTTTGAAAACCCAATAGCGTCTCCATCACCGTCTCAATGCTGATCGCCGGGTCGCGCCGGTGCACATAGAATAGTGCGACCGAAGATTGCCCCAGCCGGGTTAGCGACCCTTCAAGTGAGGCGCGCAAGCTATCAGCATCGTTGCGCCAGGGCCTGTCCTTGTCTGGATAGATCCCCGCTTTGGTTGCAATCGAGACATCCACCGGGTGATCGGCCAGAAATCGGCCGATGATCGCTTCGCATTCCCCGGCGCCGTAAATCTCGGCTACATCCCAGTGATCAATACCTTGTTCAACGGCGCGCGCCAGACAAGCGCGGCTCGTCTCTTCATCCGAACCGCCGTACATGCCACCAAAACTCATGCATCCCAGGCCAATCGCGCCCACCTGGCGTCCAGCAAGCCACCGCGTCTTCATGCGAACGCCGCTTGCAAAGCGATCTCGACCATGTCGGAAAAGCTTGTCTGCCGCTCCAACGACGGCAGCAACTCTCCGGTTTTGAGGTGATCGGACACGGTCAATACCGCCAAGGCCCGGCAACCATAGCGCGCCGCCAGCGTGTAAAGCTCCGCCGCCTCCATCTCGACGGCCAGAATGCCATGGCGCTCCATCTGCTCATTCAGATCGGGCCGCTCATCATAGAAAGTATCGGACGAATAGATGCCACCCACATGCGGCGTGAGCCCTTTAGAGGCGGCAGCATCATGGGCCGCCGCCAGCAGGGCGTAATCGGCACACGGCGCAAAGTTCAGGTCGCGAAAGATGCCGCGCGACGGAGTCGACAGGGTCGAGGCCGTCATTGCCAGCACCACATCGCGCAGCGCAATATACGACTGCATGGCACCGGCACTGCCGATCCGGATCAACGTCTTGGCGCCGTAGTCCCGGATCAATTCGTTGGCGTAGATCGAAATGCTGGGCATACCCATGCCGGAGCCCTGGATCGTCACCTGGTGGCCGTGCCAGGTGCCGGTAAAACCCAGCATGCCGCGCACTTCATTGACCAAGATCGGGTCTTCCAGGAATGTTTCTGCCGCCCATTTCGCCCGCAACGGGTCGCCTGGCATAAGAACTGTTGGGGCGATTTCACCCGGATTTGCACCGATATGGATGGTCATGCGTCTTCCTGCTAGTCTTGGCTGGAAAACGATGCCCGAGCGCTGCGCCATGCGAAACCTCAAAATGCTCTTCATGGTCGGATTGGCGGGCCCCGCCGCCGCGCAATCGAGCGAAGAGCTCACGCTGATGCGTGGGGTGCTGGCCGAATTGCAAGCTGTCTCCTTCCAGGAGGGGCGGGAATATTGCGGCTATGTCGGGGTTAATGCGCAAGGTAATTTAGTGGCCAGCCCCGCCGTACGCGGCCAGCAGGACAGTTGCACACCCGACGAGCCTTGGGAGCTTGCGATCATCTTCGCCTCCTACCACACGCATGGTTCTTTTGACGGCGATGAGGGGCATGAAGTTCCCAGCATCAGCGATATGGAAAGTGATGCTGATGAAGGCATTGACGGCTATGTCGCAACGCCAGGCGGGCGACTTTGGTACATCGATACCGAAGACATGGTGACTTACCAACTTTGCGAAGCCGGATGTCTACCGCAAGATCCAGATTTCAGGCCGTTCCCGTCGGGGACCATCGCACACAGCTATAGCTACGATGCGTTGGTCGACTGGCTAGAATAACGGAAATATCTCGGCGATCAGATCGCCAATTCGTCCAAGGACTTCCCGGAAGACAGGGCGTCTTTAACCCAATTGGGCTGACGACCGCGCCCGGTCCAGGTTTGGCCTGGGTCTTTCGGGTTAGCGTATTTCGGCGCAGATTTCGGACCGGACCCGCCTTTTTTGCCGGCGAGGATTTCATCGAGTGTGAAGCCATGGGCGGCGGCGGCTTTTTGTGCAGCAGCCAGCGCATTTTTCTTTGCTTCGCGTTCAGAGGCTTTCAAAGCCTGATCAACGGACTTACGCAAACTCACCAAATCCTCCCGCGACATTTTTTCGAGATTAATCTTCGGCATACCCGAGGTCCTTGTTTTTGGGCAACCACATCATGCAGTGGCCAGCGCATTCATTATGATGATCCGACTGTTGCCGCAAAAGGGCAAGAATGGAAACTGGTCTTTTTAGGCAATTCACAAGGATTTCAGAAAAAAGTATTTCTGTAGGTTATTCTGCCGCGATCTGGGTTGTACCTGCAAGTTCGACGATGTCGCGCATGATCCGGTTCAGCTCAAAATCCTTTGGCGTGTAAACAGCCGATACACCTGCCGCTTTCAGAGTAATGGCATCTTCGTCGGGAATAATGCCGCCAACAATAACCGGGATATCTCCCAATCCGGCTGCGCGCAGTCTGGCCAATGTGTCGCCGATCAAGGGAACATGGCTGCCCGACAAAATCGATAATCCGATAACATGGGGCGCGTCTTCCAGCGCGGCTGCAACAATTTCTGCGGGGGTCAGACGGATCCCGTCATAGTGAATTTCCATGCCGCAATCACGCGCCCGGCAGGCAATTTGCTCGGCGCCGTTGGAATGGCCGTCCAGGCCTGGCTTGCCCATCAGAAAGCTCAGCCGCCGGCCCAATTGATCACTGACGGCATCAACAGCCTCGCGGATATCATCAAGACCTTCTGTGCGGTTTGACGGCGCGCTCGCCACCCCGGTTGGCCCACGATACTGGCCGTGTACCGCGCGCAGCACGCCGGACCATTCGCCGGTTGTAAGGCCCGCTTTCGCCGCCGCGACAGAGGCGGGCATTATGTTTTCGCCTGCCTGCGCCGCGCGCTGCAACTCAGACAATGCGGCGGCCACGGCGTCTCGGTCTCGGCCTGCGCGCCAAGCCTCCAGACGCGCGATCTGATCGGCCTCAACCTCTGGGTCAACCACCATAATCCCGCCATCGGCATCCATTAGCGGCGATGGTTCGGTTGTCGTGAATTTATTCACGCCAACAACGGTTGTTGCACCCGTTTCAATGCCTGAGACGCGGGCGGCATTGGCCTCGACCAAGCGCCGCTTCATGTATTCGATGGTCTTGAGCGCGCCGCCCATGCCCTCGATATGGGCCAATTCAGACCGCGCACCGGCTTTGAGCGTCTCCACTTTGCGCTCGACGGCAGGGTTGCCGTCAAAGAGATCGCCGTATTCCAGCAGATCTGTCTCATAGGCGAGGATTTGTTGCATGCGCATCGACCATTGCTGGTCCCACGGCCGAGGCAGTCCAAGCGCCTCATTCCAAGCAGGCAATTGAACCGCCCTGGCGCGGGCCTTTTTTGACAATGTCACGGCCAGCATCTCTATTAAGATGCGGTGGACGTTATTTTCCGGCTGCTGCTCGGTCAGGCCAAGCGAATTGACCTGCACACCATAGCGGAAACGGCGCATCTTAGGGTCCGACACGTCATAACGGGTTTCGCAAATCTCATCCCACAGATCGACAAAGGCGCGCATTTTGCACATCTCTGTGACAAAGCGGATGCCTGCATTCACGAAAAACGAAATACGCCCGACAATACCTGGGAAATCTTCTCGCGGAACGCGTGGACGCAATTCGTCAAGTACCGCTGTTGCGGTGGCCAGGGCAAATGCCAGCTCCTGTTCCGGGGTCGCGCCGGCCTCTTGCAAATGATAGGAACAGACATTCATCGGGTTCCATTTCGGCAATTGCTCAAAACAATATTCCGCGACATCGGCAATCAGCTTCATCGATGGCTCAGGTGCACAAATATAGGTTCCGCGGCTGAGATATTCTTTGACCAGGTCGTTCTGCACCGTTCCGTTCAATTTCGAAATATCCGCGCCCTGCTCCTCGGCCACGGCGATGTAAAGCGCCAACAGCCAGGGCGCAGTCGCATTGATCGTCATCGAGGTGTTCATCTGTTCCAGCGGGATCTGATCGAACAGCGTGCGCATATCACCCAGATGGCAGACCGGTACACCGACCTTGCCAACCTCGCCGCGGGCCAATTCATGATCACTGTCGTACCCGGTCTGCGTCGGCAGATCGAAAGCCACGCTCAAACCGGTCTGCCCTTTGGCCAGGTTGCCGCGATAAAGCGCGTTCGATGCCTTCGCGGTCGAATGGCCTGCATAGGTGCGAATAAGCCAGGGGCGATCACGATCAGTCATATTTGGCACCAGCAATAAAAATACGTTGTCGATCACATATTCGGAATAATATGTCAGAGTCAATTCGCTGCGTCGCGGCAATTCCGGCTTCACCAATGTGTTGCCGTTTTGTGCGAAACCAGCGCCCAAAGCGGGCCAGCATTCTTGCGTCTAAACGCACCAAGCGTAGAGCGGGGGGGCGGGGGTTGCCCCCTCCTAAAGCATCTCATCGCGCGTCTCGCGCGGCCGCTAAATTGATTTGCGAAAGATCATCGCCAGGACGCGGTCCTCAGCATGTTCGTGCTCCGCGTTCTCGTAAATGGCAATATCGGCAAACCTCAAAGGCGAGATCTGGCCGCTTGCCTGAAGCCGCGCCAGGGCCGAGCCGAAGCCCAGCCCATCAAAAACCTTCGGCACGCAACTACAGACAAAAAGCCCACCTGGGCGAACGACGCGCAGCAATTCAGCCAAACATTCTGGGCCCACATGACCGTAAGTGAATGTGCCAGACGAGACCGCGCCAGCATAGACATCATCCGGCATTTCAAGCGGCGCCAACAGATCACCTTGGATCAGGTGGCGGTAGAGGCCCTTTTCGCGTGCGATCTCCAGCATCTCGGGCGACAGGTCGATCGCATCAACCGTAATCCCACCCAGATACGCCGCCAACAGACCCGTTCCGGCGCCAACATCCAGACAAGGCCCCGTGCCACCTTTGGCTAGGTAAAGCTTGGCAATCTCACGCGGCGCGACATAGCCATAGGCCGCCCCAAAATCTTGGTCGTAGGTCTGGGCCCAATCGGCATAAAGCTCTTGCGCTTCTTGCGTGGTTTTGAGGCCGTAGGCGCGGTCGAGATCAATATCAGGCACGGCGCTTCCCTTCTTTCTTACGTCCGTCAGCACCCACGGACCGTCCGCGGCCGGGCCGGTCCAGGAACCGCGGCCGCCACAGAGCGGCCGCCAGCATCAGCCAGCCCAAAACCCCAGTGCTATGGGCCGATAGCGTGGCGCGCCCGGTGAAACTCAGCAGTTCCACAATCGTCGCCAGATCAGGCGGCGCGCCGACCACCGATTGCACCGGCAGTCCGGGAATGATCGCTCGGTAATAGCTGTAATACACTTGCGGCGAGAACCAGACAAAGCCGGTGATCAAAACCGCCCAAAGCGCCAGGCGCAACGTCACCGACAACCGCCGCGACAGCCCATAAGCCAGCGCGACCAACACCGTCGCCAACAGGCCCGATAAAACCGCCAGGCCAAACTGGCCCATGGGTGACAAAGTAAAAAACGAATCTCCTGCATACATTTGCGCTGTTTACCCCCCGCCACCTTGCCTGCAAATGTGGCGCTCATGTTCCGGTCTATCGAACTTCCGCTTTGGCTGTTTTTGTTGATCGTACTGTTTGCCGCGGTCACTTTTGCCTCACGCCTGCTAATCCCGTCGGTGCGCTGGTACCTGCGGCGCCGGTTGGAACGCGCGGTCGCCCAGCTTAATGAGCGGCTGAAGGTCCCGATCCAGCCGTTCAAACTGGCCCGCCGCGCCGATACGATCCGACGGCTGCTGTTTGACCCCGACGTGGCGCGCGCCATTGCCGATCATGCTGATGAAAACCAAATCCCCGTCGATGTTGCGGCAGAAACCGCCGAACGCTACGCGCGCGAGATTGTGCCGGGTTTCTCGGCATTTGCCTATTTTAGCCTGGCCATCCGGGCGGCAAAACTGCTCAGCCAGTCACTTTTTCGGGTGCGTTTGGCGCAAGGCAATGAAGCAGCCCTTGAGGCCGTCGATCCCGAAGCAGCGGTGATTTTTGTGATGAACCATCGCTCCAACATGGATTACGTGCTCGTCACCTGGCTGGTCGCCGAACGATCTGCGCTGGCCTATGCGGTGGGCGAGTGGGCGCGCGTTTGGCCGCTGCGTCAGCTTGTCCGCGCGCTTGGTGGGTTTTTCATCCGGCGGCGCCACAACAATGCGCTCTACCGCAAGGTTCTGGCCCGTTATGTCCAGATGGCAACCGAGGCGGGCGTGACCCAAGCCGTTTTTCCAGAAGGCCGCTTGAGCCAAACGGGCCATCTGGGCGCGCCCAAACTGGGCTTGATTTCCTACATTCTTGACGGGTTCGAGCCCGGTGTCAGCCGCGATGTGGTCTTTGTGCCTGTTGCCTTAAACTATGATCGTGTCATGGAAGACCGCGTGCTGATCGAGGCGCATGAAAAGGGCACGCGGCGGTACAATTTCTCGCTCACGCCGATTTATCGCTATCTGCGTCGCCAAATTTGGCTGCGCGCGACAGGACGCTTTCACCGCTACGGCTATGCTGCCGTCAGTTTCGGCGAGCCGCTTTCGCTGTCTGGCTTTCTGTCTGCCGACCACGCCGATGCTGCCGCCGCACTTGGCACCGATTTGATGACCCGGATCGCGGCTGTAATGCCTGTAACACCCGTGCCCCTCGTGGCTTTTGGGCTGAACCAGGGTATCCGTGACCGCGCCGGATTACGGGCCTTTGTGGGCCAGGCCGTTGAAACCGCGCGCGGAACCGGCGCCACAATCCTCATCCCGCGCGATGATCTTGACTATACGGTCGAAGCCGGCCTGAGGGCCTTGATAGAGCGCCATCTGCTAGAGGAAGAAGCCGATCAATTCCAACTCGCCCCTGAAGGGGAGGCGCTGGTAGCCTTCTACGCCGCATCCGTGGCGCATTTATTGGAAGCATAACGGGAAAGAGGGCGGTTGAGAATTACAGAAGATACCCCTGCGCGTCTCATCCTGAAAATCAATCGACGGGTCATCGTCGACCTGGCGGGTGGTGTTTTCTTTTGCCTCGGGCTCGGCCTTGCCATCGGATTGGTGCCGAACCTCTGGGGCCTCGCTGAAACCCTAGGGTTCTTTTTGGGCGTCGGTTTTGCCGTCTGCGGTCTCTTCGTTGTTTTTGCGAACGGCACCGTCACGGTGACATTTTACGGACCCGATCGTGTCATGACGCGCCGCTCGACCGGCATTAAGCGCACCGAGCAGATCGACATTGCTTTCGACGAGATCCGCGCCGTTTTAGTGCGCAGCCAAGAAGATGAGGACACCATCGACATCGAATTATCCGATGGCAGCACGTTGCCGCTGGAAAAAGTAACCACCGAAAACGCCGATGTTGCAGAGATTGCAGGGCGAATACGAGCATGGCTGCATGCTCAGGGGGCGCTCAGCTAGCGATAACTCCAGATTTTGCCGCGACATAAAATTTCACCGTTTCCACTTTCTGGGTTGCAAAGTTGCGTGGGCATTGTATCTCTCGCTGCAATGGCACAGGTGATTCCGCGCCGCAGCAATGGTATTTGAAGGAGACTCAGGCAATGGCTCTCGACCGAGGAATGGGTAATTTGCAGTACGACGCCCCCGTGAAAGACCTCTATGAGATGGGTGAAATGCCACCCATGGGCCACGTGCCGACACAGATGTATGCTTGGACGATCCGTCGTGAACGCCATGGTGAGCCAGACCAAGCCTTCCAGGTCGAGGTTGTCGACACGCCTAAGCTCGACAGCAATGAAGTGCTGGTACTCGTTATGGCGGCAGGCGTGAATTACAACGGTGTCTGGGCCGGTCTCGGCCAGCCGATCAGCCCGTTTGACGGCCATGGCGCGCCCTACCACATCGCCGGGTCCGATGCGGCCGGTATCGTCTGGGCCGTGGGCGAAAAGGTCACGCGCTGGAAGGTCGGCGATGAGGTCGTGATCCATTGCAACCAGGATGATGGCGATGATGAAGAATGTAATGGCGGCGACCCGATGTATTCGCCCAGCCAGCGCATTTGGGGCTATGAGACGCCTGACGGCTCTTTTGCCCAGTTCACAAACGTCCAGGCGCAACAGCTGATGCCAAGGCCGATGCATCTGACCTGGGAAGAGGCTGCCTGCTACACGCTGACGCTGGCTACCGCCTACCGAATGCTGTTTGGCCATGAGCCACATGACCTCAAACCCGGTCAGAACGTGCTGGTTTGGGGCGCCTCGGGCGGTTTGGGCTCCTACGCGATCCAGCTCATCAACACCGCGGGCGCCAATGCGATCGGCGTGATCTCGGATGAAGACAAGCGCGACTTTGTCATGGGGCTTGGCGCTAAGGGCGTCATCAACCGCAAAGACTTCAATTGCTGGGGTCAATTGCCCACCGTCAACACGCCGGAATACGCCGATTGGTTCAAAGAGGCGCGCAAATTCGGCAAAGCCATCTGGGATATCACCGGCAAAGGCAACAGTGTCGATATGGTCTTCGAACATCCCGGTGAGGCGACCTTTCCGGTCTCCACCTTCGTGGTGAAAAAGGGCGGCATGGTTGTCATTTGCGCCGGCACCACGGGCTTCAACTGCACGTTTGACGTCCGCTATATGTGGATGCACCAAAAGCGCCTGCAGGGCAGCCATTTTGCCCATCTCAAGCAGGCCGCTTCTGCCAACAAGCTGATGTTGGAGCGTCGGCTCGATCCGTGCATGTCCGAGGTTTTCCCCTGGGCTGAATTGCCCGCCGCGCATACCAAGATGTACCGCAACGAGCATAAGCCGGGGAATATGAGCGTTTTGGTGCAATCTCCGCGCACCGGTCTGCGGACATTGGAAGACGTGCTGGAGGCCGGGCCAACACCCGTCTGACGGACCGGGTTCACGTAAAATCAGCGCGCGCGGCTGGGTCCGCGCGCTTTGTGTATCTCGCAGCGGATCGGGCCCCAAGCCGCGCGTCGCTGAAAGTGTCGACAAGTAAGCTTTTTTTGCGCAGCAACCTACGCCATACTAGCCCTGACGACAAAATTGAGGAGGTCGACCGACATGCCGGCATCTTATCAGGCTCCAAAAGTTGGTGACTCAACCAAGCAAACCAGCTCAAGCCAATCGCTTGCGACAAATGCCCAAGCCGAAGCAGGGCGTGTTCAGCAATTGCTTGCGCGCAAGGGCAAAAACGCGATCACCATCGCTCAGACCGACACGATCGCCTCTGCCGTCACGATCCTGCGCGACGAACGGATCGGCGCTTTGATTGTCGTTGATGAGGACGGCGCACTGGCCGGTATCCTGTCTGAACGCGACATCGTGCGCAAGCTTGCCGAAACGCCAGGTCAGACCCTGCCCCAGAGCGTGGCCGAAAACATGACGCGCGACGTCGTGACATGCAGCGCCCAGGATACGCTGATCGAAGTGCTGCGTCGCATGTCTGAGGGGCGCTTCCGCCATATGCCGGTGGTTGAGGGCAAAAAGCTTATTGGTATGATAACAATCGGTGACGTGGTCAATTTCCGCCTGACCGAGCTTGAGCACGAAGCCCTGCAGCTCAAGCAGCTGATCGTCGGCTAAGCACAAAGGACTGCAAGGCTCGCAACGCTCCTGCGCGGCCTGATTGGCTTTGCAGCTATTTTCCTGCCATGGCAGCTTCCGTCCTGCCCTCACCTTAAATGACTGACCCGCCCATGCATGGCAGGCCTGCATGGGTCATTTGCATCGTTGATGAAAGCCTGCCCGCGTCTTCAGCGGGATAAGGGTTGACGTGATACCATATGGTTTCATATTAACATGATACTAATAGGTATCATAAGGAGTGCGACATGACCTGGTTGCGCAACTTGTCACGCGCGGCATTTCTGCCATGACGTCGTCTGAACAAATGGGCTTTCGCGCGCTCGCCGATCCGACGCGGCGCGATATCTTGAGGCTCCTGGCAGAGCGTGGCATGACAATCGCCGAGGTCGCCGACAACTTCGACATGACCCGCGCAGCGGTCAAAAAGCACCTCACTATCTTGAGCGACGGCAACTTGATCAGCGTCGAGACGGAAGGCCGGTCGCGCCGGAACAGCTTAAATCCGGACGGGCTGAAACACCTATCCGACTGGTTTAGTTTCTTCGACGCCTTCTGGGACAGCAAGCTCGACACCCTCAAATCTGCAATCGAAAGGGATGTTCAATGAAAAACCTAGTCTTGCAGAAATCCGTCTACCTGAGAGCAACGCCAGCTCAAGTATGGGCCTATCTGACCGACCCCGAGAAACTGGCGATCTGGTTTCACAAGCCCAATGCCCCGCTGGTGCAGGGCCCCTACGAGATGTTCGGCATCGACAGCGGCAATCGGCTTATTTGGGGGGATGTACTTGTTGCCAAACCATTTTCGCAGCTGGATTACACCTTCACCATCGCCCAGATGGGCGACCAGGTCAGCACGGTGAAGTGGCGCCTGGCCGAGGTTGAGGGCGGAACCAATCTGTCCCTGGAACATGAAGGCTTGCCGCAAGGTGCCGCGGCTTTTGATCTAATGCTAGCACTGGACAAAGGTTGGGATGAACATCTCGGGCGGATGCGCGCATCGGCGCATGATACCTGAGACACCAAACAACCGGAGCAGCCGGTTGCAAAGATAACACGACGCGCGGCCCAGGCAGTGCCACGCTTGTCGAGCTTCCGGCTGACGCGACGGTGCCAGCCGCGTGAACCTTTCTAGCGCGCAACGCTGGACGCGATGGCTGGCGCCGCTGCGGGCATCGCAACCACCGCACGCAAAACGCGCTCGTGTCTTGCCGCCGGTCGATGTTGCTCTGCGGATTGATCATCCGTGCGCACAGAGCATGCCGCTTCCATCGGCGAGTGGCACCAATAATCGGTCGTTCTACAGCGCTCGTGGCTTAACACTGGATCAGACCTGTGACGGCCGTGTTTTGGGGCCTTTTTACCAGCAAAACGGGGCTTGCTGCGCGCGCAGACCGACCAGCATTGCCAGGTTGATCCGAGCACCGCCTAGCAATTCCGACAGCCCGCGTTCCTTGCGCATCGCCGGAGCAGGCGGGTCGGGCCTCAGCGTCTATCTTGGCCAGTCGATCATCTTGTCGAGCCTATTGCCCGCCTATGGCGCGGGCCTTTGGGCGCAGGTTGATCGGCTGGCTGCGGTGGCACTTGCACTTGCCACCGGAATCGCGCTGATTGTGGGCCTGGCGATCTGGCGCGAGCGCTTCAGACTTGGGCCCTTCGAGTGGCTGTTCGCCGGATCACCTATGCCGGCATCAAGACACCACGTTCGACCACGTGCAGCCACGCGACAGGGCGTCCGGTAATTCGGTGCGCCAAACCGGCGCGGCGGCGTTACGGGGCCAGTACCTGGTCGGGCGGCGTTGTCGATGGCAGACGCGTATCGATCTGGCCGGCATTGCTGCGCGCCAGCACCTGTGCGAGATCACGCAGCCATTTTTCATCGTCGAAATACCAGACATGACTGTTTGTGCGGTCTTTTTTCGGCGGGACAGGTCGGGCCTGGTAGCGGTTAGAGCAGGCGACATCCTGCTGGCTCGGCTTTGCGTGACGCGATAGGCCGACACCGCCCACGCGCGGCTCACCATGGATCCAGGTCGCCGAAAGGTCGAGCACCCGGTCGGTCGGACTGTAGTAGTTTGTCAGCCGCTTTGTGTGGTTGTGAACGACCTTTTCCGCCGGCTCACCAGGCCGCATCCAGCTTTCATCCAAATCGCTGGCAACAAAGGCCAATTGGTCAATGCGTTGCGCGATGCCTTCAGCGGATAATGCATGCAAAAAAACGTACGCCCCCATCGAATGGCACAGCACATGCACCCGCGGCTTTGACGCCATCGCGCGGATGGGCTGGATGCCGTCGTGCAGGAGTGATTTGGCAAACTTCGGAACATCGTCGCGGTCTTTCCAATACCCGCGCGCGCGTTCACGGTTGGGCCAGGAAAAGCCGACCACCGCAACACCGAAGTTGTTCTTGCGCAGCCCCGTCTTCAGCTTGCGCAAGCGGGTCAGCATCTTATCCTGCGAGGTGTTGAAGCCATGCACAAAGATCACGACGTCCTTTGGGCCTCCACCACCAGCAATCTTGCTTAGCCAATCGGCCTGATCGGTCCGGAAACCGGCATTGACGTTGTCTTTTGGCAGCACAACATAGCTGGTCTTGGGCGCAATTTCTTTAGTGAATGTGTCGCTTGCCGGATCGTATTTGCGGCGCGTCAGATAAAAATGCATAGCTCCACCCCTTTGTCTTGAATGCATGCACTTTAGCGCTGTGCGGCTCGATCTGAACAGGCCATGGGCCTGAGCGGGGCTTTGGCCGGCCCGCCATCGCCGTGGAGAGCGTGCCACTCAGGATCGGAAACTGGGCGCTATTGCGCAGCCTCTGCCGCAGCGCGGATGGCCGAAATATTGCTGGCATAAGGCGCAGGATTGTCGGCCGATCCTCCTTTGAAAACCGCCGAACCCGCAACCAACACATCCGCACCTGCTGTGACGACAAGGGGGGCTGTTCCTGGGGTGACGCCGCCGTCGATCTCGATCATGATATCGCGGCCTGCACACATCTCACGCAGGCGGCGGACCTTGGCGCTCATATCGATGAAGCTCTGCCCGCCAAATCCAGGATTGACGGTCATCACACAGATCAGATCAACCAGGCCCAGCACATGTGCCAAAGCCTCAGCCGGCGTGCCGGGGTTCAGCGCCACACCCGGGCGCATGCCGGCATCTCGGATCGCCTGGAGCGTGCGGTGGATGTGCGGCCCAGCCTCAACATGGGCGGTCAGAATGTCAGCACCCGCATCAGCATAGGCTGCAATATAAGGATCGACCGGCGCGATCATCAGATGCACATCCATCAGCGTCTTCACATGCGGCCGGAACGCCTTCACCGCTTGCGGGCCGAAAGTCAGGTTCGGCACGAAATGCCCGTCCATCACATCGACATGCACGATATCGGCGCCCGCTGCCTCAACGGCCCGGATCTCGGCGCCGAAATTGGCGAAATCCGCGCTCAAGATTGATGGGGCGATTTGAATTTTGCGCGGCATCCGCTAGGCCCCCAATTGCTTGCGCATGCCTTCTATCCCGCACATTGCCGCTTGGCAAACCTAAGCGCCCGAGCCAAACCTCCCCTCCGCAGTGGGCGGCCAGGGCATGCTTGCCAAGCCTGCCCGCGCATGAGACCGTTTGGCCATGGACACAATCACCGCCAGCCGAACAGCACCCGCGTTGCCGCAAGTGCATTTGCCGCGCAATGAGGGCATGGCGCTTGATCTCGACTGGGTCGCGCAGGCCACGGCCAACCGCTCAGCCATCGAACGCCGCGCGGCCAGTCTGCCGGGACGGCGCAGCGTGAAAAAGGCCTGGCAGGCTGCATGGCTCGCGCGTGCGGTCACTTGCATCGACCTGACCACACTTTCCGGCGACGACACCGAGGACCGCGTGCGGCGGCTCTGCAGCAAAGCCCGCCAACCGGTCCGCGCCGATATTTTGGACGCGCTTGGACTTCCGGCACTGACAACGGGCGCCGTCTGCGTCTATCACGACATGGTGCCGGCAGCGGTCCGTGCGCTGGCCGGATCGGGCATCCCGGTCGCCGCCGTATCCACCGGCTTTCCCGCGGGTCTGTCGCCCTTCAACCTGCGCGTGGCAGAGATTGAAGCCAGCGTCGCGGCCGGAGCTTCTGAGATCGACATCGTGATCTCTCGCCGCCACGTGCTGGGCGGCAATTGGCAGGCGCTTTACGACGAAATGCGCACCTTCCGTGCGGCCTGCGGCGATGCCCATGTCAAAGCGATCCTGGCGACCGGAGAGCTCGGCACATTCAAGGACGTCGCCCGCGCCTCGCTTGTGTGCATGATGGCGGGCGCTGATTTCATCAAGACCTCCACCGGCAAAGAGGCTGTAAACGCAACGCTTCCCGTCAGCCTAGTGATGATCCGCGCAGTCCGCGCCTACCAGGCGCGCACCGGCTTTAAGGTCGGCTACAAACCCGCCGGGGGGATATCAAAGGCGAAAGATGCGCTCGTCTATCTGACTCTTATGAAAGAAGAACTGGGCGATGATTGGCTCCGGCCCACCCTCTTTCGTTTTGGTGCCTCCAGCCTTCTGGGCGATATCGAGCGCCAGTTGGAACACCATATCACCGGCAGCTATTCCGCCAGCTACAGGCATCCGATGGCATGAAAAGAAGCCCCGCCTTTGCAACAGTCTTTACCTTGTCTGCCCTGGGCGCCGCGGCACCACAGGCAGAAACCTTCCCCTGCGCGCCGTTCTTTTTGGACACCGCGCCGATAAGCCAGTCTTTCGACGTTTCCGTGAAACCGAACGTGATCGATTTCGGCGCCTTCGGTCCGCGACGATCGTTACGCATGACACAACTTGCATTGGACCACCGGATGTACTTCGAGGAAGCGAGCATGTTGATCGTGTACGGCACAACCACGTCTGAAGAAGAGGCTCCACGCCACGATGCGCATTTGACCGTTCAACGCCTCACCTTCGACCCTTACGAAACCCGTATTGCGCCAGCCAGTTGTGAATGGGCCCAAGCATGACCACCCGCGAGATATTCGACAATATGGAATACGGCCCCGCACCTGAAAGCGATAGTGAGGCCCGCGCCTGGATCGCGAAGCATAATGGAAAGTTCGGGCATTTCATCGCCGGCGCGTTCACCAAACCAAGCAAGGGCTTTGCAACGAGAAACCCTGCCACGACGGAGACGCTGGCGCAGATATCCCAAGGCTCCGCAAAAGATGTGGACGCCGCGGTCAAAGCTGCAACCAAAGCTTATCCAAAATGGTCCAAGCTGTCGGGCCATGAACGCGCGCGCCATCTTTATGCTCTGGCCCGTCTGCTGCAAAAACACAGCCGCCTATTTGCAGTGTTGGAGACGCTTGATAACGGCAAACCCATCCGCGAGTCGCGTGACATCGACGTGCCCCTGGCTCAGCGGCATTTCTACTACCATGCAGGCCTTGCGCAACTTCTTTCAGAAGAACTTCCCGGCCATCACCCTTTGGGCGTGTGTGGCCAGATCATCCCTTGGAACTTCCCGCTTCTCATGCTGGCCTGGAAGATCGCGCCAGCTTTAGCGGCGGGCAATACGCTGGTGCTAAAACCGGCGGAATACACGTCTCTGACTGCGATGCTGTTCGCGGATATCTGCTCCGAGGCCGGGATGCCGAAGGGTGTCGTCAACATCGTGACCGGCGATGGCACGACCGGTGAGGCGATAACCGCCCATCCTGATATCGCCAAAGTCGCCTTCACCGGAAGCACCGATGTCGGTCGCCGCATCCGGGCCGCAACGGCAGGCACCGGCAAGCGCTTGACCTTAGAGCTCGGCGGAAAATCGCCTTACATCGTATTCGACGACTCCGATTTGGATTCAGCCGTCGAAGGCTTGGTTGATGCGATTTGGTTCAACCAGGGCCAGGTCTGCTGCGCTGGGTCTCGCCTTCTTGTACAAGAAAGCGTGGCGGAGGAGTTTCATGCTCGCCTGCGAGCGCGCATGGATAATCTGCGCTTGGGCGATCCGCTGGATAAATCGATCGATATCGGTGCTCTGGTCGACCCTGTGCAGCATGCCGCCATCTCAGCCGTGGTCGATGCCAATACTGAAGGTGAGATGTACCGCCCCGCAACCCCTCTGCCCGATCGGGGCTGCTATTATCCGCCGACCTTGATCACCGGCCTGTCGCCGGCAAGCCCCTTGATGCAGCGGGAGATATTTGGCCCCGTTCTTGTCGGCACGACTTTTCGCACACCGGCCGAGGCGGTGGCGCTGGCCAATAACACACGCTACGGCCTGGCCGCGACGGTCTGGTCGGAAAACATCAACCTTGCGCTTGATATCGCGCCCAAGCTTGCCGCCGGTGTCGTTTGGATCAACGGAACCAATATGTTTGATGCCGCGGCGCCTTTTGGCGGGGTGCGCGAAAGCGGGTTTGGCCGTGAGGGCGGTTGGGAAGGCCTGCGCGCCTATTTGGCCGCGCCGTGGCCTACAAAACCCGCCGCCGCGGTCAAGCTGGCGCCCGGGGATGGGCCGAATGCGGGCATCGACCGCACTGCAAAGATGTATATTGGCGGCAAACAGGCCCGTCCCGACAGCGGCTATTCGCGGCCCGTCTATGGCACAAAGGGAAAGCTGCTGGGTCATGTTGGACTGGGCAATCGCAAGGATGTACGCAATGCGGTCGAGGCTGCGCGCGCGGCCAGCGATTGGGCCAGTAGTACGGGCCATCTGCGGGCGCAAATCCTTTACTACATTGCGGAAAACCTATCTGCGCGGGCCGCCGAATTCACCGCGCGGCTGCGCGCCTTTGGGGCAAGCGAGGGCAAGGCCGAAACGGAGGTGTCCGCCAGCATCGCGCAGCTCTTTTCCTTTGCCGCGCTGGCTGACAAGGTCGAGGGCCGCGCCAAGCCTGTGCCAACGCGCGGCCTGGCACTGGCCTTGCCCGAACCCGTCGGCCTGATCGCCGCGCTTGCACCCGAAGAGGCGCCGCTTCTGGCGCCGGTCACTCTGATCGGGGCGGCCATGTCGATGGGCAACCGGCTTGTGCTGGTCGCCGCGCAAACCGCGCCACTTGTTGCGACCGATCTCTACCAAATACTCGACACGTCCGACGTACCGGCCGGTGTCGTCAATGTATTGACAGGCGATCACGGCGCGCTGGCAGCGCCAATGGCCAGCCATCTCGAGCTCGACGCTGTCTGGTCATTTTCCGGCACCGATCTTTCTGCAGAGATCGAAGAACTGGCGTCGGGAAACCTCAAACGGGTCTGGGTCAACCACGGGCAGAACCCAGACTGGACGAACGCGCCGATTAATTCGTTCATCGAAGCCGCGACCGAGACCAAAACCGTTTGGGTACCCTACGGCGCGTAAACCCGCCAAGCTATGCCTTATCGGGCTCGCCCCTCAACTGGTAGGAAGAGACTTGCCGCGGCAGCGGCGCCGCTTGGTAATAGAAGTCAGCGGCGGCCTGCCATCCAGTCGCGCGTCTTTGCCCACCGCACCGCCAACCCATCCCAAAGCGGCTCTATCACGCCATCCTCGAACCGCTCCCATAGCCGCCAGAGCACAAAGATTAAGATCGCAATGCCCAAGAGCGACAGCAAGATCGGCCAAGGAAAAAGCGCCACATCGGGCGTCTCAACTGGTCGCATCGCGACCGCATTGGGGTAGATCGAAAATAGATTGGACCGCCAGCCGTAATGCGTGATCACAACCCACTGCGGATCGGCCCCGGTCGAGGTCAGATTCGATGCCTCAGCCTGCAAATCCTGGCTGGCGAACTTGAAATAGGGCGGCCACAAAAACCCCGTATCTTCATTGCGATAAACCGACACGGTCGTGCCATCGGGCCTGACCGTATTTATGAACCGAATATCGCGGCTATTAGCCTGGGCGCTGCCGCTGTCACCGCGTGCATAGAACCACTGGTTCAGCCCCGATAGATCCTGCCGAATGACCTCTGTGCCGGTGACATAAACTACATCGCGTTGCGGCAGCGTATAGCTCAAAAAAGCGCCGACAAGCGTGGCAACAACCAGCAAGAAGATAATCCGTGGCCAGCGCATGGGCCCCCCGTCGCGTTGGTCTAATTCGTCAGCGCCACCACCAGCACCAACAGGCTGATCGGCAACGCGTAAATCCAAAGCACCAGCCGGCGCAATGTCCGGTCGGCAAACGGTCGGAGCCGTTCGGCCACCCAATCCTCGCGTGAGCCTGGGCGTCCAGCCCCGACCCATTCCTCCTCCAGGCGCATCTTCTGGCCTTCGCGCAGATAGAAAAAGGCGCAGACATAAAAAAATGTCAGCACACCGATGACCAATATGGCGACCCGAACAACCATGCCCATGGTACATGCCTCCGCGTAGTTGTGTTAGCGCAGTATATGGGGCCTTGAAAGCCCATTGCCATCGCACTTGGCCCGGGCCAGGCTGCCGTCCATGGCCGATGACGCAGTAATCATGCAAGCGGTGGAGGCGCGGCAGGCGGATCTGATCGCGCTGACCCAAGACCTGATCCGCATCCCAACGCTTAACCCGCCGGGGCTCAATTACCGCGAGATCTGCGACTACTTGTCCGAAAGGCTGAGCCGGGCCGGTTATAAGGTCGAGCTGGTACGCGCCTATGGCGCTCCGGCCGATAGTGCTGCCCATCCGCGCTGGAACCTTGTGGCCCGGCTCGAAGGCAGCAAAACCGGCGATTGTGTGCATTTCAACAGCCACCACGATGTGGTTGAGGTCGGCCATGGCTGGACGCGCGAACCCTTCGGCGGCGCGCTTGAAGACGGGCGCATCTATGGCCGCGGTGCCTGTGACATGAAAGGCGGAATGGCCGCCTCGATCATCGCCGCTGAGGCGTTTAGCGTCAGCAATCCCAATTTCGCCGGGTCGATTGAGATCTCGGCCACGGCGGACGAGGAGTCAGGCGGCTTCGGCGGCGTTGCCTATCTGGCCGAAAAGGGCTGGTTCGACCCCGAGCGTGTACAGCATGTCATCATCCCCGAACCGCTCAACAAAGACCGTATCTGTTTGGGCCATCGCGGTGTTTGGTGGGCCGAGATTGAGACCAAAGGCCGGATTGCACACGGCTCAATGCCTTTTCTGGGCGACTGCGCCGTCCGTCATATGGCCGCCGTCTTGGCAGAGATGGAAGCGACGCTTTTCCCGCTTCTGGCGGAGCGACGCACAGCCATGCCGGTTGTGCCCGACGGCGCGCGCGTGCCGACGCTTAATCTCAATGCCATCCATGGTGGGGCGCCCGAACAGCCGCCCGATTATGATGGCCTTCCGGCGCCCTGCGTTCCGGATCGCTGTCGGATCACCATCGATCGGCGCTTCTTGATCGAAGAAGAACTGGTTGAGGTAAAAGCCGAGATTGCCGCGCTGATGGAACGCGTCCGCAATCAGCGCCCGGAATTTCAGTACGAGATACGCGATCTATTCGAAGTGCACCCGACCATGACAGATCGCGACGCGCCGGTAGTGCGCACGGTTGCAGCCGCGATTGAACGGGTCCTGTCGCGGCAGGCCGATTATGTCGTCTCGCCGGGTACCTATGACCAGAAACATATCGACCGGATCGGACGGCTTAAAAACTGCATCGCTTACGGGCCGGGTATCCTGGACCTCGCCCACCAACCCGATGAATGGGTCGGAGTTGATGACATGGTGGACAGTGCCAAAGTTATGGCGCTGACCCTCTCTGAATTGCTGCGCTGAAGCTTGGTGCTTCAGTCGATATCCAAAAGACCGATGCGCTGCAAAACAGCCCGCGCGCGGCTTTGGATATATGGGTCATCACAGGCAAGTGCATCGTTAAGGCCCCGCACCAATGCGCTCAGTTTCTTGGCTCGCAGATTTTCTGTGATGAAGTCGTTCAATCTATCGGGCGTCATGCCCAAGATGTGGTCAGCTTCGGCAACCGTCATGCTCATGCACCCCCCGGTGGATCAAACACAGCGTCGATGCCGAAGCGTTAACTGAACGAAAAGATTCGCGCGAGCCCTTTGCGGAGCTCTCCACAGATAATTGCTGCACCCACCCCAGAAAGTGAGCTAAGCTTTGGCTTGCCACGGGGCCGCCCCACCCCCTACCATTCTGAAAAAGCGGGGAATCAAGGGAGAGAGTTCATGTTGACACGTCTGCTGGCAGGGGTGGCGGTTGCGGGTATCTGCGCAGGTGCGGCCTGTGCACAACGCACCGACATCACCATTGGCGCGCAACTGGAGCCACCCAATCTGGACCCCACTTCGGGCGCAGCTGCCGCGATTGACGAGGTTGTGTACGCCAATGTTTTTGAGGGTCTGACGCGGTTCGGACCGGATGGCGCTATTTTGCCTGCGCTGGCCTCGGATTGGACGATCTCCGATGACGGGTTGGTCTATACCTTTACGCTGCGCGACAATGTCCAGTTCCATGACGGTACAGATTTCACAGCCGAAGATGTTGTCTTTTCGCTCGATCGGGCGCGGGCCGAAGGTTCAACCAACGCGCAGGCCGGGCTTTTTGCCGGCATAACGTCCGTTGAGGCGGTCGATAACACAACCGTGGCAGTCTCGCTTGAGGCACCAAACGGGGCGTTTTTGTTAAATATGGCCTGGGGCGATGCGGTGATCGTTGCGCCTGAATCCGCTGAGACCAATGCTACCAATCCGATTGGAACGGGGCCATTTGAATTCTCCGAATGGGTCCAGGGCGACCGCGTAGAGCTGGTACGCAACGAGAATTATTGGGGTGATGCAGTCGCCCTTGAAGCCGCGACCTTCCGCTTCATCTCTGATCCCAACGCGGCCTTTGCGGCGGTGATGGCGGGGGATGTCGATGCGTTTCCGGGCTTTCCCGCGCCCGAAACCCTGGCCCAGTTTGAGGCCGACCCGCGGTTCCAGCTGATCATCGGCACGACCGAGGGCGAGACGATCTTGGCCATGAACAATGCCCAGCCGCCGCTTGATGATGTGCGCGTGCGCCAGGCCGTCTCTCACGCGATCAACCGGCGCGATATCATCGATGGGGCGATGTTTGGCTACGGCACTCCGATCGGGACACATTTTGCGCCTCACAATCCCGACTATGTCGATCTCACGGGCATGTCGGCTTACGATCCTGATCGCGCCCGGGCCCTGCTGGCAGAGGCAGGCGTAGAGGAGCTAACGCTTCGGCTCATGCTGCCACCGCCGGTTTACGCGCGCCGCGGCGGTGAGATTATTGCGGCCCATCTGCGCGATGTCGGCATTGAGACGGAGATCTCCAATCTCGAATGGGCGCAATGGCTGGAACAGGTGTTTCGCGGGACCGATTATGACCTCACGATTGTCAGCCATACCGAGCCTGCCGATATCGGGATCTATGCACGCAACGATTATTACTTCAACTATGACAACCCCGATTTTGATGCGCTGATTGAGGAGCTCGACCAGGAGAGCGATCCTGCGCGGCGCTCGGAACTCAACATCGCCGCACAAGAAATGATCGCCGCTGATTACGTGAACGGTTTTCTCTTCCAACTTGCCGTGGCTGGGGTGGCCAACGCTTCAATTTCAGGGCTTTGGGAAAACCGGCCCACTCAAGCGATGGATCTAACAGGCGTGCGGTGGACCGAGTAACTTAGCACGCGGCAGCCGCGCCGAGGAGGGGCCCTTTAGGGTCCACGACGAGGCGCGTCCGCCCTTTTTCGGTTGGGTAACAGGGTCGGACGCGTGACCTCAAGCCCCCTGCGGGAGCCATCGGCCACACGTACTTCCGTGGATCAGTGGCTGGCGCCGAGCCTGTCTGTGCGAACCGAGTAATTCGCAGCAACCTGGTAATCGGGATCATCGTCACTTTCGATGACCAATTGGCCCGCCTTCGATAACAAGGCGTGGCAATCATGGCTCAGGTGGCGCAGCTGCAAGGCTTTACCGGCCGCTTCATACTTCGCGGCGATAGCCTCGATGGCCGTCAGCGCTGATTGATCTGCGACACGGCTATCGGCAAAATCGACAATCACAAGGCTCGGATCGCTTTGCGGGTGAAAAAGCTCCGAAAAGCCTGCCGTCGACCCAAAAAAGAGCGGGCCCTGAACTTGATAGATCTTCGCGCCTTCAGGTGTGATGTAGCTCTTGGCGTGGATGCGGGTCGCGTTTTGCCAGGCATAGGCCAGGGCCGAGACGATAACACCGACGACCACCGCCGTCGCCAAATCGTAGGCAACGGTCACGACCGTCACCAAAAGCGTCACCAGCGCATCCGTCAGTGGCACGCGTCGCAAGATTAGCAAGCTGTTCCAAGCGAATGTCCCGATCACAACCATGAACATCACACCGACCAAGGCGGCCAGCGGAATCTGCTCAATCAACGGCGAGGCCACCAGAATAAAGGCCAAGAGGAAAAGGGCCGCCGCCGTGCCGGATACGCGCGTGCGCCCGCCAGATTTCACGTTAATCATCGATTGCCCGATCATCGCGCAACCGCCCATGCCGCCAAAGAACCCAGTGACCAGGTTGGCTCCGCCTTGGGCGATGCATTCTTGGCTAGCGCCACCGCGCTTACCGGTCATCTCACCCACCAAATTCAGGGTCAAAAGACTTTCAATCAGCCCGATTGCAGCCAGAATGAATGCATAAGGCGCGATGATCGACAGCGTCTCCCATGTCAGCGGGACAGCCGGGATGCGAAAGCTCGGCAACCCGCCCTCAATAGATGCCAGATCGCCCACGCGCGGCACATCCACGCCAAAGACCAACACGATCGCCGCGACGATTGCGATGCCAGCCAGGGGTGCAGGGACCGCGCTGGTAAATTTCGGCAGCGCCCATATCACCAGCATGGTCAGCGCCACGAGCGCCAGCATTGTGTACAATGCGCCACCCGACAGCCACTCCCCATGCGGCACGCCATGGGCCGACGGCTCAACTGTGCCAGGCACCATGAACTGACCCAATTGCGCCAGAAAAATCACGATCGCCAATCCGTTGACAAAACCCAGCATAACCGGATGCGGCACAAGCCGAATGAACTTGCCCAATCGGAAAACGCCCGATGCGATTTGGATGAGACCCATCAAGACGACCGTGGCAAACAGATACTCGACCCCATGGCTTGCCACGAGGCTCACCATCACAACAGCCAGCGCGCCCGTCGCGCCGGAAATCATCCCCGGCCGGCCACCAAAAAGCGCCGTGATCAAGCCAACGATGAAAGCGGCGTAAAGGCCAACTAGCGGATCAACGCCTGCGACAAAGGCAAAGGCCACGGCCTCGGGCACTAGCGCCAAGGCAACCGTGAGCCCGGCCAAAAGCTCAACCCTGACTTGCGTGATGCTGGACGGGTCGGTGGCGCCTGGCAGGCGCGCAATCGCTGACATAAGCAAATTGTTCAATACTATTCCCCAATGGCGGTGATTGTCTTTACCGCATTGGCGGTTACACGGAAGTTAGCCCGATCCCTACCCTTTCAAGCGCAACGCTGCATTGCAGCGCGGACAAGACTCAGCTGCCGTCAGGATTGTTGAGCTGCTTGAGCAGCGTCTCGTCGAGGCCCGATAGCTCCGGAAACGGCCGTGTCACTTCATTCACGTCATAGGGTAGATCGTCGAAATAGCCGCGCGCGCTGGCGATGGCGATCGCCTGGAACACCGATTCTGCGCCGAGTTTGCGGCGAATCGACGATTGCAGCGCCTTGTTGGAGCCAAAACCTGCGGTGATCTTGAAAGCGTCTTCGGGGTTGCGCCAAGAGGTCAGCGTGTGCAGGAAGCGCAACTCTTCTTCTGTCAGCAGCTCTTCTCCGTGGTTTGGCCCGTAAGAGAGATAGCTGAACGCATCAACCGCCAATGACGCAAGCACCATCAGATCATGGCCATTAAGGCGGACGTTCTTTTGGCATTGACTGACCGATTTGGCGGTCAAGAAACTCACGCCGATGCGCGATCGATCGGGCCGGTCAAAAGTGTAGCAAATGCCGTTGCGCCCGATCCGATGGGCCTCGGCGTCATCCCAGAAGGCTTTGACCGGAGGCGCGCTATCTTCGAGATCACTAAAGAGAAAATGGCCGTCCCTGCCACGAGCCGCGGCCATGGCGGGATCGACAAACTGATAATTCATCCGCTCATAACGGCGTATCCAGGTCTCATTGCACGAGGTGCACACCCGCGACCGCGGCGTGCCATTTGAGCCGTTTCGTATGACGAAGACGATGAAATTCTCAAACCCACATGAGGTTGTCGCCGTCCACATTATGCGCGCCAGATCTTCTAAATCGACACATTCGGCCAGCGCGTCTGCAAGATCGGCCAATTCATCGGTTCGGAATTGGTGCACATCAAGCCGTTCAACAATGCGCGCCATACGCCGGAGCCCCTCGCGCGCAGTCCCCGTGACTTTCGGATCCGTGCCATCGAGTTCTTCCAACACAACGCGTGCCCAGTGGTTCATCGCTCGCATCCGCACATCGACACTGCTCAAGTCAGATAAAGCCCCTCGAATTTTATCCATCACGTTAAGTAAATGCTTCGTTAATTTTACCCACAGGTAGGATTTAAATATTTGCTTTTACAAACAACGGGCGTTGTTTCGCTCGCCGATTTCGCCCCTCCGGCGAAAGTCAAATTGAAAGTTTTACGCAAAGTCGTAAGGAACCCGCAACCTAGGTTGATTGCTAAAATTCAAGATGAATTAGAAATTTCTTTTAAAAACAAGCTATTAGAATTCTATTAGGTTGCTTTGTTCTTTTTTTGTTCCGCCAATCCTGGAGGAACTCATGGACCATCTCACCTGCACCCGTACAGACATGCCGGCCGCGTTGGCCGATACCATTTTTGCCGATCGCGGTCGCCAGTTTGTCGATCGATTGAAGTGGAACCTTTGCGTCACACCGCAAGGGCTGGAATTCGACGAATATGACGACGATAGCAGCGTCTATCTCGCGATCACCGATCGCGACCGCCATCTGGGATCGTGCCGGGTGCGCCCGGTGCGGCAATCTACGATGCTGGTTGATCACTTTCTAACCAACTTTCCCGAGGCGGAGGATTTCCTGCGCATGCAGCGCGGCCGGGTGTGGGAGCTGACGCGGTTTTGCCGTGCCCCAGATTTGTCGGTCGAGCATTCAGCAGACATGCTGGCGGAATTGGCTGTCTTGTTGGATGGCTTTCGAGACCGCCACAATCTCACGGGCTTTGTCGCGGTGGTTTTCCCGCAAATCGCCCGGTTTCTTGATTCCATCGGCACGCGGTATCTGACGGTTGCGAAGTCGACGATGGACGGCGCGCCAGTACATATGATCTGCATCACACATTGCGTCCGGGTCGATGGCCGCCGCCGGCGCGCCGAACCGAAAGCGGCCCCAAAGCTGCGCAGATTGGAGGCTGCATAATTCAATACCGCATGCCACCGATCCCGCGGCAGCGCGCGCGGCTGTGCGGCTCCCACCTAGTGGGGGCCCGAGGCCGCGCGCTCCCCCGATGTACAAGAAAGGCCCGCGCCAATCGCACGGGCCTCACCCATATGAATTCAACCCTATTGCCGGACCGCAAAGAACAACGTCTCGCCGGAATGGTCATCGACACCGTCATTGTCGGTCGACACCCACATTGTGCCGTCCGCGGCAATTGCCAACCCTTCGACCTTGTCGAGGATGTAGCCGCCCATTGAGGTCAGAAACGGCAGAAGATCGACAACAAGTTCAGGCTCCAGCACGGCAGGTGTCTCACCCAACGCCACCATCCCATCCATGGCCTCAAGCGGCACACGAGTGATCTGCTTGGTGGCTGCGTTTTCAAACTGGTTGTCACGCTCGATGAAGTAGACAAAGCCATCATGCGCGACGATTTCGCTCAGACCCACCCAACCGGTCTCTGCCGGTGTCAGCGGGTAGTGAATAACCGACCATTCCTCGCTCTCCAAGTTATACCCCAGAACCTTGGCGTGGTTTTCCGGATCGTCGGCCCATTCGCGCTGCACGACCAGATAGAGCATGTCATCCACTCGCGTCACGCCTTCAAAGCCAAAGCGGCGCTCAACAGCCAACAGCTCAGGGGGCAGCGGAATGTAGTCCGCTAATGCGCCATCACCGCCGACATGATAAATGGCATGCGGTACAAGGCGGTCCGACCGACCCTCCGACGCGACCCAGAATCCACCCTCGCCGTCAAGTGCGATACCCTCCATATCCATGAGCTGAGCCGGCTGACCATCGCGCGTCACGCGGATCGCATCGACGATCCGCGCAGGCATCTGCGACACATCAATGTGAAAGATCGTCGGCTGCATCCCATAAAAACTATCGGACACCGCGTATATGGTGCCGTCCTCGGCCATCACCTGGCCCGAGATCGCGCCCCAACCGGTCAGCTCCGCCATTCCTGCGCTGGTCAAATGCGGATAGGTTGGCTCGACGCCCTCCTGGTACTCAAACAGCATGACGTGGGCACGCGGGCCTGCATCATCGACCTCGTTTGCAGAGACCAACAGATTGCGCTCGGGGATCACAGCATAACCTTCCGGCCCAATGCCTGACGGCAAAAGTTGCGCTAGCACGGGCTCTGCCGGGTTGGACACGTCATAGACACCAACAATCGATGACCGCTCCGCACCAACAAAAACCATCGGTGTGCCGTCGAAAACACCAAAAGTGACCGATTCCGGCTCCACGCCTTTATTGCCAGAGCGTTCTTCGGGGTAGTGGCCAACCTCAATGATCGCGTGTTCGAAGCTGGCGCCGGCCTCATAGATCACTTCGCCATCCTGGCTGAAGATCGTCCAACCGCGACTACCGCCATCCATATCGCCCTCATTGGCCATGGCGAAATGCGTGTCATCGATCCAAGTGATCGCATCGGGTTCGCGCGGGACGGTAATTGTCTCGGTGAAGATCAGCGCACCTTCTTCCTCGGTATCGACGCCTTCAAGCGTAACCTCGCCTGCCGAAAAATCGCTCAGCACGTCACCTGCGGCAGAGATTACCACGATGTGGTTGTTTTCCTGCAGCGTGACGACGATCTCACCCTCGCCATTGATGGCGACAAATTCGGGCTCTGGGTCGTCCGGCGCAATCTCTGCCAAGCCCATTATGTCGACAGCCATCGTAGAGCTGCAATCGAGCCCGTCCGTGGTGGTCTGCGTAATCGTTACAAAGCCGCCCGGCGCCTGGCCTACGCGGCCATCGCCAAAATCTTCGTCGCGTTCATTTTCAATTGCCACGGCGACAAAGCTGCCATCCGGGCTGACGGCAACGGAATCCGGCTGGCCGCCCAGATCGCAGGTCTCCAAAACCTCTTGGCTCTGAACATCGATCGCATGCAAGGCGCCGGCCACGTTGACATAATCGTCCGACAGGTTCTCACCCACATAGGCCGTCATGCCGGCAACCGCGACGGCGGTTGGCTCGCCCTCTAGCGCAATGATGCCGGCAGCTGCAGGGGCTGACGGATTGGAGATGTCGATGAAACCCACGGCCGCCGCAGGGCTGTCGGTATAGACAAGCATCATGCCATCGCCGGTCGCCGCGATGATCTCGGCTGAGCTTGCTTCGGCATCGGGCGCGTTTTCTGCCACCATAAAGCTCGCGATGCGGTTGAATGCAGCAGCCTGTGCCGCGCCTGCGCTCAGCGCAATCGCACAGGTGAGCATCAAAATCCTGGTCGTCATGGAGATCTCCCTGAGGTCTTTATCTCCGTAACTTCATTGGCCGCTGCTGTAACGGCTGGGCGACGCTTTGATGACAGTGCGATGAAATGGTGCGGAACGCCCGTCGTGCTGGACAACGCACCGCGCAGCGCCAATCCTGACGGCATGAGCGACCTCCAAGGCTCCGATTCACTCGCCCCGCCTGAGCGCAAAACAGGGCGGCGGGAAAAGCCCGCCAGACCACCGCTATGGAAGGTGATCCTACTCAACGACGATTTCACGCCGCGCGAGTTTGTTGTCCGGGTGCTGAGTGCTGTCTTTCGAATGAACGCCGATGAGGCGATGGGCGTCATGCTGACGGCGCACCAAAAGGGCGCGTGCGTTGTCGCCGTCTTCACTCGCGAAGTGGCAGAGGAAAAGGCGCGCAAGGCAAGCGATATGGGCGCGCGCGCAGGCTACCCGTTGACCTTCACGACCGAAAAGGACGGCTAAAAAGCCAGTGCGGAAGGTGATTGCGCCGTGAATACGCGAATGTAGTCGCCAGGCGAAGAGCCGGCCCATCGAACCCAAAGCCGTGTCGCCAAAAGCGGATCGATCCAGACCTCGTCACCCTCTTCCAAGCCGCGCAGATCGAGGCTGATATATGTCACATCCGTATTGGCGAGAAAATCCGTTGCGGCCATAGAGTATTGAAAGGCGGCAATTCCCAGAATGTCGGCGTCAAAATCAACGTAACCCATTTGAATGCCAGAGATACTGTCGAAAAATACATAATGGCTGGCAATGGTCGTGCCAGCCGAGATAAAGCCGGTCGAGCAGGCGCTGATATCGACCGCAATCGGCTCAATCAGCGTGATGTTTTGATCCTCGTCAAAGGCATATAGGTTATCGTCGTTGAATGTATCAGCGCCGACTGCGAAGCCGACCGTCGGGTCAAGTTTAACAAATCCGCCGCTGCCATTTTGGCGCAGAATAGCACCGCCCAAAACGAATGCATCGGCTGGGACTGGAAGCATGGCTGCGATAAAAAAGAGCGCGCGCATGAGGTTCTGCGTAGCCGCGCGATGCTCCCCCTGCCAGTGGGCTCGCGCAATTGTGAGCCATGGGCGGGCGCAGCGCGTCGGCTCCCCGCATGGGGGAGGCCCTCCTTGCCGCGGTCGCCGTAAACGGCTCCATCCTAGCCGCTGCCGGCGCCAACTTAGCTCAAACCATGTGATACTGACCCGCGGATGCCGCGCGTAGACGATGGCCCCACCAGGGGCTTGAGGAGACGCGCACCTGGCGCGCAACACGTGAACATACATTGCGAGCCACACAGCTTTTTCTGGCACTCGGCGGTTTGCAGCGTTAGCCCTGGGCTCATGCTTGCTTATCTCTTAGGCCGGTTCCTCTCATTAGCTGCCAGTCTTCTTGTGGCGAGCCTCGTAATCTTTGCGCTCACTCAGATCGTACCCGGCGATCCGGCGGCATTCATGCTGGGTCTGAACGCAACCGAGGAAACTGTGTCCGCCCTACGCGAAGAACTTGGTTTGACCGGAAGCGCCGCCCAGCGTTATTTGGGCTGGATGGGCGGCCTAGTGCAGGGTGATTTCGGCACGTCCTACACTTACCGGGTCCCCGTATCACAGCTTGTGCTCGACCGGCTATGGGTCTCGTTGCCACTGGCGCTCTACGCGCTCATCTTATCGACAGCACTCGCTTTCCCGCTTGGAATTCTTGCAGCCAGCTTTCGTGGTCGCGGCGCCGATTATGGCGTGATGGGGGTCACACAGCTCGGCATTGCGATCCCGAACTTCTGGTTCGGCATGCTCTTGCAAACGCTTTTTGCGGTGACGCTACAATGGGTGGCAGCGGGAGGATTCCCAGGCTGGGCGGAGCCTCAGTCCGCCATCACAGCGCTCACCCTGCCCGCCCTCGCTCTTGCTCTTCCGCAAGCGTCGATTTTGGCACGTGTGATGCGCTCCGCACTCATCGACACGCTCGCCCAGGACTATATCCGCACAGCCAGGGCCAAAGGCCTGTCGCGCCGCCAAGCTGTGCTGCGCCACGGGCTGCGCAACGCGCTTGTACCGGCACTCACCATCCTTGGACTGCAATTTTCCTTCCTGCTCGCGGGCGCGATTATCATTGAGAACGTCTTTTTCCTCCCCGGGCTTGGCCGTCTCATTTTCCAGGGCATCACACAGCGCGACCTGATCGTGGTGCAAAGCGTCACCATGCTCTTGGTCTTTGCGGTGATCTTTGTGACCTTTCTGGTCGATATTGCCTACGCCCTCGTCGACCCGCGACTGAGGCGCGCATGAAATTGCCGCGCAGCCTGATGCTGGGCGCTATCCCAACGGCGCTTTTTATCCTCGCCGCTTTGCTCAGCTTTCTT
This sequence comes from Pseudomonadota bacterium, assembly GCA_039191215.1. GTDB lineage: Bacteria > Pseudomonadota > Alphaproteobacteria > Rhodobacterales > Rhodobacteraceae > HKCCE3408. Next base: position 36,355 of record JBCCXT010000026.1, read on the forward strand.
TGGGTGCCCCACGATGTGACCGATCTGTCCATCGCCGATCGTCTGCAACCGATGAGCGGCACGTATCTGCTTGGCACAGATCAGTTTGGCCGCGATATCCTCTCCATGCTGATGATCGGGGCCCGCACATCAATTGCCGTTGCACTTGTCGCCGTGGGGATCGGAATAGGGCTGGGGGTGCCCTTGGGGCTTGCCGCCGCAGCCAGCAGCGGCAGCCTGCTTGATGAGGTTATCATGCGCGGCAACGATCTCATCTTTGCCTTTCCCAGCCTCGTCATTGCGATCCTGATCACAGCCGTTTTTGGCCCCTCGGCTTTCAATGCCATCCTGGCCATCGGCATATTCAACATCCCCGTTTTCGCCCGCGTCTCACGTGGTGCCGCGCTCAGCCTATGGACGCTCGACTACATCCGCGCGGCGCAGACGGCCGGCAAGAGCCGGGCGCGGATCAGCCTCGAACACGTCCTGCCAAACATCGCCAATTTGCTGGTCGTTCAGGCCACTATCCAGTTCTCACTTGGCATCCTCGCAGAGGCCGCCCTCAGCTATGTTGGCCTGGGTGCACAACCGCCAACCCCGTCCTGGGGCCGCATGCTGGCAGATGCCCAAACGATGATCTACACCCACCCGATGCTTGCGGTTCTGCCGGGCCTAGCAATTGTCTGCATGGTCCTTAGTCTCAACTTGATGGGTGATGGCTTACGCGATGTGCTCGACCCACGGCTAAGGCGCGCGCGATCATGAATCGCGGGCCACAACATCTGCGTTTGCGCCGCGGCAGCGCGCGCGGCCGAGCGGCTCCCGCTATGGGGGCCCGAGGCTGTGCGCCCCGCCTTTTCCATCGGCCGGCATGATCGCGATCGACGACCTCTGCGTCGCCATCCATGGCACCCCAATCCTGCACCGGATCAGCCTGAACCTGGCCGCTGGACAAACGGCAGGATTGGTCGGCGAAAGCGGCTCCGGCAAATCAATGACGGCGCTTGCCATTATGGGCCTTCTGCCGACCGGTGCGCAGACAAGCGGCAAGATCAAACTGGAAGGCGAAAACCTGCTCGCCGCGCCAGAGCCGCGCCTTTGCGCCCTGCGCGGCAACGAAATAGCCATGATCTTCCAAGAGCCGATGACGGCGCTTAATCCGGTTATGACCATCGGGCACCAAGTTGCCGAAACACTTACGATCCACCGTGCGGCGAGCCGTGCCGATGCGCGGGCAATCGCGCGTGATCGGCTGGACCGGGTCGGTCTGTCTCGCATTAGCCTCGACGCCTATCCGCATGAGCTGTCCGGCGGGCAGCGTCAACGCGTCTCGATCGCTGCTGCCATCGCGCTCAAACCTCGGCTTCTGATCGCAGACGAGCCGACAACCGCGCTTGATGTGACGACCCAGGCGCAAATCCTCGACCTCATTAAAGAGCTCGCCGAAGAGGAAGCCATGGCGCTTCTGTTGATCACCCACGACCTGGCCGTCGTCGCCGGGATGACCGAAGAGATCGCCGTTATGCGCCGCGGCGAAATTGTTGAAAATGGTGCAACGGCGGAGGTCCTAAAGACCCGCAGTCACCCCTATACGCGCAAGCTTTTTGCCGCCTCGACCCACCAGCCCGAGCCGGTCACGCCGCCGCCCGAAGACGCAATTTTGAAAGTCGACGGCGCCACACGCATCTATCCCGGGCGACGGCAGGGCTTGGTGCGCACGCCTCCGGTGCGTGCGGTGGATCATGTTTCATTCCAGATTTCCCAAGGTGAAAGCCTGGGCCTGGTCGGCGAATCGGGATGCGGAAAGTCAACGCTAAGCCGGGCGATCCTGGGCCTCGACCCGCTGCAAGCGGGTACGATCACCTTAAACGGTTCACCGGTCAGCCCCAAAATGCCCCGTGCCCTGAGATCCGGGATCCAAGTGGTCTTCCAAGACCCGTATGGCAGTTTCGATCCGCGCTGGCGCGTCGACCGGATCGTTGCGGAACCGTTTCACCTTTACGACCGGCGCCCGGCGGATTGGCGTGAGCAGGTCGCGGCCGCACTGGAAGAAGTGCAGATGACAGCCGACGACATGGCAAAGTATCCGCACGAGTTTTCCGGCGGACAACGCCAGCGCATCGCAATCGCGCGCGCGCTTATCACCAGGCCAGCTCTCATTGTGCTCGATGAAGCGGTCTCGGCGCTGGATGTGCGTATCCGAGCGCAAATCCTAGACCTGCTTGCCGATCTGCGCCGGAGGCTGCGCTTGAGTTATCTGTTCATCAGCCACGACCTCACCGTGGTGCGCGCCATTACCGATCGAGTATTGGTCATGCAATCGGGCCGCATTATCGAGCAAGGCGAAACGCAAACGGTCTTTGACACGCCGCGGGAGAGCTATACTCGAACGCTTCTTGCTGCCGCGCCAAGCCTGCCTAATTCCGACACGCAGCAAGCCTAGTGGCATCTCCAAAGCATTCAAAAGTATTGTGAAAAGGCCAACGTACGGTGCCTTAACAAGTTGTTTCAAATGCTGTGGATAGTTTTGCGCCGGCAGAAACTCCAGGAAAGTGTGTGATATGTTTCTACTCGGCAGCCAATTCGGACAGCCGCGCAGCTGGATCCGAAATGAGATCAAATTTCCCGGTGATTTTTGGCGCGGAAAACGCGGCCAACATGCAAAAATGGTGCAGGAATGGCTCAATCTTCATGGCCATGGCCTGGCAATTGACGGAGATTTCGGCGCCATAACGGAACGCAACATCGCGGCGTTTCAAAAAGCATCACGTCTTTCAAGCCATGGCCGCGTGGACGCTGCGACATTTGCGGCACTGACGGCACCGATGCGTGCGGCACTGGCGCCCTTGGCACGCCCGCCACGCAGCTTCGGCGCTACCGTTTTGGCCTTTGGCAAACAGCACCTTGCCCAGCATCCGCGTGAGATCGGCGGTCAAAATCGCGGTCCATGGGTGCGCATGTATATGCAAGGCCATCAAGGCCGTGACTGGCCGTGGTGCGCGGGCTTTGTCACCTTCTTAATGGAACAGGCCGCGCAGCAACGCGGCGAGCGTATCCCGATCTTGGGCAGCTTTTCGTGTGATACGCTGGCCGCGCAAGGCAAGGACGCCGGCCGCTTTTTGTCCGAGCGTGGCTTGGATACCGGCGATATCAGCGAAGGCGCGCTCTTTCTGGTCCGCCGTACAGCGACGGATTGGACTCATGTCGGCTTGGTTGAAAAGGCCGAAGCGGGTCTCTTTTCGACGCTGGAAGGCAACACCAATGACGATGGCCACCGCGAAGGCTATGAGGTCTGCACACGACATCGCGGCTATCGCGCGAAGGATTTCATCCGCCTGTAAGCTTGCCTGGGCGCCCTGCCCGGTCTTCACTGTCGCGACCGATGACAGGGAGGCGCGCGTCATGGAAAGCACTTGGTTTGACCCCGGCAAGATGTTCATTGCCGGGCATTGGCAGGACCGAGCCGCGCGGCTGCCGCTTTTTGATCCCTCCGACGGCAACCAAATCACTGAGATTGCAGCAGGCACGGCAGAAGACATCGACGCGGCGGTCGCCGCGGCACGGAGCGCGGCCAACGGCGATTGGGGTGCGACAGTCGCTGCCGACCGGGGCCGGGTTCTTTCTCGTCTTGGCCAACTTGTCACAGACCATGCCGACGCGTTGGCTGAGATGGAGGCCCGCGATGTCGGCAAACCGTTGAGCCAGGCGCAGGCCGATGTCACAGCCCTTGCCCGATACATGGAATTTTACGGCGGTGCCGCCGACAAGCTGATGGGTGAGACCATCCCGTTCCAGGATGGCTTTACCGTCTACACGCTACGCGAACCGTTTGGCGTGACCGGCCATATCGTCCCTTGGAATTACCCGATGCAGATCATTGGTCGTTCCGTGGGTGCGGCTTTGGCCACCGGCAATGCTTGCGTCCTCAAACCCGCTGAAGAGGCCTGCCTGACAGCCCTTGCATTTGCCGATTTGGCTGAAAAAGCGGGCCTTCCAGCCGGGGCGCTGAACGTGGTGCCGGGGCTTGGATCCGAAGCTGGCGCCGCCCTTGCCGCCCATCCTGGCATCGATCATCTAAGCTTCACCGGATCAGTCGCAACCGGGCGCTCGGTCCAGGCCGCCGCCGCGGGCAATGTCCGCCCCGTCACGTTGGAGCTGGGCGGCAAATCCCCGCAACTGGTCTTTGCCGATGCCGATCTTGACGCCGCAATGCCATTCTTGATCCGTGCAGGCATTCAAAATGCCGGGCAAACCTGCTCTGCCGGGTCGCGCATCCTGGTCGAACGGAGACTATACGATGAGGTCGCGGGCCGCATGGCGGAGGCGTATCGCGCGCTGCGTGTCGGCCCGGCCATGGCTGATCTTGATGTCGGACCACTGGTCTCGGCGCGGCAAAAAGCCCTGGTGGAGGGGCATTTGGTCAATCTGCCGCCCGAGGCGATCCTTGCCCAGGCCCAGCTGCCTGCCGATCTACCCGTCAACGGGGCCTATTCTCCGCCTACGCTTCTGGGCGGATTGCCCCCCGATCATGTTACAGCCCAGGCGGAGATCTTTGGCCCGGTACAAATTCTGATCCCGTTTGAGGATGAAGACGAGGCCGTCGCAATTGCTAACGGCACGCCCTACGGCTTGGTCGCCTCGGTCTGGTCGCGCGACGGGTCACGCCAGATGCGGCTTGCCAAACGGCTGCGCGCGGGGCAAGTTTTTCTCAACAATTACGGTGCTGCAGGCGGTGTGGAGCTGCCCTTTGGCGGGACCGGCCAATCCGGCCACGGCCGCGAGAAAGGCTTTGAGGCGATGTATGCCTTTAGCGAGCTAAAAACCGTCGCCGCCTATCATGGGTGATCATCGCAGATGGAAGCCAACCCAGCAGATATCTGGCTAAATACCGAAGTCGCCATTGTGGTCGCTGGTGCTGCGCAGACGGACGTCGCGGCGCATCCTGCTGCATGCGCAAGGCCGCGGAGGCCTTCCATTGACCGGTCAAACCCCTCCTTCGTCGTAACCAACAGCTCGATGCGCGGGGTTTCTGCTGCATGAGCAAGATCGCCATGTTTCCGGTTCTGTTGGCTTTGTCTGCGCTTGCTGCCGCCGTCTTTGGCGCGCTGCATAACCAACTAAGCTTTAGTGTCGGACCGGATTATTTCTATGCCATCAAATTCCCGCAATTTGGGATCGTCAACCTGCCCGACCGACTTGGGGCGGCCCTGGTGGGCGTCCAGGCGAGTTGGTGGATGGGTGTGCTGGTTGGGGCGCCGGCCTTTCTTTACGGACTTATCGCCGTGGCTCGTCCGGCTGCATACTTTGCCGCCGGGCTAAGTTCGATTGGATTTGTGGTCATGATCGCTTTGGGCTTTGCGGGGCTGGGGCTATTGGCGGGAATGCTGTTCGCAGATCAGCCGATTATGGACCGGATTGCCACGCCGGAGGGCGCCAATCGGGCTGAGGTTCTGCGCGCGGGCCTGATGCATGATGCCAGCTATATCGGCGGCGCATTGGGCGCGATTGCGGCGTTTTTGCCGATGCGCCTGGCGGCGCGCGCAAACGGCATGCCACATGCAGCTTGACGGCAAATGCGCCATTGTGACGGGTGCGGCCTCAGGCTTTGGGGCGGGTATCGCGCGCGCCATGGCGGCCGAGGGCGCCCGGGTGATGGTGGCCGACCAGAATGGCGCGGGGGCCGCGGCACTTGCAGCCGAGATCTCGGGACTGGCGCATGCAGTTGATGTGGCGGATGGCCCATCGGTGCAAGCCATGGCAGAAGCCGCCTTTAAGGCTTGGGGCCGGGTCGATGTCTTGGTCAATAACGCAGGGATCACGCATCTGCCGACGGCTCTTGAAGACGTACCCGAAGCGGAGTTTGACCGCGTCTTCGCCGTCAACGCCAAATCCGTCTACCTCACCGCGCGCGCCATAGTGCCCGGCATGAAAGCAGAGGGCTCGGGTACAATTTTGAACGTCGCCTCAACAGCCGGGCTGAGCCCGCGGCCGAGGTTGAACTGGTATAACGCCTCAAAAGGCTGGATGATCACCGCGACAAAGACGATGGCCGTCGAATTGGCGCCTGCGGGCATTCGCGTCAATGCGCTGGCACCGGTAGCGGGCGAGACCCCGCTATTGGCCAGTTTCATGGGCGAGGACACGCCCGAGATTCGCGAAAAGTTTCTGTCGACCATCCCGATCGGGCGGTTTTCCACGCCTCAGGATATGGGCGCGGCCAGCGTCTTTTTGTGCTCGGACGCCGCGTCGATGATCACTGGTACCGTGCTTGAGGTCGATGGCGGGCGCTGCATCTGATGCGTCCCGGACCGCTCAACCTGATCACCGATGTGCCGGGCCTTGCCGTCGGCAATGCGCAAGACTCTGATCTGCAAACCGGAGTCACTGTTCTGACTGGCCAGCAATCGCTTGTCACCTCAGCCCATGTCATGGGCGGCGCGCCTGGCACCCGCGAAACCGATTTGCTGTCGCCCGAAGCACTGGTGGGCGGCGTCGACGCGCTTGTTTTGTCTGGCGGATCGGCACTTGGCCTGGCAGCGGCCGATGGGGTGTCATCGGCGCTGCGGGTTTCCGGGCGCGGGTATTCGATCCACGGGCACCTGGTGCCAATTGTTCCCTGCGCGATCATCTTTGATCTGACAACTGGGATGCAGGAATGGACAACCCCACCTTGGCACGATCTGGGCTTCGCGGCGATCAACAATAGCGGGGCGAACTTCTTGCTTGGCAGCATCGGTGCAGGGATTGGTGCAACAACGGCGAATTTAAAGGGCGGGTTGGGCTCCGCTTCTGCCAAGCTGGGCGATGTTACCGTCGGCGCCTTGGCTGTTGCCAACCCGATTGGTTCGGTAACCGTGGGTGAGACGGCAAATTTCTGGGCCGCAGCATTTGAAGAAGCGGCTGAGTTCGGCGGGCTGGGCCCTGCCCCATCCGGCGCCGACCCGCCGGTCACAAAACCCGAAGCGCAGGTCCAAGGGGCCACCGTGATTGCGATTGTGGCAACTGATCTGGCTTTGGACAAGGCCCAGGCCAAGCGGCTTGCCGTGATGGCCCATGACGGTATCGCGCGGTCGGTGGTGCCAAGCCACACGCCGTTTGATGGAGATATTGTCTTTGCTGTTTCGACCGGCGAACGGGTCGTCGCACGGACAGATTTGACCCTTATCCGGGTTGGCCATGCCGCCGCGACCTGCCTGGCGCGGGCAATTGCGCGCGGCGTCTTTGCCGCAAGCCCCGCGCCAGGAGACGCAAAGCCCGCCTGGCGCGCCAAATTCGGGTAAGCCAAACCCGCCTTGCTTGCGGCGCGCCATTGGGTATCCTCTTGGCACAAAAGTGGGAGACGACTATGCGCACACCCCTTATCACGAGTGCACTTGCATTAGTTTTAGCGACCGGCGCCTCTGCCGACGAGGTGACGGACACACTTAATGCCGCTTTGGCCGCCTATCAGGATGGCGATGTGCAATACGCGCTTGATGAGATTGCCTATGCGACGCAATTGCTCAATGAGATGAAAGCCGACGGACTTGAAGGCTACCTACCGGCGCCGCTGGATGGTTGGACAATGGCCATCAACGAGGAGGCTGCCGCCAATATCGGTTTCATGGGCGGCGGCGTGATGGTTGAGGCTGAGTATTCCGGCGGCGGGCCCAGTTTTACCATTACGATGATGGCCGACAATCAGATGGTAATGAGCATGGCCGCACTTTTGGGCAATGCCCAAATGATGGCCGCGATGGGCCCGATTGAACGGGTCAACCGGCAGAGCTTTCTCAATCAAAACGGCGAGCTATCCTCGCTTGTCGGCAATCGGGTGTTGATCCAGGCCGCAGGCGGTAACTTGCCGGACATGCTGGCCCATCTTGAGATGATGGATTTCCGTGACGTCGAAGATTTCGGGCGCTGATACTAAAAGGAACATCCCGCGCCCAAAACGGCCCGGGATGTACACGATCTGTGCGTTTGGCGCTTAGTTCAAACGATCGGCAACCTGCGCAATCGACGCGTCAATTAGATCATTCGCGCCGGCTGCACTAGCCTGGCCTTTCAGCACGTCGGCTGCGGCGGCGATAGCCACGTCTACTGCCTGAGACCGGACCCGAGAGACCGCCTTTTCTTCAGCATTTGCAATCTGATCTTCAGCCGCTGCCAGGCGGCGGGTGATCGAGGCGGCGAGCTCTGCCTTGGCCTGTTCGGCGGCAGAGGCCGCGTCGCTTTGCGCTGCGGCCACGATCCGATCGGCCTGATCTTTGACGTCGCGTGCCTTGCGCTCATAATCAGCCAGGATCGACTGAGCTTCTTCGCGCAGCGCGCGTGCCTCATCCAAATCCGCACGGATCTGGGCAGCCCGGCTGTCGAGCATACCACCAAGAAGTGCCGGCACATTGAACCAAAACAAGATCGCAATGAATAGCAGGAAGCCAATCAGCACCACATAGTCGGTGTTGAAAAACGAGGTGAAGTCGTAGCTGCCTTCGCCCGCAGCGAAAGCCGGGCTAGTCAGCGCGGCAAAAACCGCCAGGGGGGTCAATCTGCGCATCTAATTAACCTCTCCGCCACTTCGGGTTGCAACCGCCCGGTTGAGCGTCTCAGCGTCGGCCGACGCGCCGAACGCGCCCAGGATATCACCGACTGTGTCGCGCGCGACTTGTTCGACGCTTTGCGCGGCACTTGCCTGGATCTCGGCAATCCGGGCCTCCGATTCGGCCGCTTTCGCCGCGATTTCGCTATCAGCTTTTGCGATGGCCGCGTCCAGCTCGGACTGGATCTCAGCGCGCGTCTGAGCGGCGATCTCTTGCGCCTCGGCGCGTGCATCGGCCAGCGCTTTTTCGTAGGCAGCCTCGGCATCACCCGCTTGGCGTTTTAGGTCTTCGGCGGCCGCCAAGTCGTTTGTGATCGTGCCTTGGCGTTCGGCCAGCACAGCCGAGAGACGCGGCAGCGCCACGCGGGTCAGGATCAGGTAGATCACCACAATTGTGATGACGAGCCAGAAGATCTGGTTGGGGAATGTCGAGAAATCAAGCTGCGGCATGCCAACGGCCTCCGCCCCATGGGCGGCATCGCCATGGGCTTCGACACCGTGTCCGCCGCCATGCGCCTCACCGCCTTCGGCACCGTGGCTCTCTTCGCCCTCATGGCCTTCGTTTTCTTCGTCCATGCGTCTCTCCTAGAACCGCGTTACGGCCGGGATGTGGCACGGGGCAAGCGCCGTTGACGGCCCGCCATTTACGCCACATCCCCGCGTAAGGATGGCCGGGAGGCTTAAACGGCGAACATCAGCAGAAGTGCGACGAGGAAGGCAAAGATGCCCAATGCCTCAGCAAACGCGATGCCGATGAAAAGCGTGGCGGTTTGGCCACCCGCCGCGGACGGGTTCCGCAACGCGCCGGCGAGGAAGTTGCCCGCCACATGGCCCACACCGATGGCCGCGGCACCCGAACCGATTGCTGCGAGGCCCGCGCCGATGAACTGACCCATTTGTGCGATATCGCCTTCCATATTCCTGTCTCCTTACGCTGGAATTCGGTGAATTAGTGATGTGGATGCAGCGCGTCGCGCAGATACACACATGTGAGGATGGTGAACACGTAGGCCTGGATGAAAGACACCAGGACCTCGAGCCCGTAGATCGCGATGACGCCAATGATCGGCGCAACGGCCGCGGCACCAAGCGCGCCGGCGAACCCCGCGAAGACCTTAAGGACCGCGTGGCCCGCCATGACATTGCCAGCCAGACGAATGGAATGGCTGACCGGGCGCACGAAATACGAAATGAGCTCGATCACCGCGAGGATCGGGCGCAGGGGCAGCGGCGCCGATGACACCCAAAACAGGCTGAGAAAGCCTGCGCCGTTTTTCACGAAACCCAAGATCGTGACCGTCAGAAAGACGGCCATCGCCAACACAGCGGTAACCGCGATATGGCTCGTGGTCGTGAAACTTCTCGGGATCAGGCCAAGGAAGTTGGCAAACAGGATGAAAAGGAAGAGCGTGAAGATGTAGGGGAAGTAAGGCAGCGCGTCGCGTCCGGCCACATCCTCCACCATTTTACGGACAAACCCGTAGGCAAGCTCGGCGATTGACTGGCCCCGGCTTGGGATCACCGCACGGCCTTTGGTGCCCATCACCATGAGCGCGGAGACGGCGGCAATGGCGAGCGCCATCCACAAGGTCACGTTGGTGGGCGTGTACCAGTTGACCGCGCCATCGCCGAAGATCGGCTTGACCTCAAACTGATCCATCGGATGGATCGACAGGCCGCCTTCGTAGTCATCGACAAGGCCCAGCACGAACAGCAATGCCGCGATGGCGACCAGGATCAGCGCAATGGTCTTGCCGGAGCCCTGGCTCTCGGTCTCAGCGGTGTTCGGATCGCTCGCCATCGTCGTTCCCCTCGTCCCCGGCGCTGCCGCCGATTTCACTTTCCATCTCACGCGCCGAGCGGATCATCGTTTTGACCCCGGCAGCAAACCCCAAGAGCGTGAAGATCACCATTAGCCACGGGCGCGTTTCAAAAAGCGCGTCAAGTCCGTAGCCGATGCCAAACCCGATCAAGAGACCGGCCACCAGCTCTGTCACCATCCGCCACGCCAATTGGCCCTGGCGGTGGCTTTCCCCAATCGCAGCCGCCGTGCTCTCGGCCTCAGACGATTTTGCCTGGGCAAGCCGGTCCTCTAAAGCCCGAAGGCGGTCGGGATCGGGTTCATCGGCCATGGCCACTCATCGTGGGTTTCATCGAGCGGAAGCTAGGCTGGGCAGCAAGCCGGAGTCAATTGCAATTCGGCGCTGCGACATACGTCGCAAGATATTGTTTTATTTGAGTTTTGTGAGAAGCGAATACTGCCAGCCTGAGGCAGCATCGGCGCGGGCATATTCAACCGATTGGTTGATGATTTGCGCCCGCAGCGCTAAGCACGCGGGATGAGCCGCGACCTCGACAGTGTATTTGCCGCCCTCGCGGATCCGACCCGGCGGGCCATTCTGGCCATGCTGCTGGAGGATGATATGGCGGTGACGGATGTGGCGGAGCCGTTTGAGATGTCTCTGGCCGCGATCTCGAAACACTTGGGCATTCTGGCTTCGGCGGGGTTGATCAGCCAGGAAAAGCGCGGGCGGGTCAAGTGGTGCAAGCTGGAACCGGACGCCCTGCGTGCGGCTTCGGTCTGGATGCAAGGCTTTGGCCAGTTCGAACCGGTGAACCTCGAGGCTTTTGAGGCCTTCCTGGCGCAAGAACTGCCCGGGCTGAACAGCTAATCCCGTATCAGCAGGCCAAGGGCGATGGCCGCCAGCCCGACACCTGCCAGGACGAGGGTCGATGGCAAGGGGCCACCGAGCGCCACCTGCCAAAGCGCGACCCAGAACGGGACGAGATAGGTGTATGCCATCACTTTCGAGGCCGGGAGGCGGAAGCTTGAAAACTGAACCAGGAAGACTGTGAAAGAGGTCGCCGCGAATGCGGTATAGAGAAGCGTCGCCCACAGGAGCGGCGGCGCGGCGGGCCAATCATAGGCCAGAATGGCTGGACCGCCCCAAACCAGCAGAATGGCTGTGGCAGTCAAAAGGGTGGCGAAAGTGAAGGCCAAGATCGGCTCACCCCGGCTGAGCCAGCGTACGGCCGGTGTATAGGCGGCATGCGCGATGCAGCCCAAAAGAAAGATCGACTCACCGCGCCCGATATCCATCGCCAGCAGGGCTGCCAGATCGGCCCGAAAGATGATCCAAAGCGCGCCTGCCGCGCCGATGGCCAGAGCCAGGGCAATGCGCGGCGTCGTGACCTGGCGCAACATCAGCCAGCCGAAGACGGCTGAGATGGCCGGTGTGAGCGTGAAGACGGCGGCGGAGGATACCGGCCCTGCGGTTTTCAGGCCCTCAAACATCGCAACAAAATAGGTCGCGTAAAGCCCGCCCAAGAAGACATAGCGCCAAGGTGCTGCCCAAAGGCCCGGGACCGCGCTCAAGCGCAGCATAAACACCGTGCCAACGGCGCAGGTCGCGAAGACAAATCGGACGGCGTTAAAGGCGGCGGGGTCAATCTCATTTGCAACCAGGCTGCCAAGCGCGAAAGAGCCCGCAACCAGTATCGAAAAGATTAGCATCGCCAGATGTCCGGCCCGCGCCTCAGAGGTCAGGCTTAGTCGATCTGCCAGCTTTTGACCTCATCTTTCAAAAACCGCAGGAAAGTCTGAACCTTTGCGGTGCGATGCAAGTCCATATGGGTGACAAGCCAGATCCGCGCGCTCCACTCTTCCAGGCTTGGCATAACTTCAACCAAGCCGTCAGTTTCGGCCACATCCCAAGAGGCCACAAATCCGATGCCGATGCCCGCCATTACGGCATCTTTGCATTCACGCATTTCAGTGGTGCGAAAGATGATCGCATTTTCCGGCACATTGTCCTGTAACCAAAGCAGAAACGGCGCGCGCGGACTTTCCACGGGCGATCCGATAAAGCGATGCTGGGCAATGTTTTCGGCGGTCAGCGGGCCCTGCCGGTCAACGTAATCTTCATGCGCCATCAGACACAGCCGCTGCGTGAAAAACGGCTGCACGACATTGTCGGGCTGGTCCGGTAACTTGCCAGCGCGAATGGCGACATGGGCTTCGCCGTATTCCAGCCGCAGCAGCCTTGTGCCGGTCAGAAAGCGGACCTGAACCTCGTTATGGCGTTCCTGGAAACGTCCGATCGCGGGAACCAGTAGCGGCGACAGGCTTTCGAGCGAGGTTACGATCAATTCACCGGTAACCTCGTCGCCGCGGCCTTTGATGCGACCGGCAAGTTGGGTGAATTGATCATCCGCCGATGCGGCAACCGACAGCAGGTCCTGGCCGGCTTCGGTGGCCGTGTAGCCGCGTGCATGGCGCTGGAAAAGCTTGGCGCCCAAGCGGCCTTCCAACGCGTCAATGTGGCGGATAACTGTGGCGTGGTGGACCCCAAGCACCTCGGCGGCACCCGACACGGTTCCAAGCCGAGCCACCTGGTAGGCAGTCCTGATTTCATCCCAATGGTCAAAGGACATATCTGTGCACCCCCACACATAAGCACGCGTATAACCACATATTGTGTTCACTGATGCAAGCGGCATTTCTTGCGATGCACATCGCAACCATAGCTCAAAGGACACGCCCCATGGCAAGCACTGTTCTCCGCATCGAAGCCTCCGCCCGGCATGCCGGTTCGGTCTCACGCGACTTGACGACCAAGGTCATCGACAGATTAGGCGCCGGTCACGTGATCACGCGGGACTTGGCCGATGGCGTGCCGTTGATCAATGAGGCCTGGATCACTGCGAATTTCACGCCGGCAGATGAGCGCAGCGCCGGACAAAAAGATACTCTGGCGATGTCCGACAGCCTGGTCGCAGAGCTGAACGCCGCAGATGTCATTGTCATCGGCTTGCCGATCTACAATTTTGGCGTGCCTGCGGTTTTCAAAGCATGGGTCGACCAAATCGCCCGGGCGGGCGTGACATTTCGCTATTCCGAGAACGGACCGGTTGGACTGCTCGAGGGCAAGCGGGCCATCATCGCCGTTGCATCCGGCGGGACCGAGGCCGGCTCGCCGATCGATTTTGCCTCTGGTTACGTCCGCCACATCCTGGGATTTGTCGGGATCAAAGATGTCGAAATTGTTGCTGCGGACCGCCTGATGCAAAACGCGGACGGCGCGCTGAGAAAGGCCCATGCCGAGATCGAGGCGCTTGGGACCTGTTTCCCCGAAGTGTCCTCGATCTGAGTTTAGCCTGTTCTCCACCTGAGGAGACAGACGATGAAGAGAAGCCGTTTCAGCGAGTTGGAAGGGGACCGTGGCCCCAGTGGGGCCGCGTAAGCCCCTGGAAACAAGATCATTGGTATTCTGAAGGAGCACCAGGCCGGGCTTGGCGCGAAGGTGCTTTGCCGCAAGCATGGGATCAGCGATGCGACTTTCTATAAATGGCGGTCGAAGTATGGCGGCATGGCGGTGTCCGATGCGCGGCGTTTGAAGACGCTGGAGTCCGAGAACGCCAAACTGAAGAAGATGCTGGCGGAACAGATGATGGATGTGGCGACACTGAAAGAGATGCTCAAAAAAAACTTCTGAGGATGCGGCCTTTGTCCGCCGTTGGTCCGAGGACAATGGACGCAAGTTCGAGGAGGAATGCCGTGAACTGGGCCATGATGAGTTGCGATTGGCGCGCCATTGGTCCGAGCGACAATGGCGACAAAACGAGGTTTTGTTTGGCGGCGACCCAGTAGTCGTTACAAGCTACTAGTTCTCTCGACCTCTGGCCATACGGTAAACTGTCTTTTGATTTCTGCAAAATCGGAGACAAGGCATGTGAAACCTTCGCGGCCGCGCACAACGTCGGGATTTGTATACATTCGGCTAAGGGTCGGTACACTGAGCATCCGGCTGGGCAAAGCTTCAAAACTGGACAGCATTGCGATGATTGAACCTGCCAAGCTCCGTTTTGGCTGTTGCATTCAATTGCCGTCCAATAACGTCGCCGGTGGGCAAATCAAATTCAGTTCCATGCTCAACGGTGTCAGCGCCGGGAAGCAAGGATTGCCATGGGCATTTAGTGGCGGTGTACCTCCCTTCCAAAATTCGTCTAAGGTCAAGTCGAACAGCAGTCAGAAGGGATTGGATTTCATGAAGCTTTTTCTTGCGGCGTCCACAGTGTTTTTTTTGTCAGTTCAGTTCGGAATATCGCAGACGACGGATCTGCCGGAGCAAGTGCGACTACCCGGAGCTATGGACGGTTTAGGTATAGCCACACGGGGCTACAGTTTGGAAATGACGCTCGAAGAAATACTGGCGGCCAGCGGTGGAACTGTATCTGAAAGCTCCTGGCGTGCGTCGGGCGACATTGAGTTTAACGATGTATGGGCCGTGGAGTTTGGTGAACGCGGCGTGGACTTCACGAGTGTTGCGGTGTCTAGATGGCACTCCTTCAACAGGCCCCTCAGAATTGAACGAACAGTCAACTACGGCGAAGACGATCGAATTCTCCTGAACGTTTTCATCGCAGCACTTTCGGAAACATACGGTCCCAATTTCCGGAATTGGGATGGCGGAAGTGGCGATGCAATCAGGGCGAACATAGGCAACTTCAGCTTTGGGTTTAGATGGGCATACGTTGACGGCAATCTGAGCCCGACTTGTGAGCCGATCGATCTTCCTCGTACTTCACGAAGGGCCATTCCAGCTTTTTGGAACAACAATCCTCTGATTTCTCGAATAGACGCCGATCGGCTGCTGCCGGACGTTCAGGCGGGCGCAGCATGTGGCGGTGAGGTAATAGTTGCGTACTCACTCGACCAATTCGAACGTGTTCAATCATTCACCGTCATCATACAGGACGTTTTGGCCATTCTTTCCGATATCCAACAGGACGAACGCGTCAGAGCGGAAATCGAACAGGCGTTCAATCAATCGGTGTTAGAAGGAAACACAAATGAGCCGGAGCTCTAGCTGGTGGTCTATCAGCGTTTTGGGGGGTGTCTTGCGACCGATTTTCTGGTCTCAGCTTGGAACCGGCGGCTGAAGCGCGAGCTGGCCAGGGTGACCGAGTAGCGCGACATCTTAAATATGGTAACGGTGTACTTCGCGCCAGGGTCCCAATGAAGTACGCCTTCATCCGGGCGCATCGTGAAGAGTTCGGCGTTCGAACGATGTGCCGTTTGCTTCGGGTCCATTTCTCCGGTTTCTAAGCATGGCTTAAAGAACCGTTAAGCCACCACGCGCATGAGGACATTCG
>JBCCXT010000027.1:0-50522 GCA_039191215.1 Pseudomonadota bacterium
CACCGCGGGTGTCGCATGGTTTTTGTAATTAGGGTTTTCGGGGTGGCGCCCGGCGGGGTCGGGGGGCCATCCTTAATTGATTGGCCATCTATTTGGCCTCCACACCCGGGGGGGGGTGGGGGGGCGGTGTGCCGAGGCAAATTCGACACCATCTCCCTCATCCCTTGACCGCGCCTGCAGTAAGCCCACTGACAATCTGGCGCTGGAAGAACATCACCAGGATGAAAATCGGCACAACTGCTGAAACCACCGCAGCAACCGCGAACATCACATTGCCTTCTGTATAGGTCGTACCCAGAAACGCGGCGATTTCTGGCACCATCGTGCGGTTGGATTCGCTCAGCAGCATCGCTGTGACGGCAAAATCGTTATAGGCGAGAAGAAAGCTGAAGAGCCCCGTTGTGATAACACCCGGCCACATCACCGGCACAATCACATAGCGGAAAGCCTGAAATTGCGTACAGCCATCAACTTTGGCGCTCTCATCAAGCTCTTTGGGGATGTTCTGAAAAAACGAATGCAGCATCCATAGCGTGAACGGCTGATTGATCGCGACCAAAACGATGATGGCGGTCGGCAGGATACCCCAGACATTCCATTCAAAAAACGGCAGCATATAACCCGAAACCAAGGTCATCGGTGGCATGGCACGAAAGATCAGCGCCACGATCAAAAGCCAAAACGTGTAGCGGTATCCAGACCGGCTCAGAGCATAGCCGCCCAATGTGCCAATGGTCAGCGAGGTGCAAACGACAAAGAAGCAAACAATGAACGTGTTGATCGCGGGCTGCCAGAAGCCTTCCTGAATCCAGGCCCCTTCATAGCCAGCCGTCGTAAAGGGGGAGCCATAGGTGCGCTGCGTGTTCTCACCGGTCAACGCATTGGTCCAATTGGCAATCGAAAAGAAGTCCAGCTCGACCTTGAACGAGCCCCAAAGGGTCCACAGGAATGGAAATGCCGCAATGGTCAGCCAGATCAGGACAAACGCAACCGTCCCAATCCGCAAGCTTAGAGGCGTTCGATACGCTTTGGAGGCCATCACAACTTCCCCTTAAAGTCGCGCCAGGTCCGTCTCAGCACCGGCGACAAAAGGATCGCCACGCAGATGATCGTCATCACCGATGTTGCAGCGGCCGCTGATATTTGCCGGGTCTCGCCGCCCAGATCGTTGAGGATGATCCAAGACATGGATGTTGCATGTGCTGCAGCGTTAAAGCCCACGATCGGCTCGAGCACCTTGAAATTGTCCATCAACTGGATCAGTGCCACAAATACGACAAGCGGCATCAGATGCGGCACGATGATATAGCGAACCTGCTGAAACCGGGTGGCCCCATCGATCTGGGCTGCCTCAATCTGGTCTTCGGGCAGGGTCTGCAAGCCCGCGTAAAAGACAACAAAGGCAAACGGTGCGGAATTCCAAATTCCGTAGATGATGATCGAAATCCACATCAAAGGCGTTGACGCTTTGACCGAAAGGTCCGGATCGCCAGTGATGGATTGCAGGAGATTTCCCAAAACCCCGCGGCTGTCGATCATCCAAAATAGGATCAATGAGCCGACAAGCGGCGTCACCACAAACGGCAACAGGGAAAAGAAGATCACCAGCCCCTTCAACCACCCCGCCAATGTGTTGACGGCCAGCGCAATCATCAGGCCCAGCACGATAAGTGCAGGCGTGACGGTGAATGTGTAGGTCAGCGTGAAACCCAGGGCGCGGTAGAACGGTAAATCACCCACTTCGGCGAAGAACGCGCCGAAGCTGTCTGTCGTGCGCCATGCTTCCGAAACCTCGGCAACGGCAAGATGCCCGCGGTCAAAATAAATGCCCAAACCCACAAACCGACCAAGCGGTTGCGCTTCGCGCAGGGCCCGCGTGGCCTGCTGATCGATCGTCGTTTCTTCGGTGCAGCGGAACGGTGTACAGTTCTCAACCGTGATCAGGACGGCTTCATGCGGCGCGTATACCGATTGCAACAGCACCGAGACAATTGGGGCGGCAATAAAGAGCAGCATTGCCATCGCCGTCGGCAGGAAGAACCAAAAGAAAGTGCGATGTTTCATCAGCTTGCCTGGGATCGATCAATGCGTGGAGAGGATTGTGGCGGAGGCCGCACTGGCCCCCGCCCGTCCTTAGTTACTGCAAAAAGCCCTGCTCAACTGCGGCAGCACGATAGGCCGCTTCGACGTCTTCCAGGGCCTGCTCGGCGGTTTCGTCGCCCTGCATGAAGTCAGCAAGTTCATCACCGAGCGCGCTGTGCATCAGGCCCATGAACGGAACCATCGGGTAAGGGATGGTGCCCTGTTCTGCGGCCGCAAAAACCCCGATGGCCGCCTCGGTCGGCTCATAGCCGGGGATCAGCCACACTGCTTGTGTGCGGGTGTCTTCGTCTTCCATCAATGCCGGGCGGATCCCGTTCATCAACGCAATGAAGGTCGCTTCCGCTTCTTCGTCGGGAATGTTGCTTGCGACCGTAAAGCCGTCCCACCAAAGGGTCGATGCTGGGATGTCGCCGCCGCCGACCGTCATCGGGCCCGCAATGGCAAATCCGTCAACCACTTCCGGCAGAACCCCATCTGCCGTGGTCAGCGTCGCTGCCCGGCTGCCCCACATGTTCATAAGCGCGACATTGCCGGCCCGAAACTCAGCATTTGTTGCGTTTGAATCATGCGTCAGAAAATCCGGGTTCATGTACTCCGACAGCGCCTTCATCATCTCCAGCGCTTGGATACCGGCTTCGCTGTTCACATTTGGCTCGGCTGAGCCCTCTTCGAAATGCGTGCCGCCAAAGCCCAGGAACATGTTGTTAAATTCCTGCGCCAGGTTCCAACCGGCCGCATAGGCACCGCCAACCGGGTTTTCCATGACACCGCTGGCACGAATTGCTTCGGCGGCCTCGATCATTTCTTCGTAGGTGCTGGGCGGCTCTAGCCCAAGCTCCGAGAGAACGTCGGCGCGGTAGACTAGGTGCTGCGCATTGGCCATAAACGCCACAGCCATCACTTCACCATTGATGGTGATCAACTGGTTGCGGGCAAGACCTTCGCCGTGTTCGGCAACCAGGTCATCGAGCGGGCGGATGACATCTTCATTCATCAGCGCCACGATCGAGGAATTAGCGATAATGGCGGATGTGTATTCCGCCGGATTACCCTGCATGCCGGGCACGTTAATCTCCTGATGGTCGGCCGTTAGGTTGGTCGACACCTCGCCCCCTTCGCAGGCCTGTGCATTGGCACCGACCGTTTGGATCGCCGGGAATTCGTTGCCGACAATCGACACCCGTGCCCCAATGGTGCAACCATGTCCGTCGGCCATGGCGGTTGAGGTCGTAAGCACTGCCAGGACGCTGGCGGCGGTAAGACTTCTTAGAAACATTAAATCCTCCCGTTTCTGTTGGCGGATGCGTCGTGCAATCCCGCATTCTAATTCTCCGCGGCGTTTCGCGCGGAATGGCAAACCTTTGGCTCAGGTGGCAATGCGCGCCGTCGTGGCCGCATCAAACAAATGGCACTGCTCCGA
The DNA here is from genome assembly GCA_039191215.1 of Pseudomonadota bacterium. Classification (GTDB taxonomy): domain Bacteria; phylum Pseudomonadota; class Alphaproteobacteria; order Rhodobacterales; family Rhodobacteraceae; genus HKCCE3408. The sequence goes on from JBCCXT010000027.1 coordinate 3,524, forward strand.
CGGTATCTGGATTGATACTGCGTCGTCGATCTCGGACCGGAACGTTTTATCAGCTTTGGCGCTGACAAGCGCACCGCCGATCTTCAAGCTAACCATGGTTGCTTCGCCCAGCAGCTCCAGCGTGTAGATCGGCCCGGAAATCTGCCCGCCAGACGGGGTCAGTTGTGCATCTTCTGCGCGGAAGCCCAGGATCACTTTGCCGTCAGGGACGTTGAAGCCATGTACCTCGGTATTGGGTGCGTGGAATGTACCACCCGACAGTTCGCCCTCAATAAGGTTCATCGCGGGGTTGCCGATGAAGCTCGCAACAAACGTATTTGCCGGGCGATCGTAAATCTCGGTCGGTGTGCCGACCTGCTGCACGACACCCTTTTCCATTACCACAACGCGGTCAGCGAGCGTCATTGCCTCGATCTGATCGTGAGTCACATAAACGGTGGTAACCTTTAGCTCATGGCTCAGGTTCTTAATCTGGGCACGGGTGGAGACCCGCAGCTTTGCGTCGAGGTTCGACAGGGGCTCATCCATCAGGAAAACTTGGGGCTGGCGAACGATGGCGCGGGCCAGGGCCACGCGCTGGCGCTGCCCACCCGACAATGCGGCCGGCCTGCGCTCCAAAAATGGCTCCAGCTCGACCATACTGGCTGCCCGCATGACGCGCTCATTATGTTCGCTGTCCGGGACTTTGCGCACCTTCAAAGGAAACCGAATGTTGTCGTAGACATTCATGTTCGGATAGAGGCCGTAGCTTTGAAAAACCATAGCAACATCACGGTCTTTCGGCTCCAAGTCATTCACCACCCTGTCGCCGATGACGATGTCGCCCTCGGTCGGGTCCTCAAGACCTGCGATCATCCGCATTGTCGTGGTCTTGCCGCAGCCTGACGGGCCGAGCAGGACCAGAAACTCCTCATCGGCAATCGTGAGGTCGAAATTATCAACCCCAACAAATGCACCCCATCGCTTGGAGATGTTTTTCAGCTGAATTTCGGCCATTGCCCCCACCGGCATGCGTTTGTGCATACGAATGCAAATACGATAGACAGAGGTGATCCGATCCGGCAAGCTCTAATCTTGCAAATGGCAGCAACATCTTCCCAATTACCGGCCAAACACATGACAGCGATACATAATTCCAATGCACTGCAGGCCGCGAAAAAGGTTGTGCGGGCGCATCACGCGAGCTTGGACGCAGCGCTGCCGGGCGAATCCGCGCGCGCATTGGCCGCGCATACGGCACCGGATTGGCGGTGGATGGGCATGCATCCGTTTCACGAAATCACCGGTGCTGAAAATGTCGCACGCGCATTTTGGGATCCGCTGAAATCGGCGCTCAGGCCTTTGCAACGGCGGTTGGATTTGTTCATCGCTGGACATAACGACATAGACAGCGGCGCCTCCGTTTGGGTGGCGTCAATGGGACACCTGATGGGGCTTTTGGACGATGCGTGGCTTGCGATCCCTGCAACCGGCAAAATAGCCATGCTGCGATATGCGGAATTTCATCGCGTCGCAGACAACCAAATCGCCGAAACAGCGCTCTTCATCGATATCCCGCATTTGATGATCCAAGCTGGCATCGACCCTTGGCCGCAGGCAACCGCCATGCATCTTGTCCAACCCGGTCCGATGAACCATCAGGGCATCTTGTTCGACCCTCAAGCGCCCGAAGAGGGCGCAACGACATTGGCGTTGATCAACGCAATGATCGCGGATCTGGGCACCTGGAAATTGGGCATTCCTCTGGAGGACGAATTGCGCCGGACATGGCATGAAGACATGATTTGGTGGGGCCCCGCTGGCATTGGCGCCACCTATACAATCCCACGATACGCGCAGCAGCATGCAGCCCCGTTTCGCGCGGGCTTTGCCAACAGAAGCACGACAAACCACCTGGCACGCATCGGTGAAGGGGCATTTGGAGGTTTCTTCGGCTGGCCAAATTTTATGGCCAATCCCACTGGTGGATTTATGGGGATGCCCGGCAGCGAAACTCCCGGCCCGTTCCGCGTCGTTGATTTTTACCGGCGGTCCGGAGACAAGCTTAGCGAAAACTGGGTATTCATCGATCTTCTACATTTTTGGGCAAGCCAGGGCGTAGACGTGCTCGCGAATGCAACGGCCAATTCGCAACAGTAGGCCGATTTGCCGAAGAGTTAGGTTAGGGCAAACTTCAATGTGTGATGGGCGCAGGGATGTCAGTCACCTTCTAAAGGGCTGGGCAGAAGGCGTTCGATATCGCCGCGCGTGTATGATTTCGACAGAAAGCCCGCCACGGCCGGGTGTGCGTCGGCTTGTTCGCGATCCAAAGGATCGATCGAGTGTGAAACGATCCACAACTTGGCGCTCCCTCGCAACCTAGTGCTTAAACCAGCAAACTCCGTTGCAAAAGCAAATCCGTCCATCCGCGGCATGTTAATGTCGACGAAAATCGCATCAGGAGGTGCCGTTTCCGTCTCCCGTAGATAGCAAAGCGCCTCTTCAGCATATGAAAATTCAGTCACGGCACAGCGCGGTCGGCACCTTTCAATAGTCCGCCTTAAAAAATACCGCTCCGCCTCTGAATCCTCGATGATAAGAACCCGGATCGGTCTAGGCACCATTCTTGCCGCCAGGTTTGACCGCTGGGAACGTGCAGATGAATGCGGTTCCCCCATCAATACCGTCGCTGATCACAATGCGCCCATGGGACAGCTTCATAATCCTCTCACACAAGGCCAAACCCACGCCAATTCCCTCATATTCGGCCTCCGTGTGAAGCCTGGCGAACATTGCAAACAGCTTCGACCGATGTTGCGGCGGAATGCCGATCCCATTATCGGCAACACGGATGGCAACCATCCCCGGCTCCGCGGGTGCGGGCTCAATCAACACCCGGCATTTCCCGCGCGGTCGCCGGTATTTCAAGGCATTCGACACCAAATTCTGGAACAGTCGGGGAACGAGAGACTCACGACTCATTGCCGCAGGAAGTTCTTTTATCACAACTTCGATGCCTAATTCATCAATTTGCGGGCGAAACTCCTCTACCGAGTTGTGCGCAATTGTGTTCAGGTCGACGCGATCCAGCGGAATGTCCTCATCAAACACATGCGCAAAATCAAGAACGCCGTGTATGCGCGCGCGCATCCGCGCGGCGGCTTGGTTGAGAAAACCCATCACCTTCCGACTTTCGGGCGATAGGTGATCAGAAAACTCCTCGGTCAAGTCGTCCAAGCCGCGCTCGATCGTCGTTGTGGGCTGCAGCAGGTCATGCGCTGCCGCAAATGCAAAACGCCGCACCTCTTCCGCTTCGGCATTCACGACCATCTCGCGCTCTTTTAGCCGTGTTATGTCTACATGCACGCCCAGCATCCGTTGAGGTGTCCCGTCTTTATTCCACTCGACGACACGCCCACGACAGATCACCCAAATGATCGAGCCATCTTTATGAAAATAACGCAATTCAAGGTCGTAAGGCTCCTTCCCGCCTGACTGTGTATGCGCTTCAAACGCAGCGACCGCCTTGGGAAGGTCTTCAGGATGGATCAGCCGCATCCAAGACTCTGACTTGTTTTCAATTTCTTCATCACGGTAGCCGAACATTGCTTTAAAGCGCGGCGATAAATACTCCGTACCGGCGTTCAAATCCCGATCCCAGTAGCCGGCAGCCTCTGATTCAAGCAACCCAGCCAACCGGTCGCGCTGCATCTGAACTTCTTCTGTAAGTTGATGCATGCGCGTCGTGTCAATCAACGACAGGACGACGCCACCGGAAACCTGATCGCTTGTTCGGAACGGCCGCACCCTCGCTTGCGCCCAGGTTCCATCACGACAGACGACATCACGTAGGGCTTCATGACCGTGGTCGCGGGCGCGTTCGATATCATCTAGCAACATCGCATACCCGTCGCGACTGATCTCTGCTGCAAAGCTTGTCAATCGCCGCCCAAGATCGCCATCGGTAAGATCGACATAGCGGGTGAAAGTCGCGTTGAAGCGGCGGATCGAAAGATCTTCATCAAGAAATACGATGCCAAGGTCCGCATTATCGAGGAGGTTTTCAATATCCGCGTTTGCAACCATCAGCTGCGCGATTTTTTCCGCGTTTTCTGCGTTCACGGTGTGCAGTTCTTCGTTGATTGACTGCATTTCCTCATTATTGGCCTGAAGTTCCTCGTTGGAAACCGTCAATTCTTCATTGGTCGTTTGAAGTTCTTCGTTTGCGACGCCCAGGTCTTCCGCTGTCACGCTCAGCATCTCTTGTAAACTTTCAATCTCGCTTTCGAGCCTAGAGATCGCGGCGTCACGGTCGGCGCCCTGCATCTGAGTGCCGGCTTCCTGGTCCGCCTGATCAATTTCCTCAAGAGTGCCGGAATTTCGCAACATCACAGAGAAGTTTGTCGTCGTGCCTTCCCATTCAACTCGGCTGCAATAGACGTCGATTAACTTGACCGCATCATCGACGGAACATTTCACACCTAAAATATGCGCGCTGCCTTCGTCAGCTGCGCGACGCACTTGCAGAGATACGGCACTCTTTAGCCTATCGTGCACCACGTCGTAGATGTTGGACGAAAACGCGCGATCGGGCATGACAAGAAAGCTCTTATATCCGCCAAAGCTCTCTAAGATATGTCCAGTTTCATCTATAAGAAACACACAGCCGTCGAGCTGCCCCAAAACTGAGCCAAGTATTCCGCCAAAGGTCGAATTTGTTCGTTGTGACTCCCTTGCCGCCAGGCGTCGCCCGCGCGGCATCGTCACGGTCAATGCGTGTGTTCGATCCACGCTGCTTGCATTCGCCAGGCCTCGCTTCGGCTTACGCGCGTTTCGATAAATGCGCGCAGACGAGTGCTCAACTTCGAAATTTGAGGATTGCCTTGCGACATGTTCCGCAGCTCCGAGGAAAAGGAATCCATTTTTATGCGTTGAGAACGAGAAAAGAGACAGGACCTTCTTTTGCATGTCCGATGAAAGATAGATGAGAACATTTCGACAAATAAGAAGGTCTGTATTAATATATGGGGGGTCTTCAAGGGCATTATGTTCGGAAAAGATCACACGCGACCGAATTGATTTTGATATATGAAATGTGCCCGAATGAAAATTAATGTAATCCGGTCCGTGAAACTCCGGTGGGATTTCCTCAATTACGGACTCAGGATAAATACCCGCTTTCGCTGACCGGATTGCATCGGCGTTTACGTCCGTCGCGAAGACGCGAAATTCGCGGTCTATGTTGTGCTTGAGGCGGTAGTCTTCCATGAGCATTGCAATGGTGTAGGGTTCTTCACCGGTCGAACACCCAACGGACCAAACCTTGATGACATCCGTATCGGACCCATTCGCGAAGAGTTCAGGGATCACCTTGCTTCGGATCATGTTCCAGGATGGCAGATCGCGAAAAAAGTTGGTAACGCCAACCAGGAATTCGCGATGTAGGGTCGCTAACTCACTAGGCCTCTCTCGCGCGAATGCGGTATACTCTCGGACGGAACTGAAATGATTAAGGCCGACACGCCGGGCAATTCGTCGCTTCAACGTAGGTTCTTTGTATTGTGCGAAATCAATATCTGCAATATCGGAGATCAGCGCCAATAGCTCTTTGAATTCCGTTCCCGCGTTGCGAAATAGTGCGTCGACATTGATAATCCCGTCTTCACGCATCGAGATGTAGCGCTGCAGCTCCGCGATCATGCTGTCTGGAGACGTGACAATGTCGACCAGGTTCGTCGCAATGGCCGAGTTCGGCATCCCGTCGAAATTTGCGGTATCGGGATCTTGTACTAGAACAAAGCCATCTCTGTCCTTTATCCCGCGAAGGCCTCGGCTGCCATCCGTTCCGGTCCCCGAAAGTATTATGGCGATGGCCCGATCGCCGACTGCTTCTGCCAGCGAGTGGAAAAAGAGATCAATCGGCAGGTTCAATTGCGGCCGCGGCATTGGCGGCACAAGGGAAAATCGCAGGCCCACTCCCTCGCCTTCTGAAGCTGCCTCGCTCGATGGATCTTCGCCCTGGCCTGTGCCTTGGATGATCACGTTCGATTTTGGTGGGATGAGGTAGATATGGCCCGGCTCAACCGCCATATCGTCGATAACCTCACGCACCGGCAGCCGGGTTTCGCGCGCCAAGATCTCTGGCATCAGGGACTTGTAGTCGGGTGAGATGTGCTGAATGGCCACGAAGGTGTGAGAGAATGCTTCAGGCGCCTGCCCGATCAACTGTTTGATCGCCTCCAGACCGCCTGCGGACGCGCCGACGCCGACGATGTAAAACGACGGATCGACCTTCCCGAGTTTACGTTGGATGAACGATTTGATTGAGGATGTGTCTTCCGCTCTATTCGTTGGGGCTTCGTCGTCCATTGCGCGTCGGCTCCGTTTTTCGTCGTTTTTAGTGTCAGTTACATTAAAACTGGATGCAATTGGTTAACATATTGGAGAATCTCGCAACGGCTGGCATAGGTCTGGAAATTCGTCGATATTGCCTCATGCCATCACCAGGGAGAGTGTCATGCAACGCGTCTTCGTGCAAATCCGTTGTAAGCCGGGGACAACGTATGACGTCGCCGAACAGATCGTCCTGCGCGAGATCCATGCCGAGTTGTATTCGACCAGTGGCGATTTCGATCTGCTGATGAAGCTGCACGTTCCCGACGGGTCTGATATCGGGAAATACATCAATGACAACCTGCTCGACATTGCCGGAATCGAACGGACGTTAACGACCATGACGTTCAAGGCTTTCGGGACTTAGGCCGCTCAACAGGAGAGACACAATGTTCCAATCGCTGCCCGAACAACCGGCGGACAAAATCCTTGAACTTATGCAGATGTTTCGGGCCGACCCGCGCACCGACAAGGTTGATCTGGGCGTCGGTGTTTATCGCGACGCCTCAGGCCGAACACCGATCATGCGCGCGATCAAATCGGCACAAAAGAGCCTGTGGGAGACAGAAGAATCCATGGCTTATACCGGCCTGGCAGGACCCGCGGAATTTAATGATGCGATGGTCGATTTGGTGCTTGGTGAAGCAGTGCCACGGGCGGCTGTTTCATCAGTCGCCACACCCGGCGGCACGGGCGCGGTGCGGCTGGGGTTTGAACTTGCGCGCATTGCAAATCCGGAACTGACGGTCTGGCATTCCCAGCCAACCTGGCCAAATCACCCCGCAATCTTGAAGTATCTCGGCCTGCCGGTTCGGACATATCGGTACTTGGATGCGGCGGGCGGGGTCGACGTTGCGGGTATGTTGGACGACCTCGGTCAGGCCGCTGCTGGCGATATCGTGCTCCTCCATGGCTGCTGTCATAATCCAACCGGCGCCAATCTGTCCGCGGACGACTGGAGCGCGGTGATTGCAAAGCTCAACGAGGCCGGCCTCGTGCCAATGATCGATATCGCGTATCAAGGCTTTGGCGACGGGCTTGATGCCGATGCGGATGCTGTCCGCGCCGTCGCCGCTGCCTGCCCCGAAACCATCATCGCCGCAAGCTGCTCGAAGAACTTTGGGGTCTACAAAGAGCGAGCAGGGCTGCTGATGGCCGTGAGCCACGACACAAGCCATCACGCCACTACGCAAGGCAACCTGGCGACACTCAATCGGCTCACCTATTCGTTTCCGCCCGATCACGGTGCTCGGCTTGTTTCCATGGTTCTGACTGATCCCGAATTGCGCGCCGATTGGGTGGCGGAGCTTGAGGATGTGCGTATCGGCATGCTCGGCCTGCGCGAAGGTCTCGCCTCTGCCCTACGGCAAGAGACCAACAGCGATCGTTTTGATTTTGTTGCTCGTCATCGGGGGATGTTCTCGCAACTTGGGCTTGGGCCTGAAGAGGTAGTGAAACTGCGTGAGGCGCATGGCGTCTACATCATTGGCGATAGTCGGATGAACGTGGCAGGGCTAAACGCCGAGACCATCCCGGTTTTGGCACGTGCGGTGGCAGAGGTGACGGCATGAGAGACGAAGCAAGCGATTTCCGCAGCCACTTGCGCGAAAGCAACTTGATTGATGGTCAATGGGTTGGCGCTGATACCGGGGCCAGGATTGATGTGACAAACCCGGCCACGGGCGAGGTGATTGGCACGGTGCCGAATGCAGGTGAGGCTGAAACCTTGCGCGCGATCGAGGCTGCCGCCTCTGCCTTTGACGGCCTTGCCGGGATGGGTCTGATGGATCGCGTTGGTCTGTTATGGAAGCTTCACGATGCGCTTATGGACAACCAACGCGGCTTGGCGATGCTCCTAACCGTCGAGATGGGCAAACCGCTCGCGGAATCGATGGGTGAGATTGCAATCGGCGCGCAATATGTGCGCTGGTTTGCCGAAGAAGCCCGTCGTGCAAAAGGGGAGGTGGTGCCTGCAGGCGTTAACGGCCGGCGGATCCTTGTGACCAAACACCCGGTTGGTGTTGTCGGCATGATCACGCCTTGGAATTTCCCGTCCTCGATGCTGGCGCGCAAGATCGCACCTGCCTTGGCGGTCGGCTGTACCGTGGTCGCAAAACCGGCGACGGCTACGCCGTATTCGGGCCTCGCCTGGGGCGCTTTGGCCGAGGAAGCGGGCTTTCCAGCGGGGGCCGTGAACATCGTCACGGGTTCGGCGAGGGCGATTGCCGGGGCAATGATGGCCTCACCCAAGGTCCGCAAAGTCACATTCACGGGCTCCACCGAGGTTGGCAAAGAGCTCATTCGCGGTTCTGCCGATACGGTCAAAAAAGTGTCGATGGAGCTTGGCGGCAATGCCCCGTTCATTGTGTTCCATGACGCCGATCTGGACGCCGCAGCAGACGGCGCCATGGTGTCAAAGTACCGAAATATGGGCCAAACGTGCGTCTGTGCGAACCGCATATACGTGCAGTCTGAAGTGTATGACGACTTTGTCGCAAAGCTCGTCAGCCGCACAAAGGCGCTCAAAGTCGGTGACGGGTTGGATGAAGGTGTCGCCCAAGGCCCGATGATCGATATGGCGTCGCTGGAAAAGGTCGAAGCGCTGTTGAGCGATGCCACCGAAAAGGGCGCCGAAATTGTAACCGGCGGCGGGCGTCATGAACTTGGCGGGACGTTTTTTCAGCCCACAATTGTGACCGGTGCGACCGAGGCCATGGATTTTGCACAAGAAGAGATTTTTGGCCCGCTTGCCCCCATCTTTCGCTTCGAGACCGAAGATCAGGCCATCTCGATGGCCAATGACACGGTCTACGGTTTGGCCGCTTACGCCTATACCCAAGACCTTGGGCGCGCGTTCCGCCTGAACGAACGACTGCAATATGGGATGATCGGGATCAATTCCGGCCTGATCACAACCGTTGAGGCGCCGTTTGGCGGCGTCAAGGAGTCAGGCCTCGGGAAAGAAGGCGGTAGCCAAGGTCTGGAGGATTACCTGGACACAAAATACGTCTGTATTGATGGGATTTAGCCGTAACTGACGCCCGGCTCGGCGATCCGAAGCACCTGGCGCGCGATCGCTTGGCCGCCCGGCAGTCGCGCGGTGCGTGTGATGCATAAAAGCGCTGTGTTGCGGTCGCAGGATAATGCAACCGAATCGCCCATCGAGGTCAAATCGGCGCTGAGGCTGTCTTCGATTACGGCACCGGACACACCATGATCGGTGAGCGCTTCGGCAAGGTCAGGGCTACTGTATTCGTCAAACTCTGAGACGACTTCGGAAGCAACCACGAGTTCCTCCAACGCCGCCCTGGCGCCGCCCAACTTCAACAGCCGTTCAACGTGGTGCAGCTTTTCTTGACCAAAGACAGGGATTTCCTCTGCATTCGGCCGCCGCGTTGACTGGCGCGCGCGGTGCACCTCGAAAACAACCGCGCCTTTGGGGCCAACCAACTGCCCGGAAGGCGCGCTCGCCGAGGCTGGTGCGGCGCTTGGTTCTGACACAAGCGTTCCGCGCCCGGGTTTTCTGCTGAGCAGGCCTTCGCTTTCCAAGGTGATCAGCGCGCGTCGCATTGTTCCTTGCGAGACCTTAAATTCGTCAGCTAATTGAAACTCATTGCCAAGCCGCATGCCGACCGGCCAATCGCCCTCGGCGATCCGCCGACGCATCTCTTCTTCAGCCTTTCGGTAAAGCGGTGTTCGGGCCATGAATTTGCTCCAACTCTTTTACAAGAGATTATGCCGCAGCGCAGCAATCACGTCAAGCCAAACCAGAAATCGGTCTCGTTTCTGCGGTTTTTTTCCAGCAAACCGCACAGAAATTCACAATAGTGGCGGTATGGCGCAAACCAAACTCAATTCAGATGGGCGATAAGCCGGGCGTGGCGGTCAAACTCACGTATTGTCGCGCCAAGGGTCGTGAAGTCAGCCGCTTCAAGCATCGGAATCATTCGGGCGAATGCCTCTGCGGTTGCGCGGGCATCACCAAGAGCAGTATGCCGCTCCTCAGCTGGGATTGTGACATCCAGCCGCTGACACACCGCATCAAGCGTGTGATCGGCCGATTGCCCGAATACGATCGCCGAGAGCAGCACGGTATCAAGGATCGGCTGATCGAAACGTTTGCCGATCTCGCCTTCGCGCCGCTGCAAGAATGCCATGTCAAACGGCGCATTATGAGCAACCAAAACAGCACCGCCGGCATAGTCGTGAAACTGCGATAACGCGCCGGGAACCAGCGGCGCGTCTGCGACCATTGCATCACTGATCTTGTGCACTGCGGTTGAGGCGGCAGGGATCGGCCGTTCGGGGTTAACCAACGTGTCAAACGCCTCACCATTCACGCATCGGCCATTGACCACACGCGTGGCGGCGATCTGACAGACTTCATCAATATTTGGGTCAAGCCCGGTTGTTTCGGTGTCAAAGACGACAAAACTCAGCTGCCGCAACGGTGCAGCGGCCAGATCATCAGGCACTTCCGCATGCAGCAGGTCGAAATCATATTCAACCGCGGCGGTAGGCAGGGCGGGCCGGGCCGCTGTAGTAAGGAAAAGACTGATGCCGCCATCAAGCGTGATCGTGCTGGCATGGCTCATCAGCACGTCACGGCCGGAGAATTGGCTGCGCTTGGGGCTGAGCGGGTCATCCAGCCAGGCATCTAGTACTGCTTGATCTGGCAGGTCGCCCGTGGCCCGCAGCACAAGCCGTACGCCGCCAGCATCCGGCGCAAGGCCGAGAGACATCGACCGCGCACCGGCTGCTGTCCAACGACGGGCCAGATGCTCAACCAGTCGCGTGATGGCAAACCCGTCGCAGCGTACAAGCGTGGCGGGTAAATCATGGGTCAAGGCCAGATCATGGCGCGACAAGCGTGCGATCAACGCGTCACCCAGATCGGCCGCGGCGATGCTTTCCATCGGCCACCATTGCGTATCGGTCGGTGCCTTGCGCGCGCGCAGCTCCGCCAGCCGCTGTTGAAGTATGGGATCAGCGGCTCTGGCCAAAGCCGCATCCGCTAGATCGAGCGCTTGAGCCAGCAAGTTGGCGCGTTCCGCCTCCACCGCGAGATCCGCGCTGACATCACGCAATGCCAGCAGATAACCTGGCGCGGCGCCGTCTTGGCCGTCAAGCCGTAATAGCCGCATGCGTGCCTCAATCAATCGCGCATCATCCCGCGTGGCGACAAGGATATCGGTGCCATCAGGCGTGGTGTCGCTCAGCATCCGGTCATAGGCCTGCATGATGGGCCCGGGCAACAAAACATCCCCGATGGGCCGGTTGAGGCCAAGTGTCGCCGGCGCGCGCAAAACATCTCGGGCTTGCCCGTTATAAAGCACAACGCAATGGTCCGGTCCGCAGAAGATGACGCCCTCCGGCACTTCGGCCAGAAGCGTGGCAAGCCGCGCGGTTTCACGCCCGAGTCGCGCAGTTTCACGACCGACCGCCTCAGCCAAAGCATTCCGGGTATCGGCCAAGCTGCGCGCAACGGCAGAGGCGGCCGGCGCAAGATCGCCAAGATATTCGGCCGCCCCATCGTCGATATCACTTTCGACGGCGGCATGGCTGCGGGCGCGCATCGCGGCGGCAAGACGCTCCACCGGGCGCGCGACATGTTCGTCGAACAAGACCCATATCCAGGTGGTGAGCGCCAAGATCGCCAGCCCGCCGATCAGACCACCCGTGACAAAAGCGCTCAATGCATCCGGATCACCCAACTGCCGGTAGCCAAAGGCCAGCCCCGCGCCAAGGAGGACAAGCCCGCCAAGTCCCAAAAAGGCGAAAAACAAAAAAATGCGCAGGCGCAACGAAAGGTATTTTAGCATCGTCAGGGCCTCCTCCATGCCCTTGGTTCACCCACCCGGCGGTCGCGCAACGCAGGGCGGGATCGGGTTAGCCGCTTGCGGCCAAATTTTCGCAGACGGTTGTTACGATGACGTCCTCTGCCTCGCTGTTTGCCCAGGCCACATTCACCGGCTCACCGCTATCGTTGAACTCCGTGTCAGGGCCGATATCGCCGCGCCGCCGACCGTCGCAATCAACCAGGACGGGTCGGATGATTGCCGGTTGCCATCGTTCCCGGATATGGGCCTGGACAACATAAATGGCCGAGCTGTCGCCGGTCTCAACATTTTCCGAGGGCGCAAAGGCCATAAATCCCCGCACCCAGGGCGAGATGTAGGTCCAGGGCTGATAGAACGCCTGTTGCTCGCGCGTGGTGATCACCACCGCATCCGCCGGCAGGTCGTCTAAATTGTTCGGATACCAGGCATATTCCTGGGCGACGGTGGTGGCGATCATCGCAATACCGGCGCAGATTGGGATGATTCCGCCCGGCAGCTTACCGCGCGACAGCTTGCGCAGAGCCAAGCCGATCCCGGCCCCCGCGAGGCCTGCAAAAACTGCGGCTAGTAGCGTCCAGAACATCGTGGCGTCCCCAATTGCCTCACGTCAGCGGACCGCCGCGGCTGCCCGCGGCTGACTGCATCGTTTTTATCACCATAAACGCATCGCGCAGATGTGAGCGTTCGAAATCGCTCAAACTGGCTGGGACCATGAAGTTATCCGGCTTGGCGCCCTGCTTGATCAGTGCTGCTTGGTGTTCAAGCCGGGCTTCTGCGATAACGTCATAGGCGTCGATCAGATCGCGCCCGCCGGTCGGAGAGACCGCGCCTACCGCCGCCGCCGCGTCTAGCCGGGCGCGGGTATTGACCGCTGCGATCTGGCCCTGCAGCGCATAAATTCGGCCCAGATCAACGACTGGCACAACGCCGTTATGCTTCAAATCAATGGAGTTTTTATGCTCCCCACCGCGGATGGTGGCCAGGCCACGGAACAACCCCAATGGCGGGTGATGCTTGAGCGAGTTCGAGACCATATGCGCGACAAAGATTGAATTCTTTGACGCCGCAGCCAGTGTTTCGGCCTGCAGGCTTTCAAAAAGCGCGGTCTCACCGCCGATCGGACGCAGATCGAACATGACCGAGGCGAGCATCTGCGCTTTGGGATCGGGTTTATTGATCCAACGGTCAAAGTAGCCCTGCCAGACGTTGCGCGGCTGGCGCCAACGCGGGTTGGTCGCCATCATGTCGCCCGGGCAAAAGACATAGCCTGCCGCATCGAGGCCGTTACATACAAAACTCGCAAGGGCGGAGAAGTATGCATCGTCGTCGGGCGTTGCATCATCCGACAGGATGAGACAATTGTCCTGGTCGCTCACGCCGGTCTGTTCCTGCCGGCCCTGGCTGCCGCAGGCGAGCCACAGATATGGCACTGGCGGAGGTCCCAATTTAGCCTCGGCAAGGGTCAAAAGCCGGCGCGTAACCGCATCGGCGATATCGGTGATCAGCCGCGTCACAACCTGGTGCGCGTTGTGGCCACCGACAAGTTGCACCAAGAGATCGGGGATAACTGCGGTGATCCGGGCCAGCGCCGCCGCATCGCTGGCCTGTGCCACATCGCGGATCATCGAAGCTGAGCTGGTTGCCTGAACCCGGGTCAGGTCTGTCTGGGTCAGGATACCTTTGAGGTCCGCATTTTCGGTCACCGGCAGATGGGTGATACCGCGCTCAACCATCAAATGCAGCACATCCGATATCAGCGCATCAGGTGGCAGGGTGATTGGGGCAGCGGTCATTACCTCCGTGACCTTGGTGTCAACCGGCAACGCATCGGCCAGAACGGCCGTGAGATCCCGCGTGGTCAATAAGCCATCCACGCCCGGGCCGTCACAAACCAGAATGCAGCTGACACGCGCATCGCGCATCGCTCGGGCAGCTTCGCGAACGGTTGCATCGGGTCCACAGGTCAACGGGTCGCGGGTCATCACCTCGGACAGTGCCATGGTGGTGATATCGTTGCGCTTCGACGTCTGAGTGCGGGTGCGGTCGAAAAATCGGCGTACGACCGAATGATCGGCGACAAGCGCATGAAAGCTGTCGGCGGCAATCGCAATAAGTTCGGTAGGTGCCGCCGCAATTGCCGCAACAGGCGCAAAGCCGTCGCGCATCAATCCGCGTTCGCCAAAGAAATTCCCGGGCCCAAGGATCAACACCAATTCGCCGTCGGCGTCACTGATCCGCACTTCGCCCGAGACGATGAGACAAAGTGCATCAACCGGTTCGCCCAGGGCGTAAATGACCTCATCTTCGGCCACTTCCCGGCAGTTAGCTGTCCGGGCAAGCGCGGCAAGCGTATCGGCGGGCAGCGCGTCGTAGGGATGGGTATGGCGGAGGATCTCTTCGATCGAGTGGTCTGGGTCGACGGCCATGGCCTGCCCTTTTGGTCCGGTCAGACGTAGGAGGGTGGCGCGCCCCCAATGCCGGGGACGCGCCGTTGAAGTTTAGTGATCCACTGCGGCACCGGCGCCGCGCGGAATACGTACCGATTCCACCAGATCCTGGATCTCCTGCGGCGGCTCTTCGGTCGCGTTCGAGACCAGATAGGCCACGACGAAGTTGAAGAGCGCCCCGATCGGCCCAAAATGGGTCGGCGGAATGCCGAACAGGTACTGGGAGCTGTCCAGCATGTTCGTGCCCGGAATGAAGAACCAGCCGAGGTATGTGAAGAGGTACAGGCAGGTCGCGATCAGACCGGCCAGCATCCCTGCAATTGCCCCAGCAGCGTTCATCCGCTTCGAGAAGATGCCCATCATCAGCGTCGGGAACAGTGTTGCCGCCGCAAGCCCGAAGGCCAGCGCCACAACCTGCGCCGCAAAGCCTGGCGGGTTTAGGCCGAGATAGACCGCCACCACAATCGCACCGGCCATCGAGATCCGGGCGGCTACAAGCTCGCCCGCTTCAGAGATGGATGGATTGAACACAGACTTGATGAGGTCGTGGCTAATCGCTGACGAGATGGCGAGCAAGAGGCCCGCCGCCGTCGAAAGCGCAGCTGCGATACCACCCGCCGCAATGAGCGCGATGACCCATCCCGGCAAATTGGCGATCTCAGGGTTCGCCAACACCAGAATGTCGCGGTTGAATGTGACAAGCTCGTTGCCTTCCCAACCCCGCTCCGCTGCCAGCGCCTGCATCGCATCGGAACCTTCGTTGTAGTACTGGATACGGCCGTCGCCGTTCTTGTCTTCAACGCCCAGAAGGCCGGTGACCTCCCAGGTTTGGAACCAATCGGGCAACTCGTCGACTGCTACCGCTTCGCCTTCGATGCCTTGCGGCCACATCGTGGTGGTGATGTTCATCCGCGCCATCGCACCCACAGCCGGAGCTGTAAGGTAAAGCAGTGCGATAAACACCAGCGCCCAGCCGGCGGACCAACGGGCATCAGCCACTTTCGGCACCGTAAAGAAGCGAATGATCACGTGCGGCAGACCCGCCGTACCGATCATCAGCGACAAGGTATAAAGGGCCATCAGCCACTGGTTTGTAGTCGCCGTATACTCGTTGAAGCCCAAGTCTGTCAGCAGACCGTCAAGCGTCACCAAGAGCGGCTGGCCCGCACCGGCCGTACCTTCAGCCATATTCGAGAACAGGCCCAGGCCCGGGATCGGGTTGCCGGTCAGTTGCAGCGAGATGAAAATTGCCGGGATCGTGTAGGCCACGATCAGCACGCAATACTGCGCCACCTGAGTGTAGGTGATGCCCTTCATTCCGCCCAAAACCGCGTAGACGAACACAACGCCGCCGGCGATGTAAAGGCCGGTGTCACGCGGCACTTCTAGGAAGCGTGCAAAGGCCACACCCGCACCCGACATCTGGCCGATCACATAGGTGATCGAAATGACGATGAGGCAGATAACGGCCACAACACGCGCGGTGTTGGAATAATAGCGGTCGCCGACAAATTCCGGCACGGTGTATTTGCCGAACTTCCGCAGATACGGGGCCAGCAGCATCGCCATAAGCACGTAGCCGCCCGTCCAACCCATCAAGAAGAGCGAGTTGTTGTAGCCCACGAATGCAATCAGGCCCGCCATCGAGATGAACGAGGCGGCCGACATCCAGTCAGCAGCCGTGGCCATCCCGTTAACGACCGGGTTCACACCCCGACCGGCTGCGTAGAATTCCGACGTGGAACCGGCTCGGGCCCAAATCGCGATACCGAAGTAGAGCGCAAACGACAGCCCCACGACGATGAAGTTAAGTGTTGTCTGATCCATAGGTCTCTACGTCCCCTATTCGTCCACGCCGTGCGCACGGTCGATCGCGTTCATACGCCAGGCGTAGAAGAAGATCAGAACGAGAAACACAAGGATGGAACCCTGCTGGGCAAACCAAAAGCCAAGATCGGTCCCCCCTACGGCAATACCGCTCAATAGCGGTCTAAACAGGATCGCGCAGCCATAGGATGCCAACGCCCAAATCACCAAGCAAAAGACGATCAATCGGCGGTTGGCGGCCCAATAGGCATTTTTGTCTGGCGAATTTGCCATAAACTTCTCCCTTTTCAGTCCCTTGCCCGGCAATTCCGCCGGGCGTTCATCACAGACGCGTCGCTCCTCCGACGCGCCTGCGAATTCTGTCATGCCTCCGGCGCGGTCAAACCTTCGACCAACGCGTTCAACGCGCCCGTGATGGCGCCAATGTCGCCCATCGCAGGAATTTCTCTGAGCCATCCGGCTGCGCGATAATACGCAATCAAAGGCGCGGTATCGGCGTGATAGGCGGCAAGCCGGGTCGTAACGGTTTGTGCATTATCGTCGGCGCGGCGCTTGAACTCGGTATTGCCGCAATTGTCACAAACGCCAAATTGAACTGGCGCTTTGAACCGGTCGTGGTAACCTTCGCCACAACCGGCGCAAGTAAACCGGCCCGAGACCCGGTCGACCATCGCATCATCATCGACGACAAGGCTGATGGCGGCATCGATCCGTTGGCCGCGTTCGTGGAGTATCCTGTCTAGTGCCCTGGCCTGCCTCGACGTGCGCGGAAATCCGTCGAGAATAACGCCTTTGGCCATATTAGGCGCGTCGAGCCGCTCGGTCAGAACCTTCAAAACGATCTCATCGCTGACCAGATCGCCTCGATCCATCGCTTCTTGCGCGGCAAGACCGGCAGCTGTTTTTGCCGCAACCGCAGCGCGCAGCATGTCACCGGTGGAAAGCTGAACAAATCCGTGCCGCGCTTCCAGCATGCGTGCCTGGGTCCCCTTTCCGGCCCCTGGTGGTCCAAGAAGGATCAGCGTGAGCGGACGGGTAAGGGTGCCTGTTGTCAAAGCAGCACCCTCACTTCAAGGCCCGGTTTTCGATCAATTCCTCAACCACCGACGGATCGGCGAGTGTCGAGGTGTCGCCGAGCGAGCCGAAGTCGTTCTCGGCGATCTTGCGCAAAATCCGCCGCATGATCTTGCCTGAACGCGTTTTGGGAAGTCCGGGCGCCCATTGGATGACATCGGGTTTTGCAATTGGGCCGATCTCCTGCCGGACCCAATCGCTGAGCGCCTTTTTCAGCCCATCCGACGGGTCTTCATCCGACATGAGCGTGACGTAGCAGTAGATGCCCTGGCCTTTGACCGGGTGCGGGTAGCCGACAACCGCGGCCTCAGACACCGCCTCATGGGCGACAAGCGCGCTTTCGACCTCGGCCGTTCCCATGCGATGGCCCGAGACATTGATCACATCATCGACCCGGCCGGTGATCCAGTAATCCCCGTCTTCATCCCGACGGCAACCGTCACCCGAGAAGTAATAACCTTTGTAGTCGCTGAAATAGGTCTTCACGAACCGGTCGTGATCACCCCAAACGGTGCGCATTTGGCCCGGCCAGCTGTCGGCGATCACAAGCACACCTTCGACGCCATTGCCCTCAATGAGTTCGCCGGAAGCGGGATCAAGAACCAGCGGCTTGATGCCAAAGAAGGGCCGCTGCGCAGCACCGGGTTTAAGCTCATGCGCACCGGGAAGCGGCGTCATCATGTGTCCCCCGGTTTCGGTCTGCCACCAAGTGTCTACGATGGGGCAATTGCCTTTGCCGACATTGGTATTGTACCAGTTCCACGCTTCGGGATTGATCGGCTCTCCGACGGTGCCCAAAAGCTTGAGGCTCGACAGATCATAACTTTCGACAAAATCCGTACCCTTGCCCATCAGCGCGCGGATGGCGGTAGGCGCGGTGTAGAACTGCGCCACTTTGTGCTTTTCGCAGACCTGCCAGAAGCGCCCGGCATCGGGATAGGTCGGAATGCCTTCGAACATAACGGTCGTCGCACCGTTGGCGAGCGGTCCGTAGACGATGTAGCTATGGCCCGTGACCCAGCCGACATCTGCCGTGCACCAGAAGACATCGCCTTCTTGGTAGTCGAAGGTGACCTCATGGGTCAGCGCGGCGTAAACCAGATAGCCGCCGGTTGTGTGCACAACACCCTTCGGTTGGCCGGTCGAGCCGGAGGTGTAGAGGATAAAGAGTGGGTCCTCGGCCGCCATTTCCGTAGGCGGGCAATCGGCGCTAACGCGGGCTGCAACATCGTCATACCAGATGTCTCGGCCGCCAACCCAGGCGACCTGCTCTCCGGTGCGCTTCACGACCAGGCATTTTGTGTCGATCACGTTGTGCAACAATGCTTTGTTAACGTTGTCTTTGAGCTCCGTTATCCGCCCGCCGCGCGGGGCGCCATCTGACGTGATAACAAGCTTGGCGCCAGATCCATTGATCCGCGCGCCGAGCGCATCCGGCGAAAACCCCGCAAAAACAATAGAGTGAATGGCGCCTATCCGGGCGCAGGCAAGCATCGCATAGGCCGCTTCCGGGATCATCGGCAAGTAAAGCACAACGCGGTCGCCCTTTTCGACACCGCATGTCTTCAGCACGTTTGCGAAGGTGCCCACCTCGCGCGCAAGCTCGTTATAAGTGATGTGCCTGGCTTCGTCCGTCGGCTCGTCAGGTTCCCAGATGATTGCCGTCTGATCGCCGCGCTCGGCCAGATGCCGGTCAATGCAATTGGCCGAGACATTCAGGGTGCCGTCTTCGAACCACCGGATATGCACGTCATCATGGTCAAACGACGTTTCTTTGACCTTCGTGAATGGCTTGATCCAATCAATCCGCTTCGCCTGATCAGCCCAAAAACCGATCGGATCGGTGACGGATGCGGCGTACATCTGCTCATAAGCGGCGGCATCGACATGCGCGCCGGCAAGCAGAGCGGGCATTTGATTGTCCTTGGGCAAAGTCTCTCTCCCTCGTCCCGATCCGACAGAAGAGCCATTGCGCGCCGGATCGGGCTTGCGCGCTAAGTCGCATTGCAGACGCTGGCGCCGCGGCTGTTCCGCAGCTCCTTCGTCCAGCTCGGCAAATGCGAGCCCCAACAATGTCGGTTAGCCTCCCCCAACCACGTCTTTTACGTCCCAAACCTCGTGCACTTGTTCGCGTCCGTGCACAGGCTGTCTTTGCGTCGCGGCCGCGTCCTCGTCGCGACCAAGCTATGGAGAAAGTACACAAACACGTGACCAAACCCGCCCTGAATGGGCAAAGTGGCAAAATTTGTGTCAATTTTTTGACATCATTTTGTAAATTATTTTACAAGTTGCTGAATTTTCAGTCGGCAATCCGAAACGATTGCGCCAGCCAAGGCATCGCCTCAACGCCGGGCGTGGTGAAATGCAGCCCAATCAGTTCGCGGGCGATGGCGGCAATCTGGATCGGCACTTCGACGGTCCAATCGTCTGTGGCGTAAAGCACGATCTCTCTGGGCGCTGGCCCATCGGGCAGCATATGGGCATCTATCGACCCGCCAAAACGGCCCGCACGCAAGAGGCTGAGCGGCGTGGTAATGGTCCAGCCGGTGCCGCCGGCAACCAAAGCTGAGATTGACTGGTTCGAATCCAGCTCAAACCGCCGCGGCAAGGTAAGCCCTTGGCGCGACAGATACCCTTCAATCGTTTTGCCCATCACTTGATCAGCATCGCGCCGCAAGAAGGTAAGTGCCTCAAGATTTTTCAGCCCGCCCGACACATCCGTGCCGCGCGGCACCGCCAAGATGTAGGGATCGACAACAAGCGGGTATGCCACCGTGCCATGGGGCGGCACTGTGTCGGCCGCACAAATTGCGATATCGAGGGCGCCGCGCCCGATCTGTCCGTGGAGCGTGTGGCTGGCCCCGGTATTCAGGCGAAACGCGCAATTCTGCATCGTCTCCGCCAGACGTTCGGTCAGAATAGGCGTCACTTCATTTTCAAAGTCTTCGATGACGCCAAGACGCAGAGCTGACAGGCCTGACAGGTCGAGCACAACCAGATCACGCTGCCCTGCCCGGAGCGAGCCCAAAGCGGCCTCCACGCGGCGCAGGAACGTGCGTCCAGCCGGTGTCAGCCGCATCGGGCGGCGGCTGTGATCTATCAGTGCCACGCCCAAGGCCGCATCCAGGTTCTTCAACTGCTGCGATACTGCCGGGGCGCTCATTGACAGGCTTTCTGCCGTGGCCGCGACCGATCCCGTTCGCGCGATCCCCTCGAAAACCTCAAGCCCTTTGAGCGTGACGCCCTTCAATATTGAATCTGCCATATGCCTCGTGTTTCTCGGCGTTAGGCTGTTAGAATACTCACTAAAAGCTCAGAAGGCACGTTCACACCTTCCGTATCGGCTTGATGCCGCCGAGTGACCAGGTCAGCGTCGCCGGCGCTTAGACCCGATGTACCAAAGCTTCGCGATTGGCCGGGCAGCTCGCTCATAGGTTGCAGTGCCATCAGAATTAGTGCGCCCGAAACCGAGGCGGTGAACGGCAGATCGAGCGGCGGGTCGGCTCGTGGCACAACCCCGGACGCGGCGCGCAGAAACGTCTCGCCCAACGTGTCAGGTAGCGGCAGGGCCTGGGTGACATTTGGAAAGCTCACCGCCGAGCCGCTTGGCCCGCCCATCAGCGCACCGATCGCGCGGCGTTCCGACAACCGCCCAAGCCACGAATTAGCCGCGGCGCGGTCCCCCGTTTCGGTCACTAGCAAACGCGCCATCCCATAGCTGCGCGACACTTCGATCAGCGTCTCAAAACCACTGGATATAGCGTAGTCAGAAAGACCACCCGCTGCATCAACCGTCAGTAACGTCGGCAAGGTGCGGTTCAGCACTGGGCGCGCAGCGCCGTCGATCGCCGACATGCGCAACCCTTCGATCAGGCGCCCGACACGCTGCAGCCCGCTGGACCGCTCGCCATTGCGCTCAGCGGCGCGCACCGACCAAGCGGTGGCGATTGCGGCATCGACCAATGCGCCTGCGCGCACCAACGCATCTTTGGTGATGGCTTCCACTTCGCCGAGGCTCAGACGTTCCGTCCCCTCAGTCATTGTACCGCCCCGTTTTTCACCGAAGGGCGTTTCTTGCCCTGCCCGAACGCCCGGCCGCGAACAAAAAACAATGGGCCGGCTATTCAACTATGGCGTGAAGAATGGACCCGTTAACCATTTGGGCGCAATTGTACTTTTCGACAGGTTGAGCTGTCTCGGATTAAGAATTGTCAAATGTATAGAGGATAGTTTTCAGGCTTCGATTGTTAGTTCTCCAAGCGCGCCCGCGGTGGATCGTATTGACTTCGCAAGAGAAAGATAGCCGTCGGAGGCACCTGCCGAGCCGCGCCAAACCAGCCCTACCGAGCGCTGCAATCGGCGCCCCTCCAGCATGCGCACGGCAACGTCGTCGGCCCGTCCGCTAATCTCAGAGGCGACATAGAGCGACGGCAAGAAGGTGAGGCCCATATTCATCGCAACCATCTGTCGGATCGCATCAAGGGATGTGCCCTCATAGTCGCGCGCCAGATTGGCGCCAACCTCAAGCGAAAACGCCGCGATCTGATCATAAAGCGTATAGCTGGGCGTCAAAGTCAGGATTGTCTCATCGGCCAGGTCTTTTGGTGCGATCGTCGCGTTTTCTGTCAGGCGGTGGCCTTTCGGCAGCACGACCCAAAGCGGCTCTCGAAAAAGCCGCGCGACTGTCATGCCGGTTCCGCCGGCCGGTAATTGCGTCAGTATCAGATCGTGGAGGCCCTCGCTAAGTCCGCGCAGTAGCTCGCGCGGCGGGGCCTCGCGGATATAGAGCTTAAGATCGGGATGGCGGTCGCGCAGCTCTTCGATGACATAGGGCATCAGATAAGGCCCAATAGTGGCCGACGTACCCAGCCTCAACGTGCCGCCCAAGCCGTCCTGCATCATGACCGAAAGGTCCATCAGACCCTGCGTGGCGCTGAGAATATCACGCGCGCGTCGGCAGACCTCGCGCCCGGCAACCGTCATTTGAACCTGGCCGCCGCCACGTTCGACAAGCTGCATCGACAGGGCCTCTTCCAGCGTCTTGATCTGGACGGACAAGGAAGGTTGGGAAATTCCAGACGCTTCCGCGGCTTGGCGGAAATGGCGCGTCTCTTCCAGTGCGACAAGATAGCGGAGTTGGCGGAGTGTGACGGGGATAGATGGGAACGGCACGTGATAGCCTCATCCAATTGCAAGCGGGATGATCCATACTTATGCCCAATTGGACCCGTGTCTAGGGTCTAGGCCTGAGCTGACAGAAAAGTCGTGGTTCCATCCGGCATGATCGCAGCAGCCGTTAGTGTGCCGTCGCGCCAAGCGGCCGTGTTCACGCTAATCCTACCGCCGCTCGATTTGGCCTCTGCTACATCACTATGGCCATGCGCGACCCAGACGCCGTCATTGCGCTGGAGCGTGTCGAATTCCGGATGCCCCCAAAGCAATACGCGCGCGCTCTGTGTCTCCATCGCGGATCGCGGGTCGGCGCCTGCATGCACAACCCACAGATTGCCGGAATGCCAGGAAAGCGGCCGCGTTGCCATCCAAGCTACAAGCCCTTTCGGCAGCGTTGCCGCAAGTTTGGCGCCCGTCTCAGCATAGCCTTCTGGCGTCGCCTGCGGCGGCTCAAGCCCAAAGCTGCGCAGCGTTGCATCACCGCCAGAGCGGAGCCAGCGTGCGCCGCGCAGTCCCGGCTCGGCCAGAAAATCAAGCAACATACGCTCGTGGTTGCCCATCAGACAGATCACGTTTTGCGGGAATTCGCGTGTCAGCACCAATAGGTGCCGCGCGACTTTGGCTGTGTCGGGGCCAAGATCGATGTAATTGCCGACAAAGACCAAGTGCGGGCTGCGCAGGCTATGGGCTGAGATATGTTTGTCGATGACCCGCAGGATCTGCTCCAATGCGCTATGGCAGCCGTTGATATCGCCCACGACAAATGTCGGTCGCTCCGGCCTAGGCCGGCTTTCAGGCTTTGGTGCAGGCGGGGCCTGGTTGCCTTTTTTGCGGAAGAACGGCGACTTCATGGCGCTACAGGTGCACCTTGTGGGATTGTTTGCAAGTGCTGCCCTGCAGCATGCGCGCCTCAGCCGCGATGGCGCAAAATGCTGGCCGGGCGTGCGGCCAAGGGGCGCCAAGCAAATGCCAGCCCCGCCAACAGCGATATCAGCGCGCCGCCCAGCACAATTAGGATCGCTGAGACCCATTCGAAACTAAAGGTGCTGTCCATCACAGATTCCAGCACTGCCCAGCCACCCAATGCGCCCGCCAGGACAGCAATCACGCCAGCCGCGGCCCCCAAAATTGCCGATCGCAGCGCGAAGCTTGTCAGAATTGTTCCGCGTGCCGCGCCGAGCGTTTTCAGGATCGCCGCTTCACGGATGCGGCCCGGCTCTCCGGCGGCCGCGGCACCAATCAGGACGACAAAACCGGTGATCAATGTCACAGAGGCGCCCAATGCTGTGGCCTGCGCCAGCCCGGTCAGCGCTTGGGTAACCTGATCGATCGCATCGCGCACCCGAATTGCCGTGACATTTGGCATCGCGCTGCCGATCTCGCGCAGGATGCGCGCCTCGGCCGCCTCTTCAGCATAAACGGTTGCGATATAGGTATGCGGCGCACCGCCAAGCGCGTTGGGCGAAAAGGTCAGAACAAAGCCGATGCCTGCATTCGAGAAATCAACCTCGCGCAGGGCCGCGACTTCGGCGGTGATCTCTCGGCCCAAGACATTCACTGTCAGGCTGTCACCCAAGCCGATCCCCATTTCAGCGGCTTCGACAGCTGCAAAGGCCAAAAGCGGTGGGCCGCTATAGTCGTCGGGCCACCAGCTTCCGGCGACAATCTCACCATCCGCGGGCGCTTCACTTGCAAAGGTCAGGCCACGATCACCTTGGATGACCCAATGCTCACCCGCAACCTCAGCGGCCGGCTGGCCGTTGATCCGGGTAACCGTGCCGCGCAGCATCGGTGCGGTGTCGACGCGGCTGACATCGCCATCACCCGACAAGGTGTCGGCGAAGGCTGCGATCTGATCGGTTTGAATATCGACAAAGAAGTAACTCGGCGCCACTTGCGGCAGATCTCGCGCGATGGCCGCGCGCAGATTGGCGTCGACCTGGCCCATCGTGGCCAGGATCCCCAGCCCAAGCCCGAGCGACAGCACCACCGGTACCGCGTCAGAGCCTGGCGCACCGATCGCCGCGAGCGCGGCGCGCAGGGCCGTTCGGCCGCGCAGGCGTGGGCGGATCAGGCGCGCGATGGCCCGAATTGCACGCGCAGCCAAGGCCAGGAGCCCAAGTGCGCCCACGATGCCGACCGCCATGCCAAGGGCCAGCATCGCCATACCCGAAAGCAATGTCGCGGCTCCGATAAGCGCCACGGCGAGCGCGCCGATTGCAAAAAGGTAGACCCTTTCCGGCAGCCCGCCCCAGCTTGATCCATCGCGGTAGAGCGCGGCCGCGCGCACCTGGCCGGTTCGCGCCAGCGGCCAGATCGCAAAGAGAAAGGCCGCGATCAGGCCGTAAAGCCCGGCCTCCGCCAACGGCCCAGGATAGAGCCCGATGTCAATTGGTACCGGCAAGCGCGCGACGATCAGCGGGGCAAAGAGCACAGGCAATCCGGCGCCGAGCGCCAAGCCGAGTACAAGCCCAAGCACCGCCATAAGGGCGATTTGGATCAGGTAGGCGCCAAAGATCACCGAGGTCTCCGCGCCAAGCGTTCGCAGGGTGGCGATGGTTGCGATCTTTGCGCTCAGATAGCTGCGCACGGACGCCGATATACCTACACCGCCGACGGCCAGCCCGGCCAAGCCGACAAGCACCAAAAAGGCGCCCATCCGGTCAACAAATTCAGCCACCCCAGGCGCTGGCGCGCGGGTGTCGCGCCAGCGCAGCCCGCTGTCGCCCATGCGCGCCTCAACGCGTGACTGCAGCGCTCCCAGATCGCTGCCCTCCGGCAGGGCAAGACGGTATTGACTGTCATAGATCGTGCCCGGTCCCAGCAGTCCCGATCCGTCCAGGCCCCAAAGCGGCACAATTGTCCGTGGCCCCAAGGCAAAGCCGGACCCGCCAGCATCGGGTTCGTCGACCAGAAGCGCGACTAACTCAAATACCTGCGTGCCGAGGTTGAATTGGTCGCCCGGCATAAGCCCCAACCGTTCGGCAAGGATCGGGTCCATCAGCGCGCCTGGCTCGCCGTTTGCGCCCTGCAGCGGCGTGTTTGGTGCAACTTCAGGATCGGTCCCGGCCCGTCCGTATAAAGGCCATAGCCTGTCGACGCCACGGACCTGAGTCAGTGCCCGCTCAGATCCGGCGACGGCCATGGACCTGAAATCGACCGTCTCGGAAACCTGGCTTGCAAGCTCGCGCATGAAGGTGCGTTCGTCATCGGTGGCAAAGCGGTGCGTGAAGCTTATCTCAGCGTCCCCACCCAAGATGATCGCGGCTTCCCGCGTCATGCCAGCATCGATCGCTTGGCGGACCGATCCGACCGCTGCAATTGATGCCACGCCGAGCGCAAGGCACAACAGGAATATCTGCACACCACCCAGCCCACCGCGCAGGTCGCGCCGGGCGATGCGCCAGGCCATCATAAAGGCCGATTGCTCGGGCAAGCTCACGCAGCCGCCCCGGGCCGGTCGGCCAATCGGCCGTCGCTTAGCCGCAGCACCTCATCACAGCGCGCCGCAAGCTCCGGCGCGTGGGTCACAAGCACCAGGGTCGCACCGTAGCTATCGCCGAGGCTTAGGATCAGATCCATCACCGCTGCACCGTTGATCGCGTCAAGATTTCCAGTTGGCTCATCGGCCAACAGGATCTCGGGCCTCGGCGCGATGGCCCGGGCCAAAGCGGTGCGCTGTTGCTCTCCGCCTGACATCTCGGCCGGATAATGCCCGGCCCTGTGGCCAAGACCGACGGCCTCAAGCTCGGCCGCTGCCCGATCAAACGCATCGGGCATGCCAGCCAATTCCAGCGGCGTCGCGACGTTTTCCAAAGCCGTCATGGTTGGGATAAGGTGGAAGGATTGGAATAACACGCCCATATGTGCGCGACGAAAGCGCGCCAGCGCGTCCTCAGAAAGCGGCCCCAAATCCGCACCCAAAACACAGACCTGCCCTGCCGTGGCGCGCTCGAGACCGCCCATCAGCATAAGGAGCGATGATTTGCCCGAGCCCGAAGCCCCTGTCAGCGCCACGGACCGGCCTGCTTCGACGTCAAGCGTGATGGCGCGCAAGATGTCGACCGGTCCGGCATGGCTGCTCAGCCGCAGATGGACGTCTTTGAGCGACAGGATCGGCTCGGTCATCGGATCATTGGCTCCGTTCAGCTGCTTTTGGCCATATGGGGCGGCGCCCGCGCTTCGCAAGGCTGCCCTTGTAGGGTTGGCATTGGGCGCAAGCCCGGCATTCGCCCAGGACGTCACCATCGCGGCTTTGGGCGACAGCCTAACGGCAGGATTTGGATTGGCGGCGGACGAAGGTTTCGTGCCGCAGCTTCAGGCCTGGCTTCAGGCGCGCGGACATGACGTTGCCATTTTAAACGCCGGGGTCTCTGGCGATACTACGGCGGGCGGGCTGGCACGCGCGGCCTGGACACTGACGCCTGGCGTTGATGGGATGATCCTAGCCCTTGGCGGCAACGATCTGCTGCGTGGCCTACCGGCTGAGACGGCACGGCAAAACCTCGCCGGTATTTTGCACGTGGCCGCAGCACAGGACGTTGTGGTCCTTCTTGCCGGGCTGCCGGCGCCTGCGAATTTTGGCGCGGCGTATCAGGCCGAATTCAATGCGATCTATCCTGACTTGGCGGCAGAATTTGACACAATTTACGTGGCCGATTTCCTCGCCGGTCTGCAATTGGCTTTCGAAGCCGGCGTCCCGCGATCCGACCTGCTGCTGCCAGATGGCATTCATCCCACCGCACAGGGCGTCACGTTTATGGTAGAAGAGATGGGCCCGGCGGTCGAAGCCCTTATCGCTGAGGTAGAATAACTTCCGTTCCGGCTTCGGCGCAAAGGGCGGCGAGTGCAGCGGGTGGGGCTGTATCCGTGACCCAGGCATCAAGTTCGGCCAAGGCAGCGATCCGCACAGGGGCGGCGCGTGCAATCTTGCCTTGGTCTGCGACTAGCACGCTGCGCCGGGCTTGCTCAAGAATGGCGCGTGCCACGCGTACCTCGCTTAGATCGAAATCCAACAGATCGCCTTTTTCGTCCAAGGCGGAGGCGCCGATAATGGCCATGTCGACCCGGAAATGCCGGATGGTCTGTATTGCCAGGTCGCCCGTCAGCCCATTATCCGACCGCCGTAGCGTGCCGCCGGTCATTACAACCTCTGCCGAAGGGTTAGCCGCCAAAATCTGGGCCACATTGGTGTTGTTGGTCACCACCATCAGCCCGCCATGGGCCAGAAGCGCGCGCGCCACCGCTTCGGTTGTTGTGCCTATATTGAGAAAAAGCGAAGCGCCATCGGGGATCAAAGCCGCCGCCGCCTTGCCAATGGCTGTCTTGGCCTGGGCATTCAACCGCCGCCGGTCCTCGTAGCCGATATTGGTGACACCGGAGGGCAGCATGGCGCCGCCATGCGTGCGCTCCAACAAGCCTGCGTCACATAGATCCGAGAGATCACGTCGGATCGTCTGCACGGTCACGCCGAAGGCTGCGGCCAACACATCTACCTGCACGCGCCCGGATCTTCGGGTGAGCCCGAGGATATCGATCTGACGAGGTGAGAGCGGCATGGATCGGCGCCTTTCAACTGGCATTGCCTGATAGAATCGAATAAAACCGAACACGATCGCAAGTCAAACGAACACTAGCTCGGCCGAGGTCCGCCCGATGTCCGACCCTTATGACATTTTCATCATCGGTGGCGGCATCAACGGGACCGGCATCGCACGCGACGCGCAGGGCCGTGGGCTTAGTGTCTGTTTGGCTGAGAAACACGATCTGGGGGGTGCGACGTCGTCTGCCTCGACCAAACTTTTCCATGGTGGCTTGCGCTACCTTGAGTTCTTCGAATTCGACCTGGTCAAAAAGGCGCTCGTGGAGCGCGAAACGCTGCTGCGTGCGATGCCGCATATCTCCTGGCCGATGCGGTTTGTTCTGCCGCTTTCAGCCGCAATGCGGTTTGACAGCGAGACGCCAACCTCAAAGCTTCTGTCATTTGTCATGCCTTGGATGAAGGGCCGTCGACCGGCTTGGTTGATCCGATTGGGGCTCTTTCTTTATGACAATCTGGGTGGGCGAAAGATCCTACCCGGCACGGCGCGGCTTGATCTGAGGTCCGGCCCCGAAGGCGCGCCACTTAAACCCGAATTTGCCACCGCCTTTGAGTATTCGGACGCTTGGGTTCAGGATGCCCGGCTTGTTGTCCTCAACGCCCGTGACGCAGCACGTCGCGGCGCCACGATCCTGACCGGGGCAGAGGTTCAATCGGCCCGGCGCGCGGGCGATCTGTGGGAGATCACGGTTCAACTCGACGGCACGACCCAAACCATCACAGCCCACGCCCTGGTCAATGCAGGCGGACCTTGGGTGGCCGACATCGTGGCCAACGTCACGCGCATGAATTCGTCCGAAAACGTGCGCCTTGTGCGCGGCAGCCATATCGTGACGCGGCAGCTCTACGAGCATGACAAATGTTACTTCTTCCAGGGCTCTGACGGGCGCATTATCTTCGCCATTCCGTATGAAGAGGACTTCACCCTGATCGGCACAACCGATGCTGAACACCAAGGCGATGCGCGCAACGCTGTCTGCACCGATGCCGAACGAGACTACCTTTTGGACTTCGCCAACCGCTATTTCAAAGATGCGTTGAGCGTCGATGACGTGGTCTGGACTTATGCTGGCGTTCGCCCGCTTTATGATGATGGCGCAAAATCCGCGACGGCCGCGACACGCGATTACGTGCTGTCGCTAGAGGACCAGGGCGCACCCCTTCTCAACGTCTTCGGCGGCAAAATCACGACCTACCGAAAACTTGCAGAACAAGTGATGACAAAACTAGCGCCGTTCTTTCCCAATGCGCGCGGCAACTGGACGGCGGGCGTCGCCTTGCCCGGTGGCGATTTCGACGTTGATGGGGTCGATGCGCTGATCGCAGATCTCCGCCAGGATTACTACTTCCTCACCCATGCCTGGGCCAAACGCCTGGTGCGCCACTATGGCACTGAAGCGCGCAAGATACTCGGCACCGCCAAAAGCGCCACTGATCTTGGCCGCGATTTTGGCGCGACACTGAGCGAGGCGGAGCTGCGCTGGCTGATGATGCAGGAATACGCCACCACCGCCGAAGACGTCGTCTGGCGGCGCACGAAGCTGGGCTTACGCCTTAGCGCTGACGAGATCAGCGCCATTGATGGCTATATGCGCGAACATCCGGGCCTTGCCGCGGAATAAGCGCCACGGCACGGTAGACGGACGCACGCGACAAACGAGGGAGGGGCGCATGAGCTTTGTTCTGGCGATCGATCAGGGCACGACGTCTAGTCGGGCCATTGTATTTGACAGCGCACTTCGGCCCGTCGCCAGTGCGCAGGAGGAGTTTGAGCAGCATTTTCCCCATCCGGGCTGGGTCGAGCATAACCCGGACGATATCTGGCAAACGACTTTGCGGACCTGCCGGGGCGCATTGGCCGAGGCCAATCTTGCCGCCACTGAAATTGCCGCCATTGGCATCACGAACCAGCGCGAAACCGTTGTCATCTGGGATCGCGAGACCGGCGAGGCACTGCACAATGCGGTTGTCTGGCAAGATCGCCGCACCGCCGATTTATGCGCGCGGCTGCGCGATGCCGGGCATGAGCGTATGGTGCAGCAAAAGACCGGCCTGCTGCTCGACCCCTATTTCTCCGGCACGAAGCTCGCCTGGCTGCTTGACGAAGTTGAAGGCGCGCGCACGGCGGCCGGAGCCGGGCGGCTGGCCTTTGGCACTGTCGATTCCTATCTGATTTGGAAGCTGACGGGCGGCGCGTCGCATGTCACCGACGCCACCAATGCAGCGCGTACCCTGCTTTACAATATCACCGAAGGTCAGTGGGACGCCGAGATCCTCGATCTTCTCAACATCCCAGCCGGCATCCTGCCAGAGGTCAAAGATACCGCATCCGATTTCGGCACAACCGACCTGCTGGGAGATGCGATCCCAATCCTTGGCGTGGCGGGCGACCAGCAGGCGGCGACGCTTGGTCAGGCCTGTTTTGAGCCCGGCATGCTGAAATCGACTTATGGGACGGGTTGCTTTGCGCTTCTCAATACCGGCGACACGCTGGTCGAAAGCCAAAACCGGCTGCTTGGTACAATCGCATATCAGTTCGACGGCAAGCCAACTTATGCTTTGGAGGGATCGATCTTTGTCGCCGGTGCTGTCGTTCAATGGCTGCGTGATGGGCTTAAAATTATCGATGCCGCCCCGCAGACCCAGGCGCTTGCCGAAACCGCTGACAGCGAGGATGAGCTCTACCTCGTGCCCGCATTTGTCGGGCTTGGCGCGCCCTACTGGGATGCCCATGCGCGCGGCGCAATATTTGGTTTGACCCGGGGATCGGGCCCGGCAGAATTTGCCCGTGCAGCACTGGAAAGCGTGGGGTTTCAGACCCGCGACCTTTGGGAAGCAATGCGCGCGGATTGGACCGGCACGGGCGGCGATCAGATCTTGCGGGTGGATGGCGGGATGAGCGGGTCGGATTGGGCCATGCAGTTTCTGGCCGACATTTTGGGCGCGCCAGTTGACCGACCGACGGTTTTGGAAACGACGGCCCTGGGTGTTGCCTGGGTCGCGGGCATGCGCGCTGGCATTTATCCCGACCAGGATGGCTTTGCCAAAACCTGGGCGCGGGAGCGGCAATTTAAGCCCGAGATGTCGCAGGAGCTGCGCGCGCGCCGATATGCCAAGTGGAAAGATGCGGTGGCTCGAACGCTAAGCCAGGCATGACAGTGAAGATCGCCATCGGTCAGATGAATTCGGCCGACCGGCATGCGCCGAATGTCGCCGCGATGGAAGGCTTTGCGGCTGAGGCAGCAGCAGCCGGCGCAAAGATGCTGTGCCTGCCCGAGGTGGCGGGTCTCATGAACCGCAACGCGGCCGAAGCCAAAACTATGGTTGGTCCGGCGGCAAACGATCCGTACATCGCCGCGGCTCAGCGGGCGGCGCAGAGGCATGCGATATGGCTTCACGCCGGATCGACACCGGTCAGCGGGCCCGGCGAGAAATTCCTCAACCACAGCGTCTTGATCGCACCAGACGGCAGAATCGCGGCCGAATACGATAAAATCCACCTCTTTGATGTGGCGCTTCAAGGCGCGCGGCCGATCGGTGAGTCTAAGCGCTTCGATGCCGGTAACTCGGCGCCTGTCGTCGCCACAGAATTTGGGCCGCTAGGTCTGACCATTTGTTATGACCTGCGCTTCCCTGGGCTTTACCGGGCGCTGGCGCAGGCGGGGGCAGAGATCCTCTTTGTGCCGTCTGCTTTCACCGTTCCAACGGGCGCTGCACATTGGGAGGTTTTGTTGCGCGCCCGCGCGATCGAATGCGGTGCATTTGTCATTGCCGCAGCCCAAGTTGGCCAACACGCGGATGGTCGACACACCTGGGGCCATTCACTTGTTATAGATCCCTGGGGCAAAGTGCTGCTTGACTTGGGCGGCACGGCGCCGGGCTTGGGCGTTGTCGAAATTGATAGCTCAGCGGTCGTCCAGGCCCGCAGCCAGATACCGTCCCTTGAGCATGACCGAAACTATCACATTGAAAGGATTGAATTGTTGCCGGATAACGATGCACTTTCGAAGTGACGCTACGTCACAATGGAAAAGCGAGTTTCGGCAGCGATCCCCATTTGTTTCTCCCGGGCCCTTTGTCCGTTTCGGATTGTAACGAATTCACGGCCGCCGTCGAGGCAATATATTTCTCCTCCCGCCGTGCTGACTTGGTGAATGTTGCTTTTCTTTCCTTATGGAAAACAATGGCCTACGATCCAGTGGATTGACCTGCCCGCGTTGACTGCACAATCGTGTCGCCTTCGGCCAATTATTCGAGCCGATGAAAAAATAACTCGGCAAATTCAAAGGCCAGCCGCAAACCTAACTAAAAGACAGGTTCGCGAATGAAGATGAGTCAATTTATATATGTTTTCAGTCAAGAGTATTTGGGTACACGTCCAGGGGTCCGGCCATCGCGCCGGACCCCGTCCTTTTTAGCCCAGGACAACCACCTCAGGCGCTCTGACTTTCAGGATCGCGCTGATGTCCACGGCGAGCTTCCGGTACTCAGCCTCTCTTGCGGTGCGCCGGCGCCAGATCATCCCAATTGTCCGCGTTGGCGGGCGCCGGGCGAACGGGCGCGCAACCACCAAATCTTCGCGCGTGACTTCCGACTTCACATAGAGCGCGGGCAACAGCGACAGGCCCATCCCCATCGCCACCATTTGGCGCAAGGTATCGAGACTTGTGCCCTCGTAATCCCGCGACAGTTCTGCCCCCACATCGTCGCATATCAGGCGGACCTGCTCGTAGAGCTTGTGGCCCGGCTCCAGCGTCAGGATCGTCTCTGCTGCCAGCATTTCCTGTTCGATCGCAACCTCATCTGCCAAGGCGTGGTTGTTTGGGGCTACGACGTGAAGCGGCTCGCGAAAGAGCGACATGCCGTCAAGCTCCGCGTTTCGCACGGGCATCGGGAAAAACAGCAGATCAAGCGTGCCCTCATCAACCGCACGCAACAGCATATCTGGCAGCCCTTCGCGCATATAGAGGCCCAAACGCGGATACTTCGCGTGTAGATCAGGAACGATCAGGGGCAGGAAGTAGGAGCCCAGGCTTTGCACGACGCCAATCCGAATTGTGCTTTCAAGCAGGTCCCGACCCGATGCGGCCACCGCGCGCACTTCATCGAGGTCGCGCAATATGCGACGTGCCACCTCCACGATAGCATTGCCGGTTGGTGTAACCAAAACGCTGGACCGGCTGCGTTCGACCAGGGTGACGCCCAATTTGCGCTCCAGCTCCTTTAGCTGTGCACTCAGCGTGGGCTGCGTGACATGGCAGGCATCCGCGGCTCGGCGGAAATGGCGCGTCTCAGCAAGTCTGACGAGGTAGCGGAGTTGTTGGATCGAGGGCATTGAACAGGGTGTGTGATAGATAACATCTATCAAAGTAGTGCCATCATTCGATTGGAACAATCAAAATTCATACGCATCTAGCAGGTGGAACTCAGACTCGAGGCCGCCATGCAGCGCTTCAAGAATATTCTCGTCCTGTGTGATGACGACACGATCGCCCATAGCTCGTTCGATCGTGTGTCGTGGTTGGCGCAGAGCAACGGGGCGAAAGTGACGCTGCTGGATGTTATTGATGCCGTGCCAGGCGAGTTGAAGCGTCTGTTTAGCAGTCTGACCGGGGCAACCGGCGTTGCGGTCGCAGAACTGGTTCTTGTCGCCCGGCAGGAGCGTTTGCGGCAACTGCAAGACGGCCTAGCCGAACGTGGCACAGAGGCGGAGGCCTTCGTGGACACCGGCAAACCCTTCGTTGAGGTGATCCGCCGCGTCCTGAGCGACAACCACGACCTTGTCATCAAGGTCTCCCGCGGGTCGAGTGCGGCGCCCTTGCTGTTGAGCTCGGACATGCACCTTTTGCGCAAATGTCCCTGTCCCGTTTGGATCATTAACAACCGCCTGGAGGCCTCGGCACGGCGTATATTGGCGGCGGTCGATCCGCATCCTGAAAGTGCTCAGCGGGACAAGCTCAACCACACGATCCTAGAGCTTGCGACCTCGCTTGCCGCGCAAGATGATGCGCGCCTTGATGTCGTCACGACCTGGTCGCTTCCCGAAGAGGCAACGCTGCGGCATAGCCTGGCCAAGGTTCCGGCAAGCGACATCGAAGCGCTGCTTCAGCGGCAACAGGCGCAAAGTGCCAGGCGGTTTGAGGCGCTCATCGACGACTTTCAGGCATTTTCGGATCGCATCCGCGCCCTACATCTGAAGGGATTGGCGACGGAGCTTCTACCTGAGCTTGTGGACAACGAAGAGATCGACACATTGGTCATGGGCACCGTCGGACGAACAGGCATTGCCGGCCTTTTGATCGGCAACACAGCCGAAACCGTGCTGAGTCGCGTCAGTTGTTCAGTCCTGACGGTTAAGCCCGATGGCTTTGTCACGCCCGTGAGCATCGAATGAGTGCACGCGATATCCCCGCGGCGACGGGTAACGGGTTGGTCGGTATCCTGCCAGTCCTTTTGTCCGCCGCCATTTTTGCCGCCTTCGCAAGCCTGCTGCCCGCGATCGGAATGGGTTCGGTTTTGCAATGGGTCATTCCCTGGATCCCATCTTTGGGGATCTCATTTGCCTTTCTGGTCGATGGCCTGTCGCTGACATTCGCGCTGCTGATCAGCGGGATCGGCACGCTGGTACTGCTTTATTCGAACAGCTATCTGGCCGGGCACCCACACTACGCCCGGTTTGCGCTTTTCCTGCTGGCATTCATGATCTCGATGCTGGGCCTGGTCCTGGCAGACGACCTGATCTTGCTGTTTGTCTTTTGGGAATTGACGACGTTTACCTCCTACCTGCTCATCGGCTTTTCGCATGGCTCTGAACAAAGCCGGCGCAACGCGCTTCAGGCGCTTTTTGTCACCGGTGCCGGCGGTCTGGCCTTTCTGGCCGGGCTGATCCTTTTGGGCCTTGCCGCTGAAACAACCCGCATCTCGGAGATCCTGGCCGGCGGCACAGCTATCCAGGACCACCCGTTATACGCGCCAATCCTGATCCTGCTGTTACTGGGCGCTTTCACCAAATCCGCGCAAGTCCCGTTTCACTTTTGGCTGCCAAACGCGATGGCCGCGCCCACGCCGGTCTCGGCGTTTCTGCATTCCGCGACGATGGTCAAAGCGGGCATCTATGTCATGGCGCGTATGCATATCGCGATGGCAGGCAGCGATATCTGGATGTGGACCCTAACGATCCTCGGGGCTGCAACCGCCGTCTATGCAAGCATGCTTGCCGTGCGTCAGACCGATCTGAAACAGGCGCTGGCTTACACCACCTTGATGGCACTTGGCACGCTGACGCTGTTTCTGGGACAGGAGGAAGGCTACGCGATGACAGCGTTCGCCACCTTCTTGATCGTGCATTCGCTCTATAAAGCCGCGCTGTTCCTGGTCGTTGGGGCAATCGACAAAGCCACGGGCACGCGTGAAGTTGACGCCTTGGGCGGGCTTGGCCGCTTCATGCCGGTCACAGCCGCGGCGGCGGGCGTTGCGGCGCTGTCGATGGCGGGGTTCCCGCCGTTTCTGGGCTTCATCGGAAAGGAGCTGAAATACGCCGGCGCACTGGCCGTTACGTCAGAGCCGGTGGTTATTGCCGGGGCAATTTTGCTGGCAAACGCATTGATGCTGGTAGTTGCGGGAGTTGTCGCGTTCCGCCCGTTCTGGCGATCACAGGCGGCGGTCACACGCCCGATCCGGGAGGCGCCTTGGCCGATGCTGGCCGGGCCGGTTTTGCTTGCAGCCCTAGGTGCTGCCTTTGGGATCTATCCCGACCTTTTGCAGAGCGCCTTGGTCACGCCCACCGTTGTGTCGCTAACAGGTGATGTCGGGGAGGCACGGACGTTGACCCTTTGGGCGGGCGTCAACCTGCCATTGGTCCTGAGCATCGCAACCTTCGCGCTTGGGCTTGTGCTTTATGCGATTCACCCAAAGTTACGTGAGGCACTGATCGAGATCACCGCACGCATCCCCAGCCTGGATCGCGGATGGGACGGTTTCATGGACGCGATCCGACGCGGATCGGAGGCTCTGACGCATGTCATCCAAACAGGGCGGATGACTGACTATCTGGCCGCGATGTTTACAACAATCGTCGCCGCGCTAGCGGCTGGCATGATCTGGGGCGGGCTGCCGGGCCTTACCCCGATCGGTGCCGATCTGACCTGGATTCACCTGCCGCTGGCCGCACTGCTGCTGGCCGGAGCCGCGCAAACCGCCTTCACGTCCTCGCGCATTGCCGCGGTTGCCGCTTTGGGCGTGGTCGGCATCGGCACGGCCCTTGTTTTCATCTATTTCGGCGCGCCGGATGTGGCGATCACGCAATTGATGGTCGAGGTGCTTGTCGTCGTGCTGATCGCAATTGTTATGCTGCGCGTCCCCCGCCTGAAGGCAGCCCCATTCCGGCCGCTGCACGCAATCATCGCCGCAGCGATGGGTGTTGTAACAACACTTGTCCTGCTTGCGGTCGTTTCCGTTCCGCTGGACCGCCGTTTGAGCGACTTTTTCGAAGCCGCAAGCTGGCCGGACGCCTATGGGCGCAACATCGTGAACGTGATTTTAGTCGATTTCCGTGCCCTTGATACATTCGGCGAGGTCGCGGTGGTCGTGGTCGCGGCCCTTTCGGCCATGGCGCTGCTGCGCGGCGGCCGCAGCTCGGAGGGAGAGCGATGAATTCGGTCATCCTGCGGGCAGGCGCGCGCTATCTGGCAGGCCTCTTACTGCTATTCTCGATCTACATGTTGCTGCGCGGCCATAACGAGCCGGGCGGCGGCTTCATTGGCGGGCTCATCGGCGCTACCGGTTTTGTACTTTATGCCATTGCCTGCGGCACGGCAGATGCGCGCGCGGCGTTGCGTCTGACGCCGGAAGCGATCGCCGTCGCGGGTCTGGGTTTAGCTTTGCTGGCAGGCCTCTCCGCAGCACTCTTTGGTGATGCCTTCTTCACCGGCCAATGGCTTTTTATCGGTGAGACCGAGGACGACAAGGGCCTGCCGCTCTCAACTGTGCTTGTCTTTGACCTGGGCGTTTATCTCGCGGTCTTCGGGTCGATCCTGGCACTGGTTTTCACAATGGAAGAAGAGGTTTGAGATGGAGGCGCTTCTTGCCATCACAATCGGCGCCTTGGTCGCGGCGGCCGTCTATCTGATGCTCTCAGGCCATATGCTGCGCTTCATCTTTGGCCTGGTCCTGATCTCTAACGCGGCGAACCTGACGATCTTTACCGCCGGTCGCATGACCGAAGGCGCCCCGCCCCTTATCGCGCCGGGTGCAAACGCGCCGCCGGAGGGTGTTGCCAATGCGCTACCGCAAGCACTTGTTCTGACCGCAATTGTAATTGGCTTCGGCCTGTTTGCCTTTGCCGTCACGCTTGTCTGGCGCGCTTGGGGCACGCTTGGCACAATTGAAGCCGACGAGATGCGGGCGGCCGAGCCGTTCCCGGAGGAGCCAGCGCCAAAATGAGCTGGGTTCTTGTCCTACCGCTCGCGATCCCTTTTGCGACCGCGATTTTAGCTTTTTTTTACCGTGCCAGCCGGGCTGGGCGTTGGATCTCCGTCGCGGGCACGGCTCTTTTGCTGGCCGCTTCGCTTTTGCTATTTACACAGGTCTTTCAGGCCGGTGTTGTCGCGGGCCAGATGGGCAGTTGGCCCGCACCGTTTGGCATAACGCTCGTGGCTGATCTTCTGTCCGCGGTCATGGTTTTGATCACCGCGATCATCGCCGTCGCTGTCGCCATCTATGCGCTGGCTGATATAGACGAAGCGGCCGAAAAGATGGGCTATCACGCGCTATTTAACGTGCTGATCGCAGGAGTGCTCGGCGCATTTCTGACCGGGGATTTGTTCAACCTCTACGTCTGGTTTGAGGTCATGCTGATCGCCTCATTCGGCCTTTTGGTGCTCAAAGGCGGGCGTGAGGCCATCGATGGCGGGATAAAATACGTCGCACTCAACCTCGTCTCTACCATTCTCTTTCTGACCGGGATTGGGCTTCTCTACGGCATAACCGGCACGCTCAACCTCGCAGATCTGTCCGGCTCGGTTGCGGCGGCTGATCCGGGTCTTCTGACCATCATAGCTATGGCATTTATGGTCGCCTTCGGCGTCAAGGCCGCGCTTTTTCCGCTGTTTTTCTGGCTGCCGGCCTCCTACCACACGCCGCATTTTGCCGTCTCGGCGGTCTTTGCCGGGCTGCTGACCAAGGTTGGCGTTTATGCGCTGATCCGGATGTTCACACTGGTTTTCGACCACGATATCGGGTTTACGCACCAGATTTTGCTGTGGGTCGCGGTTCTTACAATGGTCGTCGGCGTATTGGGTGCGGCTGCCCAGGGCGATTTCAGGAAAATCCTGTCGTTTCATATCGTAAGCCAGATCGGCTACATGGTGCTGGGCCTGGCACTGATGACCCCGCTTGGACTGGTCGGCGCAGTTTTCTACCTCATCCACCATATTGTGGTGAAGGCAAACCTGTTTCTGATCGCAGGCGTGACGAGCCGCATTGCCGGCAGCACCGCCCTAAAACAGATCGGCGGGCTTTACGCTTTCGCACCGCTACTGGCGTTTCTCTTTGTCATCGCGGCCTTCTCGCTGGCGGGATTTCCCCCGCTTTCGGGGTTTTGGGCCAAATTCCTGATTGTCAAAGCCGCGTTGGAAATCGAGGCCTGGATCGTGGCGGGTGCGGCACTGGCGGTCGGGTTGATGACAATTTACTCGATGACCAAGATCTGGGCCGCCGCGTTTTGGAGCCCGCATCCCGACGGCATTGAGCCGCGTTTATCGCATTTTAGTGTCGCGGAACGGCGCGCTTATCTGTGGCCCATTGCGGGCTTGGCTGCGATCACTGTGGCCATCGGCCTGGCGCCCGACGCCTTTGTCACCTTTTCGGAACGCGCCGCGGCGCAACTTTTGGACCCCGCCGATTACATCGCTGCCGTACTGGGAGCGGGAGGTACGTTAGAATGAATATCCTATCGACCAACCTGTTATTGGCCGTCGTCTGGGGCGCACTGGTGGGGGAGTTTTCGCTTGCCACACTGGCGGCAGGCTTTGTCGTTGGATTTGCGGCACTTTGGGTCGTTCAGCCCTTAACTGGGGCCACGCAATACCATGCGCGCGTCTTGGCCTGGCTGCGCCTCATTGTGATGTTCGTCTATGAACTCATCGTGTCGTCTTTCCATGTCGCTTGGGATGTGCTGACACCGCAGCATCGCGCGCGGCCTGCGATCATCGACGTGCCGCTCGACGTCAAAAGCGATGCGGGTATTCTTTTGGTCACCAATCTGATCTCGCTCACTCCCGGCACGCTGAGCCTTGATGTCACCAATGACCGCTCCACGCTGCGGGTGCATGCGATGTTTGCCGACGACCCCGACGCGCTGATCCATGCGATCAAATCGGGCATGGAGCGATGGGTGATCGACGCTGTGGAGGGCCCCGCATGAGCGCTTTTCTGACCATCTGCCTTGATATCGCAACAGGGCTCATCTTGCTGACCTCGGCGTTTTCGCTGTTGCGGTTGACGATCGGTCCGAGCCTGCCTGACCGGGTTGTGGCGCTTGACATGATGACCGTCTCTATTGTCGCGTTCTGCGGCCTGGCCGCGATCCGGTTTCAAGAGGCCGCCTTTCTCGACGTGGCGCTGGCCCTAGCACTCGTTGGCTTTCTGGCTACGGCCGCGCTTGCGCGCTTTGCAGAACGCGCCCGGACAAAGACGGAGCATATGCCATGAGTGACATCATCATCGGCACGTTGATTGTGCTGGGTGGCCTTTTTGGCGCGATCGGCGCACTTGGCCTGGTCCGCATGCCCGATGTGCTGATCCGCATGCACGCCTCCACCAAAATCGGCACCCTGTCCTGCGGGATGGTCTTGGCCGGGACGGCGGTTTTCTTTGCCGATGGCAGCACCATCGTCCGCGCACTTTTGATCTTTCTCTTTCTGATTTTGACCGCGCCGATTGGGTCGCACATGATCGGGCGGGCGGCGGTGTCTATGGGTGTCGGCCTTTGGCGCGCACCGGAAGACAGACCGCGAGAACCGCGCGACCAATAGCGCGCCCTTCACACTGACCGAGCTGGCCTCAGCACTCGCCGATGCCAGCCTCAAATGTCGAGTGTATTGGCCTTTTCCCAGGCACTGAAATGGTTCGCATAGGCGTTCCATTCCTGCGTCTTGAGCTTCACGAAGGCCGTAGAAAAGGCCTTACCCATCATCGCTTTGATCTCGGTGTCGGCGTCGAACGCACGCAACGCGTCCAGCAGGTTCAGTGGCAGTTTCGGCGCATCGGTCACCGTATCGCCATCAGCATACATATCGATATCGTAACGCTTCCCCGGATCGGCCTTGCCAGCAAGTCCCGACAGCCCCGCGGCAATGATGACC
The DNA here is from genome assembly GCA_039191215.1 of Pseudomonadota bacterium. Lineage (GTDB taxonomy): Bacteria > Pseudomonadota > Alphaproteobacteria > Rhodobacterales > Rhodobacteraceae > HKCCE3408. The sequence continues at coordinate 44,217 of JBCCXT010000027.1, forward strand.
GCTTGCAGCAGATAGGGATTGGCCGCGCCATCGGGCAGGCGCAATTCGAACCGGCCCGGGCCTGGAACACGTACCATATGTGTGCGGTTATTGCCGGTCCAGGTCACGGTATTGGGCGCCCAAGTCGCACCCGAGAGCGTCCGCGGCGCGTTGATGCGTTTATAGCTGTTAACTGTGGGATTGGTGATCGCGACCATCGCCTGGGCGTGCTGCATGATCCCACCGAGGAAATGCTTGCCCGCCTCCGATAGGCCAACCTCGCCCGTTGGACCATCACCGCTGCCGGCAAAAACGTTGCTGCTGCCGCCTTCGTCCCAGACCGAGATATGCGTATGGCAGCCATTCCCGGTCAGCCCCTCAACCGGTTTGGGCATAAAGGTTGCGCGCAGGCCATGCTTTTCGGCAACCGACTTCACCATGAACTTGAAAAAGCTGTGTTTGTCGGCCGTTAGAAGGGCATCATCAAACTCCCAATTCATCTCAAACTGGCCGTTCGCATCTTCGTGGTCGTTCTGATAAGGGCCCCAGCCAAGCGCGAGCATGTAGTCACAAATCTCAGCGATTACGTCATAGCGGCGCATCACGGCGCCCTGGTCGTAGCACGGCTTTTCAGCGACATCATGGGGATCGCTGATCTCACTGCCATCGGCGGTGAGCAGGAAGAATTCGGCCTCAACCCCGGTTTTGACGCGCAAGCCCTTTTCAGCCGCCGCAGCGATCAGCCGTTCCAGAACGTTGCGCGGCGCCTGGTCGACTTTTTTGCCATCCATCACGCAGTTTGCCGCGACCCAGGCAACTTCGGGCTTCCAGGGCAATTGCACCACCGAATTTGGGTCGGGAACAGCTAACATATCGGGATGGGCCGGTGTCATGTCGAGCCAGGTGGCGAACCCAGCAAAGCCTGCGCCGTCTTCCTGCATCTCCGCGATCGCTTGGGCGGGTACAAGCTTTGCCCGTTGGCCGCCAAACAGATCCGTGAACGAGATCATAAAGTATTTGACGTCTTTTTCCTGAGCGTAGGCGGCGAGATCGGAAATCATGTCTGTCCCTTTATTAGGCCGTTAACCGGCGCCTTTCTGGGGCGCGGATCGAAGTCATCTCAGTACGTGGTGCCGGGCTTGCCTGGGTACCAATCGGTGCCGGCCAGCGGAATTTTTGCCATCGCCGCGGCCTCAAGTGTCAGTGCACAGAGATCCTCTGGCTCCAGGTTTAAGACATGGTTCTTGCCGCAGGCGCGCGCGATGGTTTGTGCCTCCAGCGTCATGACCTTGAGAAAATTTCGCAGCCGTCTGCCGCCTTCTACAGGGTCGAGCCGGGCCATCAGGTCCGGGTCTTGCGTTGTGATCCCAGCCGGGTCCTGGCCTTCATGCCAGTCGTCATAGGCCCCGGCGGTTGTTCCCATTGCAGCATAATCGGCTTCCCATTTGGGATCGTTGTCACCAAGGGCAATAAGCGCGGCGGTGCCAATCGCCGTCGCATCGGCGCCGAGCGCCAAGGCTTTCGCCACATCGGCGCCAGAACGAATACCGCCCGAGACAACCAATTGCACCTCACGATGCACGCCCAGGTCTTGCAGCGCGCGAACGGCTTCTGGAATGCAGGCCAGGATGGGTTGGCCGACATGTTCAATAAAGACATCCTGCGTGGCCGCCGTGCCGCCCTGCATCCCGTCAAGCACCACGACATCAGCCCCTGCCTTAACCGCAAGCGCGGTGTCGAAATAGGGCCGCGCGCCGCCCACCTTTATGTAGATAGGCACTTTCCAACCGGTGATTTCGCGCAGCTCAAGTATCTTAATCTCCAGATCGTCCGGCCCGGTCCAATCGGGGTGACGGCAGGACGACCGCTGATCGATCCCTTTCGGAAGATCGCGCATCTCCGCCACGCGGTCGGTGATTTTCTGACCCAGAAGCATGCCGCCACCGCCCGGCTTGGCGCCTTGGCCAACAACGATCTCGATCGCGTCGGCGCGGCGCAGATCGTCCGGGTTCATACCGTAGCGCGACGGCAAGTACTGGTAGACGAGCTTTTTGGAATGGCCACGCTCTTCCGGCGTCATGCCGCCATCGCCGGTTGTTGTGGATGTGCCTGCAAGTGTTGCGCCACGACCCAAAGCCTCTTTGGCCGGGCCCGAGAGAGCGCCAAAGGACATGCCTGCGATGGTGATGGGAATATCAAGCTCCATTGGGTTTTTGGCAAAACGGGTACCCAAGGTGACCGAGGTTTCGCATTTCTCGCGGTAGCCTTCGAGCGGGTAGCGAGAGATCGACGCGCCAAGAAAAAGCAGATCGTCGAAATGCGGCACCTTGCGTTTGGCGCCACCGCCGCGGATATCGTAAATGCCTGTTGCGGCCGCGCGGCGGATTTCGGCATTGACGGGGTTGGTGAAGGTCGCCGATTGCACCGGCAACGTGCGTAGGACGGATGTGTCGTCTTTCATGCCGGGCCCTCTCAATACGCGTTGTCGATATCGAAGTTGTAAAGCTTACGGGCTGAGCCGTATCGCGTGAACTCTTCAGGTTTTGCCTTGCTTCCGCTGCGCGCCAGAAGCTCGGTTAGCTGTACGACATGCTCTGGCCGCATCTCCTTTTTAATGCAATCAGCACCAAGCGATTTCACCGTTCCGCGCACGAACAAAACCGCTTCGTAGATGCTGTCGCCCAAAGCCTCGCCCGCATCGCCGCAGACGACAAGCGTGCCCGATTGCGCCATAAACGCGCTCATGTGGCCGACATTGCCGTGCACAACGATATCGATGCCTTTCATCGAGATGCCGCAGCGTGACGAGGCATTTCCCTTAATAACCAACAGGCCGCCATGGCCGGTTGCCCCGGCGTACTGGCTGGCATCGCCCTCAACGATGACTGACCCGCTCATCATATTCTCAGCCACGCCGGGACCGGCTGAACCATCAATTCGCACATCAGCCTGTTTGTTCATGCCCGCGCAGTAATACCCGGTCGAGCCGCGCACGATCACCTCAATCGGCGCGTCGAGGCCGCAGGCAATTGCATGCGCGCCTTTTGGGTTGAGGATCTCCCAAACCGTCTCATTGGTCATGTCGGACTGGGCGTGCAGGCTTTCGTTCAACGCGCGCAGTTCGGTTTCGCTAAGGTCAATTTTCTGCATTCAGGCGGCACGCTGTGCAGGGCCTGGTGAGACGCCACGTTCCCAGAAATAAACGGTCGCGGGCTCGGGCTCCCAGATTTGGGCCTTTTCGATATCGGGCAGCTCCACCAAGGCTCGGTATTCTGATCCGAACGCCACGTATTGGTCCGTCTCGGCCATCACTGCCGGTTTGCACGCAATCGGGTCGCGCACGACGCCAAAGCCGTCTTTGGTGCCCACTACGAAGGTAAAAAAGCCATCCAGGTCCGAGAGGCCGCTTTCGAGCGCCTGGCCAAGTGTCGCACCTTTTTGCATCTGCCAGGTGAGATAGGCCGCGGCGACTTCGGTGTCGTTTTCCGTCTCAGTGAAAAAGCCATGTCGGCGTAACTTGCGGCGCAGGGAATTGTGGTTCGACAAAGACCCGTTATGGACAAGGCACTGGTCCATGCCGGTGTTAAACGGATGCGCGCCCATCGTGGTCACCGCAGATTCGGTCGCCATTCGAGTGTGGCCGATTCCGTGACTGCCGGACATCTCTTCGATGCCAAACCGAGCTGCAACCGAATTTGGAAGTCCAACCTCTTTGTAGATCTCGATGCATTCGCCGCGACCCATAACACGCAAACCCGGCCGGATGGTGGTGAGATTGCTGCGCGCGGTATCGGCTACCTCGCGCGGCAGCGTCAAAACAGCATGGGTACTACGGGCCAGTAGCGATACCGGAGCACCAAGCGCGCCCTGCAGATCGTCGGCCAGCGACGGAAAATCCGTGTCGGGCAGGTCAGATTGGACTGTGATCTTGGCCATTCCAGGGATGTGGTTGGCATAGATTGCAATGCCAGCACTGTCTGGTCCCCGGTCTGACATTGATATCAGCATCGTTGTGAGCAGCTGCCCAAGCTGAGGCTCCAGGGACGGATCCTTGAAAAACAACCCTACAATTCCACACATATTGCCCGCCCCGTAAATTCCTAGGTGGTGATCGCGAACCGGCACCGTTCAAGCAACAGGCCTGGTTCGCGTGCTCGCCGCGTCGACAAGATAGTTATGCGGGCTTTTCATCGAAAGCCAAGGGTGTTTGCGGGCCGAGCTTGGGCATGCCGATTGGCAAGCATCACGAGAAGCAGATTTATCTTTCACGGACCCTCCGCAGCCCTGGCGCGAAATCGTAGCCCAGAAGCGCCAAAGCTTGCCCTTGCGCCCGGTCCGGCAGGCGGCTAATCCAGCGGCACCACGTTCCAAAGGCGAGTTGGCGGAGTGGTGACGCAGCGGATTGCAAATCCGTGTACACCGGTTCGATTCCGGTACTCGCCTCCATTTAAAATCAATTACTTAGTGAATACTGACTGACGAGCCGGTGGCTCGTCTAAACATTTGTCTAAACATTCTGTTTTTGTTCTGTTCTAGTTCCAAGGCATGCGGGCAGCACAAACGGACCTTGCAAAGAGTTTGTAAACGCGCTGCTCGTCTAATCGTCTTAGCAATGTAAAGGAGCATACTCTTGGTTTTTGTTGGAAGGCTTCTGGCATGGGCTTTGATCATCTTGGGCGCAGGGCGAGTGGTCGTAGGATTCTACGTGGCATCGCTCTACGACGACCAAGCTGCCTATCAGGCAGCCGCTTCACGCTATTTGGTCTCTGCAGACTCCGGCGAGGCTATTGATCAGGGAGTGATCGCAATCGGAGTTGGGATTGGATTTGCATTGCTGGCGCGCATCGCTAGACGCAACGCCTGAATGCGACGACGCAAGCCCGGAAATTTATTCGGCGTTTTTTATCACGCGAAACTGCTGCGCCTGGACGGCGCGTATGCGCTGTCGGACCTTTTTGGTGTAGTGCTGCACCATAGCCGGGCTTTGGCCCGTCACAGCAGCAATCAGGTCATCGCAGCACCCGGCTTCGAGAAGCTCACAGGCGGCGTTGTAGCGCCATGAGTGAATGTCGTAGTCCAAGGCACCGATCTTCTCGCGAACCTTCCTGACGGCCGCTGAGGCGCCTCTGTAGCTCCATTGGTTCGCGCCGCGCTCGTTTGTGAGGATGAAGACCGAATGGCGGCTAGCGGCGTCCAGGGCGGCTTGTAGTTCCGGCAGGATGGGGACCCACAACTCTTTTGAGGTTTTGCTTTGGCGGACCCATACGGCTCCGTCTTCGATATTTGACCAACGCATTGCTAAGACATCGCCGATACGCTGACCCGTGCCGACGCACAGTTCCATGACAAGCCGCTCGCGGGTGCTGATGGGGCATGCAGCCCGATACGCGTGTAGAAGCTCACGGGGCCACGGTTCGCGTTCTGGCTTTTTCTGCGTCTTTAGCTCGGGAACACCCCGTGCAGGGTTGTTGTCGCGCCAGCCTAGATCGACGCAATGCTCCATGAGCACACGAAGCACCCGCAGCGAATAATTGGCAAAGTAGGCTTTGTGAGCGTTCGCGTCGCGCAACCGGATGACATCCTTTCGTTGCATCCTTGCCGGGTTGGTCTCGCCCATGATCTCGCGAAACCAATCGAGGTGCTTGTCGTAGTCCAAACCAGTCCGGGGTTTGAGGTTTCGATAGCGCGGAGACTTGCGATAGCTGTCAATCAATGCGCCAAAATTGCGCGACACGACCCGGCGCGGCAAATCCTTCTGGGCAAGTATCCCTGCGTACTCGCGCCAAAACTCGGGCGTGCCAAACTCGTTCTCAAACTTCTGCGACGGCCACCCACGGCGCTGGAAGTATATACCGTTCTTCTGCCGGTAGACGTGTTTCGGAAGCTCACGCTTTGCCATGTCGCATGTCTATCCTGTCGAACTCATCTTCGTCAGAATCGCTCGAACTGAGCTCAAACTCAATCCTCTGGCCTTCGATGACGATTTTTCTGACTGACCTGCCAGCGGACTCAAGCGCGGCAAGGAAGCTAAGTGCTTTCCGCTCCACATTGCGCGCCGCCATCGTTTTTACCTTCCCTCCGCGGAAGAACCACTAGGCCATCTGCAAGAATTCATGCCGAGGCGAGGGAAAGGTTGAGGCGTGCCATGACGTTCGGCAAGGCCCGACACTGGGGTTACGTCAGTATTCCCTATAGGGGTTTTGTAACAATTCGTTACCCACTGACGCTGCCCATGGCAGATTGCGGCGCGCATTTACGTCAGTATTCCTAATACGGTATCAAGAGGAGTGTCGCGGGGGGGCCCGGTGATTGGGGTGTGGAAGACAC
>JBCCXT010000028.1:0-49490 GCA_039191215.1 Pseudomonadota bacterium
AGCCTGAGCCTGAGCCTGAGCCTGAGCCTGAGCCTGAGCCTGAGCCTGAGCCTGAGCCTGAGCCTGAGCCTGAGCCTGAGCCTGAGCCTGAGCCGGAACCTGCAGAACCGCTGGCCAGCCTGCCGCAGCCGTCGCTTGGCGATCCGACCGCGCCACCAGCAGATATACCGACGCCCCAAGAGGCGCCGCGCGTCGCCCCCACGCCCGCGCCCACGCCAGAGCCGGAGGCCGAGATCGCCCCTGAGACTGTCGAGCAGCCTGACGTAGCGGAGCCGGCGGAGGAGGCTGAACCGATTGAGCCCGAAACTGCGCCCGAAGAGGCAACCACCGAGATTGTAACTGAAGCTGAGGAGCCGTCTTCGGCCCCGATCGTCTCGATCCGGCCGATTGCTAGGCCCGCCCGCGTAACAGCCGAGCCTGAGCCCGCGCCGGAACCTGAACCCGAACCCGAACCGGAGCCGGAGCCGGAGCCGCAAACTGATCCCATTGCCGCAGCGCTCGAAGAAGCGCTGAGCGAGGAGCCAGCCGAGACGGCCCCGTCGGCCCCAGCCGGCCCGCCGCTCACATCCACACAACGCGACGGTTTCCGCGTCGCTGTTGGTTCTTGCTGGAATGTCGGTTTCTTGTCGACCGAAGCGCTCTCAACGGTGATTGTTGTGTCCTTCGATATGAACCGCGATGGCACCCCGGTCATCGACACCATTGAGATGAGCGAGATTGTCGAAGGCAGCCAAGCCGGCGCGCGCAATCTCTTTGAAACCGCACGATCCGCCATCATCCGCTGCCAAAGCCGGTATGATCTGCCCGAAGAAAGCTACGATCATTGGCGCCGCGTCGAGGCAGTGTTTAACCCCGAAGGGATGCGCCTGCGATGACCCAATTGCCGTCCCTATCCGCCAGGACCGCGATCCGTCCCGGATCGCCCGCACCGACGATGGCTCCCCTTGATGGGGGCCTGAGGAGGCGCGGCCTGACGCCCTTTGCCTGCAACCGATGAGGCCTGGTCCCATGACCCGATTGCTCTTGAACCTCCTGACCGCGCTATGCTTGGCTTTGCCTTCGGGCCTGGCCGCCCAATCGCCCGGGCCGCTGCGCATCGAAATCACCGAAGGGGTGATCGAACCACTTCCCTTTGCGCTACCGGTCTTTGTCGCGCAAAACGGGGCTGCCACCGATCCCGCGCAGGATATCAGCCGGGTCATCTCGGCCGATCTGCGCGGCACCGGTCTCTTTCGCGAAATCCCGGCAGAGGCCCATATCTCCCCAATCACCAGCTTTGATGCTCCGATTGCCTATAACGACTGGCAGGCAATCAATTCTCAAGCTCTGATCACTGGCGCGGTCGAGGCCGCCTCGAACGGCCAATTGATTGTCCGGTTTCGTCTCTTCGATGTCGTCTCGGGCCAGCCGTTGGGCGATGGGCTGCAATTTGTCGGACCGCCGGAAAGCTGGCGGCGCATGGCCCATGCAGTGGCCGATCAGGTCTATGAACGGATCACTGGTGAGGCAGGCTATTTTGATACCCGCGTGGCCTTCATCGCCGAAGAGGGGCCGAAAAATGCACGTTTGCACCGGCTGGCAATCATGGATTACGACGGCGCCAATGTTCAGTATCTGACCGACAGCCGATCCCTGGTGCTCGCGCCGCGCTTTTCGCCCGATGGTGCAACGCTGCTATACACCGCCCTGGAAGAGCGCGGACCGCAGGTCTACTACATGGACCTGGCAACGGTTACGACGCGGCCGCTGGCGGTGGATGACGAGGCCTCAGCATTCACGCCGCGATTTTCTCCCGATGGCGGGCGGATCGCGTTTTCGGTCTCGGAAGGCGGCAATTCCGACATCTATATCGAGACCCTGGCCACGGGCGCGCGCCAGCGCCTGACAACCGCGCCCTCGATCGAAGCCGCGCCCAGCTTTTCGCCCGATGGCAGCCAAATCGTGTTTGAAAGCGACAGGACCGGCAGCCAGCAGATCTATGTTATGCCCGCCACGGGCGGCGATCCGGTGCGCATCAGTCGTGGATCGGGCCGCTACGGCACGCCCGTATGGTCGCCGCGCGGCGACCTTATCGCTTTTACCTACCAAGCCGAAGGTCGTTTCCATATCGGCGTCATGCGCACCGACGGATCGGAAGAGCGTTTGCTGACATCGTCGTTTCTTGATGAAGGACCGACCTGGGCCCCGAACGGCCGGGTGGTGATGTTCACACGCGAAACTGCCGGGGCTGATGGCGCGCCTGCGCTTTATTCGGTTGATATCACCGGGCGCAATCTGCAGCGCGTCGCCTCACCGGGCATGGCCTCAGATCCGGCCTGGTCACCGCAGCTGCAATAGAGTTGCGTGAGAGTTGATTTCCCACCGGCCCCGCGCGTGATAAGCTGGCGCCAAAATGACCAAACGGCAGATGACGAGGATCCCCGAGCAATGACTTACCTGACCCGCACACTCTTTCTTCTCAGCGCCATCGCGCTGTCGGCCTGTGGCCAGGGCGGCTTTCGCGGCGGCGCGGATGGCGCAGGCGGCGCGCTTGGCAGCGCGGCCTCTGATCCCACATCGGTCGCTTTTTTTAACCAAACCGTCGGGGATCGGGTCTTGTTCGCGGTTGATATCTACACGCTGAGCCCAGAGGCGCGCGCCGTGCTTGATGGCCAGGCCGCATGGCTTGCCAACAACCCCGAATATGCCGCCGTGATCGAAGGCCATGCCGACGAACAGGGTACACAAGAGTACAATTTCCGCTTGGGCGAGCGGCGGGCGAACTCGGTGCAGCAATACCTGATCTCGCGCGGTGTCGCGCCAAACCGGTTGCGCACCGTGTCCTTCGGCAAGGAACGTCCGCTTGAGATCTGCTCGACCGAGGCCTGTTACATGCAAAACCGCCGGTCTGTGACCGTGCTCGAGATTGCGTCGGGGGCCTGACCTAATGCGCGGTCTGGTTTTCTGCCTTGCTCTCGCGCTTGCCGCGCCCGCCGCGGCGCAGGATCGCGACGCCACGCTTGCCGACATCCGCCAACAGCTGGCGGTATTATGGGTCGAGATCCAACGCCTCAACCAGGAGCTTTCGACCACAGGCGCGCCATTGGGAGGCGGACAGGTCGGCGGCGATGTACTGTCGCGCCAGGATGCGCTGGAAATGGAGCTCCGCCGGATCAGCGGCCTGGTCGAGGCGTTGGAACTGCGCGTCTCGGCAATTGTTAGTGACGGCACCAACCGGGTCGGCGATTTGGAATTTCGCCTATGTGAGCTAGAGCCCAATTGCGATCTCAGCTCACTGGGGGAGACCCCGACCCTCGGCGGTGGCGACTTGCCGCCAAGTGCGGCCGCCACCTTACCCGCGGCGCCAGAGACAAGCGCGCCCGGCGGCGTCAGCCTTGCCGTGGCCGAGCAATCGGATTTCGACCGCGCCCGGGCGGCTTACGACTCGGGCGATTATGCCACTGCGCAAAACCTCTTCGCCGCTTTCACCGAGACCTATCCAGGCGGCCCACTATCGGCTGAGGCGCATTACCTGCGCGGTGAATCGGCGGCTGCCGAAGGCACCTGGAGTGTCGCCGCACGCGCGTATCTCGACAGTTTTTCCGGTGCACCGGATGCGGCACGCGCGCCTGACAGTTTGCAGCGCCTAGGGGTGGCCTTGGCCGAACTGGGCCAGACCGAAGAGGCCTGCCTGACATTGGCCGAGGTCGAAGTCCGCTATCCTGGCAGCCCGGCCGTGATTGATGCGCAACGTGCCATGGCTGGCCTGCGCTGCAATTAATTGTCAGCCCTGGCCCAAGCTTTTGCCGATGAGCTTGGCGGACTTTTGCAGGCGGAAGAGGCGCAAGGGCGGCTGCTGATTGCCTGTTCGGGCGGCGGCGATTCGACCGCCCTTTTGCTACTGGCCCGCGACGCCATCGGTGTTGAGCGTATCTGCGCGGGATCGATCAACCACAACCTAAGGCCTGAGGCCCGTGACGAGTTGGCCGGACTGGCACAGCTTTGTCAGAGCCTTGGCGTCGCTCATCAGGTGCGCGATTGGCACTGGGACGGGCGGGGCAACCTGCAGGCAGCCGCCCGGGCGGGCCGCCGCCGCTTGCTGGCGGAGATTGCCGATGATTTCGGCGCCGATACAGTTTTGCTGGGCCATACGGCCGACGACCAGGCCGAAACACTCCTGATGCGCTTGGGGCGCGGATCGGGCGTCGATGGACTGGGCGGCATGGCCGCGCGCGATGGTCGCTTTTTACGGCCACTTCTGAGCGCAACACGTTCGCAATTGCGCGACTTTCTGGCAGGTCGCGGCGTGGACTGGTCGGACGACCCGTCAAACGAAGACATGCGCTTTGATCGGGTGCGCGCGCGCGCCATGGCCGATACGCTGCGTGATCTGGGGCTGGACCGGGCGCGGCTGCTGAAGACCGGTGCACTGATGCGCGCTGAAGCCAAGGCCCTGCGCTATGGTCTTCAATTATGGGCCAATTCGGCCGTAAGCGAGACGGCCGGGATGCTGGAAGTCGACCAGGCACGCTTTGCCGCGGCACCCGAGGCGTTGCAAAGCCGGTTTCTCGCCCAAGCCGTGCGCTGGTTTTCTGGCGCCGCCTACAAGCCGCGGCGTGACGAAGTGTTAACCTGGCACCACCGGATCGCTGGCGGCAAGCCCGCGCCATTGGGGGGTGTGCTGGCCCAGGCCCGCCCAGGCGCGCCGCTGCGGCTTTGGCGCGAGGCCGCCGCGCTCAGCGGTCCTTTGGCGCTCTTACCGCATACGGTTTCGACAAGGTGGGATCATCGCTGGGCAATCTCGGTGCCACAACTTGGTGACACAGGCCTGTCGGTCGCAGCACTCGGACCAGAAGGGCTTGCGGCGTGTCCGGATTGGCGGGCAACCGGCCTGCCACGCGCCGCATTAGAGACCTCGCCTGCGATCTGGTCAGGCCCGCATCTGATCGCCGCGCCTGTGCTTAGTTTCGGCACAGATTGGACAGCGACCCTTCGCCCCAGTTTCGCCGAGTTCTTGGATACACATTGAACTGAACCGCCCAGTTGTTATCTTGTTGGGCAAAGCGGCGTGCGAGCGGCGCGCTGTTATGAGGAGTATTCTCTTGGGTAACGCGAGAAACATTGCCTTCTGGGTCATCTTATTCCTGCTGATCTTGGCGCTTTTCAACCTGTTCTCAGGCGGTCAATCGTCGATGGGGCAGCAGCCGGTCGCCTATTCCGACTTCATCAACCAGGTTGAGAACGGTGCGGTCCGGCAAGTGACGTTGGATGGTGAGAACGTGCATTTCACAACCGCTGATGGCACCTACAGCACGATCAAACCCGCCGAGACCGACCTCACGGACGTGCTCCTTGACAACGGTGTGCTGGTCGAGGCTGAGCCGCAGGAGCAATCGGGCTTTTTGAGCGTTCTGTCGCTTTGGCTGCCGGTTCTGGTGCTGATCGGTATCTGGATCTTCTTCATGAACCGGATGCAGGGCGGCGGACGCGGCGGCGCGATGGGCTTTGGCAAATCAAAAGCCAAGTTGCTCACCGAAAAGCATGGGCGTGTTACGTTTGACGATGTGGCTGGGATCGATGAGGCCAAGGAAGAGCTCGAAGAGATTGTCGAGTTCTTGCGCAACCCGCAGAAATTCTCGCGCCTGGGCGGCAAAATTCCCAAAGGCGCGCTGCTGGTGGGCCCGCCGGGCACCGGTAAAACGCTTCTGGCGCGCGCCATTGCTGGTGAGGCGGGCGTGCCGTTTTTCACCATTTCGGGCTCCGACTTTGTCGAGATGTTTGTTGGTGTCGGTGCCAGCCGGGTCCGCGACATGTTCGAGCAGGCCAAGAAAAACGCGCCCTGCATCGTGTTCATTGACGAAATCGACGCAGTCGGCCGCTCGCGCGGCGTGGGCTATGGCGGCGGCAACGATGAACGCGAACAGACGCTGAACCAGCTTTTGGTTGAGATGGACGGGTTTGAGGCCAATGAGGGCATCATCATCGTTGCGGCCACGAACCGGCCCGACGTGCTGGACCCTGCGCTCCTGCGACCGGGTCGGTTTGACCGCCAGGTCCAGGTCCCCAATCCTGACATCAAAGGGCGGGAGAAGATCCTCGGCGTGCATTCTCGCAAAGTGCCGCTTGGCCCGAATGTGGACCTGCGCATCATCGCGCGTGGCACGCCTGGTTTTTCCGGCGCCGATCTGGCCAACCTGGTCAATGAAGCGGCCCTGATGGCTGCCCGCGTTGGCCGGCGTTTTGTCACGATGGAGGATTTTGAGAACGCCAAGGACAAGGTCATGATGGGCGCAGAGCGTCGATCCATGGTTATGACCGAGGATGAAAAGAAGTTGACCGCCTATCACGAGGCAGGCCATGCGGTGGTCGGCCTGAACGTGCCGCAGCACGACCCGATCCATAAAGCCACAATCATCCCGCGGGGCCGCGCCTTGGGCCTAGTGTTGAGCTTGCCCGAGCGCGACCAATTGTCTGTCACGCTGACCAAGTACAAATCAAAAATTGCGATGGCGATGGGCGGACGCGTGGCCGAGGAATTGATCTTCGGCAAAGAGAATGTGACCTCGGGTGCCGCCTCCGACATCCAACAGGTCTCAAAGATCGCGCGGGCAATGGTTACGCAATTCGGCTTCGCAGAAGAGCTCGGATATGTCGACTACGCCAATGAGCAACAAAGCTATCTGGGTGCCTATGGGGGCGGCACCAACCATTCCGACGAGATGCAAAAGCATATCGATGCCAAGGTCAAAGAGATCATCGATGAAGGTTATGAGACAGCCAAGCGCGTCCTGACCGAAAAGGCCGATGACCTCGAGCGGCTGGCACAGGGGCTGTTGGAATACGAAACGCTCACCGGCCCCGAGATCACACGCGTGATCGCCGGAGAGCCGCTCAATCGCGGCGATGACGATGACGGCGTCGATACTCCGCCCGGCGGCTCTTCGATCACAGCGATCCCGAAAACGCGCAAACCGAAAGAGCCTGGGCCCGAGCTCGACCCGGAACCCACAACCTGATCCAAAAACGCTCCGCCCGATCCGGCGGGGCGTTTCGAGTCGTCAGCCGGTCTTTATTCATCTGACGCGCGGCAGCACGCGGCGACGAGGGCTCCCGTAGGGGGCGCGAGGAGCCGCGTTCGCTCTATCAGCCGCGCAGACGCCGCAGGCACCAACGCAGCCCGCGCCAAAGCAAAACTACCACCAGAAAGATCTGCAAGAACCCGGTGATAAAGCGCGGTTGAAGCAGATCGGCCCAATTGGTCGCCTCACTCGTTGCGGCATAAAACGCGGCCGCAAAAGCACCAAGCGGGTAGCTCGGCAAGTTTAATGCCGCCGTGTAAAGCGTCTCGCCGATCGTGTCGCCCGGACAGGTCACCTGGGGCGTGCCGACCCAGCTATGCCAGCCGCAAGAGGTGACCTGGACAAGACCCGCTACCTCGGCCTGCGGCACAAATGCGAGGCCGAATCCGCCGATGGCTACGAGCGTCACGGCATGGATCTCCGGCAAGCGGTAGAGCAGACGGCCGAGCCGCACCGACGTTACTTCTTGTAGCGTTTGGTGGCTTCGGCAAAGCTCGTCTCTAGCGCCTTCCAGGCCGCCTCAACCCCGCCCTGCATGTCCTTCCAAGCAGCCGCATTGGCTTTGCCCATGTCCTCAAGCGTCTTCTGAGCCTGCTTTTGCTGGGCCTCAAAGGCGGCGACTTGCTCTTTCATCTGGGCCTGGCCCGCCGCGGTCGCCTCTTCCATCTTGCCTTGCATCTTCTTTAGCTCGTCATTCCAGGCATCAAGCTGAGCCTTGGCTTGTTTCACGAATGCGTCTTGATCGATCATGGGGCTCCCTTTCCTTCCACCAATGGCCGAAGGCTACCCCGGATCGCAGATTGGTCAAACCACCAGATAGACCAGAAGCCCAAGAGCCAGACCAGAGACGAATCCGGCATGCAGAAGAACAATGGCAGCGCGCATATCAAATGCTCCTTGGCAGAGGATGCATGATTGGGTCGGTTAAGCGGCCCAGTTGGTTCAATGATGGCGTGGGGAGAGTTAAGAATGTCGTAATCGTCCCGGCGAAGACCGCACTCTTCGCGATATGACCGGGGGATAAAACGCGCTTGCCTGACGGGGGACACCTTGGCTTTTAAATCCGATATCGAAATAGCCCGTGAGGCGCAAAAGCGACCGATCCAAGAAATTGGCGCCAAGCTTGGCATCCCGTCCGAAAGCCTGCTGCCTTATGGCCATGACAAGGCCAAGCTTGGCCAGGATTTCATCGACGCTGTCCAGGACCGCGAAAACGGCAAACTCATCCTGGTCACGGCAATCAACCCCACACCCGCCGGCGAGGGCAAGACGACCACAACGGTCGGTTTGGGCGACGGGCTCAACCGGATCGGCAAGAAAGCGGCGATCTGCATCCGTGAGGCCTCGCTTGGGCCCTGCTTTGGGATGAAAGGCGGGGCTGCGGGGGGCGGATATGCGCAAGTGGTGCCGATGGAGGAGATGAACCTGCATTTCACAGGCGATTTCCATGCCATCACCGCCGCCCATAACCTGCTAAGCGCGATGATCGACAACCACATGTATTGGGGCAATGCGCTCGAGATCGACGAGCGCCGCGTCGCCTGGCGCCGGGTTATGGATATGAACGATCGCGCGCTGCGCGACACAGTGACCTCGCTTGGTGGCGTGGCTAATGGATTTCCGCGCCAGACCGGTTTCGACATCACGGTTGCCTCCGAGGTGATGGCGATCTTGTGCTTGGCTACCGACCTTGATGACCTGCAGAAGCGGCTCGGCGATATTATCGTCGCCTATACGCGCGAGCGTAGGCCGATTTATGCCCGCGACATCAAAGCTGATGGCGCAATGACGGTTCTGCTGAAGGATGCGATGCAGCCAAACATGGTCCAGACGCTGGAAAACAACCCCGCCTTTGTGCATGGCGGCCCGTTTGCCAATATCGCGCATGGCTGCAATTCGGTCACGGCCACGACAACGGCGCTGAAACTGGCCGATTACGTGGTGACCGAGGCCGGCTTCGGCGCCGATCTGGGTGCCGAAAAATTCATGAATATCAAGTGCCGCAAGGCCGGTATCGCCCCCGATGCGGTTGTCATTGTGGCGACTGTGCGGGCGATGAAGATGAATGGCGGTGTCGCAAAAGCGGATCTGGGTGCTGAAAACGTCGATGCCGTCGAAGCAGGCTGCGCCAATCTCGGCCGCCATATCGGCAATGTGAAAAGCTTTGGCGTGCCGGTGGTCGTGGCGATCAATCATTTCGCCGGGGATACCGACGCCGAAGTGCAGGCGGTTATGGATTATGTCGCCACGCAAGGCTCGGAGGCGGTTTTGTGTAAGCACTGGGCCGATGGCAGCGCGGGGATCGAGGGTTTGGCACATAAGGTGGTCGAGCTGGCAGAGAGCGGTGCCGCTCAGTTTGCACCACTTTATCGCGATGAGTTGCCGCTATTCGAGAAGATCGAGACGATCGCCAAGCGCATCTATCGCGCCGATGAAGTGCTGGCGGATAAAAAGATCCGCGACCAGCTGCGCAGTTGGGAAGAGGCAGGCTATGGCAGCCTGCCGATCTGCATGGCCAAGACGCAGTATTCGTTTTCGACCGATCCCAATCTGCGCGGTGCCCCGACGGGGCATTCCGTGCCTGTGCGTGAAGTGCGGCTGAGCGCGGGTGCGGGGTTTGTTGTGGTGATCTGCGGTGAGATTATGACCATGCCAGGCCTGCCACGTGTGCCATCAGCCGAGGCGATCATGCTCAATGAGGTGGGCCAGATCGAGGGCTTGTTCTGATGCGCCGGCTCACTTGTCGCGGGATCGGCGCAGCGGCCTCCGGTTGCGCGCTGGATGGCGCAGCTACCTCCGGTTGCGCGCGAGATGGCGCGCGACGCTCGCTTGCGCATCGCCCCGACCCCCATCCCGCAGGCCAAACCGCAAGGAACCCCAGATTTGGCTGAGATTATTGATGGCAAGGCCTTTGCCGCGGACGTTCGCAGCCAGATTGCGGCGCATGTCGTGCGGTTGCAGGCCGATCATGGGATTACGCCCGGCCTGGCGGTCATTTTGGTCGGCGAAGATCCTGCAAGTGAGGTCTATGTCGCGGCGAAGCACAAGCAGACCGTTGAGGTCGGCATGTCTTCGTTCGAGCACAGATTGCCGGCTGATACGGCCGAGGATACACTCTTTGCGCTGATCGATCAGCTCAATGCAGATCCAAGCGTGCACGGCATATTGTGCCAGTTTCCGGTTCCCGACCATCTCGATGAGCGCCGCGTGGTGGCCCGGATCGATCCGGCCAAGGATGTCGACGGTCTTAGTGTCGTCAATGCAGGGCTATTGGCGAGCGGTGAGACCGGCCTTGTATCCTGCACGCCCTTGGGCTGCTTGATGCTGCTGCGCGACCAAATAGGCGATATGTCTGGCAAGTCGGCCGTTGTGATCGGTCGGTCGAACCTATTTGGCAAACCGATGGCGCAACTTCTTTTGCAGGAAAACTGCACCGTGACGATTGCGCATTCGCGGACAGCAGATCTTGCCGAGGTTTGTCGGCGCGCCGATATCCTGGTTGCGGCCGTCGGCCGGGCGGAGATGGTCAAAGGCGATTGGGTCAAACCCGGCGCCACCGTCATTGATGTTGGCATCACGCGGATCCCGCATCCAGAAAAGCCTGGGAAATCCAAACTTTTGGGCGATGTGGATTTCATCGAAGCCGGGCGAGTTGCGGCCGCCATAACGCCTGTGCCGGGCGGTGTCGGTCCGATGACCATAGCCTGCCTCTTGGCCAATACGCTGACCGCTTGTTGCCGGTCTAATGGATTGCCCGAACCCGAAGGCCTGACTGTTTAGGCAGGAATCATCGTGCCCTGCAGGATGGCCACATCGCGCCGCGCGCCGCCCTCGGATTCCACTTCCACGGTTCCGCGCGTCACCACCAGCCGGCGGCCCGCGCGGATGACCTCGCCATGGGCCCAGAGCCGGACGCCTTTGGCCGGTGCGATCAGGTTGATCTTCATCTCAACCGTGAGCACATCGGCGCCCGACGCCATCTTTGTGAGTGCCGCGTAACCTTGCGCGCTGTCGGCCAGCGCAAATGTCAGCCCGGCATGGGCAAAACCCTGCTGTTGGCTGACATCCGGTCCGATCGGCGCGGAAAGCGTTACCGTGCCATCGCCGACATTGTCGACGCGCGCCTGAAGCGTGGCCATCAAGCCCTGGCGGCCAAAGTTGTCGAAAATGTCGTTCATGGCTCCGCGCGTGGCATTGGGATAACAAGCGGCGGCTCAGCCAGCAGGATCGCGCGCGCGCCAGGGCCCATCATGGCTGACAGATCTGCTGCATCCGATCGAAGACCGCCGGTATAGGTGCCATAGGCGGGTAGGATCGCCTTTTCCGCATCGGCCAACGCGCAGCGCCGGGTGATCGAGCGCCCGCGTGATACAACGCGGGCCTTGGGATGATAGTGCCCAGAGATCTCTCCACGTACCCGGCCAGAGGCTACATGGCGGAAGACCAGCGGCGGCTCGTAAAGCGTGTCGAGATGAGTGCCGGCAATTTCCACCGGGCCTGCATCATGGTTGCCCTCGATCCAAATCCAACGCCGCCCCGCAATCAGCGCGTCAAGCCAGCTTTTGGTGTCGTCATCCAGCGCCCGGGCCGCGTCAAGATCGTCGAAACTGTCGCCCAGGCAGACAACGATCTCAGGCGCGGTCGCCGCGATATCGGCCTCCAATTTCTGTAGCGTCTCGCGTGCCTCATAAGGTGGCAATAAAAGCCCGCCGCGCCGTGCCAATCGCTCGGATTTGCCCAGATGAAGATCAGAGACGCATAAAAGACTGCGCGCCGGCCAATATAACGCACCTGATGGCAAGACCACCAAATGCTCGCCGATGAAGTGGAAATCGTAGCCGCCCAAACGCTCGTTCATGCTTCGTTCGATGACACGGCCACGACGCGCGATCAACTAAAAAACGGGGTATGGGGGCCGCGCCCCCATAACGGCCGTCTGCCCAAGACCGCGGGCCGAGGAGGGCCCCAACGGGGCCTGACGAGGCCCGCTCAAGCGCGGCTCATTCTTCGAGCCCGGCAATCTCCATCAGCCGCGTCGCTTCCTCCTCGAGCAGGCGCCGCTCGGCAAGCCCTTTCACCGGTATCCGCCCGGCTTCCAGAAAAAGCGGTGCGGCCAGCGGCGTCACCCGGTCCAGTGTGACATGGTCGATGCGGTCGCCGATCCGGGCCAGCATCGCTTCGATACGCCCAAAATCAATCAAGCCACGCATCGCCTCCTGCCGTGTGATCTCCAGCATCAAATGACCGGGGTCGTGTTTGCGTAGCGTATCATAAAGGATATCGGTCGAAAACGTCGCCTGCCGTCCTGTCTTGCGCTTGGCGCCGGCTGTGTTGCGCTCAATCAGCCCCGCAACCAAAGCCGCGGACTTAAACGTGCGTTTCATAACCTGATTTTCCGCCAGCCAGCTTTCCATCGCCGTAACAAGATTTTCACGCTCAAAAAGTGGCGCTGCCTCGTGCAAGGGCTGCAATCCCCAAACCAGCGTCGCGTAATCGTTTGTAACAAATCCCAGTGGTTCCAGACCTGTCTTTTCCATCCTTTCGGTCAGCAACAACCCCAATGTCTGTTGTGCGTTTCGCCCGGCAAAACCGTAGACGCAGACATGGTCGCGGCCATCATGGGGGAAGCTTTCCACCAGTAGCCTATCGCGTTCGGGCAGGCGGCTCACTTGGCGCTGCAGCGCCAGCCAATCGGCAGTGTGGCCCGGCAATTCCGGCCAGTCCTGTTGTCGAAACATGGCCAAGATGCGATCTGATAGCTGGGTTGAGGTGGCGAATTTTGTTCCCATGAACGTTGCGATCTTGGGCTTCTCCCAGGGCGTTTTGGTCACCTCAACAGTCATTTCGCGCATGCCCTCATAGCGCACGATCTGACCGGCCATCAGAAACGTGTCGCCTTTCCTGAGTGTGGCCGCAAAATACTCCTCAACCTCGCCCAATGCGCCCCCGCCGCGAGCATGGCGCATCCGGACCTTCAATTTGTCGGCATCGACGATTGTGCCGATATTCATGCGGATCTGGCCCGCAGCGCGTGGATCGCGTAACCGCCACGCGCCGTTTTCGAGCACCAGGCGCTGCCAGCGATCATAGGCGCGCAGCGCGTAGCCGCCGGTCGCACAGAAATCCAAGCAACGGTCGAACATGTCCCGCGCCAAATCGGCGTAGGCTCCGGCGGTTGTTATCTCGGCGAAAAGCGCGTCACCTGTGAATGGACCGGCACAGGCGCGGATCAGGATATGCTGGCACAGCACATCTAGCGGCCCGCCGGGCCGCGGATCGCCGTCCAATTTATGCTCGCGCACGGCCTGCAAGGCGGCCACACATTCCACGACTTCAAACCGGTTCGCCGGCACCAGCAACGCTTTTGAGGGTGCATTGTAGCGGTGGTTCGCCCGACCGATCCGCTGCACCAGGCGTTTGACGTTCTTGGGCGCGCCAACCTGGATCACCAGGTCAACATCGCCCCAATCGATGCCCAGATCGAGGCTGCCGGTGCAGACAATTGCCTTGAGATCACCGCGCACCATGGCCGCCTCAACCCTCTCACGCTGCTCACGCGCAAGCGCGCCGTGATGGATGCCGATGGGGATATTGTCGTCGTTGATGAGCCACAGGTGGTGGTAGAAAATCTCTGCCTGCGCGCGCGTGTTATGAAAGATCAGCGTTGTGCGGTGATGCTTTACCTGCTCCAAAACCGCCGCCACGGCGTACTTCCCGCCGCCGCCCGCCCAAGGCGGCGCCGCAGCGCCCGTTAGCATCCCGATATCGGGATCGGGGCCTGGATCGGCCTGTAAGATAGCGCAGGGATCGGGATGGCGCGCCAAGATTTTTGCGATGGCCGGCGGGTCCTCTACGGTGGCCGACAATCCAACCCGGCGCATGCCCGGCGCCAAGGTTGCAAGCCGCGACAGCGCCAGCATCAATTGGTCGCCACGCTTCGATTCCGACAGCGCATGGATCTCGTCAACGATGACCCGTTGCAACCCGGCGAATGTCCGCGATGCGTCTTCATAACTGATCAAGAGCGCCAGGCTCTCTGGCGTCGTTAGCAAGATATGCGGGGGATCGGCGCGCTGGCGTTTCTTCTTGGCATAAGACGTGTCACCGGTGCGGTCTTCGACCCGGATCGGCAGCCCCATTTCTTCGATGGGGCCGGTGAGGTTCCGCTTGATGTCTGCCGCAAGCGCCTTAAGCGGAGAGACATAAAGCGTGTGCAGCCCGCGATGCTGACTATCACTAAGCTCTGCCAGCGTCGGCAAAAAACCGGCCATCGTTTTGCCGCCGCCGGTCGGCGCGATCAATAATGTGCAAGGATCATCTGCACGCGCCAGCATGTCGCGCTGATGCGCGTGGATCGACCAGCCGCGCGCATCGAACCATCCAGTGATTTCCGGGGGCAGGGCGTGCATGCGCGCTAGAATAGCGCCTCACACCCCGCTGTCATCAGCCATCACAACCGGCCGGCCGGTCACCGGGCCGGCCGCGCAATGCGGCCCGCGCCGACGAGGTGCCCATTTTGGTCCACGAGGAGGCGCGTCACCCGCTCCGCTGCGCAGTGTCATCCGGGTCAGCGCCAGGCTTGGGCGGCAATAACGCGCCGCGGCAAAGCCTTAGTGGACGATTTTTTCCTGGCGGACATAGAGGTTTTCCCAGGCCCGGTCGATCAGGTCAGGGCGCATTTGATACGCAATGCCCTCAAATTCGCAGATCGCTTTCAACTGATCACACAAAAACGGCGCGTGATAGTTGGCATATACATTGTCGACCGTCGGATATTTCTTCTTCAGCAGATAAAGCAGCGCCTCTTCGTTCAAGGGCACCTTCTTCTTCTTCGCGACCATCGCGAAGATTTTCAGGAATTGATCCTGGGTTGGCCCGTCGATCTTTACTTTAAAGAAGATCCGGCGCAGCGCGGCTTGGTCGAAAATGTCATTGGGGTGGAAGTTGGTTGAAAACACCACCAGCGTGTCAAAGGGTACTTCGAATTTTTCGCCCGATTGCAGGGCCAGAATGTCATAGCCCACTTCAAGCGGCACAATCCAACGGTTGATCAGCGCCTGGGGCGGTTCTTCCTGGCGACCAAGGTCGTCGACGATGAAGACGCCGCCGGTGGATTTAAGCTGCAGGCTTGCCTGATACGTCCGGCTCACCGAGTTGTAATTCAGGTCCAGCATGTCGAGCGCCAATTCACCGCCCGTCATCACTGTAGGCCGCTTGCACAGCAGATAACGCGTGTCGTGCTTGGTCGTGTTTTTGCGCAAAGATGAGGTGCCAAGGCCGCTATCTTGTTCGACCGGCGTATGCACAATCGGATCGAATAGCGTGATTACTTGGCCGGAATAGGCCAGCGCATGGGGGATGAAGATCGTATCACCCATCGCCGCCCGGATGCCTTCGGCAATGGAGGACTTCCCGTTGCCCGGCGGGCCGTACATCAGAACCGATTTGCCCGATCCCACCGCGGGGCCAAGCTGGTCGATCAGATCATCGGGGATGATCAGGTGCCCCATCGAACCCACAAGCATATCGCGGGTCAGATTGATATCGCGGATCGACTGGCGCTTGACCTGCTCTTTGTACATCTCCAACGGGACCGGCATGGGGCCGTAATATTCCGACTGGCTCAGCGCATCGAGCGCGCGTGCCTTGCCGCCATCGGTCAGTTGAAATCCCATCTCGCTGGAGGAGTTGGCATGCAGCGTGCCGGTGGCCTGCAGCAGGTTCATGTCGCGCAGCTCATCAATGATCGCGGTGGTCAGCGGAATCGGCAGGCAGACGGCTTTGGCAATATCGGTCGTGGTCTCGACCGACTTACGAAACATGGTCTTCAGCACGATGTCGCGCAGCATCACAGGCTGCAGGCCGGTATCTTCAAGTTTGCGGAGGATGGGCGGCGCGGAGGCGTCGGGCGCTTGCATATTCATGAGTTACAAACCTGTCTGGCTGAGACCAAGGACGATATAGAGAATGAGGGCGGAGGCGAGAGAGACACCAAACGGGAAGGCCTTGCCGTCTTCCCAAGACACCCATCCGGGCGTGGCATTGACTACGACAGGCATCCGCTTGGCGACGCGATGCAAGATCACGCCCAGGATTGAGGTGCCTGACAGGATCAGCAAAAAGAGCGACCAATCCCCCAATGCCACAAAGGGTGCAATGGCTGCGGCAAATTTCGCGTCGCCGGCGCCAAAGCCGATACCGGGAAAGCTCCAAAGCAGAAAGCCTATGGCCAAGACCACGGCAAAATGCGCATAGCGCCACAAATAGGCATCGAAAGGCAGCGCGAACGGGCCAAGGATGGCAAAGCCCGCCAAAAGCGCCAAGACGGCCAAATTTCGGATCGCCATGAATTTCAAATCCGTGGCAATGGCCCAAAGGCCAACAGGCACGATCAACGGCAGGAAAATCCACGCCTCGAGTGAAGTGAGTTCAACCGCGAAGGACATCGCCAGCTCTTGGCCCCCGTTTGGAAACGATCAGCTGCGAAGATGGCGATTGAATCTGTCTGAATGAGGGCAGGATTGGGATCGTTTCGGCGCGATTGGCGGGCCTAAGCGGGGGAACGGGTCGCCTCAAGCCCGCCTAAAGGCGAGCCCTCGGCGGCCCGTGTCGCGCACCCGCGCTCCGGTCTCTGTTTCCAGCGACCGGTTTTAGTTCACCACCTCTGCGTCGAGTGAGCGCAGCGCTTGCGTGGCCGCTTCGAAATGTTGCGGATGGGTGTCGATGGCATCAGCGAGCAAGCCACGGCCGACATCGACCTCGCCGCGTCGGATCGCTGCAAGGGCTGCGGTATGCAATAGCTCCGCGCGTTCGATCTGGTTCATCGGCACCAGGGGTAATTCGTAATTGCCGCGCGCCGCGCGCGCCAAAACCAGGTTGTTCTTGGCCGTGAACATTTCGGGATTATAGGTGATCGCTTCGATAAAGAGCCGCTCTGCGCCTTCGAAATCGCCCCGCGTCAGACGCGAAAAGCCCCAATTGTTCAAAACGCCTGCCGGTGTCGTGGTCAAACCAACGGCGGTTTCATAGAAACTGTCCGCGCGCTGCCATTCCTGGTTTGAGTCGGCCACCATCGCCTCGAGCCGGTAGCGCTCATGCGTCTCAAAGTTCGGCGGAATGGCATCAAGCACGGTTTCAGCTCGATCCCAGTCGCTTGTCCGGATCAGGGCATCGGCGAAATCGACCTGGTCCTGCGGCGTCGCTTCTGGATGGGCGCCGACACGTTCCCACACAACCACACCTTCGGTGGCGCGGCTGGCGCGGATCAGGCTATGGGCAAGGCCGCGCTGCAGGTCGATCCTGTCGGGCTGATCAGCCGAGGCGCGACGGAAATAGGTGACCGCTTCGTCGGGGTCAGCAACCGTTAGCATGATGTCGTTCATATTGGTCTCATCGACCACATTGATGGCGCCCAAGGCGCGGTCCACATCCGCGCCGGGATCGTTAGCGCATGCGCTCAGCGCGGCGCAGGTGCCCAGAAGAAATGTAATCCGGATGCCCATATGCATGGTTCTTGCCTCATCTGCTCGGTCGCCGCTTTTTTGGTGTTCGGATTTACGACCCGGTGAGGATATATCGACCCCCGCCGCGCCGCTCCAAATCGAAGCGGGTTTCATTCTGCTCGGGCGGAGTATACGCAGAATCTTCCATTCGTGCGATAGCCAATTGGAGGTTTTCGCGAATGGCGTCGGATCGGCCACTGTCGAGCGCGAATGCGCGTTGGAAAACTTGGCGCGCCTCGCCGTAATTTCCCTGCTCCATCAACACAACGCCGAGATTGTTCCAGGCCACGGGTTCATTGGGCGCCAGGTCAACCGCGCTGCGCAGTGTCGTCTCGGCTTGGCCCAGGCGTCCAAGTGCGAGGCTGGCCGAGCCGATAGCCATCAATGTGACCGCATCGGTGCCGTTTTCGGCCGCGGCCCGGTAATAGGCCCGCAATGCAAGCTCAAACTCGCCCGCCTCCATCAGCCGGTCACCGACGATCATCTGGTCGACCGCGTCGCGCAACACGGCAGTGCCTGGCGGCGGCGGCAGGCCTTCAAATCCGGATTGCAAACGCTGGCCCTGAAACGCATCACAGGCGGCCAAAGCCGCCAGTGACATGATCCCAACAATGTGCCCCCGCATGACCCCTCCGGTCGTTTACCCCGCCTTACCCACCGGCAAGGTCGACGGCAATGCCGTATACCGATGGTCCGATCAGGATAACAAGAAGCGGCGGGACACAGAACATCATCGTGGCGAGCGTAAGCTTGGTCGGCAATTTATTGGCCTTCTCTTCGGCCCGCATGACACGTTTGTCGCGCATTTCACTGGCATAGACGCGCAAAGCTTCGGCGACGGAGGTACCAAAAGTTGCCGATTGAATAAGCACAGTGACAAAAGAGTTCACATCCTGCACGCCGACACGTTCGCCGAAATCGCGCAAAACCTTGCTTTTGTCCTTACCAGCTTTCATCTCATAGGCGACAAGTTCAAACTCTTCGGAAAGCGCTGGATAGGCCGCGCGCATTTCTTTGGCCACGCGGATGATTGCCTGGTCCAGCGACTGGCCTGCTTCAACACAGACCAACATAAGGTCGAGCGCATCGGGAAAGCCCGACGTGATTTCCTCTTCGCGCTTCTGGACCCGCTTGGTGACCCAATATTTCGGGGCAAGATACCCCAAAGCACCAGGTAAAAGGACAGTGATAATGGCCGCTTGCGTGGACCCGCCGCCGCCTGAGGCCAGCATGAAGCCCATGCCGATAAAGAGCCCGCCAATGCCCAAAGCGAATTGGGCGAAGTGGAAGGTCTGGACGGCGCCTTTCGATTTGTAGCCAGCGCGCATGAGCTGAAGCCGGGCGGCCGACAGTTCTTCTTGGTTCTGCGGCTCCAGAAACTGGGAAAACCGCTCAAGCCGCTGGTCGGCTTTGTGTTGGATACGCAGCGCGCGCCGGTCCTCGGCGCTTTGCTCATCGCCGATGTTTCTCAGACGCTCAAGCGGATCCTTCTTGCGAAATAGAACCGCCGGCAGGGCGATCGCGATGAGCAAGATGCCCAGGACACCGACAACGATCAGCGGCCCGAGATCGCCGAAATTGGCCACAAGCCATTCATTGGCGGAGCCCAAAAGGTTACGGATGGCTTCCATGATCGTGTCCCCCTCAGACCTTGATGTTGACCATCATGCGCATGAACACGATGTTCACGAACAGCATCACAGCCACAGCTATGCAGGCCGGAATGAAGTACGGCGTGTCGACCACTTCGGAATAGTAGTCGGGCTGCATCACGTTGATGCCGACCAAGGCCAGGATCGGGAAAACCGACAGAAAGTTGCCCGACCATTTCGCCTCGGCGGTGATCGCCTTGACGCGGCGGAACAGCCGGAAGCGCGCGCGAATTACCAGCGCCAGGCCTTGCAGAATTTCGGCCAAGTTACCGCCCGAAGTCTGCTGGATTCCGACTGCAACGGCAAGAAAGCGCAAATCCTGCAGATCAAGGCGATCGGCCATGTTACCGATCGATTCAGCCACATCCATGCCGTAGGCGGCCTCATCCGCGACCACGCCTAATTCAGATCCGAGCGGATCGGCGACTTCTTTGGCGACCGTGTTGATCGCTGTGACAAACGGGTGGCCGACGCGCAAGGAACGCACCATCAGCTCAACCGCGTCGGGCAGCTGTTCTTCAAGGAGCGCGATGCGTTTCTTGGCTTTTGAGTTGACCCAGTAATAGACCCCGCCAATGCCCATCGCGAGAGACAGAAGCACACGCAGCGGCAGTGCCGCGCCGGTCAGAAAGGTCATCAACACGAAGGCCACAAGTGCCACCACAGCCATCACGACAATCAGTTGCTGCGGTGTGAAAGCGATATTGGCCTTTTGCGCCTTGTCGGCGATCAGGGAATAAAGCGGCACCCCACGAGAGGACATATGCTGGTCCATCTCCTTGCGGAGCTTGGCCAGTACGTCCTCTTTGGTGTCGCCCTTTTCCAGCATCGACATGCGGCGGTTGACGCGCGCATTCATTGACACGCTTTTCCCGAAGACCATGAGGTAGATGCCCTGCACCAGCAGGACGATACCGACGAAAATGCCAATATATATCAGCGGCTCAATAGAGATGGTCATGGGCGCTTACTCCGCGGCGACGGGATCGTAAATGGACATCGGCAGGTCATAGCCCCACTGACGGAAACGCTCGGAATAGTGCGAGCGTACGCCGCATGCGGTAAAGCGGCCAATGATCGTGCCATCAGGTTTCAGGCCCAGGCGTTGGTAGCGGAAAATCTCTTGCATCGAGATCACTTCGCCTTCCATGCCGGTGACTTCGGTGACCGAGATCATCCGGCGTGAGCCGTCTTGCAGACGCGAGGCCTGCACAATCAGGTTCACAGCGCTGGCGATCTGGGCGCGGACGGCTTTGATCGGCATCTCGATCCCGGCCATCGCGACCATGTTTTCCAAACGCGAGCAGGCGTCGCGGGCAGAGTTGGCGTGGATCGTCGTCATTGAGCCGTCATGGCCGGTATTCATGGCCTGCAGCATGTCGATAACTTCCTCGCCGCGGGTCTCACCGACGATGATGCGGTCGGGACGCATCCGCAGCGCGTTGCGCAAGCAATCGCGCTGTGTGACGGCGCCTTTGCCCTCCACGTTGGGCGGGCGGCTCTCCATCCGGCCAACATGGACCTGCTGAAGCTGAAGTTCCGCTGTATCCTCAATGGTCAGGATGCGTTCTTTGTTGTCGATAAAGCTCGACAATGCGTTCAGTGTGGTTGTTTTACCGGAGCCGGTACCGCCTGAGACGATCACATTTAGGCGGCACGCGCAGGCGGCCTGCAGATAGGCCGCCATCTCTTCGGAAAACGCGCCGAAATTGACCAGATCGTCGATCCCGAGCTTTTCCTTTTTGAACTTACGAATGGAGACCAGCGAGCCGTCGACCGCAATCGGCGGAACCATTGCGTTAAAACGCGAGCCGTCTTTGAGACGGGCATCGACATAAGGCGTGCTTTCATCGACACGGCGACCCACGGCCGACACAATTTTGTCGATGATGCGCAGCAGGTGGCGTTCATCCTTGAACTTGATGTCGGTCAGTTGCAGCCGGCCAGCACGTTCGACAAACACCCGGTTGGGCCCGTTGACCAGAATATCGTTGACGCTGTCGTCTTTCAAAAGGGTCTCAAGCGGTCCAAGCCCGGTGACCTCGTCAAACAGCTCTGATTGCAGCGTCTGGCGGTCTTCACGGTTCAGAACGATACCCATCTCGTTGAGCTCGTCTGAGGTGATCGCCATGATCTCCGATTTCAGCTCGCTGTCCTTGGCCCCTTCCAGCGCGGAAAGGTTGAGGTTTTCGAGCAACCGATGATGCATCTCGGTCTTGATCTCGTCGAGACGCGCCCGGCGTTTTGCCTCTTTGACTTCGCTTTCCGGCAGGGCGGGCACGGCGCCACCATTCGGGCCCGCATTCTTTTGCACGACCTTTGGTTGGATTTTCGCGACGGGCGCCGCGTCAACCGGCGCTGCCGCTGCAGCGGCTGATTACGGTGCGCCGACAGGGCGCGGCTGGGACGGTTTTTTGTATTTGGAAAACATCAGTTACGCCTCACTTCACCCGGCTTTTGCAGTTTCATCAATCAATGCGCTGTGCAGCGAGGCTGCCAGCTTTACGATGTCTTTCCGCAGGGGGTTCTTTTTGGCCAATTCGGCCAAGGTGGCACCGTGGTCGGAGCACTCGGTGACTTGCTTGCCGCCATCGATCAGCATCGTCGAGATCGACACACCCAAGCTTTCCGAGAGTTTTTTGACCCGGCCTTTGCCATTAAGATCTGTCATCCTTGGCCCGCGATTGAGCGCAAAATTGACCTTCTCCAGAGGCAGATCCTCAGATTGTAGCGCCTTGATGAAGCGCATCGCGTTCTGCGCCGAACGCATGTCGAGCTCCATGACCGCGAAGAACACATCTGCCGCCGTCAGCACCGTTTCCGTCCAGGCCACGATGGATGCCGGCATGTCGACGATCACAACGTCGAAGCAGGCTTTGGCAAGATCGAGGATACGCTCGACATCTTCTGGCCCGATCATGTCGAGCGGCACGATCTCATAAGGCGCTGTAAAGATAGAGACTTTGTCGTTGTAACTGACCAGGGCCTGGCGGAAGCTTTCTTCGTCTAGGGTGGCTGTGTCCGACAAAAGTTCCGTGATTGCTTCGCGGCGCGGCAGATCAAGAAAGGTCGCGACAGAGCCCGATTGCAGATCGAGATCGAGAATGCAGACCGACGGCGCGTCTTTATCCAATAGCGCCAGTTCCCAGGCCAGATTCACGGCAAGGGTCGTCGCCCCGCAGCCGCCGGCCAATTTCTGGATGGCAAAAAGTGCAGCCGGGCTGTTGAGATTTTGCGATGCTTGTGCGGCGCTGGGTGCGGCCGCCGCGGCTGCCGCGGCATCGATATCGGCTTGGCGCACCCGCTCAATTGCGTCGCTGAGCGCGCGTTCCGGCAGCGGGTAGGGGACAAAATCATGGGCGCCAAGTTTCAAAAGCTGGTGCAGACCGGCCGTTGACACATTGTCGGCGATCAAAATGACCTTAATCTTGCGCTGCGAAGCCGCCTGGATGATCTCAGCGATCAGCGCAATATCACCCTCATCATCGGCATCAACTGCAACAGCGACAAATTCCAAGGCGCGGGCCTCGGATTGGTCGAAAAACATGATGGCTTCGGTTAATTGCAGGTCACCCCATGCTTCGCCGAGTTCCGCCTCCATATCATCGATGAGAAGATCGAAATTTTGGACCTCGCGGGCGATTGTGCACGCAACAATCGGTACCGGCTCTTCCTGCAATGCTAGTTCGCTACCCATAGTACAATCCCATTCTTCCGGTTTTTCCGGTACCAACCCACCGGCATGGCCGTCCCGGCAGGATGCAGGGCCGTTGAACCGACAGGGGCGCAAAGGGGGACCAGTTATGCGGAATCGCCCCTTGCTCCGGCATTTGTTGTGGCTGGCAAAATGGGCAACAATACGACCAAAAAAACGAAACTATTTGAAAAAGCGCCGCGTCTTTTTGAGACACGGCGCTTTTGAATTTTTGGACCGGGACAGCCCGGTATTTGCGGCAGGCTCTACTCGCTTTGCGCCGCGCTCGTCACATAGTTGCGCTGAACGATCCGCGCGTATTCACCATTGAGAACAATGGGATGCGACTGCACGAAGCCCGACACGGTTGTCACTGTGCGGCGGTTCGCACGCTCGCGGTCTTGGGTGGCGACAACGGGCTCCCGCTCACCGCGAGAGACAAGCGCTTCCAGGCTGCTGCGTGGGATACCAAGCGATACGAGGTAATTTACGGCAGTCCGGGCCCGGCGCAGGCCCAGATTATAATTGTAGGCGTTCGATCCCACGGCATCGGTATGGCCGTAGACCGAGAAGCGCACCTCCGGGAATTGCCGGATCCAAGTTGCCTGGCGGCGCAGGATGGCACGGGCCTCTTCGTCAAGCTGCGCGCTGTCGAACGCGAAGTTGATGGTCGAAGGCACCTCTTGGGCAAACCGCTCCATCAGGCTTTCGACATAGGAACGTTGGCCGGACATGACGAGGATGTTGTTCATCGTCGGATTTCCGAACCTACCTTCGTCGAGATACGAGCCGACCGGGCTGGTGGGCAGAGCCGTGTCCAAGTTGCACGCGCTTAGGGCCGTTAGGGCCGCGCCTGCGACGAGGGTTTTCAGGGAAGTGGTGAGGATTGCCATCTATCTCACTCCATCACATAGCCGTAGGAACCGCCGAAGTCCTGCTGTGCGACGTCACCTGCACTGCTTGAGCCACGCGGATTTGTTGCCAGCCGTCCGAAGACGAAGAGGTCTGCTTCGGAGGGGATGGCCACCCGATCGGTCGGCAGGGCCAAAGCCGCGCCATTTGTCGGCGACACCAGGTGCGCGCTGACAATGATCACCAGTTCGGACTGGTTGCGGGTGTATTCCGTCGACCGGAAGAGCGCACCCAAGACCGGGATATCGCCGAGCCAGGGGACCTGACCGATTGAGTCGCGGAAGTCGTCCTGCAAAAGGCCTGCGATCGCAAAGCTCTCTCCGTCGCGCAAGTTGACCGTTGTGGACGCGTTGCGGGTCTGGATGCTGGGGATCGCGTTGCCGCCGATATTCGCCGTCTCGCCGAGACTGGAAATCTCAGTGGCCATTTCGAGGTTGATCACCCCGTGTTCAACAACCGTTGGCGTGAAGTCCAGGTTGATGCCGAAGTCTCGGAAATCAACGCTGATCCCATCTTCGCTTTGTACCGGGATTGGGAACTGGCCACCGGCAAAGAATGTCGCCGCCTGGCCCGACAATGCCGAGACATTGGGTTCGGCCAACGTGCGGACAAGACCGTTAGTTTCAAGCGCTTCAAGCAGGATGCCGACTTGCGCGCCGCTGGAGCCAAAGTTCACAGCCAACCCGCCGGAGCGACCCGGCAGCCCGCTTGCGGCAAGACCCGCCGGTGCACCAGTTGATGTCAGACCGCCCGTCCCAAGAGAGAAGCCGCCATCGGTGATCCCGATTGAGGAGGAAAGCGCCTGACGTGCGGTGCGCGACATCTCTGCAAAACGCACCTGCAGCAAAACCTGCTGCGAACCGGCGACATTCATCAGGTTCGATACGTTTTCCGTGTAACGTGACGCAAGCTGCATGGCGTGATCGACCGCTTCACCCGATGTCAGGGTGCCCGACAGGACGATGCCGTCATTGGCCGTGCGCACCTGAATGGGCTCGCCCGGAAGAATTTGGTTCAACCGCTCGCGCAGCTCTGCCACATCGGGCACAACCTGCACTTCGACATTGGCGATCAACTGACCGTCAACACCCAGAAGCGTCATTGTGGTCCGCCCGGGCGCGCGGCCAAGAACGTAAATCGACCGCTCCGAAAGGGACGCGATATCCGCGATCTCCGGGTTGGCCACGGAAAGTTCTGCGAAAACAACATCGCTTTCAACAACCACTGCGCGGTTCATTGGAACCCGAAGCGATGTTGATACTGCACCTTCCAGTACGCGCAAGCTTTGCGCGTTACCGGCGGGCACTATGGAAAGTGCCAATGCGCAGGCCGCAAAGGCTGCGCGAATAAATTGGGTCATGCTCATTGTGATCCTGCCTCTTTGACCACTCGTTTTTCACCGGATTATCCGGATCATTGAGGCCACAATGCCCGAAAGGCTCTTTCCGCGCAAGAATCAGACGCTTGGAGGCCGGCATTTATGTGCCTTTGCGGCCACGCAGGCGCAGAATCTGGGTATAAACGAAAAGAGCCCCCCAATATGGGGGGCCGTTTTCCCTAATTTATGCACCGGGTTATCCCCAGGATCACTGATCCGGGCAGGGGATTTCGACATTCACAACCTGGGCGCCATTACGCTGCCGAACGGTGCAGATCTGCGGGCCCTCTTCGACGGTCTCGACAAAGCCGATGATGTCGCCGGTGGAGACTTCGATTTCCTCGTTGAGCACCGTTTCATCTTCGACGCCGACCAGGGCCAGAGTCAAACGCCCCGAAGCCTGAGCCTGCGCCAGCGCGGCGATCTCGCTTGGCGGCGCCTCGATCGTGATTGTGCGCGCAACCATCGGGTTGTTGCGATCTTCGTCAGCGATTTGGTCGATGGCGATGATGTTCACATTGGCCCGGATCAATCGCGTGACGGTTTCGCCGCGGGCATTGCCTGTCCAGTAGACGTCAACGCGGTCGCCGGGACGCAAGAAACCCGACACGCCCGATGTGACATCAACCTGCAAAGCAAACGCGCGGTTGCCGTTTTGTAGACGTGAGGCGAGACCGGCATCGCGGCCGGGTGCTGTCACCTTGGCCATCAAAATCGGCTCATCACGCTCCATCACACGCAGAACAGTCCGCGGCACGTCGGGACCTTCGGGAAAAATCTCATCCATGGTCGCAAACGCGCCAAACGGCACATGCGAGGCTGGCCACTGCACCGCTGTGACATGTTCAGGGCGAAGCTGCTGGCCATAACGCAACTGCGTGTTGACCACAAAAATCTCGGTGGTTTCAATAATTGCCGAACGCTGTTCTTGCAGCGCGGCCTGATATTGAGAGAAACGGTCCTGCGCGACGTAGACGGCAACGCCCGCAAGGGCGACGCCGATAAGCAAAACCAGGCCAAATACAATCCGCATCACATCGGTCCCTTGCTTGGCGCATGACGCCCCCAGTGGTCGCCAACACGCAATTAACCGGCGACCAACTTGGCGAGGGATTTAGGCAGAATGATGGTGCGTTAACGTTATTCGTCTGGCGCAAAGATAAGATCCGGCAAGCCGCGTTAAACATGCAGAAGGCCAGCCTTTCGGCTGGCCTTCCAACAAAGGAAATTCGCCGTGTTTACGGGGTCGTCCGCGTGAACGGGGCAACGCCGACAGTCGGGTCTTGTGCCTCGAGCTCGTCTGCGATCGAGTTCGACAGATCGCCGACACCGTCGGAAACAACGGCCATGACGGCAATGCCCAGGCCAACAAGTGCTGCGGTCAGCACAACCCAGTCAACGGTAACAGCGCCGTCTTCGGCTGCTGCAAAGTTCTTGATTGCGGCAAAGTTCATATTCTCGCTCCTGCTATGAACCAGATTTTGGGGATCATGTCCGGCGGAACCGGACCGGCGCGTTCTGCGAGCCAAGCCTCGTTGGGCTTAACGCAAGCTCACCTTAACGCAGGGCAGGAATGTGGCGTGGCAACGGCGCGGCGTTGCCGTATCCATCAATTTGTCGCGGTTGGGGAGGGTATGGGCACAACAGCCCCAGTTTGGCGCCGCATTCACGCCAAAGTCACGTCAATTGCGGCGAAGCCGTGCAAAATTTACTTACGCGCGTCCGCGCGAGGTTGTTAACAGCGCGCATTGCGCTGAGCGGAAAGGCCGCGATGTAAAACGCGGCCAATCCGGGCTTGTCACCACACGATAGATTACGGCGTGCGGGTGAAAGGAAGCGAGGCGGGGTTCTGGTCCGTCAGCTCCTGCGCGATTTCGTTGGACAAGCTGCCAACGCCGTCGGAAACAACGGCCAGAACTGCGAGGCCCAGGCCAACCAGGGCTGCGGTCAGCACAACCCAGTCAACGGTCACGGCGCCGTCTTCGGCAAGGATGAAGTTTTTAAAAGCAGACATGTTATCTCTCCGAGATTTACGAGGTTCAGTTACATGACCCAGGACTTTCGCCCGGTGACAGGCTGCTTTATCGCCGTGATTCAGGGCAGGTTTTGGGCAAAGCAGAGAATTTTGTAAGATTTATCGGCGATGTGTTCGCCTTTTTTATTCGCTTTTGTGGCGGATCGAATGCAGTGCCAGGACAATGCCTAACATCCAAGTTGATTGCCGCTCATGCGGCAATTGTGCAAAGGCACTCCTAAGGTGTCGGGCCGCTACCGGTCAGTGAAAAGGGCAGCTCCCCAGGGTTAGTTTCCTCCAATTCATCGGCTATTTCATTGCTTAACGTATCAAGGCCGGTCGATATTACAGTCGCCGCCGTCAAGCCTAGACCGACAAGGGCTGCGGCCAATACAACCCAGTCCACCGTTGCGGAGCCGTTGTCGGCGACAAAGAAATTTTGGATATGCGTTTCCATCAACACTTTCTGTGAACCAGATCGCGGCTCCGCGGGTCGGGTGTGTTGTCATCACGTTTGGCACGGTCAACCGGGCGCCGGGAATCGGGCAACAATTTGGCAAGTTTTAGTAAAATTGTTGAAGTTGCGACCGGTCGCGATCGTCTCAAGTTGGAAGACCCTGGGCTCGGCTGCGAATTTCTGGCACAAAGGCAGACAACGAAAAGAAAGAGCAGGACGCTTATGCAACAGGCATGCATTTCCGCGCTTGTCGCGGTCTTGGCCCTAATCGTGGGCTCCCCTATCGGTGCACAAACAGCCGGCTCCGCGCCAGAGCCGCTGTTTCGGCGCGTGACACCTCCCGGCCCCGATCACACCGGCCCGCGGATCAATATCCAGATTGAGCCCCAGATTGAGCTACCGGAAGCGGAACTGCCGCTGCCGCCACCGGGTGCCGCCGATGGGCCTGCAGGCTGGTTTTGGGCGGTCGTTCCGGCTGAGTTTGGTGCGACCGGCAGGGCGCGTACCGCGCTGACCCATCTGAGCGCCGCGCCGGAGGCGTCGGAGCTGTCGATCGCACGTCTTGCCGATCTGAGCGCGATCGTCAGCGCCCACGGCCGCGATATCTTGGGTGCAACGCTTGGCACCAACGTGTCGCCCGCGCTGGTGTTGGCGGTTATCGCGGTGGAATCCTCAGGCCGGCCGGATGTGGTCAGCGGCGCTGGTGCCCAAGGCCTGATGCAGCTTATTCCGGCCACCGCCGACCGCTTTTCTGTCGATGATCCGTTTGATCCGCGCCAAAACATCGATGGCGGCGTGGCCTATCTGGAATGGCTGCTTGATGAGTTCGAGCAGGATACGATCCTGGCACTGGCGGGCTACAATGCGGGCGAAGGTGCCGTTTGGTCCAACGATGGCGTCCCAGACTACGCCGAGACGCGGGAATACATCCCCAAAGTGCTTGCAACCTGGCAATTGGCACGGGGCCTGTGCCTGACACCGCCCGAGTTTCTGTCAGACGGATGTGTCTTCGCAACGATGGGTGGCAGCTAGCTGCTGATCACGTCCGACCAGTCAGGATGTCGTTTCGCCTGAGCTTTCACAAACGGACATAGGGGGACAATCTTCACGCCCTCGGCCCGCGCATCGGCAATCAGCCGTTCGACAAGCCGCAGCCCGACACCTTGGCCGCGCAGCGCATCGGGGACGCCGGTGTGATCGGCGATGATCGTCGTAGGTGACAGGATCGAGTAGGTAAGTTCCGCTGTGTGACCATCGACGACCGTCTCATAGCGGCCTTTCGTGTCACCGTGTTCGCGCGTGATTGAAACTTCGGTCATGTTTCACAAAGCTCCCGTCCGGATGTGATCATGAATACTTGGCGCAGCTAAAGCAGGGCGCAAGCGCTCAGACTATTTTGGCCTCGGTGGCGGCGCGCATCTCGGCGTCAGTGACGCCGTCGGCCAATTCAACAATCTTCAGGCCACCCGGCACCACATCCAGCACGCCGAGATTGGTGATGATCCGGTCCACCACGCCTTTGCCAGTCAGCGGCAGAGTGCATTCCTTGAGCACCTTTGATTCGCCGTGTTTGTTCTGGTGGTCCATCACAACAACGACTTTTCCCACGCCGGCGACCAAATCCATCGCGCCACCCATGCCTTTGACAAGCTTGCCGGGGATCATCCAATTGGCCAGATCACCGTTTTCGGCCACCTCCATCGCGCCCAGGATCGCTGCGGCGATCTTGCCACCCCGGATCATGCCAAAGCTTGTGGCGCTGTCGAAATAGCTGGTTCTGTCAAGCTCGGTGATGGTCTGCTTGCCCGCATTTATGACGTCCGGGTCCTCATCGCCCTCATAGGGAAACGGCCCCATGCCGAGCATGCCGTTCTCAGATTGCAGCGTGATGTCTTTGTCGCCGACGTAATTGGCGACAAGCGTCGGGATGCCGATGCCGAGATTGACATACATGCCGTCTTCAAGCTCATCGGCTGCGCGCGCGGCCATCTGATTGCGGTCCCAGGGCATGATCTAATCCTCCGATCTGGTCATCGCCATTTATCCCTCGCCGTCATCGAGATCGAGCGGCGGGTGCTTTTCGTCGTCTTGCACCGGCATTGTGCCCGGCGGTGCGGGGGCAAAGCCGCAACCTGCCGTGTTGAAAGCGGCTTGGGCGGCATCGCGGGCATCCTTGGCAGCCGCGGCTGCGTCCTGCAATCCGGGCTTTGCCGCTTCCGCCTTATCCCTATCGGACATGGCTTGGCCGATCCGAAACGACAGGCCCGCCGCGGCTGCAAAAGCAATCGCGGCCGCTGCGGGGTTCCACCAGGCAAGGGCAAAGCCGGCCGCTGTGAAGCCCAACATGATCGGCGTCAGCACACCAATTTCGTTATTGGCATTCCGGAATTTGTTGCCGTTTTCTTCGAGCGCCGCGTTCGCCGCGGCAAGTTCGGTCTCTTTGTTCGTCAGATCGACCGTTAGGGCGATACACGGGTCCGTGCTTGTCGGCGGCGTTGCCGGCGGCGCTTTCTCCTCAATCGGATCAAACAGGTTGGTGCTGTTATTGCCAACCCACCAGGCGACGCCAACCACGATGAATCCGACGATGATGACAAGCATGCTCTACCTACATTTCGCTTTCAAATTCACACGGCGTTCCGGCGTCAGGCTTCTTCTCGGCTGCGCAATGTCCGTTGTTCGATGCGCTTTTCATGCTCCCCCTTAATGAGGCGGTGCACAAAAATGCCGGGCAGGTGGATCATATCGGGGTCAAGGCTGCCCACGGGCACGATCTCTTCTACCTCCATCACGCAGACCTTGCCGCACATGGCGGCGGGCGGGTTAAAATTCCGCGCGGTCTTGCGGAAGATGCAATTTCCGGTCTCGTCAGCTTTCCAGGCCTTCACGATCGAAAGGTCGGCGAAAATCCCTTCCTCCAGGATGTAATCCTGCCCGTCCCAAGTCTTCACGTCCTTGCCCTCGGCGATGACTGTGCCGACGCCGGTCTTGGTGTAAAAGCCGGGAATGCCGCAACCACCGGCGCGAATGCGCTCGGCCAGGGTGCCTTGGGGGTTAAATTCGAGCTCTAATTCGCCTGACAGATACTGCCGCATGAACTCAGCATTTTCGCCGACGTAGGAGCTCATCATCTTTTTGATCTGGCGGGTGGCAAGCAGCTTGCCGAGGCCAAAGTCATCCACACCGCAATTGTTGGAGGCCACGCACAGGTCTTTTGTGCCGGCCTTTACGATGGCGTCGATTAAAAGCTCTGGAATGCCGCACAGGCCAAAGCCGCCGGCTGCGACCAACATGCCGTCCTGCAACACGCCTTCAAGCGCTGCATCGGCTGATGCATAGATCTTTTTCATTACAACCCCCGTCAACTTGGTATCACGTTTGGCGCGCAGCGCTGGCGGAGTCAACGCAAGGCGGCTGCGATATCGTCAATGAGGCCTTGGGCGAAGGCGTCGAAGGCAGGGCCGGGCTGTTGTGCGCTGATGCGCGCGGCAAGCGGATCAGCTGCACGGATCGAACTGGCCGATAATTCCTCAAGGACGGCATGGGCGCAAAACGGCACATGCAGTTCGGAATAGCCGCCCTCATGCACCATCACGACGCGACCGCCACATAGCCCGTCGGCCAGATCGAGAACCTGGCGCGTCATGGCCCGAAACGTGTCGCTGCCCGCAAGCATCCGGCCAAGCGGATCGACGCCAGAGGCATCAAACCCACAAGCCACCACGATCACGTCGGGGCGAAATTGGCCAATCTGCGGCAAAGCAGTCTGCGCAATTGCCGCCATATATGTATTGTGGCCCGCCCCCGGTGGTAGGGGGATGTTGACGTTGCCACCCAACCCTGCGCCGCGGCCGCGGTCGGCGAGATCACCAGTGTCGCGCGGATAGTTCCGCTCCTGGTGCAGCGAAACTGTCAGCACGTCGGGGTCTTCGTAGAAAATCGCCTCCGTGCCGTTGCCGTGATGCACGTCCCAATCAAGGATCGCGATCCGGGATGCGAGCTTTTCCGAACGCGCCGTTTGCACGGCAATTGCGATATTGTTGAGCAGGCAAAATCCATTCGGTCGGTCCGGCAGGCAATGGTGCCCTGGCGGACGGCAAAGCGCGTACGCCGTTTGATGGCTGCCGCGCAGGACCGCCAACAGGGCGGCTTGGGCCAGGCCGGCCGAAAGGCAAGCGGTCTTGAAGCCATCGGGTCCGAAGGGCGTGCGTAAGCCAAGCTCCCCTCCGCCGCGGGCTGCCATGGCTTCGAAGTCATCAAGATAACTGGCGGAATGGACGCGCAACAGAGCATCGCGCTCGGCGGGCTCAGCGCTTAGGGTCTCCAACTCACCCCACAAACCGGTGACACGCAGTAGATTTACGAGACGTCGTTTGGTTTCAGGGTTCTCTGGCAAGCCGCCACTTGCGATCGGCTGCACCAAACCGCCGACCGGTGCCATGAAGGCGTAATTCCCGCCACTGTGCCAAAAACAACGCTCATCCCAATAAAATCCCGTTCCCATGGTGCGGATTATGGGATGGGGTTCGTGTCCGGGCAAGATGTGGATAAACCGGTGGATGTGGCGAGCTGCCAAATGCCCCAAACTGGGATAGGCGGCACATTACCATTCTTTACCATGTATTTAGTCACAGAGATTACAGCGATCACGCATGTGGATACTAACGTTTTTGCAGCTGGTAGACGCCTTCGGGAAGGTCCAGGGCTGCGGCCAGGTCGCGAATCTGCGCCATCGAAAACGTGATTTTCTGAACGCGGTCTGTGCGCGGATCCAGTTGCTCCAGCGTGACACATTCCTCAAAGGCGGCGATTGCGATGTCTTCCTGCAATGGTGCACCGCCGTCATCGACCAGCGTCACCAAAGTGGCGTCGAATTCATGCTCTATCGTAAACATGTCGCCACGCTAGGCGGCACAAGCGGCGCCTGCAACGGCAATGCTGCACCGCAATCAAACAATTGTCACCAGCTGCGCTAGACGTTGAAAGTCTGCGTGTTAGCTTGAGCTTACAAATCGAACATGAGGCAATTTGCATGCGCGGCACGATCTTGGCACTGCTTCTCACTTGCCTTGCTGGCTGTGTCACGACACCGCCCGAGCTTCCGACGACTCTGGCCAGCGGTGCGGGCTCGGGCCCGGAGAATTTTGCGACCGTCGCAGCACTCGTCGAACCGGTTGCCGAGGCAGAGTGCCGCCGCCGCCTGCGGATCGCCAATTGCGACTTTATAATCCTGATCGAGAATGATCCGCGTGCGGGCGTCAACGCGTTTCAGACGCTCGATCGAGGGCGGCCGATTATCGTTTTGACCGCCGGTCTCCTACGCGAGGTGCGCAATGCGGACGAGCTTGCCTTTGTCATTGGCCACGAATCCGCACATCACATCCGCCAGCATATCCCGCAGCAAGTCGACAGCGCCCGGCGCGTGGCCCAGGCATTTGGTGAGCTCGCGGAAATGGGTGGCGCCGATGAGGCGGGCATTCGCGAAGCGGTGCAACTTGGCGCGGCAGTCGGTGCGCGCCGTTTCAGCCAGGAGCATGAGTTGCAGGCCGACCAGTTGGGCACGGTGATTGCGTTCCGCGCAGGCTTTGATCCGGTCCTGGGCGCGGAGTTTTTCAACCGCTTGCCCGATCCCGGCAACCAATTTCTGGGCACACATCCGCCCAATGCCGCGCGCCAGGAATTGGTCCGTGCGACGGCCGCCGGGCTTTAGCGGTTTGACTTAGATCAACGCGCAGCCGATTTGCGCACCTTAGCCTTCTCGCACCAGCCCAGAGGTGCGCATGTCAGAAAAATCGCCCAAACCCCTCGCCCCGGAGCGTCAAGCCTATTGGCGCGTTGTCGCCATGGCCGAGGCAACGCATACCGATCTTGCCGCCGCATTCGAAGCCGGTGACCTGACAACCGAAGCCTGGGGCAAGACGGTCGAAGCCTGCCGTGGCTGCCCCTGGGCCAAAGGGTGTGACGCCTGGTTAGAGGCCGGTAACGGCGCCCAGCGCGATGTCCCAGCCGCTTGCGAAAATGCCGAGATGTTCGAACGGCTGCAAACCGGGTAAAATGCCGACACGCATTTCGGATGGAGGAGCATTCATGAAACCCTTACGGATCGCAGCCCTTGCGGTCATGGCCGGATTTGCCATGACGATGTCCGCACTCGGCCAGGTTGCTGGTGAGTACTTTGCCTACGGCCGCAACGCCGACGGGTCTGCCTATAGTGGCACCGTTCAGATTGTGCAAAACGGTGACGGCAGCTTCGGTGTTTTTTGGCAGGTTGGGTCCGCCTATTCCGGGATCGGCATGCTCAACGGCCGCGTTTTTGAGGTCAATTGGGGCGACAGTGATCCGGCCGTCTACGTGCTTATGCCGGACGGTGAGTTGCACGGCACCTGGGGCGATGGGACTGGCCTTGAGCTTCTGACACGCACGCCGCGTTAGCAGCCAATTTGCGCATCCGTTCAGACGCGGGCGCGGTAGCTAGACAAGCTTGCCCCACAGGTCGTAGTCGCTCGCCTCATCCACTTCGACTTTGACCAGGTCGCCGGGTCGCAATGCGTCAAATCCCTCATCGATAAAGAGGTTGCCGTCGATCTCGGGCGCATCACCGCGTGTGCGGCATGTCGCGCCGTCCTGATCGATCGCATCAACGATCACCTCTAGCTGCTGGCCAACCTTGGCGGCGAGTTTGGCAGCGGAGATTGCCTGGGCCTTTTCCATGAACCGTGCGAAGCGTTCGGCTTTGATCTCTTCTGGCACATGGTCCGGCAACGCGTTCGACCGCGCGCCCGCGACGTTTTCGTATTGAAAACACCCGACCCGGTCGAGCTGCGCTTCGTCGAGCCAATCCAAAAGCGTCTGAAACTCTGTCTCGGTCTCGCCGGGATAGCCGACAATAAAAGTCGATCGCAGGGTGAGGCCGGGGCAGACCGTCCGCCAGGCTGAGATCTCATCAAGTGTCCGGGCGGCAGCCGCGGGCCGTGCCATGCGCCGAAGCGTATCGGGGTGTGCATGCTGGAAGGGGATGTCGAGATAGGGCAGCAGACCCGGACCAGCCTCTGCCATCAACGGCACGAGATCGCGCACATGCGGGTAGGGATAAACATAGTGCAAGCGCACCCAGGCATCGAGTTGCGCAAGCTCGGCGCCCAGATCGAGTATGGGAAATTTCGCTGCGCGCCCCTTTTGGTCGGTCCCATAGGCCGAGGTGTCCTGGCTGATGATCAACAACTCACGCACGCCTGATGACACCAGCCGTTCCGCCTCACGCAGGACGGCTGCTTGCGGCCGGGACGCAAGGCGTCCGCGCATATCGGGGATGATGCAGAACTTGCAACGATGGTTGCAACCTTCGGAAACTTTCAAGTAACCGTAATGCCGCGGTGTCAGCTTCACGCCCTGGGGCGGCAAAAGATCAACAAATGGATCGGGCGCGGGCGGGATCGCGTGATGGACCGCATCCAACACCTGCTCGTATTGATGCGGGCCGGTCACGGCCAAAACCTGCGGATGGGCACCGGTGATGTAATCCGGCTCTGCGCCTAGGCAGCCGGTCACAATCACGCGGCCATTTTGCGCCACAGCCTCACCAATTGCGCCCAGGCTTTCGGCTTTGGCGCTGTCCAAAAAGCCGCATGTATTCACGATCACCGCATCCGCGCCGTCGTAATCCGGGCTTATCGCGTAGCCTTCGGCGCGCAGCCGGGTCAGTATCCGCTCGCTATCGACAAGGGCTTTCGGGCAGCCGAGCGAGACCATCCCAATACGCGGTTGGCCGGGCCGGGCGGCCTCGGGCACACGGGCACGAGCCTGGTCCGGGCGTAGATCGGGCGGGTTTTGCACCATCTCAGCCCCATAGCCGGAAATCATGCGGCAAGGAAAGGGCGTGTCGCGCGATCATTTTGGCGCTAAGATGGGTCAAAATCAAAATGAGCAGATAAAGATGCGCTGGATTATTCGTACCATTCTGGTCATTGCCCTGGTTGCCGTTATTGGGCTGACCGCGCTTTTTGCCATTCCA
The DNA here is from genome assembly GCA_039191215.1 of Pseudomonadota bacterium. Taxonomy (GTDB): domain Bacteria; phylum Pseudomonadota; class Alphaproteobacteria; order Rhodobacterales; family Rhodobacteraceae; genus HKCCE3408. The sequence goes on from JBCCXT010000028.1 coordinate 35,679, forward strand.
ACCGACGCCATTACGCAACGTGTGGTTGACCGGCTTAGCGAGCAAACAGGCCGGAATGTGGAGATACGCGGCCGCGTGCGGCCACAGCTTTTCCCGAGCCTCGGCATCCGCGCCGAGGAAATTGAGATTGGCAATCCCGACTGGGTCGATGAAGGCCCGATGCTCGTCGCCCAAGCGCTTGAGGTCGGTGTGGCCTGGGGCCCGCTTTTCCGTGGCGACATTCATCTGAGCACCGGCACACTGAGTGCGCCGCGTCTGGTTTTGGTGCGCGGTGCAGAGGGTCGCCTGTCCTGGGCGTCTGCGCCCGATCCCGGTTCTGGAACGGTCGCGTCGGAGCCGGTAGCTGACCCCCAATCGGACGGCGGCGCCGCGGCAGGCTTGCCCGGATTTGCTTTCGACGAAATTTCCATCGAAGATGCGGCCGTGTTGTTTGTCGACCACCAGGCCGGGCGCACCTTGGCCTTTGACCCGGTTCGCGCAAATCTCAGCGCTGATGCGGAGGGCAGGGCGGCGCGCCTGTCGCTCAGCATCCAAGAGATCGCTCTGACCTTAGAGATTGAAGACCTGGCCGCCCTTCAAAGCGGTATCGCAGCCCAGATTGGCATGGCGCTTGATTGGCCCGGAGGCGAGGCGGCTTATGCCGGATCGGTGAGCCTTGCGCCGAGCGTCGCCGGGGTGCTGACGCTTGAAGCAGAGACGTTGGCGCCGCTTTTTGCGCTTGGCGGAATGGCGGCCCCGGCCTTGCCGCAGGGACTTGGTCGGAGCCAAGTGGCCTTTCAAGGCGATATTGCTTTGACCGAGGCTGGCGATCTGCAGCTTCGCAACGGCGCCGCGACGCTTGATGGCAACCCGGTTTCGATGTCGCTCGATCTTTTGCCCGGCGCTGCGCGGCCCATGCTGCGCGGGTCAATCCAAGCCGGAGACTTGCGCTTTAGCGACGCGGCGTCGATCGGTACCGGTCCGGCAAGCGCCAATTCCGCCCCGCAGTCAGAGGTATCCAGCAACACCGCAACTGGCTGGTCACAGACGCCTATTGATGCCAGCGGGCTTTTCGCGCTTGACGCTGATTTAAGCGTGACGACCGAACAATTGACGCTCGGCCCGCTTGTCCTGGACCGGACCCAGATGCGGCTGATCAACGATAACGGCCGGCTTGCCGCCTCTGTCAGCGACGCCCGGCTTTTTGGCGGCACGATGACAGGCGATCTGGTGGCCAATGCGCGCAATACATTCTCGGCACGTGGCGATTTTGCCCTCACCGATATCCAACTTGGGCCCGCACTTAGCGCTTTGGCCGACTACGACCGCTTGCGGGGCACCGGCTCTGTTGCGCTGTCTCTCGTCGCGCAAGGGGCCAGCCAAGCAGAACTGATGCGCGATTTGGACGGAAGCGGCAGCATTTCATTGGGGCCAGGCGCGCTTGAGGGGCTCGATATTGCTGGCATGCTGCGAAACCTTGATCTGAATTTCCGCGGCGAAGGCGCGCGTACCGTTTATGACAGTGTCGCGGCAACTTTCACGGTGACGCAAGGTGTGCTCGATAACGACGATCTGGCGATGGCGGCCCCTTGGGGGGGTATCCGAGGATCTGGCAGCGTCGATATCGGCGCGCGAACGCTCGACTACCTCGTCGTGCCGGGGCTAAGCGCGCGCGATGACGGCACGTCGCGCGTCAACGTGCCAATACGGGCGACAGGTTCGTGGGAGGATCCCCGTTTCCGGCCCGATCTAGAAGCCTTGGCGGAGGAACAGTTTTCCGATGAGATCGATGCGTTGGAAGATGCCGCGACCGAGGCTGCCCGCGATCTTGTGCGTGACGAACTTGGCCTCGAAATCGAAGAAGGCACCAGCCGGGATGATGCCATCGACCAGGTCGAAGACGCAATCGGCGAGCGGCTGGAAGAGGAATTGCTGGACGGATTGCGGGGGCTTTTCGATTGAGGATCGGCGCGGCTCTATTCATCGCATTGCTGGCCGCTTGCGGTCGGACACCAGCGCCACCCGCGCTCGATAACGCACTTTATCCGGGCGAAACGCGCGCGCTGCGCGCGATGATCAATGAGGCGGCGGCGCGGCATAATGTGCCTAGCTCGCTTGTGCACCGAGTGATCCAGCGCGAAAGTGACTACCGGGCTGATGCTCGCGCTGGGCCTTATTGGGGGCTTATGCAGCTATTGCCGGAAACCGCCGGGACCATGGGCCATCGTGGCCCGCCTGAGACGCTGCTCGATCCGGCAACCAATCTCGAATATGGCGTCCGATATCTGCGCGGCGCCTGGCTTGTGGCCAACGGTGATGAGGCCGAAGCCGTTATGTGGTATGCGCGCGGTTACTACTATGAGGCGCGCAACAGATGCATGCTGGTCGAGACCGGATTGGCCAGCCGCGAAATTGGCTGCTAGTGCCGTTGGCGCCGGGCCGTCTGATCGCCTAACGGGCGTAGTTGAAATCCGGCATGACCTTCAGCACGTCATGGACCGGGCGACCAACCTCATCGCTTTGCAACCGGCCCGAGATTGCTAGCATCGCGTAGCCGTGCAGGTAGCTCCAAATCATCCATTCGGTGCGTTGGTGGCCATAGGGCGCGTGGTTGCGCGGCCAATCAAGGCCAAGGGCCACCTCTGATAGAACCATCTCGGCCGCGGCTTCGGCCTCCATTAGATCGGGGTCGGTCCGATCGCTGCGCGTTGGGGAAAACATCAGCTGGAAAAGCCCCGGCTGGGATAGCGCAAACTGCACATAGGCGCGAGAGACCGAGCGCAGCTTTTCCTGGCGCGGGCCATTGCCGCGGTTGGCATCTTTCAGCGCTTTGCCAAGACGCCAAAAGCCTTCCGTTGCCAAGGCGGTCCAAAGGGCGCGCATCGAGGCGAAATGGTTCTTGGGTGCTGTGTGGCTGACCCCCGTCCGCGCGGCGACGGCGCGCAGGGACAAGGCCTCGATCCCGCTTTCCTCCAGCAATTCAAGGCCTGAGACCACCAGGGCCGCGCGTAGATTGCCGTGATGGTATCGGCCCCGTCCGGTGCGCGATGAGGAGACAAAAAACGTAGCATCATCAGGCACAGCTTCGGCACTCCGTTCTGGACAGGGCAAGGCCCCGCTTGTGAGTCGCGGGGCGCCAAAAGCTTGACCCGGCGTTGGTTACGGGCCGCTTAACGGCGCCGGTCGCGGCGGGCGCTCATCGGCTGGAATGCGACGCCGACATGCGCCTCGCAATAGGGTTTGCCTTGCTGCACGGGCAGGCCGCAAAAGAAAAAATCGTCCGTGGCCGGGTCGCCGATGGGCCATTTACATGTCCGCTCGGTCAACTCCATCAGGCTGATCTTGCGCGCCTTTTTCTCGATCTCGCTGACCTTTGCCAGGGCTTCGGGGCTAATCTCGTTTGCCGATGGCTGTGGTGGCAGGGGCTGTCCGGCTGGTACCAGTGGTTTGCGCAAGGGTGTGACATTTGCCGGGCGCGCTGGCGCCTCTTCGGGCGCTGCGGCAGGCTCTGCGCGCGGGGCGGCCTTGGCCGTCGCCTCCGCTTCGCGCGCGGCGGGTTTTGCATCCGCTTCCTTGGCCGGTTTCGCAACCGGGCCCGAGGTTCTGTTCGACAGGCCCAGGCGATGGACCTTGCCGATCACCGCATTGCGCGTCACACCGCCCAGTTCTTTGGCGATCTGGCTGGCCGACTGCCCTTCAGCCCACATCCTTTTCAGTGTCTCGACCCGTTCGTCGGTCCAGGACATCATATTCTCCTGCTGCATCAGCGTGACCTGCGTTATAATTGTGCCCCAAGCATCGGCATATGGGGCCCGCAAACGCAGTTGTGAAGGGCCATTTTATCCCGCCCCTCCGCGGATACAAGGCGCGAGCTATTGCACGCGCTGTTTATGTGTCGCTTCGCGCCAGGCCAGAACGCCAGCACCGACTAGGATAAGCGCGATGCCAGAGCAACTTAGCGCCGCAGGGAATGAGCCGAATATGGCAAAATCGTAAAGCGCGGCGAATATCAGCGTTGTATACGAAAACGGCGCCACAAAGCTCGCCTCTGCCCGCGCCATGGCATTGACGAAGCAAAACTGCGCACCGGCCATCAACAGACCAAGGGTTGCCAGGCCAACCCATTGCAATGCGGTCGGGTTCTGCCAGACAGCGATCACAGCGACGGAGATCAAGCCCAACCCGATTGTATTGTTGATCAGCAGGATCTGGAGCGGCAATTCACGGCCCGAGAGGTATTTGATGACCGTGATCTCAACGCCCAGGATCATCGCCGCAGCCAATGCCAGCAATGCGCCTGCCTGCACGCCGTCGCCGCCCGGCCGGATCAAAGCCATTGCACCGAAAAGGCTGATGGCGGCGGCCGCCCACCGCCACGGACCGACGCGCTCACCCAAAGCGACCATTGCCAGGATCATCGCAAAGACCGGGTTGAGAAATGAGATGGCGGTCGCATCGGCCAGCGGGATGGCCGCGGCGGCCGCAAACATAAGCGTCACGCCGATGGCGCCACAGATTGTGCGGGCAAAGTGCAGCTTCCAGCTCGGCCGCACCAGGACAGGACGCATCACAGCCACGGCCGTTGCAACGGCGATCCAGGCAAATAGAAAACGTCCGAAGGTCACCTGAAGCGGATGCAATTCCGGCCCGAGCGCGATAGTGCCAAACTGCCCGGTCCCAAGGGCCTTGGCGACCAGGGTTGTGCCCGCGATCAGCAGGGCCGATGTGAGCATGAAGCCGATGGCGGCAAAGGGCGCGGTCCTGGTCATCGTCGCGCCAACATCAAACGGTTAAACCTTGGCATCAGACCGGCGCGATGCGCCATCTCATGGATGGTGGCCGGTGCGGCGCTTTCTAGAAGAGCGGCTTCGGCACAACGCGTCGCGGCGACCTTGCGCGAATGGGTGATGCTAGGCCGGTCGGCGGCCAGGCAATCAGCCAGCGCGGCCCTAGACACCCAAACACCAACGCATGATCGCCTTTTGCACATGGAGGCGGTTCTCGGCCTCGTCGAAAATCACTGAGGATGGACCATCCATGATCTCGTTTGTGACCTCTTCGCCGCGATGGGCCGGCAGACAATGCATGAAAAGTGCGTCCGGTTTGGCATGCGCCATCAAGGGTGCGTTCACCTGGTAGGGGCGCAGCTGGTTGTGCCGTCTTTCCCGCGCCGTCTGGCTGTCATGCATTGAAATCCAGGTATCGGTGACCACAAGATCGGCGTCTTTGACCGCATCGACCGGGTCACGGTGCAGCTCAATCGCGGCCCCTTTCGCGCGGGCCTCTTCGATGAATTCATGTTCCGGATCAAGCGTTTCGGGGCCAGCAAAGTGTAATTCAAAGCCAAGCTGGCCGGCCGCCTGAGCAAAGCTCGAGAAGACGTTGTTGCCATCGCCGCACCAAGCGACCTTGCGCCCCGTAATGGGGCCGCGATGGGCCTCAAACGTCATGACATCGGCCATGATCTGGCAGGGATGCGTCCGGTTTGTCAGGCCGTTGATGACGGGCACGGTGGCATGATTGGCCATCTCCAGAAGTGTGTCTTCTTCGAAGGTGCGGATCATGATCAGATCGACATATCGCGACATCACGCGCGCTGTATCGGCAATGGTTTCGCCATGGCCGAGCTGCATCTCACCGCCGGACAGGGTCAAGACCTCACCGCCCATCTGGCGCACACCGACATCGAAGCTGACGCGTGTTCTGGTCGACGGCTTTTCGAAGATTAGTGCGACCACGCGACCGGCAAGCGGCTGCTCGGCATCGGGAATGCCTTTAGGCTGGCCCTCGCGCGCCGCCTTCATCGAGCTGGCATTGTCGAGGATTGACCGTAAAGCGGCCGGGTCGGTGTTGTTGATGTCGAGGAAGTGGTTCATAGCAGAGATCTTTTAGTAATTGGCGGGTGCTGCGGGCCTGTTTTGCCCGGCAAGCTGCCTGCGAAAGGATATCTAAATTCAGGTTAGACCGCGTGGCCGCGCTATTCCGCAGCCGATCGGTTTGCTGCAATGGCGCTTGCGGCGCGGTCAAGCCGGGCCACGGCATCGTTGATTTCTTCTTCCGAGATGGTCAGCGGCGGCAAAATTCGCACGACATTGTCGCCGGCAGGCACTGTCAGCAGCGCCTGGTCTTGGGCTGCGGCAATGACATCGAGGTTTGGGGCACGACACACAATGCCCAACATAAGCCCTGCGCCGCGAACATGATCGAACACCTCGGGATGTTGCGCCACCAACCCTTCCAGCGCTTGGCGCAACCGACCTGCGCGGCGGCTGACCCCGTCGAGAAAGCCATCTTCGGTCATGATCTCCATCACCTCGGCACCAACAGCGCAGCCCAGTGGATTGCCGCCATAGGTCGAGCCATGCGTGCCGGGGCCCATCGCTTGCGCGGCCGCCTCGGTTGCAAGCACGGCCCCGATCGGATAGCCGCCGCCGATACCCTTTGCGACCATCATGACATCAGGCTCGATACCCGCCCATTCATGGGCGAAGAGCTTGCCGGTACGACCCATCCCGCACTGGATTTCGTCCAGAATTAACAACAGGCCATGCGCGTCACACAGATCGCGCAATGCTCTGAGGTCTTGGTCCGGTACCGGGCGGATCCCGCTTTCGCCCTGCACGGGCTCGATCATGATCGCGCCTACATCCGGTCGCGCAGCCGCGGCCTGTAGCGCATCGTGATCACCAAAAGCGAGATGCTCAAAACCCGGCAAAAGCGGGCCGAAACCTTTGGTGAGTTTTTCCGCGCCTGCAGCTGAGATCATGGCGATGGAGCGGCCATGAAAGCTGCCCGCAAAGGTCAGAATTGTACTGCGCTCCGGCGCGCCCTGGGCGTCCCAGTACTTGCGCGCCATTTTCACGGCCAATTCACCGGCTTCTGTGCCGGAGTTACAAAAGCAGACCGTGTCGGCGAATGTATGCTCGACCAGCAGGTTGGCCAGCCGCTCCTGTTCAGGCACCGTATAAAGATTTGATGTGTGCCACAGCTTGTCGGCCTGCGTCTTGAGGGCGGCGACCAGCCGGGGGTTGCCATGGCCAAGCGACGTAACCGCAATTCCTGCCGCACAATCGAGAAAACGTCGGCCGTCTGCCGCCACAAGCCAAGCGCCATCGCCTGAGACGAAGGACAGGGGCGAGCGGTTGTAATTCGGCATGACCGGCGCGATCATGATGGCCTCCTATTGGGTTGTCCGAAGGCCTACGCCTGCCCGAAAAGGGCGCGTGCGTCAATTCATGACGCCTTATCTGGTGGATCAACGGCCATGATAATGCACGTGGTCGTGGCCGCGGCATACAACACATCATCTTGTAGACCAAGGATCTGGCCTTCGGCAATTGCTGTGGTTCGGCCCGAATGCAGAACTCTGCCCGTGCATGTCACCTCTGCCCCGACAGCGATCTGTTTGATCATGTTGGTCTTAAATTCCAGCGTCGTATAGACCGAGCCCTTGGGCACTTTGGTCATCACCGCGCAGCCCATCGCGCTATCAAGCAGCGCCCCGTACCAGCCGCCATGCACGGTTTTCATCGGGTTCAGGTGATCAAATCCAGGCGCACCGCGAAACGTCGTTGTGCCTGGTTCTACCGTCTCCAGGCGGAAGTTCATGGCCCTGGCAATCGGCGGCATGGCCAGTTCGCCGGCCAGGATCGCGCGCATAAACGCCAGGCCCGACATCGACACTAGCGTGTCGGCGTCAGCCAAATCCTCGATGCGGTCTACAAAAAATGGCACTGCCATCGCGCCAGCAGAGCAGGTGCCGCCACTGGGCGCAAGTCATGCTCAGGCGACTTCGGCCAGCGCCGGTTTGGGGGCCACGCCCAGGGCGGTGCAGACGTCGCGCACCAGGGTCGGTGCGTTGAGCGTGTAGAAATGCAGGTGATCGACGCCCTCGCCGATCAGCGTCGTGCACAGGGTTGTCGCTTGCACAGTGGCAAACAAGCCTGCCCGGTCATCTCGCGCGGCAACGGCAAAATCCCGGTCGAGCTTGTCGGGCACGGGCACACCGGCGCGCTCGGCAAAGCGCTTCACGCCGGGCCAGCTTTCAATCGGCAAGATACCGGGGATAATCGGTGCGCTGATCCCGGCCGCATCGCAGGCATCGCGAAACCGCAGGAACGTGTCGGCCTCAAAGAAAAACTGCGTGATAGCAGAAGAGGAACCGGCATCGATCTTACGCTTGAGCCAGTCGATGTTTTGCGCGTGGCTTGCAGCATCCGGGTGGGGGTCCGGATAGGCGCCGACGCGAATATTAAACTTGCCGGTTTGCGCAAGGGCCTCGATCAGTTCCACCGATGATCGGAAACCGTCGGGATGCGCCTGAAACCCTCCGGTCCCGGCGACCGGATCACCGCGCAGGGCGACAATGTCGCGCAGGCCCGCGGCTGCATAGCTTTCGGCGATGGCCAATGTCTCTGCTCGGCTGGCCTCCACGCAGGTCAGGTGGGCCGCAACCGAAAGCCCGAAATGGCTATCGATGGCTGTGACGGCGTCATGGGTCAAGGCGCGGGTTGTGCCGCCCGCGCCGTAGGTGACCGACACAAATTCAGGGTTGAGCGGGGCCAGAAGCCCAAGTGTGTCCCAAAGCCGAAACGATGCATCCAGCGTCTTGGGCGGGAAGAATTCGAACGATACTTTTGGGGTCATGGGCGGCTCCTTGCGGTTGCAGGTAAATCCCATGGACGCCAACGTGAGACAAACTCATAATGCTAATGATGATCATGAGGCGCCCATGCATATCGAATTTCGCCATCTCAAAACGATCCAAGCGATCCACAGCGAAGGCGGCTTGGCCCGCGCGGCCGACAGGCTGCATATCACGCAAAGCGCTTTATCACATCAGATCAAAGGCTTAGAGGGGCAGGCCGGGGTTGAACTTTTCGTCCGTCGGTCCAAGCCCTTGCGGCTGTCCCCGGCCGGGCTGAAACTCTTGCGCCTGGCTGAAGAAGTGCTGCCACGGATCGCCGCGCTTGAAGAGGATTTTGCCGGTCTGCGGGCCGGAAAGGCCGGGCGGCTGCATATCGCGATCGAATGCCATGCCTGTTTTGATTGGCTGCTTCCCGTACTTGAGGCATTCAGGCAGGCCTGGCCCGATGTCGATGTCGACATTCGGCCCGGTCTTCAATTTGAGGCGTTGCCCGCGCTTGAGCGGCAGGATGTCGATCTGGTGATCTCCAGCGATCCCGAGGACCTGCCGGGCGTGACCTTCACGCCGTTGTTTGACTACGAGCCGGTTTTTGTCGCCGCCGCCGAGCATCCATTGGCGCAAAAACCCTTCATCGAGGCGGCAGATTTTGCCGATCAGACGGTGATTACTTATCCGGTGGAGCGGGCCCGGCTTGACCTTTTCAGCCAGCTTCTGATGCCCGCAGGCATTGAGCCAAAGGCGATCCGCCAGGTGGAGCTCTCGGCGGTGATTTTGCTTTTGGTGGCGTCCATGCGTGGGGTTGCGGTGCTGCCGGACTGGGTCGTGCGCGGCATTTGGAACAATACCAGCTACGTCACCCGGCCTTTGACCGAACATGGCCTCACCCGGCGGCTCTACGGGGCGACCCGGACCGAGGATGCAACCAAGCCCTACATGGCCCATATCCTGCGCCTGGCCCGGTCCGAGCCGCCAAAACTGCAACGCGCGGGCTAGTAGAGCGAGATCGCACGCACAGTCAGATCGGCCTCATGATCGCGGCCATAGGCGACCAATCCGACGCGCCTAAGCTGTGCCGGGTCAAAGCTTTGCGGCATCTCGGCATGGCTGGCGTTGAAATCGGCAAAATCCATGTCGATCGTGGTCCAGTCTGCCGGGGCGACAAAGGAAAAGCGGTAGGAATACCAAACGCGTGCCAATCCTTCCGTGCGCAGAAAGACGTAATAGGTCTCACCATTTCCCCGCGCGGTGATCCGCAGGCCCTGCGCATCGGCAAACGCCCCGGGTTCGATGTCGCGCCGAACCTGGATGAAGCCGCCATTATTGTCGGTGCTGACCTGCCCGCTTAGCCGGACGGCAGCAAACCCATCGCTGTGCACCATCTGTGCCTGGCCTTGTGACACGCCGCCCATCACACCGTCGGCGACATAGCCCCATCGGGTCTCCGGTGTGCTCTGAAAATCTTCAAAAATCAGCGGCATGTGGTCCTCGGCTTGGGCGACCTGCGCCGCCACGGATAGTGCCAGAAGCAGCGCTGCCCCGCTTGCATTAAATGACATGTGCCCATCCTTCACTGGTCTTGTGGAGAGCTAATCCGCCGCGCTCGGGCGTCAATCGCGCCGCTTGCCTCTTCCCCCTGGATGCCACCCGCGTTAAGGCAGCGACCTGGATGACAGGGGTGCGCGATGCAGGGCTCAGCCAATCTCAACGTGATGATCAAGACCGCCCGCAAAGCCGGGCGCAGCCTGGTGCGCGACTTCCGCGAGGTCGAAAACCTGCAGGTCTCGACCAAGGGGCCTGGCGATTTTGTTTCTAAGGCTGATATCGCCGCGGAGGCCATAATCCGCGAGGAATTGACGAATGCACGACCGAATTACGGCTGGTTGGGCGAAGAAACGGGCGAAGAGGGCGGCAAAGACCCAACCCGGCGCTGGATTGTCGACCCGTTGGACGGCACCACCAATTATCTGCATGGGATGCCCCATTGGGCTATCTCTATCGCGCTGGAATATAAAGGCGAAATCGTTTCCGCTGTGGTCTACGACCCGGTCAAGGATGAGATGTTTTATGCTGAAAAAGGCCAAGGCGCATGGCTTAATGACAGCCAGCGGCTGCGTGTGTCGGGCCGTGCGCGGCTCAGCGAGTGTGTCTTTGGCGCGGGCCTGCCGCCCGATGGCGGGGCCTACCTTCCCGAGATGCTAAGCGATCTGGCCCGCCTCATGCCCCAATGCGCCGGGATGCGGCGATGGGGCTCGGCCGCTTTGGATCTGGCATTCGTCGCAGCTGGGCGCTTTGACGGATTTTGGGAATACGGGCTGCAGGCCTGGGACATCGCGGCGGGCACTCTCCTGGTACGTGAGGCCGGCGGCCTGGTAGAGCCCGTGCACCAAGACCAATCAATTCTGCAAGATGGCCATGTCTTGGCAGCCAATGCAGAGGTATTCAGCCGATTTGCTCGTGTGATCCGACAACAGGCATAATGTCTGATTTAGTCAAGCTATTCGCAGGATAACAGCCGTAAGGCTCTAGTATAAATCTTGAAATTAATATCAGACCTGCGGCCTTGATCCGATCTCAACTCTGCGGCGACATGATTTCAACAGGTTTTGGGTATCTACAGCAATCGAGGTCTGACAGATCGAAGCGCTCAAGAGATGCGGATTGGATTCATTGAACGGCTCGCCCGCCAGGCGATGGACCGCAAAGGTTGGAGCCGCGGTCAGGCCCTGACGCGACACGCGATCACGTGGGCCCTGTTTGCTGGGATATGTCTTGGCGTTTGGGCATTCGCGCCGATCAAAGAGATGACCTTCACGCGCCGTGGCACCGAAGTGCCGCTTTCATTCTAATGGCGGCTATGAGCGTGCTTCTCGCGGGCCTCTCGGCGCTTACCATTCTCAGCCGCTTAGCGGAATAGGTCGAGCTGCTGCAACGCCCCGGCGACCAGGAGATAGAGCGAGCTGAGCCCGATCATCACAGTCAGCGCCGGATTTGACGCGAAATCCGTGGCTGCCGCCCAGATGATCCCCAAGGTCCAAGCCGAGGCCACCAGCAGCGACAGGCTGCGCCAACGCTCCGTCCGAACAGGATGGATGAACTTCACCGGCAAAAACAGCGTCACCGAAAGGCCGATGATAAGCGCGCCCGTGACCCACCAGGGTGGCGTTAGAACCAAAAGCGCCAAGGCGACCATGTTCCAGCATCCCGGAAACCCCATGAAGGAGTTGTCTTCGGTTTTCATCCGCGTGTCTGCGAAGTAAATTGCGCTGGCGATGGGCACCAGGATAAGCGCTGCAAGACCGGTCCAGCCCGGCAATAGGCCTGAGGCATAAATCGCATAGGTCGGGATCACGACATAGGTCAGAAAATCCACAACCAGATCGAGGATGGTGCCGTCGATTTCCGGTGCATGATCAGTGACATCGAACTTTCGCGCCAGCGGTCCATCGATCCCGTCGACGATGAAACAGACGGCAAGCCAGATTGACATCATGGCCCAATCGCCCGCCTGGGCAGCCAAGAAAGCCAGCATGGCCAGGCCCGCGCCGGTCGCCGTCAACACGTGCACGGCCATCGCTGTCAATCGAGGTGTCATCGCACGTTCATGCCCGTTCAGGGTGCAAAGCGCAATGGCAAGCGGAGAAACCAAATTGTTTCAATGAGTTGCGAGGATAAGTAGCGGCCAGGCGTAGCGTGCGTGGCACCCGATAGCCTTGGCTGCTGGCATTTAACGGACACATGGCGGCAGCACCGCCATGTGTGGGTTCTTCTTGCGCCGCTATTCGGCGGCGCGGGGATGGGCGTTGCGGTAGACCTCCATCAGGCGCCGGGTATCGATCGCCGTATAGGCCTGCGTCGTGGACAGGGATGCATGGCCCAAAAGCTCCTGTATGGCGCGCAGATCACCCCCTGCATTGAGCAGATGAGTGGCAAAACTGTGCCGCATCGCATGCGGTGTGGCTGATGCTGGCAGACCCAATTGCGAACGCGCGCGGGCCATCACGCCTGATACCTGGCGCGGGTTGAGCGGCCCGCCACGGATGCCGCGGAAAAGCGGTAAGCCAGGGCGCAGGACGTGGGGACAGAGCATCGCATAGCTCATCACCGCGTCACGCGCGGCTGGCAGGACCGGGACCTCGCGCTCCTTGTTGCCTTTGCCCCGGATGCGCAGAACCTCACCCATGGGCAAAACGTCTCCGGTCAGCGCCAGCGCCTCTGATATGCGCAAGCCGCATCCATACATCAGCGTCATCACAGCCGTGTCGCGGGCCGAGACCCATTCGCGGTCATCTTGTTCGCCGATTTGGTCGATCATCTGCTTGGCCGCAACCTCGGGCAGAGGCCGGGGCAGACGGCGCTGATACTTTGGGCTCCGCACCGACAGGATTGCGGTGACATCAAAGCCCTCCCGATCCGACCACCAGCGGTAGAAGCTTTTCACCGCTGAGAGCCGGCGTGCGAGCGAGCGCGGGCTGACGCCCTGGGCACGTTCGTCGGCCATCCAGGCGCGCAGGTCGCGCGTGCTAATCTTGCGCAACGGCTCCAGACCGATCGGCGTGCCGTGATGGCCGGTTTGAAAGCCGAAGAAGCGGCGCAGATCGGTCGCATAGGCGCGGATCGTCCGCGGGCTGGCGCTGTCGATTGCAGTCAGATGAGTGAGCCATGTCTGCAGCAATGTCGCAACAGCCGGTGACGGGGCGAGCGGTTCGGTCTCTAGATATCCAGCCATGATCTTAGCCCAACCAACGGCGCATCAAGCGCTCAAATGCAGATGCGAAGAACGCCAAAAGATCGGTGCCTTGGGTGGCGCGGAACTGATGTGCGTCTTCGGCGCCCAAGGCCAACATTGCCGGTCGCCGGCCTTTGCCCAGGTCAAGTTGCAAAAGCGCTTCGGAGCGGATCCAGGCGTCATCTTCGCCAAAAACCATTTCCGCATCATCGCCCGTCTGGCGCAGCGTGACCGTGCGGAAAGGGACATTTCGGCCCGATGTGACATACCCTTTGATGAAGCCTGGGGGTGCCACGGTGACCACTTCTTGCAGCCGTGGAAGAAGCGGCGCACCGGGATCACCAGCCTGGGCGCTTTCGAGCACCAGGCGAGCTCTGTCGACCCGCAATGTGCTTGCAACTTCGCCCGACAGAGCCTTCAGAAAACCCTCAAATTCCTGCTGTTCGAGCAGCGTCAGAAC
>JBCCXT010000029.1:0-49099 GCA_039191215.1 Pseudomonadota bacterium
CGCGGCGCTCAGAATTTGCTATGGCGCTGGCTTGCGCGCGTCAGAAGTTTGCAATCTCAAGGTCAGCGATATCATCAGCGACCGCATGCTAATCCATGTCGAGAAGGGCAAGGGCGGGAAGGACCGCAAGGTGATGCTACCGCCCGGCTTGCTGGACCTTCTGCGCGACGATTGGTGTGAGGCACGGCCTGATGGTTGGCTGTTTCCCGGCAAGCCGAAGATCATGGCTCTGTCACCGCGCCAATTGAATCGCGCTTTTAGTGCCGCCAAGGCCCCGCTCGGCAGATTGCGCCGCAATCGCCGGCCGGGCACTGCATGGCCGGGATCAACACGCCAGCCACGCTGCAAAGCCTCCGCCACAGCTTTGCAACACACCTGCTTGAGGCCAGGACGGATACGCCAAGCCACCGTTTGGCGTAATCGTGTCAATTGCCGCTTCCGGGAAGGCGTGCGACACCCGCGGACAAAGATCATCTCATCTGCATGGGCAAAGGAGCTTGGCAAGCGACTAGGGCTTGCTGTTCTTGGATTGAATGAGTTCGATGATACGTTCGTCAAGCAGCTTATCTGGCTTTTGATGCCAAGCATTTGCCTCCGGCTTTTGGTGGCTTTTCCAGAATGCGGCACCGCGGTCGATCATTGTCAAAAAGACTAGATCGCTTGGCAAAGATCGACCGATTTGTCGTGCCCGCTTTTCATGCTGCCAACCTCTAACTTTGTAATGGGTCTGCAAATCAGAACTCCAACCGCCCGCGCATAACATCGCGTGGCCTGCGAGATCGTTTCCGCCCCCCGGCGTCGCCAGACACCCCGCTTTTCTTCCGTGTACAGCCGATCCAGCTTCTTGTCATCTCATCTTGCAAGCCACTCCCTGGGCGTATCATCGACCTTTTCCCATGGATCGTTGTCGTCTTCGCGGTCAGGGCATCTGCCAGGCAGCCGCATGAGTGGCGCTCGGTCGAGCGGCGTCTCTATGCGGTTCGCGCGTTCTCCCTGTCCCAGGGCCAGACATGATGCAAAAAATCTTTGTTAATCTTCTAATCTCATTGATCAAAGCGGTGCACATCCGCATGATCTGATCTCTTGCTACGACAACCGTGCACCCGGTGTGTTGCCGCGGATTTCATCGTGACAGGGTCGTACCAACCGGATCGAACAAGCTGGGCCGAGCCGCGAGCATCGTTGCGATCCATCTTATTGGCTTGAAGTTTGAGTGCTGCCGCCGCGCGCCGTGCGTGGATAGAGTCAATTGGCACTCCGGCAGCCGTGAGGCCATGCGAAAGCCAAACTGCCACTGGCCCAGTTCCCATGCCTACCCGGACCAGTTCTGGTGCGTGGCGGCTCAAAGCGACTGCGATTGCATCGATGCAAGTCGCAACTTTGCCTCCCCGGCACACCGCTCCGGCATCATCGACAACGCAAATCGAGGTCTCTCTCAGGCTCACATCGAGCCCAGCATGCTTCGTCATCATATCATCTCCTCTTCAAAGACGACGCAGCATACCGCGCAACGGCATCCACGAACGATTACGCCATGTGGTTCATGGTCATACCCTTGCGCCGCAGCATCACGCCGATCCGCGGGTAAGCGACCCTCAACAAGTTCCGCAAATCACGCTTCCCCAGTGATCCCGTTGATGGCGGCCGACATGGCATCGCGAATGTCATCGGGCAGACCGGCTGGCGCGACGAGGACGCCGAAATTGACCACAAAGCCGGGATAACCGAATTCTCCGATGGTCGGCAGTTCGGACAGCGCCGAAAGTTGATCAGGGTTCGGTGTCGCCAAGCCGAGATTGGCCTGGCACGACCCTGGATTGACGGTTGAATCGGCGCGCTAGGCTAACGCAACTGCACCGTTGAAGACGTCACGTTTCACGCTGTGATTCCGTCGCTGCGCGTATCCGATTGGCTGGTGCCTCAGCACCGGCGCTGCGCAGCGGTGTTCGCAATGCAGGTCTCCAAGGGCGCCAATATGATCCGATCCAGGACGCTCACTATGGTTCAGCTGATATTGAGCGCCATGATCAAGAGCCCTGCCAGGCTTATAAGCCAAACGAGTGTGCGCAGATAGGGCACGCCGGTGAGGTAGAGGATGACATGGGCGACGCGTGCGAGAGCGAAGATCATCGCGCCGACGACAGCGCCTTCTGCCTCTAGCGTTAAAAGCGCCAGCGGTAGAAACACGATCATCGCTTCGCCCACATTGACCAGCGCCCGTTCGGCGCGGGCCACGAGCACGGTCGCCTCCGGCATCTCGTCGCGCGCAGTGAAGGAGGCCGGGTTGCCGCGATATCGGAAAGTCACCGGCAGTAGCGTCTGCACGAAGTAGAGCGCCAGCGCGGCCAAAATCCAAAAGGTCATAGGAGTTCTCCAAAAAACGTCTGGCCCAGGGCTTGCGCCCTGGACCTTTTGCCTTAGTCGGCAGATGCACCGGCGATGGCGTCGAGGATCACCTCGGCCACAGCTTCGGGTTGCGACAGCATCGCGACATGGCTTGATGCGACAGGCGTGACCTCAGCCCCCATTCGATCGGCAAAGAAGCTCTGCAGTTGCGGCGGGATGATTTGGTCATTCTCGGTCATCACATAATAGGTCGGATGCATCGACCAAGCCGCAACGCTAGGGGCTTCGTAATTGATCTGGTACTGGATTGGGCCTTGGGTGGCGGCAATCAGCGCTGCTTCCTGGGCCGGCAGATCGGGCGCAAAATAGGTGGCAATGCCCTCTGCGCTGAGCCGCACGAAACCGGCCGCATCAGGTTGCGCTTCCGCTTGCCAAGGTGCGGGCGCGTGACCGTCAAGAAGGTCGGTGAGGCTCTGCCCGACATCCAGCGCAAACCCCGCCACGTAGACAAGTGCTGCCACATCATTATGGGCACCGGCTTCGGTGATGACATTTCCGCCGTAGGAATGGCCGACGAGCACCACGGGCCCGTCTTGCAAATCAACCAAGCGCGAGACGACGGCGGCATCTTCGGCAAGGGAGGCCAGCGGCAATTGAACCGCGCTGACTGTTACGCCCGCCTCTTGCAAAAGCGGGATGACCCGATGCCAGGCCGAGCCGTCGGAGAATGCACCATGGACCAGGATAACCGAGGCGTCATCCGCCATCGCGGCCCCGGGAAACGCCAGCGCAACCGACGCAAGCGAGGCTCGGATCATATTGAGGGAATTGGACATGTTAAGTTACCTCACGCTTGGTTTAACATTGGCCCAAGAGGTATGCTGCAAGGGCCGATCTGCCGATGACCGAAACGCCGGAAGTGTTAGCAGGAACACCGATGTTCGGGACGGACGCGTTCTCGGAGGTGCTCGACATCGTCCATGTGCGCGGTGAAACCGCCCGTGTGGTGACGGCCGATGATAGGCTGCAATACGATGTCTCGGCGGGCAAACCTTGCGTCTATATCGTTGAGCGGGGAGCGCTGGAAATTACACTTGCCGGCGCGCCGACCGTGACCTTGCAGGAAAAGCAGATCGCCTTGATGCTGCAGGGCAACGCCCACCGAGCAGTTTTCAGAGACCTTAAGCGCAACACGCCGCAGGCCCGCCTGATCGATCCACAGACCGGCGACCGCGCGGGACCCGCGATTAATTGCTTTTGCGGCAGTTTCACCATCGACGGCGAGTTGGCCGCGCGCATTCTCCAGTCACTGCCAAAAGTCATCGTTCTACAAGGGCTTGAGGAAAACCCAATCGAATGGGTGGACGTGATGTGTGACCTGGTGCTGCGCGAATTGGGGGCTACCCGCCCGGGGGCCAGCCTCATGGTATCGCGTCTTTTGGATCTTTTGTTGGTAGTCATCCTGCGGCGATGGGCGCTGTCGGATGACAGCCTGCCGGGATGGCTGGCAGCCGCAAAGGACGAGCGAATTGCACGCGCCGTCGCGGCGATCCACTCCAATCCGTCTCGCACCTTCACCAACGGAGAATTAGCAGAACTGGCGGGCATGTCGGTGTCGAACTTTGCGGATAGGTTCAAGCAGGTCATGGGCCGCGGCGCCGGGGCTTATATGCGGGCGTGGCGGCTTGATCAAGCAGCCGAGGCCTTGCTGCATTCCAGCGACCCGATCGAGACGATTGCCGACCGTGTGGGCTATGCTTCGAAAGAGGCTTTTAGTCGCGCCTTCCAGGCCCAGTTCGACCAAACGCCCTCATCCTGGCGCAGCACGCGGCAGCGAGCATCCCTGGCTTAAAACCCGAATGGTGTGCGTCCGCGGAGCTTCAGCCGCGCGGCGTCTGGTATGTGCGACCGCAGGAACGAAACAGCGGATAAAGCTCTGCTTCGAGCCAATGCTGCTCGAAGGCATCACAGTAGTTGCACGCGCGCTCAATTCCACGGGTAAAATGCGGCGAAATTTTCGCGGGTCAATTTACGACCCAGGGGAGTTTAGTTCTCCATTCGCTTTCCAATGACCTTCTCAAGAAACCGATGAGACGACCTGCTGCGTCGCCTGTTTGAACACCGCTTGTGATAAAAGGCACGGATTAGCATATGATCGTGGGTCCGCCTCGCGGCAAGTGCCTCGGCCGGTTCCGGTAGGCCAAAGCCGGTCAGCTGACCTGTCGACCCGTTGGCCCCGGTTCCAGCACGCGTATCCATAGCGGGCCTTGGATTTCGCCAAAATCTGGCGGCAATATTATGGATGGCACTTCACCAAACAAGCGCCGGCCACACGATGCGGATACGTTGGGCTGCAGCAGGTAAAACACTGCCCGCGATGCCGCCTACACTAGAAAAACCGCATTGCTGACCTTGTGGGAAATCACCCGGATGAGTTCAGACAGCTTTTCTTCCGTTACGGCTGGCAATCACGGCAATAGCCAAATCTGGATGTTACAGAGTTTTGGTCGGAAGCAGGAACACCGGTTGCGCGAATTTCATCTCCAACATCGTCGATGGCATCCGCAAAGAGAATTTCGGGCTTGATCTGACCCGCCCGCACGCGCTGCGATCGGGTGCCGTTGCAAAGGGGGCGGAACGGGCTGGTTCACGAACCTGAAGAAACCCTCATCAAATGGCTGGACAATCATTCGGAATGCGCCTAGGCCGCGCGGATCATCATAAGGAGACCGCTCATGTCGTTCCAGACAGGCTATAGCGGCTTCCTTGGTGCTATAGCAGCTACCGCCGTCGCTTTGACCGCGTTCGCAACTGATGCTCAAGCAGAAGCCATCACACTCACCGACATCGCAGGGCGTCAGGTCACGCTGCCTGACAATCCAACGCGCATCATCCTCGGCGAAGGCCGCATGATGTACTCTGTTGCTGCGATTGAAGACGGCAACCCCTTCGAAAACATCATTGGTTGGAAGGACGATCTGGTCCAATTCGACCCCGATGCCTATCGGCGCTTTGCCGAAGCATTTCCGGATGATGCCGAACGTATGATCAATTTCGGCAATCCGTATTCGGGCGACTTCAGCATTGAAACCGTTCTGCAAAACGAGGCGGATCTGGTCATCCTGGAATTGGGTGGGCTTTTTAACGCCGAAGAGACCGGTTTGATCGAACGCCTGGATGAAGCGGGCGTGCCGGTCGTGTTCCTGGATTTCCGTCGCAACGCGACGGAGAACACAATCCCGTCGCTTTTGATCTTGGGCCGTATCCTGGGTGAAGAGGCGAACACGGCTGAATTCATCGATTTCTACATCGCTGAGATGCGCCGCGTCACGAATGTGATCGACGGGATCCCGGCCGAAGAGCGTCCGCTGGTTGCGATCGAAAACGCTGCCGGATGGCAGCAGGATTTCTGCTGCTGGTCTTTTGGCCCCTATAATTATGGCCGGTTCGTAGAATTGGCCGGCGGTGTGAACCTGGGCTCGACTCTAGCGAATGCCTATTCGGTCGATCTCACCATGGAGGGCATCATTGCCGCAGACCCTGATGTGGTATTCGGTACCGGCGCCAATTGGGCCGAGGCACGGCCAGAAGTGACCGCGACGCTCCTCGGCTACGAAGGAGATCCGGCGGTAAACCAGGAAAGGCTTCAGGCTCTGGCCAGCCGCCCGGGGTTCGAAAACCTACGTGCTGTCGAGGAAGGCCGGTTTCATTCGATCTATCATCAGTTCTACAACTCGCCTTACCATTTTGTTGCAATCCAACAGCTTGCGCAGTGGTTTTACCCCGAAGAGTTCCCGGATCTAGATGTTGAAGACACGATGACCCGGCTGCACGACCAGTTCCTGCCTTTCGAGTACCAGGGCCAGTTCTGGGTCAGCCTGTCGAATTAATCGAGCCACAGCGCATGACGTTGGCCCCGACGATTGGGCCAACGTTTTTCCGGGGTCCGGGGGCTTTCAATGACCGATCAAAGTGCCGTTTCCGGCATCGTCAGCGGGTATCGACGGGCGATTGCCAAGCGCATCGTGATCGTCGTGATCGCCACAATCGCGCTCTGTACGACCATTCTTATCGACATCGTATCGGGACCGTATGACGCCAGTATCGGGCGGGTCTTGCACGTGATCTTGCAACCCTCCGTGGCGACTGTGAACGAAAACGTCGTCATCTGGGATCTGCGGTTGCCCGTGGCCCTGATGGCCGTGGCCGTCGGGGCGATGCTCGGCGTTGCGGGCGCCGAGATGCAGACCATCCTCAACAACCCGCTTGCCGATCCGTTTACTTTGGGCCTGTCCTCGGCCGCCAGTTTTGGCGCGGCACTGGCGATTGTGCTTGGTCTGTCGATACTGCCCGGCGTGGGCGGGCTTTTTGTAACTGTGAATGCATTTCTGATGGCGATGGTCGCTTCATTGGGCCTATTTGCCTTCACGCGCCTACGCGGGGTTTCGCCCGAAGCAATGATCCTGGTGGGCATCGCGATGCTGTTTACATTCAATGCCCTTTTGATGTTGCTGCAATACGGGGCGACCGAGCTGCAATTGGCCCAGTTAATTTTCTGGCAAATGGGCTCGCTCGCACGGGCGACGTGGGAAAAAGTTGGCATCTGCCTGTTGGTCCTGGCTGTCGTGATGCCCTATTTCTTGTGGAAATCTTGGGCCCTGACCGCGTTGCGGATGGGCGAAGACAAAGCCGCGGCGCTTGGCGTCAATGTCAGCGCTTTGCGCTTGGGCGTATTTGCCGGTGTATCTCTGTTGAGCGCGGTTGCGGTGTCGTTCGTTGGCGCCATCGCCTTTGTGGGCCTTGTCGGCCCTCATATTGCCAGGATGGTGGTGGGGGAAGATCAGCGCGGCTTCCTGCCCCTTTCAGCGCTTTGCGGCGCGCTGATCCTTTCGGGCACGTCGATTGTGTCGAAATCGATCACGCCGGGCATTGTTTATCCGATCGGTATGATAACCTCGCTGATCGGTATTCCATTTTTTGTCTCGCTGATCCTGACCCAACGCAAAAGGCACTGGCAATGAAGGGGCTGCGGGTCGAAGGAATTGACTTTGCCTATGGCCGACGGACGATCTTGCATGGGGTGGGATTTGAGCCTCTTGAACCGGGGCATCTTACGGCTCTGATTGGGCCCAACGCGTCGGGCAAGTCGACGCTCTTTCGTGTGATATCTGGGCTTTTGAAGCCCAAGTCCGGCCAAGTCCATCTTGACCAACTGAACCTGGATAAGCTGTCCGCCCGGAAGCGGCTGCAAAAGATCTGTTTCATGCCGCAATTTTTCACGGCCAATGCCGCCCTGACCGTATTCGAGGTTGTCATGATGGCGCAGAAACAATTGCGCGGCTTGAAGGTCAAATCGGCCGATATCGATGCAGTTGCAAAAGCGCTCCATGACGGCGGCATTGGCCATCTGGCCGAGGCCTACATATCGGAACTGTCCGGCGGGCAATCGCAGATGGTGTCGGTTGTGCAGGCGCTTGTGCGCCGCTCCGACGTTTATCTGTTTGATGAGCCGACCTCAGCTTTGGACCTGCGCCACCAGTTGGATGTGCTGGCGCGCATCAAAGGCACCATGGCCGCCCGTGGGGCCATCGGTGTCGTTGCGCTGCATGATCTCAACCTTGCGGCGCGATTTGCCGATCACCTGATCCTATTGGGAGAAGGTCGCGTCCTGGCCGAGGGCCCACCCGCCGATGTCCTACGCTCGGACGCCATCTCACGCACTTATGCCGTTGACATCGAAATTACCGAAGGCCCCAGAAAGGATCTGCTTGTCCATGCCTACTAAGACCGACCGCCGCACTTTTATCGCAACCGCTGGCGCCTTTGCAGGTGTTTCGGGCGTTGCCTTCGCCAACACGCCCCCCGAAACCGAAGCCGGCCAACACGTTGTCTTGATGCTCAACGCGGCATGTGGCGATGACCAAACGCCCAATGTTTTTTCACCGCCGATCCTGCGTGTGGCGCGGGGGGATACAGTCACATTCGTGCCGACCGATAGCGGCCACAATACCGCCTCGCGCCGTGGGATGATCCCGGAAGGCGCAGAGGAATGGAATGGCGGCGTCGACGAAGAAGTGACCCTAGAAATGACGGTGCCCGGTGTTTACGGCTATGTCTGTACCCCGCATTATGAAGTTGGCATGGTTGGCTTGATTGTGGTGGGCGACGATACGTCAAATCTTGATGAGATCCGCGGTGTCCGCCAACGCGGCCAAGCGCGCACGGCCTTTAGAGCATTGTTCGAAGAGCTCGAAGCGGGCCTTTAGATCCGCTCACCTACGAACTTTGGGGAAATGTTGCCTGACGGTAAATCGCCTGGCTGGCTTTGGAAGTTGAAAGTCTGGCGCGTCGCAGTCCAATGCTGAGCGCAAGCCGCCCCGGTTGAAGGCACCAGCGGACGGCCTTGCCGAGATCGTGCCGATGCAAGCGGGGTTTTCTTCGATTGGAGGGTGATGCCGCCCGAGCGCGAGCGCCGTCGCTAGTAGGCCCGGAAAAAACTTCGGAGCTCAGAAACTATGCTGCGACACGGCTCTTTTCGGGTGTCTATTCGATAAATGCCTTCAAGAAGTCGCCGGTCTTTTCGTAGTGCAGCAAGAGGAGCCGTACGGCATCGTCGGGTTCCTCGGAAATGACCGCATTCAGGATGTCTTGGTGCTCATCGTCTACTTTTCGCCCTTTGTAGTCTTTTGAGCGGCCTGCAATGTAGCGATACCGGATATTGAGGTCGTACAACTGATCACAAATGCGCAACATCAAAGGCGCGTTGCAGTTCCCAATAAGCGCCATGTGAAAATTCTTGTGTTCCACCTCAAAGGCATTGGCGCCCTGGGATTTTGCGCGGGCCATGCGATGATTGATCAAGACCAGCTCTTCGATCCATTCAGGCGTCGCGTATTGCATGCTTTTGCGCAGCGCTTTGCTCTCAAGCATACTGCGCAGGTTGAGGATCTCGTCGAAGTTCTCTCGGCTTGTTAACGCGGCTTGAAACCCGCGTTGTTCGTGTCGGACGACAAGCTGGTCCGACACCAAAAGACTCAATGCCTCGCGAATGGGCGACGCGCCCACATCCAGCGCCTTGCGTAACCGGTCGATCTTCAGCTTTTCACCAGGTGCGAGGCCACCTGTCAAAAGCATCTCGCGCAGCTGGCGGTAGGCCAGCTTGGTCGATGATTCCGATTGTGTTGGAATGGACTGGAAGGGGATGATCCTAACCTCCGCTCAGGCCGCTTTGACGACCGCGACAATATTGGCGAATTCTTCGTTGGTCAGAACGTCACGCTTGGCGATACCAGCCTTTTTTACCTCTTCGAGGATCGTAACGATCTTGTCGTCCTCAAGCTCGCCCATGCCGAGCTCGCCCATCTTATAGATGATGGAGGCTTTGCCGGATTTTTTGCCCAAAACGACCTCACCTTCTTTGCCCGTCAGTGCCGGATGCGTGGCAAACATCACCAGCGGGTCGTTCATGACGTAATTGATCCCGATGCCGCTTTCACGAATGAAATTTCCATGGCCCAGAACGGGCTTGTTGCGCGCGATCGGAATGTTGGACTTCGCGGCGATCATCTCGGCCAATTCGGGGATTTTTTCCAGCTTGTATTGCGTGTCATAGCCGTAAAGCAGGTGCAGACCCATCATCAGCTCTTCCAGCGCGGCGTTGCCGGTGCGCTCACCAAGGCCGTTCGCGCAGGAATGCACGCAGACCGCGCCGGCTGTGACGGCAGCCAGCTCAGTGGCGACGCCCATGCCAAAGTCGTTATGGGTATGAATCTCAATCGGGAGGCCGGTCATGTCGTTGACCCAACGCACCATATGCTTGATCGCCTCCGGCGTGGCACACCCCATCGTATCGACGATGCCGATTGAATCGGGCGGTGCATTGTCCATGATATAGGCGCACAGGTTCGTCAGATCGTCTTTGCGCGCGCGCGTTGTGTCATAGGGAAAGAACAGCGCGTGCAACCCGTTTTCACGGGCGTAGTTGATCACCGGCGCGGTTTTCTTGGCCACATCCTCCCAGGTCCAGCCAAATTGAGTGACCAGTTTGGGGTAGCCGATGGGCACCTCGATGACGACGCCATCCGCGCCACATTCCAGCGCCAGGTCAATATCCTTTTGCATGGCGCGCGCGAAGGTGAAGATCTTCGACTTCAGTCCCAGCTTGGAGATCTCCGTGATCGCGGTCTTATCGTCGGGCGAAACAGCGGGCATGCCTGCCTCGATCCGGTCCACACCCAATTCATCGAGCTTGATCGCAATCTCGATCTTGTCATCAACGGAGAACACAACACCGGGCGTCTGTTCCCCATCACGCAGGGTTGCGTCATGGATTTCGACTTTTTCGGGCAGATCCAGACTTCCCCGGACATCACTTTCGAAATTGTAAGGGCTGACCCACCATTTGCCGTCTTCAAGATGTGTTTCGCGCATCTGTGTTTTCCTTCTCCAGATCAGAAGTTAGGTGTTTTCAGGGACAAGGACGAAATCAAAATCGACCTTGAAAAAAGGAACGGTCGCATTGCGGCCGATTTCCAAATCATCGGGCAAGGCATCAAGGTCATGGCACTCGACGTAATCCATGATCAGATCGCTGCGCACACCGAAGACTGCGTCGCGATCCAGATAAGGATCGCCGTTGGCGAAAACCTCGGTGACAAGCGCTTTGAGCCCTTCGGCTTGGACGATGAAATGCAAATGGGACGGGCGCCATGGCGTGCGCCCCGTCGCCCGGAACAACTCGCCCACGGGGCCGTCATCGGGCACCTTGTAGGGCGCGGGTTTCACAGTGGTCATGGCATAGCGGCCATCGGCACCGGTCTTCATCGTGCAAGTCAGGTTAAAATCGTCCTGCGCGCTGTCTTGGGAATAGTAGAGCCCGTTCTTGGCGGTCTGCCAAAGCTCGATCACTGCATCTTCAACCGGTTTGCCATGAAGATCGCGGACATGGCCCTCGATAATGACAGTGGCACCGTCATTGTCCTTCTTAAGATCACCGCCCACGGGCAGCAGCGGTGCGCCGACGGAATGGAACGGGCCCAAGACACTGGACGAGGTGCCTTCGTGCTGCGACCCAATCATATCGACTAACGATGATAGGCCCGTCACGTCAGAGATCAGCACAAACTCATTGCGTTCCTCATCGGTGATCTTGCCCGCATCAGTGGCGAATTTGAGCGCTCGGCTCCATTCAGCGTGGGTCAGACGGGTCTCTTTGGCAAATGCATGCAAATGCTCCACCAGCTTTTGCAGCACAAACATCGTTCGCGGATCGGTGTCGTCGCCGCAATAGTCCACAAAAGCCTGCGTGATGGTGTCAATGGTTACATTCCTCATAGGCCAGGAGCTCCAGCAGATTTACAGAAGTGCGGTGGACAATATCGGGTACTGGATGATCACGATCAGCACCAAGAGCATCAGAAACGCGAACGGCAATGAGCCGAGAAACACATCCTTGAGCGAGATATTCGGGTCATTCAGCGTGCTTTTAATGACGAAACACGAAATCCCCAAAGGCGGCGTCAGCAATCCGATCTCCGCGCCGATGACGGTGACGATCCCGAACCAGATCAGGCTGAAACCCATACCTTCGATCAACGTGATGAAAAGAGGCACCACGATCAAGATGATCGACGCGGTATCCAGCAAAGTGCCCAGCACGAGCATCAACACCACATAGAGCAGCATGATGTGGAAGAAGGACAGATCCCAACCCTGCAGCAAGGCATCGAGATGATTGGGCAATCCGGCATATCCCAGCATCCGGCTGTAAAACGACGCCATGGCGATGAGCAACAGGATCGCCGCGCTGATATGCCCGGTCTCAACCAGCGTCTCCCAGAACTCTCCGCGCGAAATGGATTTGCGGGCCAGGGCCACAATCAGTGCGAGCGCTGCCCCTGCCGCGCCCGCCTCAACCGGCGTCAGCCATCCCGTATAGATGCCGCCCAGCACAAGCAGGATCAAAGCCACAACCGGCCAGGCTTTGCTGACCATCTCACCGCCACTCATCGCGGGTAGATCGTCGGCCTGGATTTCGGTCCCGATGAAAGTTGGCCAGAACCGCGCCATCAGAAAAATTGCGACGATATAGACCGCCGTGAGCAGCAGGCCTGGAATGATGCCTGCCAGGAACATGTCGCCGACGGAGACCTCGGCCACGAAAGAGTAGATGATCAGCATCGCCGAGGGCGGAATGATCATGCCAAGGACGGATGATCCGGCGACCACGCCGACCGCAAAGCGTTTGTTGTAGTTGTAACGCAGCATCTGCGGGACGGCTATTTTGGTAAACACTGAGGCAGATGCGATGGACGATCCCGTCACCGCCGCGAAGATGGCGTTCGCGCCCACGGTCGCCATGCCGATCCCTGCCAGCACCCGCCGGAAGGCCGAGTTCATCACATCATAGATGTCTCTGCCCAACCGCGCTTTCGACACCAACAATCCCATCAGCGTGAAAAGCGGAATGGTCGCAAAATTGTATTCCGTGACCCCGTCGCCGACGGCCACCTTCAAAAAATTAAACGCTAGAATTGGTCGGCCCGACATCAGCCATAAGGACAGGAACGAGACCAGACCAAGTGCCACGGGAATATAAAGCCCCAGATAGACCAGCACGACGATGGCCGCGACCGACAGCATTCCAATGGTGACCGGGTCCATGCTTTAGACCTCGCCGCTCGATTGCGCGGTGACATGGGGTGGCGCTTGCGTATCGCCCAAAGCCGCCTTGAAGAAGAACAGGAGCGCCGCCCAAGCACAGCCGAATGCGATGGCCAGCCGGACAGGCCACCACGGGGCCTGCAAAATTCCCGGCGTCCCGAAATAGTCGCAGCGCGCCAGAGCGGCCTTGAAATCCACCCAAATCTCACCCGTCGGTGCCGGGCCAAATTCAGGCTGCGAAAAGAAATGGCAACTTTCGAAGCTTTCGGTGAATTCGGGCCAGACCGTCCAAACGATCAAGCACATAAACACGCAAGAGATCGCATCCAGAACCCGCGCCAATGTTGCGCCGAACCGAGGGGCTTGGACGCGCATTAGCCCCAAAAAACCGTCCGAACGTGTCAGGCGCCCGGTGCGGACCACATCGGGCAGTTGCAAAAAGACGATCAAAGCCAATGAGAAGATGACAACTTCCACAACACCGCGGAACGGCGCGTTGAACAGGTTCCGCGAAACCACATCGACATTCATGATCCCGACCAATGTCAGCAGCACAAACGCGCCGCTGACATTTGCAATGATCGCGATCGCCACGACCCAACGTTCGATTTTCCTCAGAGCCGTGACGATCATGCGCATGGTCCAGTCAGGGCTCTACTCTGCCGACCAGTCGCGCAGCGGCGCGAACCCGGCATCCCGCAGCTTGTCCAAATAGGCGTTGAGCATTTCGGTGCCGGGGGCGCCCGAACTATCCAAAGCGGCCGCCCATTCAAGGGCAATGTTCGGCATGCTGTCGGCCCAGGCCTGACGCGCTTCCTCGCTCATCACAACGATTGTGCCGCCGCCTTCGATGTAGGCCTGACGCGACGCCTCCGCGCGGTCCATGGCGATACCGGCGACATGGTCGCGATATTCGATGGCAACCTGTTGAAGAACGTCTTTCACTTCATCGGGCAGGCTCTCCCAGACATCGGCATTCACGGTCACCGTTTTTGAGTTTACCGCACCCAGATCAGCCTGCAGCATGTAAGGGGCGACTTCGGCGATATTGAAGGTTACAGCCGCTTCAGGCCAAAGCATCGCGGCCTCCACCACGCCGGTCTGCAGCATATTGTAGAAATCCGGCAAACCGCCGCGCACGCCGGCAGCATCCGGGATACCTTCGAGGTAGCGTAGATTGTAGCCCGCGCCGGCGATCCGAAGACCTTCGAGGTCAGCCAAGGAATCCAACGGCTCTGTCGAGAACATTTGGTAGGTATCCAGCACAACGCCCGTTGCCAGATAGACCTGGTTTTCGGCGGCAAGTTCTGCCGCCATCTGGGGGAACTCGCGCGCGATCTCGTCCACCGCTTGGGCCACGACGCGGGCATCAGGTGCAACGAACGGCGTCACCGCCGAGATCCCCTGCGAAGGCAGGGCGGAATTGTGAAAGATCGTGGTGACGATGCCGATATCGCCGAGGCCCAGGTTGATCCCTTCCAATACGCCGCGCGGCCTCACGATCTGGCCGCCATAGGCTTCCATCCAGTTGATCTCGTAATTGCCCTGCTCAGCCAGAAGTTCATCCACCCGTGGAATGAAAAAGCCAGAGAATTCCGCGACCCACATGGAACGTTCGGGGTATCCGTCAATGGCGGTAAGATCGATGACTTCTTGGGCCGACGCGGCCGCTCCCAAAGCCCCCGCCAATCCCAAAGCAACCGATGTCGCCAAAGCAAAACGTCGTGTTAGTTTCATTGTCTTCTCCTCCCAGAAAAGTGCTATTCGGCTTTGCGCCAGTCTTCGTTTATGATCGTTCCGGCCCCGCGAAACAGTTTGGCCAGGGGGCAAAATTTAGAGACCTCGGCGGCGACAGAGTTCAACTGATCCTGCGTGGCGCTTCCATCGGCCACGACCAAAAGGTCGATTTCTTCAAACGGCACCTCGATCTCTTCGGCCAAGGTCACGCCCAGCCGATTGAACCGGCATTTGGCCGATATCTTCAGATTGCCAATATCCACCCCCAGCTTGGCTGCGCATTTGTGGCCGATGGTATTGGTGCAGCCCGCAAGCGCGCTGAGCGCGGTGTCGGTGGGCGTGAACCCGAGGTTGGTGCCGTGTCGCTCCAACGGTTCGTCGATGATCTGCACCAGATCGCGCGTGCGCACCTGTGCAACGGAATGGCCATGACAGATCGCGTCGATTGCCAAGGTCACGGAGGTTTTCATCTTTATCGCCATCGCGCGGCTTTCCTTAGATCAAAGAATTTCGCAAACATCGTCGAAGTCAAAACGCGGCAGCCGCTGGAAGAGGGCGGTTTCATCCGCATATCCGAGGTTGCACAAAAAGTTCGATCGAAGCGACGTGCCGGCGAAGAACTCCGCGTCGACCACGGCGTTATCAAAGCCCGAGATCGGCCCAACATCGAGGCCAAGCGCGCGGGCCGCGATCATGAAATACGCGCCTTGCAATGTGCCGTTTCGGAACGCCGTGTTTTCCGCATGAGTGGGCTTGCCTTCGAAATGTGGCCTGCGGTCTTCGTGCGGGAACAATCGGGGCAATTCCGTCCAGAAATCCAAATCGTAGGCAATAATTGCTGTTACGGGCGCGCCCATCACCTTTGGAATATTTGCAGGCTTCAGGGATTTCGCGATCCTGGCTTTTCCTGCGTCTGAGCGCACGAAGACGAACCTTGCGGGGCATGTGTTCATGCTGGTCGGGCCCATCTTGGTGATCTCAAACAGGCGGCGCAGCATCTCATCGCTGACGGGCGCCTCAGTCCAGGCATAGTGAGACCGCGCCTTCGTCAGGATCAGCTCAATCGCTGTGTCGTTTAGCGTGCGTAGCGTGTTGCGCATATCGCGCACATCAGCTTGGGCCGCAGCCCGCAGATCTCCCAATGACGCGCCCTCCGCCATCAAACCCTCCCAGATTCGCTCTTTAAAAGTGTCGTGATTTTTTAGTCTTGTCCAATAAAATCGATATTTTTGTTTGCGTAGAAAAATATCGAGGATAAGCTCGTACCTCCAAGGGAGAGTCGCACGATGCCAACATGGGAAGACTACAAAAGTGACGCGAAAGCCCGAGGCGCGCTGGCCAAGGAGCTGTTTGTGGTCAGGTCCACGCCCGCCGGTGATATGGATCTGGTCAAAGCCACGCTGCCTGCCCATCTCGCCTACCAAAAGGACATGGAAGCCGCGGGCAGACTTGTCATGGCAGGACCCGTCTCGGACGCGACTGGCGAGATGATGGAAGCGGAAGGCATGATCATCTACCGCGCCGCCGATTTAGAGGCCGCCCGCGCCATGGCCGATGACGACCCGATGCACAAAACAGGTGCGCGCCGCTATGACATCCGTAAATGGCTCGTCAACGAGGGATCGCTTAGTTTGACGGTGTCCCTATCGTCGCAGTCGGTCACGTTGGGGTAGTGCGAAACGAGGTCCTTGATGCAACGGAACCGCTTTCTGCCTGACATCCTGACCACGCTTTTTGATCGCAAGCGGGCGGCGCGCCGCGACGATGATGGGCGGGATATCGAAGCGCTTTGCCATGCATTGCTGGCTGAAGAAGGCAAAGTCTCTGGACAGAAGCTTGCTGACATAATCCTGTCGCGATACCGCGCCTTCGACGACATGGCGAAATTGGATTTTTTTTCGTTTTTGAACGATCAGATGGAAATCGACGCTGGTGCACTGGCGACTTTGGCGCAGGAGTTTGCTGATACCGGCGAAACAGATAGCTATGCCAGGTTGCTAAAGGCATCTACCGCGAAGCGGCGCAAACTGCTGGAGCGCTTGAACCAACCGGCCGGCGCCACTGCCGACTTGGTCGCGATGCGGGTTGATCTGTTGCGGTTGATGAAAGCGCAACCGGATCTCGGCCGAACTGATCTGGATTTTGCGCTTTTATTGAGAAGCTGGTTCAATCTCGGATTTCTCGTCCTAAAGCAGATAGACTGGACGGCACCCGCCGCCCTTCTGGACAAGATCGTCGCCTACGAGGCTGTCCACGCCATCGATGATCTAGATGACCTGCGCCGTAGGTTAAGCCCGCCAGACCGCCGTTGCTTCGCTTTTTTCCACCCTGCGATGCCGGATGAGCCGCTGATTTTTGTGGAAGTGGCGCTCAGTGACCATATCCCAGGCTCCGTCGATGACGTCCTGTCAGAAGAGCGCGCGGCCATTTTCCCCGAACAGGCGACAAC
This sequence comes from Pseudomonadota bacterium, assembly GCA_039191215.1. Taxonomy (GTDB): domain Bacteria; phylum Pseudomonadota; class Alphaproteobacteria; order Rhodobacterales; family Rhodobacteraceae; genus HKCCE3408. The sequence goes on from JBCCXT010000029.1 coordinate 17,195, forward strand.
GGCGGTGTTCTATTCGATCTCAAACTGCCAGGAGGGGCTGAAAGGGATCAGCTTTGGCAACCTGTTGATCAAGCAAGCTGTCATGCAGCTTTCACGCGAGCTGCCGCAACTCACCCACTTCGTCACGCTGTCGCCCATTCCGCGCTTGAAGACCTGGCTGAGCGATCAAACACAGGACGAAGTTTTGGGCGGCCGGGCAAGTGCAGCTTTGGAAGGGACGGCATCTCCGGAAGATGTCCGCGCCCTGGCCGCATACTATTTGCTGGAGGCAAAATTAGACACAGGCGCGCCTTTTGATCCAGTGGCCAGGTTCCACCTCGGCAATGGGGCGCAGATTTTCGATGTCCATGCCGGCGCTGACAGTTCGCCAAACGGTCAGGCGCAGTCAGGCGGTGCGATGGTCAACTACCTTTATGACTTGACGAAAGTTGAGGGAAACCACGCGAGATTTGCGCTGCATGGAAAGATCGCGGCCTCACGTGCCGTGCGGTCCCTGGCCACCACCTTGTTAAAGAGCAGTCAAAGAAAGTTGGCGTCATAAGAACAACCGGGCCTGAGGACGGATCATCAAATGAACGATACCAAGCGTTGCCGAACGTTGGATCCAGATCACCCTAAAATTTCTTTTGCGATTTCGACCATATCTATCGCCAATGCGTCGTGCCTTTTCCCCCAATAGGCTGATCGCCCCGCGGTTTGACGCATACACTTGTTCAGGTGCCGTCTTCGCCCTCATTAGTGCCGAAACGCCGAAACTAGGCCAGAAACCGAGGCTGCAGAACGCCAGAAAGCGACCGACGACTTTGCCCGATAGCTAGAGGGAAGTCCGGCCCAATTCGTACCGGAGCGCGCCTGCCGGACTGAGTTTCGGGATCAGACGAACCTCATACGGAATTGCAACGCTCACGTCATTCGGGAGCCGTAACATGTGATGTGCGATACCATGCGGACGTTTTTGCCCATCAAGGTTTGCAGCTTGCTTAGGAAGGCCTTGTGAATAGGATCGTGTTTGGAAAACCGTAAAGAAAGCGAAGTTTGCCGTGCCATTGGCAAGCTCCTCGAAGGCGCGTCAATATCTTCGCGAGGTTGGCTCCCTCGGCATTCTTCATCCTGATCTTTCGTGGCTTCGAAGCTTCGACGGCGACACTTATTTTCGCAGCTGTGTATGGGGCATTAGTTCCTCTTGCCTGGTTAGTTTCTTCGCCCGTCGGCAGAAGATAGGACCTGAGACCCGACTTCCCTCCAGCCCTTGGGAAAATCCGTCGGTTGTTTTCTTGCCTCAAGCGGCCTTGGTTTCCAGTCTCGATTTCATTGCAATTTCCTGTGGCGTGAGATTGCCGAGGGATGAGTGTGGTTTGACCTGGTTGTAATCGTATCGCCAAAGGGCCAGCTTGCGGCGGTGCTTGCCGGCAATCCCGCATGCTTGTTCCTCAAGCGAAGAATTTGCCACGACCGCCTATTCAAGCCGCTTTACTCACACTTCGACGCCATGAACGACGAGTGCCAAAATGCAAGCAGCGAATCTCACGAATTGAATGTCTGCACCTAGCATCACCCATTGGGGATCAATTGGCGGGCAGGATGGAGCCGCATCAAGCAACTATCTGTTATAAACAATTTGTTGGTGCCCAGGAGAGGACTCGAACCTCCACGTCCGTAAGGACACTGGCACCTGAAGCCAGCGCGTCTACCAATTCCGCCACCTGGGCCGGTGCCGTGGAGAGGGCAGGTATCGCGCTGCCCGGCAGGTGTCAACGCCTTTAGTAATCGCGCTCGAAGAACACCCCAAGCGAGCTTTCGCCATCTGAAGTAACGGCACCTCGGGCGGTGACGGACGGCGTCAGATCGATGTTCAGCGACACGCCGGTGCCGTCATTATCGACCGTTACATCGGTATAGACATTTTCCGAAAGATAGCGCCCGGCGCTGACAATCGCATTGCCTGCTGTGTCGGTCTGGATGTCCAGGTCATCAAGGCCCAACCCTTCGCGCAACTGCCCAAAGACGCCCGAGCCGCCACCGGCAAGACCGGCAATTCCGTCGGCCAATTGGAGCGCTTGTACAGCACTTAGGCTCGAAACGGAGCGACCGAAGAAGAGCTGCGCCAGCACTTCATCTTGCGGTAGGTCAGGCGTGGCGCGGAAGCTGACATCGGGTGCGGTGGCGGGGCCTTCGATCTCGATGAAAATGGTGTAGTCGCCCGATTGCGTCTGCGCGGTCAGCTGCAGGTACGGATCAGCGCCCAGCAAGGTGGCTGAGCCATCGGTCAGATCAAGCCGTTGGCCCAGGATCGACAACCGACCGCGGATCAACTCGAACCGGCCCGAGGCAACCGGGCTGGTTGTCGTGCCGCCGACCCGAAGCGTGCCACCAAGCTCTGCATCGAGGCCGCGCCCGCGCAAAAAGACGCGCCCTGGCGCCGAAATCCCGAGATTGAGCCCGATGCGGGACGTGCCGCCATTGCCGCTGTCATTGCCCAAAAGCCCGGCATAGATGCGGGTCTGACGCTCGGCGCTGGTCTCGCCCAGATGCACGATATCGGGAATGGTGCCAGCACTTCCAAGCGCGGTTTCAGGGACGCGTATCTCCACCACGCCGAGATCGATCTGCCCTGCCAGAAGGCTACTGCCAGCCAATCCCCCGCTCAGCGTCATCTCAACCGCCTCAACCGCGGCCTCATAGAGCGTCGGATCGACGAAACGGCCCTGATTGAGCGTGATCGAAAGATCAGTCGGCAGGGCGGGCTCAGCGAACCCCACCCGGCCGTCAACATTCAGGGATCCGCCTGAACTGACCAGGCCCCGAAGGCTAAGATCGGCGCTGCCGCGGGCAATGCGGGCATCCGCGGCGATACTTTCCAAGGCCAATGCTTGTGCGGGAATGCCCAAGCGCGCGGCCGACGTGCTGAGCCTGCCCGACAGCGATCCGATATCAGGCGGGCCGGCCAGACCAAGATCAAAATCCAGACGGCCCGACAGTGTCTGCGGCGCCACAAACGGATTGGCCAAGGCCAGCGGCGCGCTGCCGTCAATATCCAAATCAAGCGTCAGCTCTGGCGTGGCACTGCCGCTGACTTGCGCGGTCAAGCCAACCGGACCCCTGGCGCGGGCATCAATGGCGTATCCATCGGCCGCATCGGTGATCTCAGCCTCTATGCTCAGCGCGCCGGGAAGGGCGGAGGTCAGGATCGCTGCATTCCGCAGCCGGGCCATCAGGCTAAGATCGGTGACCCCTGTGCCAAACGTGCCATCAATCCCGGCAGTGATTTCTTGGCCGGCAATCTCAAATCCGCTAATCGTGATCTCATCTGGCGCGCCGGCCACGCGGCCCGCAATCTCCGTGCGACCGGCCAGAATTGCGCTTGGCAGCGCGCCAAACCGCAGTTCCGAGACCGCGCCCTCCAGCGCTGCGCTGAATACCTGTGGCCCAATCTCCGCCTCCGCATCGAGGGTCAGTGTGGCCGCCCCTTCCAGCGATTGCCCGGCCAAATCGCTTAGCTGCGCAAGATCGGGCAGATCGGCTATGATCACCGCCGTGATCGGAAATCGATCGCCGGGCAAGGCAGTGACATCACCGCTAAGCGTGCCGTAGACCGTCTCTAGCACCATCTCGGGCGAGCGAAACGGCGCGTCGGCGCCTGCCCGCGTGACGGTACCGTCAAAGCTGATCGGGCCGGTCAGCCGCGCATCCAAGAGCCCGGCATCCGTCAGCCTGGCAGCAACCACAAGCTCGGCCGATTGCGATGACAGCTGCCCATCCGCGTCAAGGCGCAACGCGGCACCGCGCAATTCCAGCCCATCAAGGGTCACGCCCGTTTCATCCCGTGCAATCGCGCCGGACAGGGTTGTGGCACCACGAAGCAGGCCGTCAGGCACGCCGTCGCCAAGGCTCAAAGCCTCACCTTGCAGGTTGAAAACAGTCTCGAACGCGCCCGATAGAGCCTCTGCCACGAGTTCAAATTCAGCCTGCGCAGCGCCGCCGAGCTCTTGCCCCAGAAGCGGGCCGAAAGGCGATAGATCGCGGGCGCTGAGCGCGAAATCGGCAGTGATATCAAGCCGTGCATCACCGGGCAGCGCCATCATCTCACCGGTAAGATCGGCGCTTTGGCTGGACAGGGTGAAGTTCTGCAAAGCTGCACCGGTTTCTGGCTGCCAACTGAGCCCCGTGGCCAGCGTCACCTCCGTGCCAAGTGCGGATGCAATGGCCGGATCGCTATGGGTCAGACCGCGCGCGGCAAGCGCGATATCACCGGCAAAAGCGCCACTCGGCGACAGCGTGCCATCAAGGTCCAAATCCGACGATGGCGCGCCGAACCCTGCAGCCGTCAGCCCCGTGAGCGTTGCGCGCCCGGTCACCGCATCACCGGCGGCGCGGTCGTAGCGCAGGCTGAGATCTGCGGCGCCAATCTCTGCGCTGCCGCCGGGCAGCGCCAACCGGTCGCCCGAGGGCGGGGCGAGGCGCCCCGTGACGTCAAATGCTTCGGGCTGGCCGCCTGCGTCGAGCCGCGCGCTGCCATCAAGCGTGACAGCCGCCGCGCGGACCCGCAGATCATCAAGGCTGAGCGCGCCGGACGGCATTTGTGTTGCACGGGCGGAAACTTCTGCATTTGAGCCCAAAAACGTCTCTAAATCGCCCGTTAGGATCGGTCGGAGATCGCCCGTCAGGGCAAAATCATAGGCAACCGCGCCGTCGACCTGCGCAGAGCTTGTCGCCGTGCCCGTCAATCGATCAAACCCATCCGTCGCCAGAGAAAACTCGGCTGCAAATTCATCGACCGGGCCCGCCCCCGTCACCGCCAGGCCGACAGACGGCGCGCCCTCAATGCCCAACACTGTGACCGCAAGACCACCCTGCGCTTCGGTCACCGAAAGCTCGATCCGAGCTTCTTGCGATGTGTTGTCAAAGGCTGTGGACAGCGCGATTTGGCCTTCTGTCGCGTCCAGCCGCGTGATTTCGATCGCCGCCTCACCCGCGCCGCCCGACAGCAAGACCTGCGCGCTGGCAGAGGCTGCGAGCGATTGGCCCAGCACCGCCTCCCCCAACTCAAACCGGTCGATCTGCGCCAGTTCCACGTTGATCGATACCGGCAGGTCCGGCAGAGCGAATGCCGAGGCCTCGGGGCTGGGCGCGGCGTCTTCCTGCAGCGGCAGGCGGATCAACGTGACCCGCTCGGCGCTCAGCTCTTCGATCTCAATACGACCGCGCAGGACGGCGGCGCGGTTCCAGTCGAGAATGGCGCCTTCGATCTCAAGCCACACGCCGTCCGCATCCGATATCGCAAGCCGATCCAGCGAGGCCTCTGACGATAATGCACCGCGGAAGCCCTGAAGATCGACCCGGCGCGCCGCCCCATCGCTGAGCGCGTCTTCGATGAAGCGCACAAGCCGCCCTTCATCATCTGATTGGCCGGCCAGCGGCAGCGGCATGGCCATCAGGGCAATGATCAGAAATCGTCTCAAAACGCTTGTCCAATGCCGATATAGACGAAAAAATCGCTGTCCGGATCGGGACCGGATACCGGAGCCGCCAGGTCGAGCCGGATCGCACCGATCGGTGTGGCATAGCGCAGGCCCAGCCCGGCCCCGGCATGCCAGGTCCCGCTATCGTCCCAGATCGGGTCGGCGGCGATGTAGCCACTGTCATAAAAGGCGACGAGGCCGATCGTGTCGGTGACGTCTTGGCGCAGCTCCCCCGACAGGCCGAGAAACGACCGCCCGCCGGACGCTTCGCCAAGCTGAATCGCGCCCAAGCCCCTGTAATCCTGGCCCCGAACGGTGCCGCCGCCGCCGGAGAAAAAGAGGTATCCTGGCGGCAGATCGGTGATCGCGCCGCCGGTTACCGTTCCAAATTGCAGCCGACCGGCAAGGCGTGTGCGATCTTCTCTGCCAAAGCCGAGATAGCCGCGGATATCAGCCGCGGCGCGGGCGCCAAATTCGGAGCTGTCCGTGACAAAAAACGGCACAAGATCAAGCGATGCGTAGATGCCGGAACTGGCGTCAAGCGTGTTGTTGCGGGTGTCGTAGGTCAGCCCGGATGGCAGGGTCACAAGCGTGACCTGCCGGTCGCCGAAATTGTCGGAAATGTCGGAAAAGCGAAAGCCAAGGGCCGCGCTGCCGGTCAACTCGTCGGTGATCTGTTGTTCCACGCCGGCCTGCCCTTCGACGACCAGTTCCTGAAAGGTGTCGTCATCGACATAGCTGGCGCCAAGCTCGGCTTGAAACGTTGTGTCGGGCGTGGCCGTGGCGGGCCGCGAAAAACTCACGCCGATATTCGCATCCGGCTGCCCGGCATCCTGGCCGATCCCGATGATTTCGACGTCAAATCGCAGCCTCTCGCCGCCCCCGGTAAGGTTGCGGTGCAGCCAATAGCCCGACAGAGCCAACCCTTCGGTGCTCGACAATTCCGCGCCGAAGCCCAGGCGTCGAAGCGGCGCCTCGACCAATTCCGCGTCGATATCGATGCGGCCGTCACTGCGTACAGCGCCTTCGCGCAAGGCCACCGAGCTAAAGACACCGGTGCGTCGCAGGCGATCGGCGGCGCGGGACAATTCCGCCGGGCTGAATAGCGCGCCACCCGGCAGGCCGGCGATTTCGGTGACGCGCGATGCGGGCATTCGGTCCTGGCCCGTAGGGACAAGATCGCCAAATTGCAGAATTGGCCCTGGATCGATCTGAATTGTAGCGTCAAGCGTGGCTGTCCGGTTTTGCGCCCTGATCGTCTGGTCGGAGACGTCGGCTGTTGCGTGCCCGGCATCGCGCCAAGCATCGATGGCGCTGCCGGCGGCCTCGCGCAACACGCCCGTCGAAGCCGGCGCGCCGGTGGCAAAGCTGTCGGCGGCCAGATCGCCCGGGGCCAGCGGCCCAATTTGCGCCGCGCCCAATGTAAAGGGCGGCCCGGGATCGACGCGTATCGTGATCTCACCTATCTGGCCCGGCGCGGTGAAGGGCGACATCTGTGCCGCCTCGCGCCCGTCGATCCGGACCGAGATTACCCCGGCGAAGTACCCTTCGGCGTAAAGCACCGACAGCAATCTGCTATATTCCGCGCGCGCCGCTGCGACCGTGTCACTGGTCGGTGTGGCGGCCTCGCGCTCTCGCATCAGAACGGATGCGGCGCCAAGCGCCTGGCTTAGGTCTTCGTCGCCTCCCACCACGTCCAATACCGCTTGTGATGCGGCAAATTGCGGGCCGAGCGAGAGCGCAATGGCCAAAAGAAGTGCGAGATCAGGACGGGTCACAGGTCACGGGGGATTATCGGCAGCCCCCCATCCTTAGCCGACCCGCTGGCAGGCAACCAGCCCCCGAGACGATTTGCGCCTTGCCGCCTGCAGGGTCGCGCAATACTTCCCATCCAGTAGATGGAGGACACATAGCCATGACCCAACTTGTGACCATCTTCGGCGGCAGCGGCTTTATCGGCCGGCATGTGGCGCAACGTATGGCCAAAAAGGGCTGGCGCGTCCGCGTCGCTGTCCGCCGCCCCAATGAAGCGCTGTTCGTGAAACCCTATGGCGCGGTTGGCCAGGTCGAGCCAGTTTTGGCCAATGTCCGCGACGATGCTTCGGTTCAGGCGGCTATTCGTGGCGCCGATGCGGTTGTGTCGTGTGTGTCGGTGACGGTGCAGCACGGCAAGCAGACCTTTAGCTTTGTCCAGCACCACGGCACCGCACGGATTGGGCGCATCGCGGCCGAAGAAGGCGTTGAGCGGGTTGTTCATGTCTCAGCCATTGGTGCAGACAAAGACAGCCCAAGCGATTATGCATCAACAAAGGCGTTGGGCGAGGCGGCGCTGTTGGAGGCCGTGCCGAGCGCCGTGATCCTGCGCCCCTCGATCATTTTTGGATCGGGTGATGGGTTCTTCAATCAGTTCGGCGGTTTAGCCCGGATGACGCCAGCGTTCCTGCCGATCTTTGGCGGCAACACGAAATTCCAGCCGGTCTATGTCGGCGACGTGGCTGAGGCGGCCGAGATGGCCATAACCGGCGCGGCAGCACCCGGCATCTACGAACTTGGCGGGCCTGAGGTGCGGACGTTTCACCAGCTCATGGAGCAAATGCTGGCTGTTATCCAGCGCCGACGGATCATCCTCAACCTGCCCTTCTGGGTCGGCAATGCAATGGGGGCGGGTCTCAACCTGGCCCAGACGCTGACCTTGGGGCTGTTTAAAAACCGGCTTGTCACGCCCGACCAGATCAAGCTGCTGCGGGTGGATAACGTCGCCAATCCGGATCTGCCGGGCCTTGGCACGCTTGGCATCGATCCGGTTGCGATGGAGGGTATCTTGCCGGAATACCTCTGGCCTTACCGGCCATCGGGCCAATACGCGGAAATCAAGGATAGCGCCCGGAACCTAAAGACCTAAGTATAGGCGATCACGAGCAAGATGACGCCCAGGATCACGCGATAGATGACATAAGGCGTGAAACTTACCGAGCGTAGCAAGCGCATCATCAGCACAAGCGCAAGAAGCGCCGACAAGAACGCAAAACTGGCGGCAATGGCGCCGTCCCGCGCTGCCTGCGCGTCGGCCGTTGCGATCACCTCACCGGCCAAATACACGCCGGATGCGATGATTGTCGGGATCGACATCAACATGCCAATCCGCGCCGCAGATTCTCGGCCATAGCCCAGCATGCGCCCGGCTGTGATTGTGATGCCGGAACGCGACGTGCCGGGGATCAGCGCCAAAGCCTGCCAAAGGCCCATGATAACAGCGTGTTTCAGGGTCCATTCTTCGGCTTTGCGCTCGGTTGTGCCGCGCTGATCGGCCCAATAGAGAAAAAGGCCGAAGATCAGCGTCGTCCAACCGACTACCGTTATGGAGCGCAATTGATCGTCGATGCCGGTCAGGTCGAGAAAGAGGCCGAAAAGTACAACCGGGATGGTGCCAATCGCCAGGCAAAGCGCCAAAAAGGCGCCGCGCGTATCGACCTTGCCTTGGAGGAGGCGAACCGACCCTGCGAGTGCTTCTTTCACGTCCGACCAAAAGTATAGCACGACCGCGCCAAGCGTGCCGACATGAACCGCCACGTCGATAACCTGCCCCTGATCTTCCAATCCGGTCAGCCCTGGCAGCAAAACCAGGTGCCCAGACGACGAAACCGGCAAAAACTCGGTCACCCCCTGGATCAAGGCAACAAGAAATAGGTGAAATAGGCTCATACGCTGACTTTCAACCCTATGAATTGATTACATAACGTGAATAAAGGTAAAATATACTGACTTAAAAAGCGATTGCGGATGGTGGCATTTACGATTGCGAGCGCGAATAATTCAATATAGGTCAACACGACTGTCTTTATCCGTTTGCGCGGCTCAGATATAGCGGCGGCGGTGATGGAGGATGCCTTGGCTGACCAGAAGATGCTGAAATTTGTCACAATCGGCAAGGCGATGCCGGACAAACGCCCGCCCGACCTGCGTCGGGAGGACTTTCATGAGATCTATGGTGAATATGCCGCGGCCAAAGCGCAAGAGCAGGCCGGTCGCTGCAGCCAATGTGGCGTGCCGTTTTGCCAGTCGCATTGTCCGCTCCACAACAACATCCCCGATTGGTTGCGCCTGACCGCCGAAGGGCGCCTGCAAGAGGCCTATGAGGTCAGCCAGGCAACGAACACTTTTCCTGAGATCTGCGGCCGCATCTGCCCGCAAGACCGGCTTTGTGAAGGCAATTGTGTGATCGAACAATCGGGCCATGGCACGGTCACCATCGGATCGATCGAGAAATACATCACCGATACCGCCTGGGAAGAAGGTTGGGTCAAGCCGATCACGCCAAGTGTCGAACGCAGCGAAAGCGTCGGTATCATCGGGGCGGGCCCGGGCGGGTTGGCCGCGGCCGACACGCTGCGCCGCGCTGGGCTGAAGGTCACCGTCTATGATCGCTATGACCGCGGCGGCGGGCTTTTGACCTATGGCATTCCAGGCTTCAAGCTTGAAAAGCCGGTGGTTATGCAGCGCATCGAACAGCTTGAGGCCGGCGGGGTCGAGCTTCGGCTGAACACCGATATCGGCACTGATGTAAGCTTTGAGGAGATCCGCGCGGCGCATGATTTTGTTATCATCGCAACCGGTGTCTACAAGGCGCGCGATTTGCAGGCGCCCGGCGTTGGCGCGACAGGCATCGTGCGCGCCCTGGACTATCTGACAGTGTCGAACCGCAAAAGCTTTGGCGACGATGTGCCGGAATTTGACAGCGGGGAGCTCAACGCCGTCGGCAAACGCGTGGTTGTCATTGGCGGCGGCGACACGGCGATGGATTGTGTCCGCACGGCCGTGCGCCAGGGTGCCAAATCAGTCAAATGCCTCTATCGCCGGGACCGCGCGAATATGCCGGGAAGCCAGCGCGAAGTGGCCAATGCCGAAGAGGAAGGTGTTGAATTTGTTTGGCTTTCCGCGCCGAAGGGCTTTGCTGGAGACGATTGTGTCAGCGGCGTCATGGTGCAAAAGATGCGCCTGGGCCAGCCCGACGCGACCGGCCGCCAAAGCCCCGAAATCATCGAGGGCGCGGACTATCTTGAAGCCGCTGACATGGTGGTAATGGCGCTGGGTTTTGAGCCGGAGGACCTGCCGAAGCTTTGGGAGACCGACGGGTTGGAAGTGACGCGCTGGGGTACGATCAAGGCCAAATTCCGCACCCATGAAACCGAGATCGAGAACGTTTATGCGGTTGGTGATATCGTCCGCGGTGCCAGCCTCGTTGTTTGGGCGATCCGCGACGGCCGCGAGGCGGCGGATGCAATCCTCAGCAAGCTTCCGGCCCAGCTCACGGCCACAATCGCTGCCGAATAGCCGAGATTAACTGATACATCCGCGTCGCATTTTTGGTATAACCAAGGATCGGACGCCTAGGTTGAGAAAGGTCGCCATGAAGGACCTCAAGCCACTCGCCGCACTTCTGGTGCTGGCAAGCAGCCCCGCCGCCGCCCCCGCGCAGACGGGCCCGACTTTTGTCGTTCCCGCCGGGTGTGAGGCGTTTTTGACTGTGCAATCCCGGCAATGCATCGTGTCGCATTACTGGACATGCCCTGCGGCTGACCCAGAAGGCACGTTCTGGCGCGTCTCATTGGACGCTGACGGGCCCTATTATCTAAGCCAATCGGACGAACAATACCGCTGGCTGCGCGGCTTCAGCTTGCGCAGCGATGGCGAAAGCACGCTGGTTGAGCCCGAGCCGGATCCGGCGAGCCTTGACGAGCTATTTGAAACCGGCACCGACACGATGGATTTCACCCTGCGTCGGCGCGATGGCGGGGTTGAATACGACCGGACCTATACCGGATTTGACCGCCTGACGGGCGCCAGCGTCGTCATCGACGGCGAAGAGCTTCTGCTGACCGAGTTCGCCTATCGCTACAACACCGAACAGGGCACCAACCAGGCCAGCGGAAACCAGTTTCTCAGCCGGGATTGGCGGCTCTTTTTCGGCGGGATCGAAACGGTCACCCTGCCAGATGGCCAGATTGTGGAAGAAGACCGCAGCCCGCGCGAGTTTATCGAGCCCGGCGAAGATGGGTTTTTGACCATGCTACCCGCCTATGATTGTGGCGACACGATGAGCCTGCTGACCTGGCCGGAGTTGAGCCAATGAGCCAGCAATCCGGGCAATGTCTGTGCGGTGCCGTGCAGGTCACCGCCGATCTGGCTGACACGATCCAGGCCTGCCATTGCACGCAGTGTCAGCGCTGGACCGGCGGCGGACCGTTGTATGCGGTGCGCGCGCGCAATGCCGATGTCGCGGGCGACGCGGCGATCCAAAGCTACCAACATAGCGGTTGGGGAGAGCGCGCGTTTTGCGCCAACTGCGGCACGACGCTTTACTGGAAATTGCAGGACCGTGGCATCGCTTTTGTGGCGCCGGGCCTGTTCGATGATTGGGCGCCCGAAGCGGTGACCGAGGAAATCTTCGTCGATACACGGCCGGACTGGCTGCCACCCCACAAAGGCGCTGCACAACATACCGCGGCCGAGATGAAGGCCCAGCTTGACGCCTTTCTGAATAAGGGAGATCGCGCATGACTTTTGACGCGGAATGGGTGGCGGCTGAGGAAGCCAAGCGGGCATGGCTGTCGGAGAACGGCATGTATTCCGAGGCCGACGAGCACAGCTCCTGCGGGGTCGGCCTGGTTGTTGCCATTGACGGGGCACCGTCGCGGCAAGTCGTGCAAAAGGGGATCGAGGCGCTAAAGGCCATCTGGCACCGCGGCGCTGTGGATGCCGATGGCAAAACCGGCGACGGCGCCGGCATCCATGTGCAGATCGCGCCGAGCTTTTTTTATGATCAGGTGCGCCGCACCGGGCACGAGCCACGCAATGACGAGCTGATGGCTGTCGGCCAAGTGTTTCTGCCGCGCACTGACTTTGGCGCGCAAGAGACCTGCCGCACGATCGTGGAAAGCGAGATCCTGCGGATGGGCTATGACATCTATGGCTGGCGTCATGTGCCGGTCGACATCTCGGTCCTAGGCGAGAAGGCAAATGCCACCCGGCCCGAGATCGAGCAGATCATCGTCTCTAACGCCAAAGGCGTCGACGAAGAGACCTTTGAGCGCGAGCTGTATGTGGTGCGTCGGCGGATCGAAAAGGCGGCCGCTGCCGCGCATGTCGGCGGGCTCTATATCTGTTCGCTGTCATGCCGGTCGATCATCTACAAAGGCATGATGCTGGCCGAGCAGGTGGCCGAGTTCTACCCCGATCTCAAGGATGAGCGTTTTGAGAGCGCGTTTGCGATCTACCATCAGCGCTATTCGACCAACACATTCCCGCAATGGTGGTTGGCCCAGCCCTTCCGGATGCTGGCCCATAACGGTGAGATTAACACGCTGAAAGGCAATACAAACTGGATGAACAGCCACGAGATCCGGATGGCGAGCAGCTATTTCGGAGATATGGCCGAAGACATCAAACCGATCATCGCCACCGGGGCATCGGATTCAGCGGCTCTTGATGCGGTGTTTGAAGTGCTGGTGCGGGCGGGCCGCAACGCACCGATGGCCAAGACGATGCTGGTGCCCGAGGCCTGGAGCCAGACCGCGGCCGAGCTGCCGCAGGCCTGGCAGGACATGTATTCCTACTGCAATTCGGTGATTGAGCCCTGGGACGGCCCGGCCGCCTTGGCGATGACCGACGGGCGGTGGGTCTGTGCCGGGCTTGACCGCAACGGTTTGCGGCCGATGCGCTATGTGGTCACTGGCGACGGCCTGATGATTGCCGGATCAGAGGCCGGGATGGTGCCGGTTAACGAGGCCAGCGTTGTCGAAAAAGGCGCGCTTGGCCCAGGCCAGATGATTGCCGTCGACATGGTCGAGCAGAAACTGTTTCACGATACAGAGATCAAAGATGCGCTGAGTGCTGCGCGCCCCTTTGGCGACTGGGTCGGCAAGATCAAGGATCTGTCGCACACCACCGCAAGCGTATCGGAGAAGCCCTATTACGAAGGCACGGAATTGCGCCAACGCCAAGTCGCGGCGGGCTATTCTGTCGAAGAGCTGGAACAGATCCTCGCACCCATGGCCGAGGATGGCAAAGAATCCCTAGCCTCGATGGGTGATGATACGCCGTCGGCGGTGCTCAGTTCGCTCTACCGGCCGCTCAGCCACTACTTCCGGCAAAACTTCAGCCAGGTGACCAATCCGCCGATCGACAGTCTGCGCGAATACCGGGTGATGAGCCTCAAGACCCGGTTCGGGAACCTGAAAAATGTGCTTGATGAGGATTCGAGCCAAACCGAGATCTTCGTCCTCGACAGCCCGTTTGTCGGTAACGCGCAATTTGATGTCATGGTGGGCGAGTTCGGCGACAGAGTAGTCGCGCTCGATTGCACCTTTCCCACAGGCGGACGCGCCGGGGCATTACGTGAAAATCTGGTGCGTATCAGGGCGGAGGCCGAAGACGCGGTGCGCTCCGGCGCGGGTCACATCATCTTAAGTGACCGTGGCCAGTCGGTTGACCGGGTGCCGATGCCAATGATCCTGGCGACAAGTGCGGTGCATTCCTGGCTGACACGGAAGGGTTTGCGGACCTTCTGCTCGCTCAATGTGCGCAGTGCAGAATGCATTGACCCGCATTACTTTGCCGTCCTGGTCGGCTGTGGTGCGACGATTGTGAATGCCTATTTGGCCGAAGACAGCCTGGCCGACCGGATCGCGCGCGGCCTGCTTGACGGGCCGCTGACCGAAGCGGTGGCGCGATACCGCAAGGCCATCGATGCGGGTCTTCTGAAGATCATGTCGAAGATGGGCATTAGTGTCATTTCTTCATATCGTGGTGGGCTCAATTTTGAAGCTGTTGGCCTGAGCCGGGCGATGGTGGCAGAGTACTTCCCCGGCATGACAAGCCGGATCTCCGGGATCGGTGTGTCTGGTCTGCAAAAGAAGGCAGAAGAGGTGCATGCGCGCGGCTGGGTTCAGGGCAGTGAAGTGTTGCCCATCGGCGGATTCTACAAGGCACGTAAATCCGGCGAGACCCATGCCTGGGAAGCGACCAACATGCATATGCTGCAAATGGCCTGCGCGCGCGGATCGTTTGAATTGTGGAAGCAGTATTCGGCGAAGATGGCCAAGATGCCGCCCATTCACCTGCGCGACCTGCTTGACATCAAACCGATGGGCAAGCCCGTGCCGCTGGAAGAGGTCGAGAGCGTCACCTCGATCCGCAAGCGGTTTGTCACACCGGGCATGTCCTTGGGTGCGTTGAGCCCTGAGGCGCATAAGACGCTGAATGTGGCGATGAATCGGATCGGCGCAAAAAGTGACAGCGGCGAGGGCGGCGAGGACCCGGCGCATTTTGTGCCCGAGCCCAATGGCGACAACCCCTCGGCCAAGATCAAGCAGGTGGCCTCTGGCCGCTTTGGCGTGACGGCGGAATACCTCAACCATTGCGAAGAGCTTGAGATCAAGGTCGCCCAGGGCGCCAAGCCGGGCGAAGGCGGACAGCTTCCGGGCATGAAAGTCACCGATCTGATCGCGCGGCTCAGGCATTCGACCAAAGGGGTCACGCTGATCAGCCCACCGCCGCATCACGATATCTATTCGATCGAGGATCTGGCGCAGCTGATCTACGACCTCAAGCAGATCAATCCGCGCTGTAAGGTTACTGTGAAGCTCGTGGCCTCCTCCGGTGTTGGCACAATCGCGGCTGGCGTGGCCAAGGCCAAGGCGGATGTAATCCTGATCTCCGGCCATAACGGCGGCACGGGCGCGAGCCCGGCCACGTCGATTAAATATGCCGGCCTGCCCTGGGAGATGGGCCTGACCGAAGCCCACCAGGTCTTGGCGATGAACAATTTGCGCAGCCGGATTACCTTGCGCACCGATGGCGGTCTGCGCACCGGGCGTGATATTGTCATGGCTGCCATGCTGGGGGCGGAGGAATACGGCATTGGTACGGCTGCGCTAATTGCGATGGGCTGCATCATGGTGCGGCAATGCCAGTCAAACACCTGCCCGGTCGGTGTGTGCACGCAAGACGAGGAGCTGCGCGGCAGGTTCACCGGATCGGCAGACAAAGTGGTCAATCTGATCACGTTTTATGCCCAGGAAGTGCGCGAGGTTTTGGCCGGGATCGGTGCGCGTTCGCTTGATGAGGTGATTGGTCGGGCCGATTTGCTGGACCAGGTCAGCCGCGGCGCCGCCCATCTGGACGATCTCGACCTTAATCCGATGCTGATCACGGTCGATGGCGCCGATCAGATCGAATACGACCGCCACAGGCCGCGCAATGCCGTGCCCGACACGCTTGACGCGCAGATTGTGAAAGATGCGCATCGGTTCCTGGAGGACGGTGAGAAGATGCAGCTGTCTTATGCTGTCCAGAACACGCTGCGCACGATCGGGACGCTGACCTCAAGCCATATCGTGCAGGCATTTGGGATGCGCAACACGCTGCAGCCGGACCATCTGACGGTGAAGCTTGAAGGCTCTGCCGGGCAGTCTTTGGGTGCCTTTGCGGCGCCGGGCCTGAAGCTCGAGGTCACCGGTGATGCGAACGATTACGTGGCCAAGGGCCTGTCGGGCGGGATTGTTGTGGTCAAGCCGCCGCAGGTCAGCCCGCTGAAGGCGGATGAGAATACGATTATCGGCAATACCGTTCTTTACGGTGCAACGGATGGGTATCTTTTTGCGGCCGGGCGGGCGGGCGAGCGTTTCGGCGTGCGCAATTCCGGTGCCCGGGTGGTCATCGAAGGCTGCGGGTCTAATGGATGCGAATATATGACCGGCGGCATGGCGGTCATTCTGGGTGAGATCGGTGCCAATTTCGGCGCCGGGATGACCGGCGGGATGGCGTATCTATATGACCCCGGCGGGGTGGCCGTCGCCAGCATCAACCTCGAGACGCTGGTAACCTGCCCGGTTCGGGTGCGCCATTGGGAAGACGAACTGAAGGGTCTGATAGAGGCACATCTGCGCGAAACCGGCAGCCGCAAAGCCGCGGACATCATCCAGCATTGGGATTTGGAGTTGCAAAACTTCGTCCAGGTCTGCCCCAAAGAGATGCTCGACAAGTTGGCCCATCCGATTGGTTTGGAAGAGGTGTCGCCCGGGCTGAGTGAGACGGCGCGCTCCCGCGTCTGACGGCCTTGCGGCCTTTCAGACTTGGGCGTGGCGCGCGGTCGGCCTTCGGCCGCGGCCGCGCGCCGGCACGCTGTTGCGGGCGTCGCGCGACCGGGCTGCGTTCTACACCCGGCACCAAAGGCAAGTTGATGGCGGAGCGGCGGTGCGGGGCTTAAGCGAGTTCGGCGTCACAATAGCCTTGCAGGTAGAGAAGCGAAGTCAGGTCGCCGAAGTTGATGATGGTATCGGCCTGTTCTTGCACGGCAGGTTTGGCGTGCAGTGCCACGCCAAGCCCGGCCGTGCCAAGCATGCCGAGATCGTTTGCGCCATCACCCACCGCAACGGCGTCCTGCGCTGTGATGCCGAGGCGCTCGGTGATCTCGCTTAGCGCCGTGACCTTGGCGTCGCGGCCTAAAATCGGCTGGGCGACTGCGCCTGAAAGCACGCCCTGGTCGGTGAGAAGCGTGTTGGCGCGGTGTTCGTCAAATCCTAGATGCGCGGCAACCGCGGATGTAAAGGCAGTGAACCCGCCGGACACAAGAGCCGCAAAGGCACCATTTGCGCGCATCGTTGCCACAAGGCTCGCACCGCCCGCGGCGTAGCTGATGCGCCTGGCAAGAACCCGGTCGATCAGCGCTACGGGCTGGCCGCGCAGCAGGCCCACGCGTTCGGTCAGCGCGGTCTCAAAATCGAGCTCCCCGTTCATGGCGCGCGCGGTGATCTCAAAGAAGCTGTCGCCGAGCCCGGCCTCAGCAGCCATTTCATCGATGCATTCCTGGTCGATCATGGTGCTGTCCATATCGGCAATCAAAACCCGCTTTCGGCGCCCAACAGCGGTAAGAAAATTCAGATCGACACCTTTGCCCTGGCATTGCGACCAAATATCGGCGCGATGGGCGGGCAGCGCGGGCAGGGGAAATTCCGCGGCACGACCTTGTGCAAGCCAGCTCACATCACCGCCGCCAAGCGCGTTGCGCAAAGCGACCGGCAGGGACGGGTCGAGTTTGCCGGGTTCGGCGATCAGGCTGGCGATATACAAGACAATTCCCCCGAAATGGTCGGCTGAGACTGGCGCGGTGGTCACACCACGAAACGCAGGCGCTCGCCAGCCGAAATTCGGCGTGCTCCGGGCCGGGGCAAGGGCCTATGGTCTCCGGGACACGGGCCGCGACGGGAGGGCTGGTGGGAATTCGGGAGCTTTTCGGCGCGCTGCTGGCGCTGCTCTGCCTCGGTCTGGGGCTGCTTTTGGTCGAGCAGCCGCGCACCGGTCTGTCGATCATGCCGATGCAGGTCGGGACCACGCCTGCGACGGTGATGCAGGTCCCGGGCGTCGAGGCGCCGGTAGTGGTGATCGCCCATGGCTTTGCCGGGTCGCGTCAGTTGATGCATCCGGTTCAGCTGACCCTGGCGCGGGCGGGTTACATCACGATCAGCTACGATCTTGAGGGCCACGGCCGCAATCCGCAGCCGATGCGTGGCGATGTGGATGACATCGAAGGCACGACGCGTTTTCTGGTCGATGAGCTTGCCCGTGTGGCGCAGGCCGGTTTGGCGCTGCCCGGTGCAGATGGTCGGCTGGCGGTTGTTGGTCACTCGATGGCCTCGGATATTGTGGTCCGCTACGCGGTCGAGGCGGAGGCAGATGCGGCGGTCGCCATCTCGATGTTTTCTGCAGCTGTTTCAGCTGAGGCGCCGCGCAACCTTTTAATCTTAAACGGTCAATTTGAAGGCCGATTACGGGCTGAGGCGCAGCGGATCATGGCCGAACAGGGCGTGGCCGAGGGGGAGCGCGTCGGTGACCCAGCCTCGGGGTTTGCCCGCCGCGCCGTCTCTGTCGACTTGGCTGAACATGTCGGCGTGCTTTATGCGCGCCAGACTCTGCGAGAGACCCGCAGCTGGCTGAATGACAGTTTCGAATATGGCGCTGAAAATGGCGTGGCCTGGATCGGCCCACCGCTACTGTTGACGCTGATCGGTTTGGTCTTGATTGCCCAGCCGATTTCACAAGGGCTGCGGGCGCGGCGGCGGCGTGTGAATTCGGTGCCGCCCGGCGCGTTCTGGGTTCTTGCTTTGCTGCCGGCGGTCCTGACGCCGCTCGTGTTGCGATTGGTGCCGACGGATTTCCTCTCGGTACTTGTGGCCGATTATCTGGCGCTGCATTTGCTGGTCTATGGCGTGCTGGTTTTGGGCGGGTTGGCAGTCGAAGGTGATGCGCCTGCCTTCCATGGATGGCGTGCGGGCCTGGCGGTCGCAGCTTTTGGGATCTTGGTGGTGGGGGCTGTACTCGATCGGTATGTGGCAAATTTTATCCTGGCGGAGGGGCGGTGGCTGGTTTTTGCCGCGCTTTTGCCGGGGTCGATCCTGGCGATGACGGCGGATGCGACCTTAAGCCAAGCAGGCCAGGCGCATGCGCTGCGCCGGGTGGCCGCGCGGTTGGGGTTCATCTTGTCGCTTGCGATTGCGGTGGCGCTTGACCCGGGCCGGTTGTTTTTCCTGGTGCTGGTCATGCCGGTTCTGGTCCTGTTCTACTTCAGCTTCGGCCTGATCGGCGGCTGGGTCGGGCGGCGCACCGGATCAGCTGTGGCGATGGGATTGGGGCTGGGCGTGATCCTGGCCTGGGCCCTGGCCGCGACATTTCCGCTATTTGATGGCGGGTAGCGCTCCCGCCTGGCTCGACCTTTGGCCTGCGCCAGTTGGGCGTGGCGCGCGGTCGGCCTGCGGCCGTGTCCGCGCGCTGGGCGCGATGCGGGATGGGTTGGTGGTTTTATGGAGGGGCGTGTGCGGTGGCCGTGGCAAGGGCAACTGCGCCACGCAATGGTTTTAGTAGCCTGTCATCTCAAGGTATCCGCGGCCCTGATGGCTGCCGCTGATACCGACCGGGCCTTCCCAATAGGGAAAGCTGGTTGCCATCCAGGCATCCGGGTTAAGCGCGTCGATCTCGACCGAAAGATCGCGGCTTGGCAGCTCGATTTGCCAGCGTGTCGGAACCTCGCGGCCTGCCACCGCATGCGTGGCAATCGGCGTGAGTGTCAGCACGCCATCGGGGATCGCCGTGCTGGTGCCGTCGGGTTCGATCCAGGTACCGGAGGTGAAATCTGGCCCGGCCCGGTCGCGCAAGCGAAACCCCATCAGCCGCGCGCCGTCATCGAAGGTCAGCGAGATCCAATCCCAACCATCCTGGGTATCGGACAGGGGTTGTGAGGACCATTCCCGGTCGAGCCAGCCTTGGCCCGTGACAGCGATCTCTCCGTCCAGCAGGGCGATCGTGCCTGAGACGTCGTAGAAGGGCTGGGAATAGTAGTAGCTCGCCTGGCCCTCAGGCGATTTAACGGAATAGCCGTCCTGGCCGTGGAAAACGAGCGGCCCGGTGGCGGAAAGCGCCAGGTCGTAGCTGAAATCAGACGCCCTTGCGGTCAGGCGGAGCGCGTCGAGCGCGTCCTCGCCGCCTTCCCCCGTCATCGCCCAATCGTCGATCCAGGCCGCGAAGGGCGCCGTGCTGACGCCGGCCTGACCGGTCCCGCCTCGGGCCAGCCGTTCTGCGACAAAATGTGCGTCCGGTGCGGTCAGTCCGGCATGGCCCATCCAGATCTGCTCGGTCCCCCAAAGGCTCGCGGGCTCTGGCGCAGAGGCCGTGCGAAAGAGCGTCCACTGGATGCCGTAATCGCGGCCATCCGCGCCCTGCAGCGTCGCGGTCAGATACCACCATTCAATCCGATAGCTTTCGTGGGCGCCGTGATCGGCCGGGAAAGAAAAGCTCGGCGGGTTCTGCGGGATGGCAAAGCCCGTAGCCTCGGTGCCGAGCCCTGCAAATCCCTGGGCGGTTGCGGCAGAGGGCAGAAAGAGAGCCAGGAAAAGCGCTTTAGCGTTCATGGACAAATACCTGTAAGAGCCGTGCCGGGGCCATTCGGGTCAGGCGCAGCGCTGGCCACAACGCGGCCAGGCCTGCAGCCAGGAAAGACAGGGCGGCAAGTTGCAGCCATTCAGACGGGAAAATCAGCATCGGCAGGCGCCAGCCGAAGGCCTGGGTGTTGACCAGGTTCAACAGCATCCAGGCCAGGATCAGGCCGACGGGTAGGGCGACAAGAAAGGTCAGCGCAGCCAGCGCCAGGGCGCGGCCAAACTCAGCCCAGGCCAGCCGCGATTTGGTGGCCCCGATCGTCCACACCGGGGCGATCTGCGGTAGCCGCATCTGCGCCAGGGTCAAAAAGGCGATCAACAGTGCCAGCCCGGCCACGCCCAGGGTCAGCGCCGACAGCGCCCCGGTGATCTGGAAAGTACGCTCAAAGATCGTGAGCGACAGTGCCCGCTGGGCACGCTGATCCGACATAGCGCGTTGGGGCAGGCCGAATTCCAAAAGCTCCGCCATCAGGGGGCCGACGCGATCGGGATCGGTTCGGATGGCAAAGCCCAAGGGCTCGATCCTGGGAAAGAGCGTGCCAAACAGCACCTCGCCGATGATCGCCTCACCGCGTGTATTGCCATAATCGGCATAGATTCCAACAAGCGGCAGGGAGAGGTCGGGGGTAATCGCCAGGGACTGGCCAAGCGACAGGCCCTCTCGGATGGCGATTTGTTCATTGATCAAGACGCCCTGGCCGGATTGCAGCTGGTCCCAAGCATCTGGCGCGGCCGCCAGCAGCGGCCAGCCATCGCGGTAGGTTGCGTGGTCAGCCAGCATGCGCAGGCGCCCCGGCGCGCCAAGGATCGGGCGGTCGAGGCCCATGACCGGCAGAACGGCCTCGGCCCGAGGCTCGAGAAAGTCGCGCAGCGGCGCGGGATCACCTTGGGCAAAGACGTAAAGCTCCGATCCCAGGCGTTGGTCGAGCCAGGTGATGAAGGTTTCGCGAAACGAGCCGACCATGGTCGAGACGCCGATATTGGCGGCAAGCGCCAAAAGCAGCGCCATGAGCGCCAGCGACAGGCCCGGGACTTGCTGGCGCGTATCGGCCAGCAGCCATTCGGCGAACGGGCCGCGGGCAAGGGGTGTCAGCACCTGCAATCCGAGGCTGAGCGCGCCGGGCAGCAAAAGCGCTGATCCCGTCAGAAGGGCGGCGACGGCACCGAAGGCCAGCCCGAGGCCCTGGCCAAAGGCGCCCAAAAGCACGGCAAGCGCAAAGAGCAGACCGGCGGCCAGCGCCTGGATGCGCAGCGCGCGACCATGGCGCATCGACCAGGCACGCGGCAGGGCGGGTGCCAGGATCGGCATCCGCGCCACGCGCCACAGCGCACCGCCTGCCGCAACAGCCGCGCCAAGAAGCGTGATCAGCAGTGCCTGGCCGGCCCATATCGGATCAAAGGCAAGCACCCCGGAGATCGGCGCGCCGTAGAGCCCGCGCAGGGTGCCTGCCACCCCCGGCAGTAGGCCCGCGGCAACCAGATAGCCAAGCACAATCCCGGAGATACCTGCAACAAGCGCGATCGCCAGAAGTTCCGCCGCCATCAGGCCAAGGACGCGCCGCAGCGGCACGCCAAGCGCACGCAAGGTTCGGATCATCGTGCGGCGCTGCTCAATGGCCAGGCCGATTGCACTATGCGCAATGAAAAGCCCGACGCCGAAAGACAGCAGTCCGAAAGCGGTCAAGTTGAGGTGGAATGAGCCGGTAAGCTCGCCCAGATCGGCCTGGTTTGCGGGGCTCTGCAACTCCAGCTCCGTGGCCTCGGTGATCGATGCGAGGCGCGCAGGCTGATCTGGTGCCACGATCAGATAGCTGGCGCCCGTTTGACCCGAAAGACGCGCTACCGTGCCGATATCGGCTAGTGCGGTGCCAGGTGGCAGGGCTGGGCTGGTGCGCCGCTCAAACCCCGGTGCGTCGGTATTGGGGCCGACAAAAAGCAGATCAGCCTGGCCCGAAAAGGCCTGAAAATCAGTGGCTCCTGTGATGATGTCATCCGGGATCATGCCCGGCGGGGCGGTCAGCGGGTCAACGCCCAGAACCGTGAGACCGTCGATCTGCGCCTCGATCACGGGGCTGACAAGATAGCCCGCCCGGCGCAGTGCTGCAAAGTCTGCCACCGAAATGGGCAGGCCGTCGGTGCGGGCCAGGCGCGCGAGGTTTTGGCCATCCAGCAGGCGGGCCGCGCTGTCATAGGCGCGCCGCGCCTCGGCGTTGATCGCCTGGACGGCGGACCACAATGCCGTGGCCAGCATCAGGCCCAGCATCAGCGCGGCAAGCTGTCCGGGGCGGTGGCGCCAATGGGACGCCAGCGCCATCAGGCCCGCGCGGTTCATGCCACTACCCCCCGGCTCAGCCGCAAGCGCCGGTCGAGCCCATTGGCCAGCCGCTCAGAATGGGTGACCATCAACAAGGCGGCGCCGGTTTCTTCAATCAACCGGCGAAAGCTTTGCATGACCGCGTCGCCCGTGGCCTCATCAAGATTGCCGGTCGGTTCATCGGCCAGCACAAGGCCCGGGCGTCCGGCCAAGGCGCGGCCGATGGCGACGCGCTGCTGCTGGCCACCGGAAAGCTGCTCTGGGTAGCGGTCGAGCAGCGCGTCAAGCCCAAGGATCTCTGCCAGGGTTTGTGCCCATGCCGCGTCAAAACGGTCCGCCAAGCGGGCCTGAAAGCCAATATTGCTAGCCACACTGAGCGACGGGATGAGGTTGAACTGCTGAAAGACGATGCCAATTTTCTCGCGCCGAAGCGCTGCCCGGCCCGGCTCATCCAGGGCATCGATCTCGGCTCCGTCGATCCGGATCCGGCCATGGTCGGGCGCATCCAGCCCGGCAACAAGATGCAAAAGCGTGCTCTTGCCCGATCCGCTTTCGCCGGTCAGCGCCACCGCTTCTCCGGCGGCGACTGAAAAGGACACGCCTTGGAATACCGGCGGCAGCGCGGGATCGAAGCGTTTGGACAGGTCAGAGACGTCGAGCAAGGGCGGCATCATCGCTAAATTGCCGGGATGATGAGCATAGCGCAGCCGAAGCTGCGGGAAAGTGACAGGTTGTCTCTTGAATCGGTTCGCGCGGTGCTCAAATGCAAGATCGAGATGCCCCAGAACGCGATTTTGACTTCACGTGATTTGCATGGCCTGACGCAAGAGTTGGTTGTGGCCGATCTGTTTGAGGGCCCGATCGAGTTTTCCGCAGAACCGGGCGATGATCACGCCATGATCGTGGCGCTGCACCATGCGCCTGTAACGGTGCATCTCTTCCAAGACGGCCATTGGCAGCCGATGGCAAGTGCGGCCCCGGCGGTGCATCTGAGCCCTGCAGGCGGGCGCCGCGGTTGGCGCTGGCCGTCGGGCGCGAAGCTGCTGCGCCTGTCGATCGACCCAGATGAGCTGCAGCGCTTTTCCGCGCAGGAATTGCGGCTTGTAGGCGCCGAAAGTGAGCTTGATGCGCTGACGGTGCTGAAAGATCGCAAGATCACCCGTGCCGCAGAGATGATCGTGGACGTGCTGCGCGACGGCAGGCCCGGACAGGCCGTGCTGTTTGAGGCGTTGACGCGGATGCTTGTGGTCCATGTCGTACGCTCTTATGCGATCGCGCAGCGCACGTTCGGGCACAGCGGCATCGACCCGGTACTCTATACCCGTATCCTCGAACATATCGACCAGCATCTGAGCGATACGATCCGCACCACCGAATTGGCCGATCTGGCGCATATGTCCGACTCTGCCCTGCTGCGGGCGGTGAAATCAATGACCGGGCAAACCCCGCAAGACCTAGTGCGGGCGCGCCGGGTCGAGGCGGCAAGGCGGCTGCTGCAAAGCAGCTCGCTCAATCTCAGCGAGATTGCCGCAGCCACCGGGTTTGCCGACCAAGCGCACTTTTCGCGCAGCTTCAAACGGGCCTATGGGCAAAGTCCGCTGCATTGGCGGCGCCACCTTCGGGCCTAAATCCAAACTAAACGGTTCGGTTCAAAAAATCGCTGGATTGGTTCAAGTATGGCGCCAGGGCGGTGTCCATATCGGGATCATGGCGCCGGGATTACCCAAGTCACCGGCGCAAGTTGACCCGAGAAAGGACCCAAGAGATGAAATCTGTTTTGACCGCTGTTGCGATGATCGCCCTGACCGTTCCCGCCTTTGCTGATGCTGCCGATGAGGGCCGCGTTTTGCTGGAAGCGGGTGCCTCCAACCCGGTAACGAACACGGCCCAGCTTGCTGCTGGCCTGGGCGTTGATGGGGCGGATGCGGCCACGCTGGTGGCGCTGATGGCTGCCCAAGCTGATGACGACATGCGGGCTGTGCGCGCCCTGAGCGCAGCCCCGGAAGTTATCTCGACCCAAGGTGTGTTGGGCGGTTCTGATGCAAACCAAATCGCAGCAGACCTGCAAGCCGACGGACAGGAAATGAGCCTGAACGCCCGTGTGGCTGCCTATTTCGAGGAGATTTCGGACTAACCCCCGACCGTCTGAATGACCTCAAAGCGGGCCCTATCATGGGCCCGCTTTTTTTTGTTGCAAGCTTGGTGGCAGCTGGATGCGTCAAGAGCGCTATCGCCAGAGCCGTTCAGGATCAGCGCCAATTGCACCCACTCGGCGCAGCCTCAAAAAAACTAAGTGATTAATCTGTCGATGCCGCCGCTTGCGGACCGCGCGCGGTGAAACGGGCCGCCAAATCCGAGCCAGCGCGGTGCCTGTATCACGGCTGCACCGTCACAAGGCGCAGCTCTGTCACGCCGGCAGCCCCGATCCGTGGCAAAAGCGCGGCCAGATCTCGCGCGGGCAAGCGGGCATCAGCGCGCAAGGTTATAGGCCCCGCTTCGGCCCGCGCGCTCAGCGCCGCAAAGACCGCCTCACCCCGGGCCGTCTCAAAAGCGAGCTTGCCATCGGTGGCCACAAAGAGCGTGTCGGGCGGAAGATTTGCGGCTGGACCCATCGCCTCTTGCGGCGTTAGGTTGACCGGCTCCGGCACTGTGATCGCCGTGGTCATCAGAAAAAAGATCAGCAGCAAAAAGACGATGGTGATCAACGCCACAAAGGGCGCCCCGCCGCGATGCGCGGGCGCAAATGGCGCGAAATCGAACCGCTCTTGCGTCATTCGACCACCCGAAGCGCGCTGAAACCGGCCTCTTCGAGATCTATCAAAACCGAGACGAGCTGTTGCAGCGCGACATCGCCGACGGGCCGGATCAGAACCGCATCATCGGGGCTTTGCATAAGCCTTGCAAGCGCCCCGGCGACCGCATCGCGCGGCAAGGGGCGGCGGTTCAACGTGATGCCGCCCGATGCAATCTCCACCAGTCGTGGCGGTCCGGTATAAGGCGCATCTGCGCCAAAAGTCGTCATGCTGACCCCGCCATCGGTGGCAAAACGTGCCGTCAGCATGAAAAAAATCAGCACAAGGAGGACCAGGTCGATCATCGGCGCCAGGCTGAAGCGGCGGCGTGGCTTCGTCGCGGGGAGGTCGAGCGTGCTCATGACGCGCGAAGCAAGAAGATGCGCGTTGCGGCATCCTCCATGTCCCGTTGCAGACGCTCTGCAATACCGTCAAACCAGATGAGCGCCATTGCGGCCGGGATGGCCACGGCCATGCCCGCAGCCGTGGTCAAGAGCGCTTGCCATATCCCGCCGGCAAGTGCTGTCGGGTCGGGTCGGCTGCCTGCGTCTTCAAGGGCCTGAAACGCCTCGATCATACCCAAAACCGTGCCCAGCAGGCCCAAAAGCGGTGCAACGGTCGAGATCATGTCAAGCGGACGCAGGCCGGCGCGGGCTCGGGCCAGCAGGTTGCGCGCCACGCGGGTCGTCTCTTCGCGGGCGTCGGCGGCGGTCAAGGCCGCGTCCCCGGCCGCTTCCATCGCTGCATAGGCCAATTTCCCGCGCAGACTTGGCGTGGTGCGTAGTGTCCCAATAGCCTGTTCATGCTGGCCGGCGCACCAGCCTAAGATCGCGTCTTCGGTGCGCGACCCGCCATCAAAGGCGCCGAGCCGTGTGAGATGCGCGATCTTCCAAATGATCAGCGTAAGCGCCAGGATCGAGAGTGCAAAGATCACCCAAAGGACCGGGCCGCCTTGATTGAGCCAACCGGCGATCTCAACCATCTTTGCCCTCCATCCACGTCTTTGTGCCGCGTACGACGGCGTCATGGACGACGCGACCGATCACCTCGCCCAGATCGGTATGCAGACCTGCATGAGCGATGTCACCCCCCTCGGCGGCGACGGCGATGCAATCGGTGCCGGTGCCGGTGCCCGTGGCGCGGCCCTACGGCAGGTTGGGCCCGTGATCGATGACCGCCGCCATGTGCGCTTGGGCCGCGACGGACATTGCCTGAAGTAGCGCGGGCGGCGCCACGCCGTCGGCAAGTCGCACAAGGAGGCTGATCGTGCCGATCTGAAGGAGCGATTGCCGGAAACCGAACCGCTCGGCATTGCCGAGCCCGGTGCTCGCCAGACAGGTCGCGCGGTTGCGCGTCTGGAGATGATAGGCGCTTACATCGCGCGACGGCATCATGCCAACGTCATCGGGCTTGCCTGCGGCGCGGAGCTCTGCGCGGAGCCGGGCTTCGGCATCAAAAATCGGAGGTCAGATCGCCAATGCGAACCTCGCGCCAAGTGATGTCGCGCGCCTGGGTCAGCCAGGGATTGGCCGGCGCACAGGGCCGCACATTCATCGGGCGCCCAAATCGGCCGACAGCCAGGGTTGGTCAAAATCGATGGCAAGCGGCGTCATGGCCGTTCGACGGGCGACAGGACGGCCTCTGGCTGAACGACCAGGCCATGTTCGGTCTCCGCAACATAGGCGCGGATACCAAAGACGCGGGCGAGGATGTCAGATGTCAGCACCTGGTCGGGTGTCCCGTCGGCGGCAAGTTCACCGTCGCTCAGCACGATCATCCGGGTGCAATATCGCGCGGCCAGGCCCAAATCATGCAGCGACACGATCAGGGTGCGCCCTTCGGCCGCCAAGTCGCGGAATGCCACCATTGTGCTGATCTGATGGGCGGGATCGAGGCCTGCAATCGGCTCATCGGCCAGGATCAGCGGCGTGTCCTGGGCCAAGACACGGGCCAGCAAAGCGCGTGCCTGTTCACCGCCCGACAAGCCTGTGGCGGGCCGCTTTGCAAGTGCTTCAAGCTCCATCCGGGCCAGCGCATCTGCTACCGCTTCGTGATCGCGTACCGACGGGTGTGCGCCAGCGGCCAGATGCGGCAACCGGCCGAGCATGACCAGCGTTTCAACGGCGATCGGCCAGGCGATTTCGCGCGCCTGAGGGGCCCAAGCCGCATGCAGTGCGCGGTCGCGGGCGGCCATCGACGAAAGCGAGCTTTGGCCGCGATGCGGCAAAAGCCCCAAAACGGCGCGAAAGAGCGAGGTCTTGCCGGCGCCATTGGGGCCTAGGAGGCCGATGAATTCCCCGGCTTCAGCGTTGAAGGAGACCTTGCGCACCACCTCGCGCCGACCGCGGCTGACCGACAGGTCCGAAAGGCTCAGAACGCTCATGCCAGTGCCGCCCGGGTTTTCCAGATTAGGTGCAAGAAAAGTGGCGCGCCGACAAAGGCCATGACCACGCCAAGTTTGAGGTCGCGATCGGGCAGGACAAGACGCACGGCGATATCGGCGGCCAAAACAATCGCCGCACCGCCTAGCGCGGAGGCAAGCAAAAGCGCACCCGGACGCGACTGCACGAACGGGCGCAGGATGTGCGGCACAACCAGACCAACAAATCCAATCGCCCCGGCCACAGCCGTGGCTGCACCCACACAAAGGGCGGTGCCGCCGATGACCAGAACCCGCAGCCGGGCAAGCGGCAGGCCAAGCGCGCCGGCCGCGTCTTCGCCTAGGGTCAGCGCATCAAGCCCGCGTTTTGTCAGCGCCAAGCATAGCCAGCCTGCGGCCATGAAGGGCAGGGCCAGCCCGACATGGGCAAAGGACCGATCCGCCAGGCTGCCCATCAGCCAAAAGACCGTCTCGGACACCGCAAAGGGATTGGGCGACAGGTTAAGCGTCAGCGACAAAAGCGCTGTCGCCAGCGCAGAGATCGCAATGCCCGCCAAAATCACAATCAGTGATCCGCCGCGAGGCCCGGCCAGCGCAAAGACCAGACCCACGGCAAAAAACGCCCCGGTCAGAGCTGACAGCGGCAGCGCCAGGGCAAAGGCGCTGGCCAGCCCGGTCTGTAATGCAACGACTGCGGCCAGCGCGGCCGAGGACGAGATGCCGATCAAGCCCGGCTCTGCCAGCGGGTTGCGCAGATAGCCCTGTAATGCCGCGCCTGACATTCCCAGGCTCGCACCCACCAAGATGGCCAGGATCGTGCGGGGCAGGCGGATCTCTCGCATCACCAACGTCACAGCCTCACCGCGCCCGGTCACAAGCGCGCCAAGCGCCTGGCCGGGGCCGAAACCCGCCGGACCAACCAGCAGTGACAGGACGGCAAGACCGCCCACAATTGCCAGGAGCACGCCCGTCAGCCGGGTCACTGCCGCGCCGCCCGTTCATGTGCCAGCTCTTCCAATGCAGCCAGCACATGCGGCGTGCCGCAAATCCACTCATTTCCCGCAACAAATGCGCCATGCGGTTCGGTCAGCCGTCGCATCGCCGGGTGACGCAGGATTTCTTCGGATCGCGAGGCCGCGGGGTACGGGTCAGAGGTGATGATCATCGCCGGATCAGCCATGACCAGTTCTTCTAAAGCGAGCCGGCCGGAAAACGCCCGTCCAAGGCGCTCCGCTAGATGCGGAATGCCCGCCGCCGACAGGATCTCATGGCTGAGTGTTTCGGTTCCGAGCGTGTAGCCGTTGGGGTAGTAAAACGCGGTAAGCGGGCCACCGGGCACGGGCGCGCGCAGTTCCTCCAACCGGGCCTCGAACACATCAACCGCAGCCTCGGCCTCGGCCGTGCGGTCCAGAATCTCGCCAACTTCGCGCAGCCGGGTCGCGACTTGTGATAAGTCCTCCACCAAGTCGATCTGTTCAACGCGCAACCTCAGGCGCCGCAACATCGCGATTGTCGTTGGGTTGGAGTAACTTCCGGCCAGGACAAGATCGGGTGCGAGCAGGAAGATCTCTTCGGCCGATCCGTAATTGGTCGGATAGGCTTGCGCCTCGATATGCATCGGTGACGTGAACGGGTCGTGGGCGATCGACGAGACGGAGATAAGCTGGCCGGGTGCGGCCAGCATCATCGCAAGCTGATCGGTGCACAGGTTCATCGATACGACGCGGGTTGGCGTCTCAGCCTCGGCCAAGGTGACGCCCAAAGACAGGAGTGCGGCCAGCCAAAGCGCCGTGCACTTTGGTGCAAAGGCTGAGGTCGAACGCCCGTGTGATTTTCCCGCATCCGGGCGCTGTTTGGTCGTCATCGTCAAGGAAGGTCTCAATGCGCTGGTGGGCTTCGACACTCTTGCGCACGCCTAAGCGGGCCGCGAGATCGAAAATTGCAAAATCATCTGGCGCAATGAGTGCAAATACCGCTACGTCGGTGTCAACGGCCGATTATGGGGCCAATCTCGCATCGCAGGTCTATTCATCTGGGTAGGTGCAGGTTTGGAAATGCCTCTGAGCTTCACACATCTGACCTTTGGCAAAGGTCTCACGGCCCGGTCTTTCCGTTATCGACGCGCCTTGCACGCAAGGACCGCCCGTCAAACACGATTAAGGCGTCGCCGTAGCTGTCGCACCACGCCCCGCGGGTGGCATGGGGTCGACCACCGACAGGTGCCTTGGTGAACAGGTCCGGGCATGGTTGAACTTTCCCGAAGCGTCCTGCGCCGGCCTGGCCTAACGCCTGAAGCTGCTTGAATAGCCGCGGTCTCACATCGCGAGGCCAAACGTCGGGCAAGCCGGATGACCTGACCAACTTGGGGTCAAACAGCCCAACGCTTGCGCCCAAGACGGCGCAAGCACGAAACGTTTGCCCTTTGTTAGAGACGGTTGAAAAGATGCCCCATTGCCCCGCGCAGGCATTCTTGCGCCTCTGCGGGAAGGTCTCCGATCATCCGTTCTTCGGCGGCAACCGCCAACGCAGTGAGACGAAGTGATTCGTCCCGGCCCGTTTCGGTGAGTGTTACCACCAAGCGGCGCCGGTCTTCCTGATCCTGGATCACATCGATCAGCCCCAGCGATTCCAACCGGCGCTGAGCGCGGCTGACGCGGGCGGCATCCATCGAGGTCAAAATGGACAGATCATTGGAAGAACACGGTTCGTGCCGAAGAAGGACCATCATGATCCGCCATTCCGGCAATTGCAGGCCCGCTTCGGCGACGAGTCGCTGGAACAGACGGTTAGCTACGATCGCCATCTGGAACGGCAAAAAGCTTTCCAGGTCTATGTTGATCGTTGTCGCGGAGTCTTTCATAGCAACTCCTCCTGAGCGCGGGGATACCCCTCCCCGTCCACACGCATACCGCGAGTTACAGAAAAGAGCAATAACCTGTCTTGCGGAAATTACAGCGAGGTGTCAATTTGAATGGTCAATCTTTGAATTTTCCCGAGATCTCGCCGGTTCAGCGCAGCAACCGTTTTTTGCTTTGTCGGGCTAAAATGCTTCACTTTGGCCCTTGCCTGTCAATTTCGAACTGGATAACCGCAACGGTGGGACACCCCTCCCCAACGAGGGGCGCATATCTGTAAGGATACCACCGATGGACCTCGATACCCCGGCCGCGCGGCCGGTTAATCCGCGTTTTTCATCTGGCCCCTGCGCCAAACCCCCGACATTTTCATTTGATTTTCTGCGCGACGCCGCACTTGGCCGGTCGCATCGCGCCGCGATCGGCAAAGCCAAGCTGAAAGCCGCGATCGACGGCACACGCGAGATATTGGGCGTGCCGGGGTCTTATCGGGTCGCCATTGTGCCGGCCTCTGATACCGGTGCGGTCGAAATGGCGATGTGGTCGCTGCTTGGCGCACGACCGGCGACACTCCTGGCCTGGGAGAGCTTCGGTGCGGGCTGGGTAAACGACGCGGTTAAACAGCTCAAAATCGACGCTACTGTCACCACCGCCGAATACGGCGAGATCGTCGATCTCAGCGCCGTGGATTGGGACAGCGACGTCGTTTTCACCTGGAACGGGACAACCTCCGGGGTGCGCGTGCCAGATGGCGATGTCATTCCGGCGAACCGGGCCGGTCTGACCATCTGCGACGCGACCTCTGCCGCTTTTGCGCAAATGCTGCCTTGGGACAAGCTCGATGTCGTGACGTTCTCTTGGCAGAAAGTCATGGGCGGTGAGGCTGCACATGGCATGCTGATCCTCAGCCCGCGCGCGGTTGAGCGGCTGGAAAGTTATACTCCGCCCTGGCCGCTGCCAAAGATCTTCCGCCTGACCAAAGATGCCCTCGATCAGCTTGCCACCTTTAGTCAGGCGGAAGATCTTTGGCAGCGGCCAGGGCGGAGTATAGCTTTCCAGCCGCTCAACCGCGCGCGGGCTGAGGATCAGCATGCCATGTGCGGCCTCACCGCCCATGA
>JBCCXT010000030.1:0-47779 GCA_039191215.1 Pseudomonadota bacterium
GCCGCCATCGATTTGATCGCTGGCCGCGCCGCCTTCGATGGTGTCATTGCCGGCGCCGCCGATCATCAGGTCACCCCAATCGCGGTTTGTTGCCGTATCGGGGCCGGACATGATCAAGTCGTTGCCATCGCCGCCATCCAGTGTGTCCTGTTCGGCGGTGTTTAATTCGCCACCGCCGGTAAGTGTGTCATCGCCCGCTTCGCCGTAGAGCTTCTGCCAGCCGTTTCGGCCGGCGAGAACGTCATCGCCCGCGCCGCCAAACCCTGCTGCGGGCAATTTTTTGTAATTGGTGATGTTGATGCGGTCGTCCCCTTCAAGCCCATAGACCTGGTCCTGGCCCGCGCCAAACATCCGATTGTTTCCATCGGTGCCCTGCTTGGTTGGCGCAATGGTGGCGCCCTGCTTGACCGTGACATTGTCGATCTTGAGATCGCGCCCCGATACGCCTCCGGCCGAGGCGTCCGAGAAGCGGATCGTGGTATTAAGACCCGTGGCGGTAAAGGCGAAGGAGACGCTTCGCTCATCCGCGCGCGCGACCACATTCGCCGCAAAATCTTCGATAAGATTATTCAAAGCCTCGACGCGCAGGACGGCATCGTATTCTGAAAAGCCAAGCCGTTCGAAATCAAAGCTCAGCGTGTAGGTCTCGCCCGGGCGGGTGGCAATGGTCTGATGAATGGTGCCGTCGCCGTCGCGAATGAGCATGTATTCATCATCGGACCCTGACAGATCGGCCAGGCGAGCAGCGCCCGCCAGCGTCCAGCCGGTTCCATCCTCGAAGGACCCATCGGCCATCGTCGCTGTGGTGCCATGGGTGAGAGCCGCGACAAGCGCCACGTTGGCCACATCCACCGTGTAGCTCGCCGGTGCGCTGGAGGCATCGGTGAAGCGCAGTGTTGTTGCCACCGACGTCGCGGTGAAGGTCAGGTTCGTGCTGCCGCTGGTGGCGTCGAACGTCGCAGTACCATCGACAGTCGCGCCCGCCAGGGCCTCAACCGTCAGGGCCTGGCCGTCACTCAATCCGTTTGCGTCGAAGCGAAGGGTGTATGTCTGGCCGATCTCGGTGGCAATTGTCTGTTCGGTCGTGCCATCCTCGAACGCGCCATCGCCAAGCAGGTTCGGATTGTCCGTGCCGCGCACAACCACGGTATCCAAGTACACCGAATCCCAGGCGTCCTGCCCTTCCGAGGCCAGATTGTTGATCCGCAAAATGGTAGAGCTGTCGGTTGCGGTAAAGCTGAAGCTGTAATCCGCGTAGACCTTATTTTCCGGCAGTGCCACCGTCTCGGACATGGTCACTGCGCCGTTTGCAATCGTCTCGACGGTTATTTTGTTGCCTGAGCGACCGACATTGGCTCTGGCGGCGAAGCTGACAGTGTAGCTCTGGCCGACAATTGTTGGGATTTCCTGCGCGTTATCGCCGTAATACCCGCTCGTCCAGCCGCCGAACAAAAAACTCGCCTCGCCATCATCGGCACGGGTTTCAAGCCGCCGAAGGCCACCTTTGCCCAAAGCCGTCCAATGCGGCACGTAGGTGCCAGGTCCTTGCCCGCCTTCCTCAAAGGAATGGTTGGCGACCATGTTCTCGCTCAGCTCAACATTATCGATGCTGTAACCTGCCTGCGTCACCGGGGTGCCATCGGCGGTTTTCAACGTGATATCCGTTGTCGCATCGCTGGCTTTAAAGCCCAGTTTGACGATTTGCGTGGTCGATCCGTCCGCGGCGATATCGATGCGACGCGTGTCGCCATTCGATAGCTCAACAACAATTGCCCCGGCCCCGTCGGCAGACCCGATCAGGCCTAGATCAAAGCTGAGGCGATAGACCGTACCGGCCTGGGTTGCGATGGTTTGGGTGGCCGCGCCCGGCGCGCCTTCTGCCCCCAGGATCAAGGCCGCATCCCCCTCGGTCGCAATCGGTGCCGCGCGCCCCGCGTTTTCGGTCTGCACCCAGCCAAGGGCATCCGCACCGCCCACATCAAACCCGCCATTGAGCACCAAGTTGGCCGCGTCGGTGTCGCTTGGCAGGCCGGGATTGATCCGCACGATGGGCGCCATGGACGGCGTACCGGCGGTATTCCAAGCAAATAGCATCCAATTGCCCGGATCCATGCCTTCGGCGAAACTGGGGACCGCAATTTCGATCGTGGTGCCATCCAACACGGTAAAATCAGGCTTGAAAAAGCCCGAGGACATCTGCACCGAATGCGTGCTCGTTTGCCCGCGCACCAGGGTAATGTCGGCAATATCAGTAGCGTCATCCACCTTGACGATGATGCTCTGACCCGCATTCACATTCAGCGCCACATCGGTAATCTCTGGCCGCGTGGCGGGTTGGCCGTTCGCGTCGTAGAGGTAGTCCGGG
Organism: Pseudomonadota bacterium; assembly: GCA_039191215.1. Classification (GTDB taxonomy): domain Bacteria; phylum Pseudomonadota; class Alphaproteobacteria; order Rhodobacterales; family Rhodobacteraceae; genus HKCCE3408. The sequence goes on from JBCCXT010000030.1 coordinate 2,366, forward strand.
CGATACACCTGGCCGTTGTATTCGGCACCGCCAGTGGTGCCGCCCGATGTCAGCAGAGTGCCGTCCCTTAACAGCACCGCACTGGAATGATAGACCCGCGCGGCGGCCTCATCATCCACATCGGTCAGGCATAAGGTCCAACGGATGTGGGAAATTCAAACTGCGCCAGCGCTTGGACAATGCTGCCCTGAACCGCGCCCGGTACGCTTGGCTGACCGGTGAAATCAAAACCATCGAGTTAGGCAACGCCAACCGCTTGATGAACGGCAATTTGCCAAAGACCGGATGCCGCAGCAATTGGCATCAAAATACCTCACCACATACGCACCTAAAATTCCGATTGAACGCGAACCTATTATCAACCGTGACGACCTTCTTGCACAAATCGGCTGACGACGGGACTTTCCCTTTCCCCGGAAGGAATTATCGTGCGGAATTTGTGACTGGATGCCAAGCGCGGTGCAGCCGTTCAGCACGGCGATACGAACCTGCAATTCGGCGACCTGGCGATTGGAGGCGCGTGCCATGAGGGATTGGCCGAGCGGCTTGAAAGAGTTCATCTTGCTCTCGACACGGCTGCGGCATTGGTATCCGCTCCAGTGTCGCCAGATCGAGCGGCCGAAGTAGTTCGAGGCACGCAGCGCTTCATTGCATGCGACGGCCCCGGGACGTGTCGGCTGCCAAGGCTTGGCGTTCTTTCGGGGCTTGGCATACTTCCGGGGCGGGATGACAGCGTCAGCATGTCGGGCAGCAATGGCCCAGGCAGCAAAGACCTTGTGGCATTTCAGGGTGTCGTAAGCCCCATCGGCGATGACTTATGCCATGTCCTGATCCCTTCCGATTTGATCCAGTAGCTCCACAAGTATGGGCGCGTCACCGATATAGCTGCCAGTGATCTCGGCAGCTCGGACCTCCAGCGTTTTTTCATCAATTCCGATGTGAGTCTTGCGCCAGATGCGCCGCTTGGAGCCACCATGCTTGCGGACATTCCACTTACCTTCGCCTTCCACTACCCGGCAGTCGGAACGCAGTTTCGGTGAGAGCGGGCTTTGATACCGGTGCTGTCGATCAGCAAGTTCAGCGGGCCTTTCCCTCCACGGTAGGCGATAGCCACATTCAGCTTGCGCTGGCGACGGCACAAGGTGCTGAAGTCCGGGACCGGCCAATCCAAACCGACCAGCCGAGGGAGACGCTCTCCGACACCAGTCGTCTGTCGCAAAGCCCTTCCAAACAGCACCTTCATTGTCAGACACGTCTGGACCGCGGCACCGCTGAAGCCCGGCTGACGACCACGTTTGCCGGTCGGCGGAGGCCTCCACACCATGTCTGGATCAAACCACACCGTCAGCGAACCGTGCCGCCTCAGCGCCTCATTATAAGCCGAGCAATGGGTGATCGTGTACTTCGTAGCCGCCCAACTGCTCATGTCTCCCAGCTATCACCCTGGATTCATGCAGTGAATCCCGCCGTCGATTTATCCAACAAGGCCTGGCCCATGCAATTATGGCGCGGCAGCCGTTTCGACGAAAAGATAGGCCCATTCGCCACGAAACGCCGGATCGGTCAGCCGCATCCCATCAATACGTTGTGTGAGCGCTTCGAGATAAGCGCTGGCTGGCTCAACAAGCGGGCGCGGCGCGTCAAAAATCGGCTCGCTTGTAATGATCGCCACCGCGATGTCCTGGCCAAAGGGCGGGCTGACCCGCAGCGCCAGGCGGCCGCCGGACACATCCTCAGCGCCGCCGCCGCCAAAGACCACGCGCGCTTGTGCCTCGACAAATACAGGAGCGATCTGCTCATTCGGTAGGATGTGTAAAACTTGGCCCTCAGCATCGTAATAGTCGAGCGTCAGCCAGCCGTCGTAATCCGCGCCCGCCAATTCAAACCGCACCGTCTCACCGGCTTGAAAGCCATAGACCCGCGCGTAAAGGTCCTCACCGATCATCATCGGGTTGATGTTTTGCTCAACCGATTGGGCAAGGCGCATCGCGGACAGCTGACCGAGCACGCCGCATTGCGGCTCTCCCAAAAGGCGGAGCCGGTCATTAAGCGGCAAGGCGTCGTCGATTTGCGCTTCTAGGCCGGATACCAAGCGTGCTCGTGCGGCGGCGTCGGGCACATGGCCGCGCAGATCAACCGCGCCGCTTTCGGGATCATACGCAGTCTGAACGCGACCGCAGGCAATCGCGCCCATTTCGTCGGCCAGTGCGTCGCGCAACGCACCACCTGCCCCGCCTGCAACGCGCAAAGCCGCAGCTGTGTCGAGCGTCGGCTGACCAGGAGTGATGGTGAGGTCACCTGACCAAGCGGTCAGGCTTTCAACGGGCTCGGCAGCGGGCGGCGTCTGGGCGGCCGATTGCGAGACCGGCGCCGAGGCAGAAGCCGTCTGCGTTGCCGCCGTAGCGGCACCGAGGGCTTGCACCGCCGCTGAAGACGACGCGTCCACGGATGTTTCAGCTGAAATTGCCGATGCTTGTGCAGACTGGGTACGTGGCTCCACCGACCCTGTCACGATCGCTTCGGGCGCGCTAGGAGATGTAGCCTCGGCACGGGGTTCTTGCAGGGCTGCGCTGGCTTGCTGCGGAGAAATGGCCGCGCCGCTTTGCGCTGCTATTTCGACCGATACGGTGGCAATATGGCCTGCCACGGGGCTGGTGGCGGCCAGGGCCTGACCGTCGACTTGCTGCGATGTGGCTGACAAAGCCGCGGGCGCGATGACCCCTCCCGGATCTGCCGCGACATCGCTCTCAGTCGCGATTTGACCGCTTGGCGGGGCGGTCACCGCAGGCTCCACTGGCAGATCGGTCGGCGCGGCGCGCGCGACCGGAATTGTGCCGAGATCCGCTGATTGGCCGGTCTCGGGCAGCGGCTCGGCTATGTCAGACTGCGCATTCCGCTCAGTCGCGCGCGCCTGCGGGACAGATGCGGTTGTCACTGAGGCCCTTGCCGCCATGCCACTTTGCGATTGCGACACCGCGCGCGGCTCCAAAAACGGGCTGATGACCGCGCCCAGCCCCAGATGGACCGTAACCGACACCACGATTGCGAAACTCCATTTGGTGATGCCTGCCATGACCTAATTTCCCGGCGTGACGACCAACACCACGCCTTCGGCGCCCAAAGACCGCAGCGCATCGATCAGCGGCAAGACGTGGCGCAACGAAAGCGCGCCATCCGCGTTAACCCGCACCCGGAGGGTTGGATCAGCCGCGATGCGCGGCATCAATGCGGCGATTGCATCGGCTTGCGCCATGTTGGACCCATCCAATGCCAGTTCTGCGGACGACGAAAGCGAGATCGTGGCGCCTCCGGTTGGCAAATCCGCGCCCGTTTGGGCGCGCGGCGGGTCGACGGCAAAGGCGGCGGTCGCATCCATGCGCCCGATCAGCATGGCAAAAACCAAAAGGAAGAAGACAACATCAACCAGCGACACGATGGGATCGGGCGCGGGGCCGCGTCGCGGGCGGGTCAGGCGGGTCAAGGCTCTGCGCCCAGTTGGATGACCTGCACATCGGCCAAGCCAGCGGCGGCGGCCGCGTCCAGCACCGTGACCAGCGCTTGCACATCAGCCTGCGGTGACGAGAGAAGGCGCAAGGCCAGCGGTGGCCCCTGGCCCAATTCCGCCAGAAAATCCGTAATCCCGGAAGGTGCAATTCGCTGACCCGCCGCAATCACATCACCCCCCGGCACGATGCGCAGCAGCAAGGTTTGCGCCGCGCCGCTTTGCCCGCTTTGCGCCGGTTCCGCACTGCCGGTCATGGCGATCATATCGAGATCGAGAAATCTCGACGTCACCATGAAAAAGACAAGCAAGATCAATAATACATCGACCAGGGGCACGATAGACACCACACGCGGAGCGCGCACCGGGCGGGATAATCTCATGACCCGCTACCCTGATCAGAGCCGAGCGCCAGAAGGCTGCCGATAATGGCCTCAACCTCTGCGGTTGCCGCTTCTGCCCGGGCCGACAGCATCGCTGCGGCGGCTGCGGCCGGCAAGGCCACGATCAGCCCGGCGGCCGTGGTCAAGAGCGCCTGCCAGATGCCGCCGGCAAGCAAGGCCGCGTTCGCCGCGCCCTCTGCCAGTTCCAGATCGCGAAACGCCTGGATCATGCCCAGAACGGTGCCCAAAAGGCCCAAAAGCGGGCTGACCATGGCAATGGTCTCAAGCGCCCGGATGCCTTTGAAGAACTGCGCCGATGCGGCATTGCCCGCAACGATCAGATCGGCCTCAAGGCCGGCGGCGCGGCCGGAGGCGACGCGTTCGATCGCGCTCATCAGCAAATGGTCGGCCGGCACCCGCGGCGGCGCGATGGCATCGCGCGCGCGATCTGCATCCCCCGCCCGCAAGCGCGCCAACGCCTCGGCCCGTGACGCGCGGCGCCGCAAGACGGGCCAAAGGGCCACCAATCTGAGCAAGATCAGCGCAATCGAGACAATCGACAGAACCGCCAGCACGGCCAGGATCGGGCCGCCAGCACCCGTTAGGCTGAGCCCCAGATCCATCAGTTACTGCCCAAAACGAATGCCCGCACGGCTGACCCATTCGATATGGGGATAACAATCCATCGCGGCCTCATTTTCTGCCTGACAGGCCGGGATATCGTGCACGATCAACTCTGAAATGTCGGTACACGCGGTCTGTGGGATCTCAAACAGCTTCAGCGTGGTCCGTGCGACGGGCAAAGGGGCGGCATCGACGGAGAGTAAGCGATCAATCACGCCGTCAGCATTGAGCACCGCAATCGACATCTCAAACGCGGCAAAATTCACGCCCATTTCATTGCGAAACAGGAAAAAAGCGCTGCAGCCGTCGCCGTCGGTTGGTTCAAGCTTGTTCAGCTCAACCGTCAATCGGCCTTCTTGCGCGGGCGCGGCTTGCGGCAAGAGCAAAACCAAAAGCCATGCGAGATGCCATAATTTCATGAAGACCCTCCCTTTATGGGGCTTTTCTTTGAGGTTGTTTGCGGTGCACGCACGCAGCGGCCTTTTTCGTTGCTGAGACATACCAAAACGGCGCGTCGGCTTAGCCGGATCCGGGCCATCGCTATCACTCAAACTGATATAAGAACCCGTCGGCACCACCATCAACCGTGACGCGGCTTAACGGCTCCCCGTCCAACTGACGCTCCAGGATTTGTCGGCTGAGTTCGGGCAACAGCGTATTTGTCAGGATCGCATCGATCATCCGTCCGCCGCTTTCAATCTCGGTGCAGCGCGCCTTGATGACATCCATCAAGCCATCGCCCAAAATCAACTCGGCCTCGTGTTCGCGCGTCAGGCGCTTGGCGATGGAACGCAATTTATGCCCGGCAATCGCCTCGATCATCGCATCCGACAAGGGGTTATAGGCCACCGTGATGATCCGGCCCAATAGGGCGGCTGGGAATACTTTCAGCAATGGCGCGCGCAGCTCCTGCGCCAAATCCTCATGATCAACGGCCGTCTGACCATGATCTGTCATGGCCATGATCTCATCCGAGCCAACGTTTGAGGTCAACAAGATCAGCGTGTTTTTAAAGTTGATCCGCCGCCCTTCGCTGTCATCCATGACGCCTTTGTCGAAGACTTGAAAGAAGATCTCATGCACGTCGGGATGTGCCTTCTCGACTTCGTCTAGAAGAACAACCGAATAGGGTTTGCGCCGCACGGCCTCCGTCAGAATACCGCCCTTCCCGTAGCCGACATAACCCGGTGGCGCGCCTTTCAGGGTCGACACGGTATGGGCCTCTTGGAACTCACTCATATTGATGGCGATCAGGTTCTGCTCACCACCATAAAGTGTTTCTGCCAGCGCCAGTGCCGTCTCGGTTTTGCCGACGCCGGACGGGCCACATAACATGAAAACAGCGATGGGCTTTTCAGGCGCGCCCAAGCCCGCGGCAGAGGTTTGGATACGGCTCGAAATCATCTCCATCGCGTGATCTTGGCCGACGACACGCTCAGCTAGGATATCCGCCAAATTGAGCGCGCGTTCGGTCTGGCTGGTCAGCATTCGTCCCGTTGGAATGCCAGTCCAGTCCTGCACAACAGAGGCCACAGCATTGCGATCGACCGAGGGCAATATAAGCGGTGTCTCATCTTGCAGTGCCGTCAATTCCGCCGTCTTGGCCCGCAATTCCGCCAGGACGGATTCTTTGTCGAACGGCTCTTCCTCCTCCGAGATATCCTCTGGATCAGTCGGCTCGGGCGCTGCCTCTTCCTCAAGATCTGGCTCTGGTTCGGGCTCTTCTTCAAGCGCTGCCTCAGGCTCACCGGCAAGCGGCGCGTCGATCTCTGATCCGGCACGGCGCAGCGCGGCACGCAACTCAAGCACTTCTTTTACCAAGTCTTTTTCCTGGTCCCATCGGGCATTTTCAGCCTCGAGTTGAGCATCAACCTCGGCGATTTCGGCATCAGCCTCGGCAATTCTATCCGCCGCGTCGATCCCGATCTCTGCCTCACGCTCGGCGATGCGGCGCTCGATCTCCAGGGCGGCCCGGCGGCGATCGAGGTCTTCGACCGTGGCCGGGGTGCCATGCTGGCTGACCGCAACCCGCGCGCAGGCCGTGTCCAGCAGGCTGATCGCCTTATCCGGCAATTGACGGGCCGGGATGTAGCGGTGCGAGAGCGTCACGCAGGCCTCAATCGCTTCGTCGAGTATTTCAACCTCGTGGTGACGCTCCAAAACGGCTGCAACGCCGCGGCACATCTCAATCGCCGTCTCCTCCGACGGCTCATCGACCGAAACGACCTGGAAGCGCCGGGTGAGCGCCGGGTCCGGCTCGATATGCTGTTTGTACTCCGCCCAAGTGGTTGCGGCGACGCAGCGCAGCTCACCCCGCGCAAGCGCGGGCTTCAACAGGTTTGCAGCATCCCCTGTTCCCGCCGCGCCGCCCGCGCCGATCAGTGTGTGCACCTCGTCAATAAAAAGCACGATTGGCGTCGCACTTGATTGCGCTTCGGTGATCACCGCCCTGAGGCGCTTTTCAAACTCGCCCTTCACGCTGGCGCCGGCCTGCATGAGGCCGATATCAAGCTGAATCAATGTCACATTGGAGAGCTGCGGCGGCACGTCACCGCGCGCCAGGCGTTGTGCAAACCCCTCCACCACCGCGGTTTTTCCGACGCCGGCCTCGCCGGTCATGATCGGATTGTTCTGCCGCCGCCGCAGCAGGATATCCATGATCTGGCGGATCTCAGGATCGCGGCCAATGACCGGATCGATCTCACCATTGCGCGCTTTTTCGGTCAGATCAGTGCCAAATTTCGACAGCGCACTTTCGCCGCCCGGACGCGGCTTGGCCGCCTCCACCTCGCCGTCACTGCCAGGATCGCCGCCTTCAATCGATCCAGACAAGATCGTGTCTAGCTGCGTGCTGATGCTGTCGGCGTCGATTTTGTCGAATTCCAAGCTGATCCTGTAAAGCAACGCCTCAAGTACACCTGAACCCAGGGCGCCGAGCAGAATGTAGCTTGAGCGCACGGTTTCATCGCCGAAATTTAGCTGGCCGAAATTCCAGCCCTCTTGGATGGCACGAAACAGATGGTCGGAAAATTCCTCAACCGCGCCAGCACCTGTTGGCAACGCATCGGCCGCGCGCAGCGTGTCGCCGACGAATGTGTGGTCATCGACACCGGCCGCCTGCATCATCAACGCGACATCGGATCGCTCAACATCAGCAAGCGCTGTGATGAAATGGACCAGCTCGACATACGGGTTGCCGCGCGCTTTGGCCGCCTTCGCCGCATCGGAAAAGGCCCGTAAGCAAACAGGGTTCAGTTTGGCCACCAATTCCTTGCGTTTGACCGTTTGGCTTGAGCTTCGCGCCGCCATAACGTCCCCCCAATTCTCACTTTAGTTTCCAAGTGCGGGTTTTGCGCCGCTACAATTGACTTAGAGGCAACTCTGTTTGACAGATTCCCTCAAGTTGTTTTTTGCACGTGCGGAGTGTCGCGGTGATTGATCCCCTTCCTTCGGATATCTTCAAATCCGGCCAGGTCCTCAACAACACATACGAAATTGAGGGCGTCTTGGGCCGTGGTGGAACCGGCGAGGTTTACCGCGCGGTCAACAGCGTGACGGGTCGGGTTTTTGCCATCAAAGCGCTCAGCGCGGGCATGTCGCATAACGAAGACTACGTTGATTTGATGAAGCGCGAGGAGGAAATCCGGCGCATCTATGACCCCGCTGTTGTGCGCTATATCGACTGCACGCGGACCGATAGCGGCCATGTCGTGCTGGTGATGGATTACATTCCAGGCCCGTCGCTGGCCGAAGAGATGGAGCGGCGGCGCGTTGCGCCGAAAGAGCTTTTGATCATTGCCCATCGCGTCGCCACGGGTCTGGTTGCGGCCCACAGCCACGGCATCATTCACCGCGACCTGTCGCCCGACAATATCATTTTGCAGGACGGCGATCCGGGCGAGGCTGTCATTATCGACTTTGGTATCGCTAAGGACACAGCAGACGGCGCGCGCACGATTGTCGGCAACGATTTCGCCGGAAAGTACGAATATGCCGCCCCCGAACAGCTCGATGGTCATGCCAATGAGCAGAGCGATCTTTATGCTCTGGGCGCCACGCTTCTGGCCGCTTTTCGCGGCGAGACCCCGTTTCTGGGCACCACACCGGGCGAGATTGTCCGCCGCAAGCAAAGCCCGCTTACAACCGATGGCGTACCAAGTCCGCTGCGCGAGCTGATCGACGAATTGACGGCAAAGGACCCCGCAGATCGCCCGGCCAATGCTGCCGCCGTGGCCGAACAACTTGGGCAGCTTTTGTTTGAAAAGAAGCGGGCTGAGCCTGCAATGACCAAGCGTCGCGGCATGGGCCGGGCGGTTGTTCCCGTGCTCACACTTCTTATTCTGGGAGCAATTGGCACGGTCGGCTACATCTGGCGGGCACCGCTGAGCGAGGCGCTTTTTGGCCCCGACCTGCCTGAGATGTCGCCTTTTGTACTTGAGGCCTCATCCGGTGCAGCCGGGTTTCGACTGAGGACCGGGCATGCCAGCAATCCTGAGGCGGCGCGCACATTGGCGGACGCGCTTTCGAATGCATCAGGCCAGACCGTTGCGGCCGATGCGCTGACGCTTGCGCTTGGCGCGCCGAACGAACGGTGGGAAAGTGATGTCGCCGCCCTGTTGGGGGTGCTTGGCCCGCTGGAAAGCTGGGATGTGACCGTGTCGAACACGAGTGCTGACCTTTCGGGCGTGGCCGAGGATGGCGATGAACGAAATCAGACCATCGCCGCGCTCGACCGCTGGCAATCGGAAAGCCAGTTCAGGCTAGAATTTGACCTCCTCACCGGGCCGGTGATCTTGCGCCACGGTGAGCTTACCGCGGCCCTTTCGGCTGCCAGCACCTGCGGCCCGCTTTGGACCGAAGACCGCGATTATGAGCTTGGCGCCACAGTCCCGGTTGTTGGCCCGGTAGCAAGCGAGGCTGACGGCGCGGCGCTTGATGAGGTGCTTGGCGCGATGATTGGAAGCCGGACATTGCGCAGCCAATGGGATGTCCTGAACGCCGATCTCTGTGCTGTGCGTCAGGCCTTGCCCGCGCTTGGCCCCGGCGAAGTGTCCGTTTGGCTGGGCAATGGTCGTGATGGCAGCACCAATCACACCGGTGTCTACCGGACTGAACAAAACCCGTTGGTCCAGGTGCATCTGCCGGCCAGCATTTCGCAAGGTTATTTATGGGTCATGATTGTTGACCATACGGGGCGCGTCTTCAACGTGCTTCCGCATGCCAATAATAACGAGCAGCGCATCGCCCAGCTTGGCCAGGTGGCCGGTGACCAGCGCATCGTGCCGATCTTGTCGTCGGTTGCCGATTACACCGCTGATCGCAATCTGCTGGCTATGCGGATCGGCGCCGATGATTACGGAAAAAGCGAAGTGATTGCGATTGTCTCGCGTGAGCCGCTCTTGGACCTGCGCCGCCCGCGCGACGAATCCATCGAAGCCTCGATCGAGGCAATTCAAGCCGCCTTGGAGGGGCGCGAAGACGCCCTTACGGCGATTGCCTACCGGGTGATCGACGCAAGGCCGTAACGAAGTAGCATTTGCAATGCGAGCGAACCTCTGAGAAGATTTGAACAATTGGTCGCCGCGGAGTAGCGCTTTTGAAGGCTGAGAGATTCCTCGATCTGTTGCAGGCAACCCCCGCCGCTGGCGCGGAACTGCGCGACCTGACCGAGTTTCAGGTGCTGCTTGTCAGCTTGGAAGAGGGCAGCAGAACGGCGCGAACCGGGCGGGACGGCAAACTCAGTTTGAAATCGCCGATCGATTGGCCGGACATTCTGGAAAAGGCCGAAGCGCTGGCCCAAAAGGGCAATGATCTCAGGCTGCTTGTTATCGTGTTGCGTGCGCTGACCAACCTGGACGGCTTTGCCGGCCTGGCGGCTGGGCTTGATTTGATCCGGTCTGCGGTCGAGACACGGTGGGATACGCTGCATCCTGAACTGCGCGATTCCGATCAGCCCGCCAAGGCGGTCCGGACGCGGATGAACGCGCTGCGCCAGATTGAAAACACGGAAAGCGGCACCTTGGCCGATCTCGAAATGAGCGTCGTTTTCGATCTACCCGGATTTGACCCGTTGCGCGGGGTCGAGCTGGTTCGAAGCGGGCTGTCGGAGCATGAATACCTGCAAATCTTTGGCGGGCTAAGCGACCAGGAAACCGCCACCCGGACTGACGAGTATGACAAGTTGCGCAAACGCGCGAATGCCATGTGCCTGGCTATGCGCGACCAAAAAGCAGCCGACCTGTCGGGAATACTACAGGGGCTGGACGCTGCCCATGAGGCGCATGCCAAACTGATCGGGGCCTTCAATTCCAAAGCTGAATTGCAGCCGGAGGAAGCCCTGACTTTACCCGATCTGCAGCAGTTCATCGACCGGTGCAAAGCGGTAATTGCGGCGTCTGACAATCCCGAAGCGGGCGGCGCGGATGCATCGTCTGGCCCAGACGGGTCCGCTACGGTCGGTGCCGCTCAACCCTCTGCACCCGCGGCGGGCGGCAGCCTGCCCGGCCGTCTTAACTCCCGCGCTGACGTCGAAAAAGCGCTCGATCTTGTGCTTGAATTTTACAACCGCAACGAACCGGCCAGCCCGATCCCGCATATCGTCGCCCGCATCCGGCGGATGGTCCCGATGGATTTTCTGGAACTGATGAACGAGATTGCGCCATCAGGCCTCAACGATTTCAAGAAGAACGCCGGCATCGACGGCAAACGCAAAACCGATGACAATAAAGGGTCGGAATAAATGTCTGACAGCAAACAGAAAGTCATAGGGCGCAACCGTACGCCCCGCGTCCAGATCGAATATGACGTGGAACATTACGGCGCCTCATCGACAATTGAGCTGCCTTTTGTGATGGGCGTGATGGCCGATCTATCCGGCGACAGCGAAACCGATGAAGCGCAAAAGCCCGTCGCCGATCGCGCCTTCGCCACCACCGATGCCGAGGATTTCAACAAATACATGGGCGCGCTGGCGCCACGCGTTAAGGCGCGGGTGAAAAACACCCTGCCCTCAAAAGATGGCGGCGATGCCGATGAGGAGATGTTTGTCGATGTGACCTTCAAGACGATGAGCGATTTTGCGCCCGATAAAATCGCCGAACAGGTGCCTGCGCTGGCCGAATTGCTGCGCATGCGCAACCAGCTCGAGGAGCTGCTGAGTTACATGGACGGCAAAGTGGATGCCGAAAAGCGCATCGCACAATTGCTCAACAATGAGCCTCTCTTGGCGCAGGCCGCTGAAGCGGCGATTGAAGATCAAAGCGGGGAGGACGCGTAATGTCGGGTGCAGAACAGCAATCATCTGGCGAAGCAGGCGCCGCCGAAGAACTGAACCTCGATGAGTTCAGCGACCTGCTCGAAAAAGACTTTCGCGTTGCCGAAGAGGAAGGCGACAAGCTCAAGGGCCTGGTTGCCAATTTGGCGCTGGCAGCCAAAGAACAAGCCGGTGCGACAACAATTTCCGGCAATGCCATCCGGTCGATCAAAGGCCTGATCGGCGCGATTGACGGGCTTTTGACTGAACAGATGAACGAGGTCCTGCACGCCCCTGAGATCCGCGAGATGGAAGGGACTTGGCGCGGATTGCATTACCTTGTGAACAATACCGAGACCGACCAAAAGCTGAAAATCCGCGTCCTCAATATCTCAAAAGATGAGGTCGCTGACACGCTGGAGGATTTTGAAGGCAAGATGTGGGACCAGTCCCCGATCTACAAAATGCTCTATCAGGATGAATATTCGATGTTTGGGGGTGAGCCCTACGGTGCCATTGTCGGCGCCTATGAGTTCAGCCACCACCCCCGCGACGTGGCGATGCTGCGCAGCATGTCAGGCATCTGTGCGGCCGCGCATGCGCCCTTTATCGCCGCCACCTCGCCCAAGCTTTTCCGGATGGATAGCTGGGAGGAGCTGCCCAACCCGCAAGAGCTCGACAAGCTGATCTCCACGCCCGATTATGCCGGCTGGCGGAGCCTACGCAAAAGCGAAGATGCCCGCTATATCGGCCTGACCATGCCGCGCGTGCTGGCGCGTTTGCCCTATGGCGAAGAAACCGTGCCGGTCAAAGGCTTTGCGTTTGAAGAGAGTGTCGACAACAAGCACGACAATTACGTCTGGATGAACGCCGCTTTCGCGATGGGCGTGAACATCAACCGCAGCCACAAGCTTTATGGCTGGGGCACGCAGATCCGCGGCGTGGAAAGCGGCGGCACTGTCATGAATCTGCCGATCCACACTTTCACACAAAGCGACGGATCGGATGGCCAAAAAATCCCCACCGAGGTTGCCATTGATGACCGGCGCGAGGCGGAGCTTGCCAAGCTGGGCATGATGCCGATCTTGTACCGCAAGAACACCGATGTGGCCGCCTTTATCGGGGCGCAATCGCTGCAAGATGCCGATGCGCGGGCAGAGCCATATATGAATTCCGACCCCGACGCCGCGGCCAATGAACGGCTCAGCGCCAACTTGTCGTACTTGTTCCCGGTCTGCCGCTTTGCCCATTACCTCAAAGCGATTGCGCGCGACAAAGTCGGCACGTTCAAAGAACGCGAAGACATGCAGGCCTGGCTGAGCACTTGGATCAAAGGCTACAAACTCTCCAACCCTGCCATGGCCGACGATGATGCCAAAGCGGCAAGGCCGCTGGCCGATGCCGAGGTCGTTGTCGAAAGCGCTGAAGGTCGGCCGGGCTATTACAGCGCAAAATTCTATCTCCGCCCGCATTACCAATTGGAAGGAATCAATGCGAGCCTGCGCCTTGTATCCGAACTCCCCTCTGTGAAGTCCTAAATCTCTAAAGCCTTGAAGGAAGGAACCAGCCCATGCCGATTACAGGTTACATGAAGCTGCCAAATATCGACGGCGAATCCCGTCGTGCCGATCATGAAGGCGAGATCGATATCATGTCCATTGATTGGAGCATGGCACAGGCGTCGAACATGCAGATCGGCTCCGGCCGGACAAGCTCTCGCGCGACCGTTAGCCCGGTCGGGATCTCGAAAATCTATGACGCCTCCTCTCCCTATATTGCGCTGGCCTGTATGCAGGGCAAAGCGTTCGACGAGGTGGTGATCTCATTTAGGCAGGATTCCGGCGATGTCCATCTCGACTATCTCGTGATCACGCTGACCAACGTTGTGATCTCTAGCTATTCACTGGCCGGCTCGGCCATGGGCGAAGAGATCACCGATACGCTCAGCCTGGCATTCGAGAAGGTGAAAGTGCTCTACACGATGCAGGCCGACGATCATTCCAGCGGCGACGAGCACGAGATCGAATACGATGTGTCGGCGGGTGTATAACCGCGCGTTCGTTTAGCGCACGATTAGCGTATGGCGATTGCCCGCAGCGAAGCTGTTCAACCCTCGCTCTGGGATCGTTTCGGCAACGATCTACCGGGGATATTGACCGATATCGCGGCGTTGCGGGCGCATTTGGGTGAATTGCTGGGCCCGGATGAAGATATCGACGCGTTGATTGCGGCGGGCAAAGTTGGGCTGAGCCGCCGTACCGATATTGATGACGCAACAGCAGAGCTGTGCCATCGATTGTTGGAAAAGCTGGCCGAAAGGCAGCGCATCGAAAACCAAGGCGTGGTTGTCACCCCGGCCCTGCTGCGCGAAGCGGTGCGGCGCGATATCGAGGTTCTGTTTAACATCGAACGTTTGTCGGCGGATTACCTGCTCACCGATACCGAGGCACAATTGGTCGAGACGCCAGAAGAGCTATTGGCTGAGTTTCCACAGGTACGGCGCAGTGTCTTGAATTTTGGCGTTCCGTCTTTTGCCGGTCGAAAAGGCTCTGACTTTGACCGCGATGTGCTGGCCAAGGAACTGCGCGACGTGTTGCAGATATTTGAACCGCGCTTGAAATCCGACACGATCAAGGTGCGGGTGTTTTTCGCCCGTAAAGAGGGCTTGAAGGTGGAGGTCGACGCGATGCTGCTGATGTCGCCCGTGCCAGAGAGATTGCGGTTATCGACGACGATTGACATGGATAACGGACACGCCGTGACCGTTGACGAGGCCAAGTAAGTGGACCGCGCTTTTCTGACATACTACGAATCTGAGCTGACGCATCTGCGCGAACTCGCGGTCGAATTTTCGCAACTTCACCCGACCGTCGCGCGCAACCTCTCGCTCGATGCCGTCCCCTGCCCCGATCCATATGTCGAGCGGCTTTTGGAGGGCGTGGCCTATCTTGGCGCGCGCAGCCGGGCCAAGCTTGATTGGGAAGCCAGCCGCCATGTGCGGATGCTGCTTGATGCGCTCTATCCTGATCTTGCCGCCCCTGCCCCGGCCATGTCGCTTGTCACGCTGGAACCCGGGCCCCAGGTCGGCACGATGCAGAACGGCCATATCGTACCGCGCGGCACGCGGTTGATGGCAGGTCTGCGCGATGGGCTGAGCACGCGTGCAGTCTATACCACCGCGCAGGATGTTCCGCTTTGGCCCGTCCAGGTCGCAGCAGCCAATTATCTGCCCGATCGCGGCGCGCTGAACGCGGCCGGCATCCCCGACAACTCGGTTGCGGGTGCGGAAGCGGGCATATCGATTAGCCTGTCGCGCAATGACGGCGGCTCGATGGCGGAATTGTCGCTCGATCAGATTGATCTGTGCTTTGCCAAAAGTGCGCGCGCCGGTGCCCTCTTTGACGCCGTCTTCGGATTTGGCCGCAACGTTGTTGCGCGCGCGCAGGGCAAAGATCAACGCGTCCACAAAACGTCCCCGCCCGCGATGATCGGATTGGGCGAATCCGAGGCGCTCTTGCCGCGGGTCCGGGCGTCCTTTGAGGGCTACCGCCTCCTGCGGGAATACTTTCTGATGCCAGAGCGGTTTTACTTCGTCCGCCTGGCCGGTCTGAATGGCAGTGTGCGAGAGGCCGGTGATGGCGCATTGGATGTGATCATCTTGCTGTCGCGGACAAATGCCACGCTTAATGGGCTGAATGGCAAAGACTTTGTGCCCTACGCAACCCCGATCGTGAACCTCTTCGAACGGGAATGTAACATCGTCGATCTCGACAAAAAGCGCAGCTCACACGCCGTGCATGCCGACCGCACCCGGCCGCGCGATTTTGAGATCTACCGCCTCAAAAGCGTGGCAGACGCGGCGCGCGACGGACCACAGGCGCGCATCGCCGATCTTTTTGCACTTGACCAGCAGCGCGGACAGTCGCTTGTCTTTACGACCGAAAGGCGCCAACGGCGTGCCTCCAATGACGAACGCACGGCCGGTCAGTACCGCACAAGCTATCCCGGTGATGACCTCTTTATCTCGGTGGCAAGGCCGCCGGGCGCGGAAGGCGTCCCACCGGTTGAGCGCCTGGATATCCGCGCGCTCTGCACCAATCGCGATCTGCCCATTCTTGATGACATGCCCACGCTCAGCCTGGAAACGGGCGACCCGGTCACCCGCATCAATGTCTTGCAAACGATCCGAAAGCCCCGGGCGGCCCTGTCGGCCGATCTGCGTGGCGCCGGTGCCGGAGAGGCCACACCCGATGATCTGACCTGGCGTTGGATCGCGCAACTTAGCCTCAGCCAGCTTTGCCTTTCCGAAGACAGCGCCATGCCGCTACAAGCGCTTGTTAGGCTTTATGCCGATCGCGGTGATCCGGCCTTCGCGCGGCACGGGCGGTCCATTGAAACGGTCAGCGCAAACCCTGTTGTTGATCGGATCGATCTGCCCGGGCCGGTCTGTTTTGCCCATGGCACCGAAGTGACCTTCGGGATCAACGACGCCATGCTGTCGGGCGGTAGCCATCTGTTGCTCAGCGCGCTTCTGGCGCATCTTCTGACGCGCGAGGCGGCGATAAACTCTTTCATCCGAGCCAAGACGGTTTTGGTGGCCAACCAAGAAGAGGTTTCTTGGCCCGCGACGATCGGCACGCGGAAGCTGATATGAGCCTGCCCGCCTCCCCCGAATTGATCTCGTTTTTTGAATTGCTGCGCCAGCTGGAACGGCGCAGCGGCAGGTTCGGCCGCAGCGATGGTCCCTCGAAAGAACCCGCGCGGCTGGGCCAGGGCCTGCGTCAGAGCTTTGCCACCGGCGATATCCAGGCTGTGGTCGACCGCGGCAATGACAAGCCACCGCAAGTTTTGGCAAACGCGATCGGGCTATACGGCCCCGAAGGCCCGATGCCGTTTCACATCACCCGCTGGATGCTGGAGCGGGCCTCTAACCGGTGGTTTTCCGGTGATGACCTGACCACCGACACGGCGTTTCTGGATTTCAGCAATCTTCTACAACATCGTATGATTGCGTTTTACTGGCGCAGCTGGGCTGATCACCGGCCCGCGGTCCAGGTTGAAAAAGGCACGGGTGGCGCGGTCATGGCGATGATGCAGGCTTTTGCGGGCATCGGTCTGAGCGATGAGACAGACCGCGCGCCAGATCGCGCCTATGCCAAGCTGCACCATGCGACATCGCTTTTTAAGCGCGTGCAAGGGCCAGACCGGCTGACCGAATATCTCGGCAGCGTCATCGGCCAGCCCGTGGCGTTGACCGAATTTGTCGGCGTTTGGACCGAGATCCCACCTCATTTGCAGACGCGCCTCGGCCGCACGGCTGGCAAACTTGGCCAGGATGCAGTGATCGGTGCGCGTTTCTTTGAACGCCAGGGTCGGGCAGAGATCAAAATCGGCCCGCTTGATCTGCCCAACTTCACCGCACTTCTTGATGATAAGGCCCGGCGCGAAGAGCTTCGACACGCCATCCTCTTTGCCATGGGCCGCGCGATTGAGTTTGACGTCGTGCTGTCGCTTGATGCGGCCGATGTGCCGCCAACAAAGCTTGGCGAGGTCCGGCTTGGCGAAGTAAGCTGGCTCGGCCGCCCCGACGGCGAAACAGCAGATGACAAAGTGCTCCGCCGCTTCACCACAAAGCCCACAACGCCGCGAAAGAAAGCCGCATGAGCCTTGTCCGCTTGATCCTCGAACACGCGCCGACGCCGCAATCGCAGACCGAAGCTGAAATGCAGGGCAGCCAGATGATCGTCGGCCGGGGTGACGAGGCCCATTGGCGCATCGATGACCCGGAACGGTTCGTCTCGCGCAAACATTTTGTCGTGCATTGGGATGGCGACGATCTGACCGTCACAGATGCATCAACCGGCGGTCTTTTTGTCGACGGCGCGGCGGACCCGCTGGGGCCAGGCGTGTCGGCCAAAATTGAAGACGGGACACGGCTCCGATTTGGCGATTTCGTGGCCGAGGTCTCAGTCAGCCAAGACGCGGCAGCCGCCACTGGCCAAACCGCACCGCCGCCGAAGCCAGCACCCGAACCTGCACCCCAACCGAGCCCGCCAGACAGCCCGTTTGGCTTCAAATTCGCGCCGTCCGAGCCGCAGCCCGAACCCCAAGCGCGACCCGAAAACCTGCCCGATCCGTTTGGGCTTCGAACCGATCAGGGTTTTGCAAAGCCCGCGGCCGATAGCGAGCGCGCACCGCCTGCCCCGATTGACCGCGACGATCCCTTTGCGCTCGATCTTAAACCCGCTGACCCACCGCCGTCGCCAGGCGCTGGCGGCGCATCGTCACCGGGTGGATACTTTGGCACTTCCGCATCGCCGCAACCCGATCCGGTAGCACCACCCGAGCCAGAACCAGCGCCTACGGGCGGCGTCTTCAGCGATCCTTTCGCCGCCCCGGCCGCCGCACCACCCCCGACACATACCGAGCCGTCACCGGCAGCCGCCCCGCCCGCGGCCACACCCGTGATGGCGGCGCCAAGCACGGGCGATGCAGGCTTGCGCGACGCCTTCTTGCGCGGCGCAGGCATTGATCCGGCAAGTCTGCCAACCAGCGATCCCGGGGCAGAGATGGAAATCCTCGGCGCCCGGTTCCGCGCCCTGGTCGACGGGCTGGTCCAATTGCTTCGACTGCGCGCCGATACCCGCAACCGCGCCCGCGTCGCGCAGACCATCATCGGTGCTGCCAATGTCAATCGGTTGAAATTTGCCGTCAACGCCGAGGAGGCGATCGAGGCGCTGATCTCCGATCCCGGGCCGGGCTACCTGGACCCTGAAACGGCGCTGAGCGAGGCGCATCGCGACCTCATCGACCATCAGCTGCGCAGCTGGACAGCGATGCAGGCAGCCTTGCGCAAAATGGTCGATAAGTTCGACCCAAAAGAGATCGAACGCGAGATGGAGGATATGGGCTTTCTAGAGGCTTTGGTCTCTGGCGGGCGCAGTGCCAACCTCTGGCAGCTCTATGAGGAGAGATACAAAGAGATTGCCAAAGCCGCCGAAGAACGCTTCCTTGGAGAGATCGGCGCAGATTTTCGCGATGCGTACGAAAAAAGCGATAGGACATAAGATGATAGTTTTGAGCCGAAGAGAACTGGTGTTGGGATCAGCCGCAATGCTTGCGGTAGCGGGCTGTCAGCCAGCACCCGCCGCGGTGCTGTCGGTGACGGCAAATGGCACAGCCGGAATGAACCCAGGGCCCGATGGCACAGACCGGCCGCTGACGCTGACCATCATTCAGATGGGTGGCACGGGCGGATTTGACGGCGCGGATTTCTTCGCGCTGCAAGACCCACAGACCGCCCTGGGCGGTGACTTTCTTGGCGCCCAACAACTCACCCTTGGTGCGGGCAGTTCGGCGGCGACGCAAGTCAGCATTCAGCCCACGGCAATCGCGGTGGGATTTGTGGCGGGCTTCCGCGACCCCGGCGGGAAGGTGTTCCGCAGACGGCTCCCCGCACCATCGGGACCGGCCAGCGCTGTGGTCACGGTGACCTCTTCGGGCCTGACGGTTCAAAGCGCCTGAGGAAGGG
Organism: Pseudomonadota bacterium; assembly: GCA_039191215.1. Taxonomy (GTDB): domain Bacteria; phylum Pseudomonadota; class Alphaproteobacteria; order Rhodobacterales; family Rhodobacteraceae; genus HKCCE3408. Next base: position 21,658 of record JBCCXT010000030.1, read on the forward strand.
GGGCCAATGTCGGGGGCAAATCGGGTACTTTGGTCTGAGGGCATGTTCCTGCGCACTCAGCACTTCCAGCAGCAGGATCGCCATACAGATGCCCTTGTGCGCGATGCCATCCGCACGCAGGCCGCCCCCGCCTACGGCTTTCGCGAGCTCGATATTGATGAGACGGCGCTGACATCGGGGCTGATGGCGCTGACAGGCGCCAGCGGTGTCTTTCCCGACGGCACGTCGTTTACGATCCCCGACGGGTCGATGCCGGTTGAAGCAATTCCCGTCGGCAAAGCTGTTGAGCCGGGCTTGGTCTCTTTGGCTCTGGCCGCTGAGGCGGCAACTGGCCCGACGATTGAGGCCAGCCATGCGGACCCGGCCGGTGCCCGGCTGCGCGGTGAGATGCTGGAGATCCGCGACGCTGCCGACCCGACTGCGGCTGCCGAGACAATCGAGATCGCCAAACTGGCGCCGCGTATCTTGCTGCCAGGCCAGGACACGGCTGGTTATGTAACGCTGCCGCTCGCGCGCTTTGCTGGCCTCAGCCGCGACGGCGCAGTCGAACTTGACCCATTGTTTCTGCCCCCTGCCCTGACAACCGAAGCGCTGCCTTGGTACGGACGTCTCGCGCAGGAAGTCTCCGCCGGTCTTGCGGGCATCGGCGATGCCCATGCAAGTGTTGTGCTCGGCGGTACCGGCGCGTCGGTCGAGAACCTGTTGATCCTGGAATTGGCCAATGAGGCCGGGCCGCGCATGACCCATATCGCGGAGTTGAACACGCAGCACCCCGAGGCCTTCTTTTGCGAGCTTGCGGGGCTCGCCGGACGGATGTCGACCTATGGCTCCTCAGCGCGGCGGATGGCCGAGCTGCCCGCTTATGACCACAACGACCCGCAACCCGCCTTTCAGGCGGTGGCCGACACGCTGCGCTCACTCATCTTGTCGCTGCGCCATGTCGAGGAACGCGCCCGCACGCTGCCGGTGGCGCGCCACAGCGAGAATGTCTGGACCGTGCGCATCGACAACCCTGAGATCATCCGGTCAAGCCGGATCGTCCTGCGCATCGGCGGCGAGATGTCCGAACAGCTCATGCGTAAGCTTTTTGTTGACCAGGCCACCGTTGGTGCAGCGGATCAATTCGACAATCTCTGGACGTCGCGGCTGACCGGCATTCCCTTGAAGCCGCTGCATTCGCAGCCGCGTGAGATCCCCTATGACGGGGACCGGTTATGCCTGGAGCTTGACCGCAATTCGCAGCATTGGTCAGAGCTTGATGGCGCGCCGGGCTTTGTGGTTGGCGTGTCCGGCAAGTTGGAGCGCGAACCAGAGATCGACTGCTACGCCATCAAGAGGTGAGCCCCGTGGGCGATAACGACGACCCGTTTGGACTGCAAAATGATGCCGGGCGAACCCGGATCAGGCCGGTAAACCGCCCACAGCGCGTGATGACGGGGCGGCCAGGGTCGCAAAGTGCGGCGCGCGTCGAAACGGCCCCGGTTTACATCCGCCAGGCCCGGTCAGGCGACAATGCGCTGGTCTCGGCCTTCTCGGTGCTGTTGGGCCTTGCCCCGGAGCTGGAGCGCGCCACACAGCCGGAAAACCCCGATGTTCTCAACACCCGCTTTTATGACAACCTGATCTATTCGCGCGATGCCGCCGTGTCAGGTGGCGTGCCGCTGGCGCGCGCAGACCAAGCGGCATGGTTTGTTGCCGCCACGCTTGATGACATTGTGCTCAATACACCTTGGGGCGCAGCCAGCGCCTGGCCCAGCAACCCGCTGGTCACCAAACTCAGCGGTGAGGTCAATGCCGGCGAGCGGTATTTTGAGTTGCTCGACCAACTCATGCGTTACCCTGACCGCGATCCGGACTTGCTTGAACTGGCCTATTACGGGCTCTCGCTCGGGTTTCGCGGCCGCTACCGGGTACAGGGTGCCAGCGGAGAGGCCGCCATCACGCAATTGCGCATGCAGATCTCTCGTATCCTGTCGGATAACGATGCCGAGATCCTGTCGCCGCGCTGGCGAGGGGTCGAAGCGCCCGATGAGCCGCCGCGTTTCATCATCCCGATCTGGTCGATCCCGGTTTTTGCCGTGAGCCTCTTGGCACTGCTCTATGCAGGTTTAGGCTTTGGGCTATCGACGCGCGCGGAACGGCTGAATGGGCTGGCCTTAGCCCTGCCACCGGGCGAACAGGCCAGCATCTTCCGCGAACCGATTGAGGCCGCACCCGTCGTCGAAGAGGTGGAACTGCCAAGACCCATCGAGGAAATCGTCGCCCCGCCGCCGCTGATTGAACTGGTGCCGCTTGTTCAGGCCAACGCGCCACCTGCCCTCGTGCCTGCGCTTGATATGTCCGAGGATGCAAGCCGAGCGCTGGTTTCGATCCAGGCCGACAGCCCGGAGCTGTTCCGCTCAGCCCGCGCCGACGTGAACGACATCTACGATCCATTGCTGACATCGATCGCCGCGGTTTTGGTCGAAAACCTCGACATGATTGCCGGCGTTACCGTTGTGGGACACACTGATTCCATCCAAAGCAGCAACCCGCTGCGCTCCAACCAGGTCCTCAGCGAAGAGCGCGCCGCAACCGTGGCCGCCGCCCTGGTAAGCGCCGGATTTCCCGCCGAACTGATCACGCCGGACGGACGTGCCGCGACCGAGCCGATCGCCGATAACGGAACGCCGGAGGGTCGAGCGCGAAACCGGCGGGTCGAGATCTACATCCATAAGCGGGTCTGAATGATGCGTCTGATACTCCGATTTCTTCTCTCGCGCACGCTTTGGACCTTCATCACGCTTGTGCTGATTTCCGCCATCATCGTGATGTTCGGCGATCTGCTGGAAATCAACGGCTTCCGCCCCTTGTACCAGCCACTTGTCCGCTGGCTTTTGGTGGCGGCCATCTTCCTTATTTGGCTGTTTCGCGTCCTCGTCCGACAATTGCGGGCAGCCCGCGCCAATCAAAGCTTTGTAGCCGAGCTTGCCAAACCCGAGAAACCGCTGGCCCCGGGCGCTGAAAACGTGGCGGAAGTGAACGAAAAGTTCCAAGACATCCTCAGCCAGATGAAGCGCTCCAAACTGGGCGGGCGGCGCTTTCTGCGCGAGATGCCGTGGTACGTGATCATCGGCCCGCCAGGCACAGGCAAGACGACAGCGTTGCGCCAGTCGGGGCTGAACTTTCCGATCGATCTCAGCGACGATCTCAAAGGTGTCGGCGGGACGCGCAATTGTGATTGGTTCTTCACCGAAGATGCCATTCTGATCGATACGGCCGGGCGTTATGTCCAGCAGCTAAGCGATCCCGAAACCGATGCCGCCGAATGGACCGGATTCTTGGACCTCTTGCGCAAACATCGCGGGCGGCGGTCCTTGAACGGGGTTATCCTGACCCTGTCGGTTCAGGAATTGCTAGGCGATCCGACGGCGCTACGCGAACACGGCCGCGAGTGCCGCCGCAGATTGTTGGAACTCTACGACCGGCTTGAGATCAAGCTGCCGGTCTATTTGATGATCACCAAAACCGACCTTCTACCGGGGTTTGAGAGCTTCTTTGGTGCGCTTAATACGCGCGGTCGGGAACAGGTCTGGGGTGCCACACTGCCGGTTGAGGCACGGGTCGATCCGTTGATGATCGAGCGTGAGATGCGCGCACTGCAATCGCGCCTCGAAGACCGGCTTCCCGAACGGATCGCGGCTGATGTCTCGGTTCCCGAACGCGGGGAGATCTTCCGCTTTCCGGCTGAATTGGACGGCCTGACAGCATCGTTGAAAACGCTGAACGACATCGTCTTCGGCGAAAGCAATTACGAAGAAACACCCTGGCTGCGCGGGTTTTACCTCACTTCGGCCACGCAGGAAGGCACACCGATTGACCGCATGGTCGGTGCCATGGCGCAAACCTTTGGGTTGCGCACGCCGCAGACAACACCGCGCCGCCACAGCGCCGCGCGGTCGTTCTTTCTGCGCGATCTGCTGACAGATGTCATCTTTGAGGAGGCCGGGCTTGGTACATTTGATCCCAAAGCCGAAGAACGCCGCCGCTGGACGTGGCGCGGCGCCCTAGCCGCAGGCACGCTTGCCTCACTGATTGCGGCGGTCTTTTTCATCTTTTCATTCCAGCGCTACAACGGTGCGATCGATCTGCAGGATCAGCAGTTTCAAAGCCTATCGGGCACATTGCGGGAGGTCACGCGCACTGCAACCGTACAGCGCGACCCGCTTGATCTGCACGCCGCCCTGGATGCGATTGGTGAGGTGGAGCGCGCCCAGATCGAGGCCCGCACCGGGCCAATGACGTCACTTGGCCCCTCGGCCGCGGCAGAGCTCGCCAGTGCCAATGAGACCGCCTATCAGACTGCCCTGCGCGATATTTTGGAGCCGCGGATGGTCGCCCTGCTTGAGGTCGCGATGTGGCGCAACATCGAAGATCCTGTTTATACGTTTGACGCGCTCAAAGCCTATCAGATGATGACCGGGCTCACGCCGATGGATGCCGATTTCACCCGGGCCTGGTGGGAAACCGTGCTGCCGGTGCCGCGCTATGACGTGCCAATCGCGGTTTTTCCGACCGAGGATTCGCTGCGCTATCAGCTTGATGCGATTGACCGGATTGCAACCCAGACGACCCGGCCCGGCGGCAATATCGGGCCGACATCGGACGGCTATGATCAGGCGCTGGTCACCCGCGCCTATCAGACCATTTGCGCCGAAGACCTGACACTGGCGAGCCTGGCCTTTAACGCCATGATGGCCCAGCCTGCGGTCAACAATCTCAACCCGTGGAGCCCGGCCAGCGCGGTGCGTACCAGCATCGGGCAGGTTTTTGAGCGGCGATCGGATGAAAGCCTGCGCAGAGGCCTGCCCGGCGCCTTCACCTATGACGGGTTCCGCGCCACGATCCTGCCGATGGTCGATGACCTCAGCGTGCAATTCCAGGCTGATGGCAATCTCTTTGGTGCAGGCTGCCCGGACTATGCCAATATCACCGAGGATGAGCTGAAAGACGGCATCCTAGAGCTTTATTTCGATGCCTTCATCGCCCAGTGGGACCTGCTGCTGAGCGATATCCGCTTGACCGCCATCACCGATCTGCGGACCGCTCAAAACAATCTGCAAGACCTGGCAAGCGGCGATGACAGCGCGCTTTTCCAGCTTTTAGCCGCCATCGTCCGAGAGACGCATTTAACCCGCAGCGCCACGGAAGAAGACGAAAACGAAGTCAATGAAGAGGTCGGACGCTCGATCTGGGCGCTTGCCCGGCGCCAATTGGGTGCCGCTGGCAGACAAGCCGGGCGTGTCACAGCGCTTGCCACCGGCAGCGACAGCGGTGCCGAGCCGCCTGGCGGCCGGGTTGCGCGCTACTACGCGCCTTTGCGTGGCATGATCGAATCGGTCAATGACGAAGAGCCGCGCATTTTGGAACTGGACGCGGCCCTGACCACCTTGTCCGACCAGATCATCGACATCTTCAACGAAGCCGATCCGGAACAGGAATTGCTGGTCCGAGGCGGCATGCCAGCTCTGATCGGCGATCTCACCCGCGTGGGACGCGGGATGCCTAACCCGGTTGATGATTGGATCCTGGCGCTGTCAGACAGTGCCGTTGCAACCACGCGCGACGCCATCATCGCGCAGCTTGATGAGAATTGGCGGTCGCAATACCTCGCCGAATGCCGGGCCGCGACCGATGGCTTTCCGTTCACCTCATCGGGCAATGAGGTCACGTTGGGCGATTTCCAGCGCGTCTTTGGCCCAGGCGGGGATTTCGATACATTCATGGAAGACAGCCTGGACCAGTACATCGACCGCAGCCGGAACCCATGGGCATGGCGACAGGATTTTGGCCTAGACCCCGAAGCGCTCGCGCCTTTTGAGCAGGCCCGCGCCATCCAGCGCGCGCTTTTCCCGCAAGGCTCAGGGCCCTATTTCTCGTTCACCTTGGACCCCTACGATCTACAGGGCGGCGCGCAGACGGTTGTCCTGAACGTCGATGGCACAAGGGTCAGTTACTCCAATGCCGATGTCTCGGCTGAACGGATCGAGTGGCCGGGTCCGGATCGCAGCGAACAGGTCACGCTGTCATTCACGCCTTTTGCCGGTGGCAGCGATGTGATCGTGACCGAGAACGGACCTTGGGCGCTTCTGCGCATCATCGATAGCGGGCGTCTGGTGCAAAATGGCAGCCAAACGGTCTATCGCCTGTTCCTTTTTGCCGGTGGCTATACAGCAACTTACGATCTGCGCGCCGATAGCCGGACCCACCCGCTGGACCTTGCTTTGTTTTCTGGCTTTCGATGCCCTGAAGGCTTCCCTTGAGCGCCGCCTGGTCGGGACTGTTCGGCAAAGTGCCGGCACAGGGCGATTTCCTGTCACGCAATCTTGAGCCCGCGATGCGGCGCGAGCTTGATTTGTGGACCAGCACACATTTGGCCCGGCGCGCGCCGGAGACCTGGCCGGCCGGCGGGCTGCGGGCTTTGTTGGATTTTGAGGCCGGACTCGTCCTGATTTGCGCGCTGCCCAGCCACGACGCGGCCGGGCGAAAGTTTCCTTTGGTCGGGCTGCGCGATGGACAAGGCCTGTCGCTGGAAGAGGCAAATGCCTGGTGCGATCGGGCCGCCGACCATCTGGTCGCCGTGATCGCAGGCCAAGTCGCTTTGGCACCGCCCGATCAAGGCCCCTCCGTGGCCCATAGCGGGGATGACGGCGAGGCGGCGATTTGGTGCGCAGGCCTCGACCCGCTTGATCTTTCACCGGAAAGCTTTGACGCAATTTTCAGTTCTGCTTGATCTTGCTGCCCTTTAGCGTGATGTCGCTTGAGGCTTTGAGGTTGATCTTGCCCGAAGCATCCAGCGAAATGTCCTTGCCCTTTAGCGTGATCGTGCCGTCCTTTTTCAGCGTGATCGAGGCATCGCCGCAGATTAGGTTAATCTCGTCTTCCGCCGTGGCCGAGAGGGTCGCACCAACCCCAATCATCCAGTCACCGCCGATGCCCATGGACGCATCCTCGGCGACCGATTGGGCCCAAGAGGCACCAATTGTCACTGATTGCTGCCCGCCCATACTGACAGTCTGATCGGAGCCGATGGTCACGCCCTGGCTCGAACCGATTGTCCAGCTATCGTCACTCGCGATCGTATGGGTCTGGTCGGCGCCGACCGTCACCGTGCGCGCCGCGCCAACCGTGATCGCTTGAGCTGCCCCCACAGTCACCGCTTCGGCCGCGCCGACCCGGCGACTTCTGGCCGCCCCCACCGACAGGGTCTGGTTCACAGCAACCGATTGAGAATGGTTGCTACCGATCGTTTCGGTAGAATTGGAACCGATCGAAATCGCTTCGTTGCTGCCGACGGTTAGGCTGCGGTCAACGCCCACGGATTCGGTATCGTTGCTGCCGATGGCGACCATACGGTCGACGCCCACTTGGGTCGACTTGTTGTTGCCGACCGTCTCGGTCCGGTCATTGGATATGTTTTGCGTCGCGTCATGGCCGACATTTTCCAGAAAGTCGTTGCCGATCGCACGGCTTTCATTGTTCTTGACCAGCTCGTTATGGTCTTTTTGGGCCTGGAAGTAGACTTCCTCCTCGCCGGCTTTGTCCTCAAATCGGAGCTCATTCCATCCACCACCCCCAGGTGACGAATTTGACTTCCAACCAGATTGCGTGGCGCTGCCCGGCAGGCCGTAGGGCGGCATTTGATTGGCGTTATAGACGCGGCCCGTAATCAGGGGCTGATCGGGATCGCCTTCCAGAAAATCGACGATGACCTCCTCGCCGATGCGTGGGATCTGGATAAAGCCCCAACCGCTCCCGGCCCAGGTTGAGCTGACGCGGATAAAACAGGTTGTCTTGTCGTCTTTGTTTCCGACCCGGTCCCAGTGGAACTGCACCTTCACGCGGGAATATTCGTCGGTGAAAATCTCCTCACCTGAGGGGCCCGTGACGACGGCTGTTTGCGGCCCTTTCATCACCGGCCATGGGCTCACCCGCAACGGCCGGAACGGGATGGATTTTGGCATCAGCGTGTAACGCGCAGTGAAGCCCGCCTCCCCCCCGCCGCCTGCGCGGTATTGGGCATCCTCCATATCGTAGCTCGCCTCAAGGATGAGGTATGTGTCGTTCTCGGCCTCGCGCGGGTAGCCTTCAAGCGTCAACAACGCGCCGGAATAAGGCCCGATCGCATTGCTTTCTGCGGTTGCCCGCTGATGGCCTGCCTGCTGTTCTTGCAACCGGATCCCGGCGCGCGTCTCGCCGCGCGAGACCTCTGAGTAGACGCCGGGGTAATCATAAAGCTTCATCTCAGCCAAATCATGCGAAAATGGCGTCGAGGAGCGGACCTTCAGATCGGCAGAGGGTTTGGTGAAGTCATAATCGGTCTCTGTTTGGCTGCCGCTGACAGCGGCGGCCGTCCTGGTCCAACGGTTGATCACCTCTTCGATGTCACGCCCGGTCCCGCCATCAGGAGCGTAGGGCAGAGATTCATAGCCCTTTTCATGCGCCAGCTTGGCCATCTCATCTGTCAGGACAAGCGTGTGCTCAGCATCGCCATGGCGGAAATAGTAGAAGATGCCCTCATCTTCGAGCAATCGTTGGATGAAGTTGAGATCACTCTCACCGTATTGCACGCAATATTCGCGCTTTGGATAGGTTTCCTGCAACTCCCAGAGGAAGCGCACTTCCGAATAATCGGAAAGCACCTTTTCGACGATATCAACGACGTTCATTTCCTGGAATATGCGGTTATCGCTGGCTTTGGACAAAAACCACAAAGCGGGCCTGATGACAGCGGTATAGCGCAGGCGTTCTTCGGCGAATTCGGTCAGGCCGAACTCATCAACATAGCCGTCAAAGAACCGCTCACCAAAGTCGTTCTCGACATGCACGGTTACCTGTTTGCCCAAAATGTCATTCGGATCGACATCGTAATCATCGGTCGCAAAGGTGATGTGATAGTGAAAACAGCTGCTGACCCGGTCGGTGCCGGTCATGCTGGCAAAGCGCAGGACACCATCGGGCAGCGGTGTTTTGGCGTAAATGGCGCGGGCTGCGGGCATACTTAACGCTCCGATCCGATTGTTTGAGCCAGGCCCAGTCTAACCGCAAATCGCAATCGTCCCGAACCCAAAATGATCATAATGTCGGCGGGCATGAAAAACCCTCCAGCAGGGGCCGCGCGGAGACCGGGTTCAACGGGCTCTCAAATTCGATTTCCAGAAAAAGGCGGCCCTGCGGGGTGCGAAAATCAATCCGGTGGCGGCGCCCTTCATCGCGGGGACGCACAACCGTTGCATCAAGCAGGCGAAAAAGGCCCCAAGGACCAAGCTCGGAAAGTTGCCCAGCTTCGCCGATCAATAGTTCTGCCCCCTCTTCGGGCGCCGCACCGGGCCAGGCCAACTGCCCTTCACCGGCCCGCGCGCCAAGTGGCAAAAGCGCACCGCCCACGGAAAACGTCGCCTCACCACGCTGGCCAAGGCTGGCAGCCAGAAAGCTCTGGCCCAAACCACCATCGGGCGAAAAGAACGCATCTGACAACAACAATGCATCTTGGAGGAAAACCGCGCTTTCCTGTTCGACCCCGGAAAAGCGCGCATCCGGCGCCCACCGCCAAACCTCGGCAGAATCGTCGAGATAGGGCGCCGCACTTTCACGGTAAAAACTCTGCAGGGCGCCTGCGGGCCCAAAAAGCGCAACAAAAGCACTCAAATCGGCGTTTTCACCATCGGGGTCAAAGGGATACGTATCCTCCAAGGCCTCGCAGGCTGGGAAAACATGGACCTGCCATTGCCGGGTCAACGGGTTGGTCAGCAAGGAGGCGTGCGAGGCGCTGGTTTGGGCCAAGACATCCTCGGTGATTTGCACGATCAATTGCGGCGCATCGCGCAGTGCAGCGACAGATTCGGCGCGTTCGCGCACATCCATCAGCCGTTCCGCCCCGGCCTCGTCATCCAAAACCAAGGTGGCGAGCGCCCGATTGAGCGAAGCAAAAAGCGCGCGGATATCATCCAACTCGCCTGAGCGGACATAATCGATCACGCGGCCAAGATCGGTCTCGATCATGTCGCGGAGCGGCGCAGGCCGGCTCTGATCGCCGCCACCGACCTGGAGCCAAACCTCCTCAAACAAGCCACCAAGCGGAGAGCTGCGCCGCGCGAGCGCGCCGGAAACTTCAAGCGCAAGTTCGGCCTGTGTGAAGGGCCGCACGCGCAGATCGGCCAGCCAACTCTGCCAACGCCGCAGGGTTTCGCGCTGCAAGCGGGCCTCAACCTGACGAGCGGTGTCATTTTCCATCACCGGGGTCGGCAAAATGGCCCGCGCCTCTTGCCGCGCGATGGCGATCGCGTCGTTGATCGCGCCGCGCTCTGCCGCGCGCCAGCCATCGGCGGTGAAAATACCGGCGATGCCTTCGGACAGATCACTACCGCTGCGCAGGACCATCACGATGCTCAGCCCTTCGACACGTGACGGCCGCCAGCGCGGCAGATTGCGGATTACCGAAAGTCGCATCAGCTCAAGATAGGCGCGCTCCGGCTCGCTGGTTTCGGCCGCGATTTCCGTGGCCTGCGCCAAAAGCTCCGCATCGGGCAGGACAAGGTGGGGCGATGGGCCAGAAAGGTGCCGGATATGAGGGGCAAAAACGGCGCCACGATCTTCCGCCCATCCGGCCAGAAAGGCGGGCTGCCAATCGGCTTGTCCGGTCAGGATCGCCCAGGCGCGCAGCGTGTCATAAAGTGCAACCGGGTTGCCCTCGGAGGCCACCGAGTTTGCGATCGCTTCGCGCAACGTGGCGGGCAGGATGGCCGCAACCTCGTCGCGCAGATGCGCCTCGGCCACGGGCCCGCTTGTCCACATCGGAATCGATACCGCATTGGCCAGCGGGGCTGCGGCAGAGGCGCTTGTGACGCGCCCGGCCGCCTCCGATAGGCGATCCAATCGCGGTATCCCGCCCAGCTCAATGGCGTCAATCTCATCGGTGAAAGCGCGCAGAACGACAGCGTGGTAGCGGTAGTCGAGATAAAGCGCATAGGCGCCCAAGCCCACAAGCAGCGCAATACTGGCCAAGGCCACCAGGATCGCCGGGCGCCGTGAGACGCGCGTTCGGTGGCGGCGGGATTGCTCAAGCTCTGCCAACACCCAATCAAGATGGCGCGCAAGATCGGAATATTCAGGGCCCTGGTTTTGCGCGATGTCGCGAAAGTTCCGAAGCGTATCGACGGTAACCTCACGGCGATCAAAAAGCCGCGTATGCGCCGCGGCCAACCACGCGCTTGTGCTAAGCTCCGGCTCCGCGCGCGCGACCCGGTCGATCATGACGGCATAGCTCAGCCGCGCCGGCGCGATTGTAACCCCGGGCGCACCGGCTGCGGTCAATTTCTGTGTGTATTCGTCAAGCAAGACGGCGGCACGCTCGGCCAGGCCACGCTCGCCCGCGCGAGCGGCCAAATCAATATTGTCGATCAGCCCCTGCAGATCGGTGCCAGCCCGGCCATAAAGCGTGGCACTCATCGCTCCAGAAGTCCCTCCGACTGCCAGCGGCGCAGCGCATCGATGCCAACTTCAAAATGCATGGAATCTTCGCGGCTGCGATAGCCCGCGCCCCAGTACCAACCTTCGTCGTTGAAGTATTCCGCCACGATCAAAAGGCCAAATTGCGTGCCGCCGTCGCCAAAATCGTCCAGCACACCTTCCAGCGTGACATCGATCGCCGTGCCCCAGGAATGGTTTGAGATCGAGGTGGTCGAGCCCCTGACATTGCGCGCACAAACCGTACCCGCCGTGCCTAAAGCGGCGTAAATCTGTGGCTCATCTTCCTCCAGCCGCCGCATGATCCGATCCAGCGAGGCTATCGCCGGGGCAATCATCGTCACCGTGAAGGGCCCCACATTGCGGGTCTCTAGGATCGCGCGCAGGTCCGGGTTTGTGATGCTTTGACAGGTGTTCGGGTTAAGCGCAGGGCCGGGATGGCCCAGCACGTCGAGCATCACCCCATTATTGGGCTGGCCAATATCAACGTTGTAGCGATCGCGCGCGATCAGCAGCTCTTCGGTCATATTGTCGGCTGAGGTGACAAGCTCGTCCTCAAAAAGGGCTGCCGGCACGCCGCGCTCGACAGCGGCCCGGTCGCGCGGGACAGCCACCGGGGCGCGGGCGGCTTGTGCTGCAAGCTCCGCGGTCAGGCGGGCAAAATCGGTGGTCATCTGGCGCAGATCGCCCTCGACATCGCGCAATTGCGCAATCGCTTCATCCAACTCGTCGCGCATCTCCGCCAATTCATCCTCGAGGCGCTCAATGCGCAGCTCGCTCTGGCCATCGGCAACCTCCAAAAGCGCGCCGACCACGGCAAATGCGACCGCGCCGACGACGATCCCGATGGCGATGATAATTGATCCGATGAGCGTGCCTTGCCGCATGGTCAGTCCGCGTCCGCAAACACCGCAATGACCGAGACATTGTCCGGCGCCCCGGCCTCAAGGGCGGCACGCACCAGCCGCTCACAGGTTTCCTCCGGCGCCGTTGTCATGCGCGCGATCCTGCCGATCTCGGCATCACTCAGGCAAGTCGTCAGCCCGTCACTGCACAAAATCAACCGATCGCCCCGCTGAATCGGAACGGTGACAAGATCGACATCAAGCATCGGCTCTGCGCCCACGGCGCGGGTGACCACATGCGCCTCGATATGGTTCTTTGCGTCGGCGATTTCGATCAGGCCCTGATCGAGCAGCTCCTGCACCACTGTGTGGTCGTGCGTTAACGCCGTAAACTCTGCCGCGCGCATCAGGTAGGCTCGGCTATCGCCAACCCAAGCGATGTTCACTGCGCCCTGTTCAAAGACGGCGGCAACCGCCGTGGCCCCCATTTGACTGGTGCCAAGTTCGGCCCCGCGCGCCAGGATTTTCTCGTTTGCCGTATGGAGATAGCTTGTCAACAGACGCAGCGGCTCCCCGGTATCGGGCATCTGGGACAGGCAATCGATCACGATGTCGGAGGCGACATCGCCATTGCCATAGCCGCCCATCCCATCCGCAACCGCCCATAAAACGCCAAGCGGATCGGTCAAAATCGCATCTTCATTGAGGCGGCGGACCCGGCCGACATGGGTCATGCCCGATCCGCGCAGACCGAGCGAATTGTGCTTATGGGCAGACACGAGCGAGGCCGGATTGTCCAAGAGCTTCCCTCAAAACAGCCCTCCAAGGTGGGCCCATCCCTCACAATCCGACCGCAATCCGGGCCCGTCAAGAATTGTTTTTACGGCACCGATACCGTAAGCTTAGTTCAATCATTGTGGATTTCTGGGGTCTCGCAATATGACACGCACCACCTTTTCAGCATTGATCACCTGCCTGGCTTTGGGCGCTGGTCCGGTTTTCGCGCAAGACCTTTTGGCGGACGATGAGGCCTATCTACGCTTGCAAGAGCAACGCGAGCGTACGCGCACCATGGAATTCGTGGTCATCAGCAACGATGAGGCGGAAGACGGCGCGCTTGATGAGGTCTCGGTCGTGACCTTCTCCGAAGACGGGACCGAAGAAGTTGTCGCGGCAAACGACATGCCGCCCGGCGCGCTGCGTTTCGATCCCGGGACAGAGCTTGACGTGCCGGTGCGGTTTGGCTTCGATTCAGCAGTCATCGAGGATGATCAGCAGCCCGCGTTGCAACAGATCTGTCGGCTTTTGACCCGTGCCATAAATGACGGATTTGAGGTGTTTCAAATCGTCGGCCATACCGACAGCTCGGGCTCAGACGACTACAATCTCAGCCTGTCGCAACTGCGTGCCGAAGAGGTTGGCCGGTATCTGGTGCGCGATTGCGGTATCGGCGCGCAGCATCTGCGCATGGTCGGCTATGGCGAGGCCTTCCCGGCATCGCCTGAGGATCCGGCCGCCGATGAAAACCGCCGCGTCGAAATCCAGGCGCTGAGTTAGGGTTAGGACGCATTTGGTTCCGCGGGGCGGCGCGAAAAGCCGTCACTGAACATGTCCGATCTTTTTGGGCAAAACGACGCGTAGATGGCGCGCCCTAAGTCGCTGTTCCCGAAGCCATTAGGCAAGCGTGCGTTGCTGATGAACGTCTGGCGCGCGGTGCCGCCTTCATCAATCGCATAAATTGCGGTGGCATGACGCCCCGCAGAAAAAGGGTTGCAAAAGACAGGTTGGAAACGGTGGCGCGAAACGATCATCTTCACCCGGATGATGGCTGGTCCGGCCGCCGAGCATTGCGACAAACGGAAGCTCATGATCGACGCGACCGACCTCCCCGCATACCTCAATTCGACCCGTTTGAGGGTGACAAATGCAGCGCGGACTCCTGATTGGTCACGATTTCAAAGGCGGTTTGGTAACAGGACACGCGTTTGCATCCTCGGCCGGGCGCGGCGAAAAAGGCCGGTGACGTACAGAAAGCACGGCCACAATCGGGTCAACAGAATTGAGATAATGTTCGGCAGGCCGAAGGATTAGCGGCGCGCAACCTGATACTTTTCCTTCGCGAAGGTCTTCCTGATCTTCCTCTTTTCACGTGTTATCTGTCGGCTATAAGTCGTGACTCGCAACGCGGTCCATCGCCGACGCGCGCATCGCGCGCCGTTTCAAAAAAGTATCCCAGGTCAGGCCGCGTGGAAAGCTTTGTGTTTGATATCCACGCGCCGTGCTTGGCGCGCTTGCCAATTCGCCAATGGCGCATCCGGTGCCATGGCCGCGAGCTTATAGGCAGCCACGCGGCGTTGGTTTTGATAGCCGCCCTCGAATCCGTCCCGCAGGGCAGTCTCGCTTACCGGTTGGCCGAGAAAATGCGGGCCTCTTCCGGTGAATTCTTGCTCAGCCCACCAGGCTGAAACCGCATCCCGTGCGGGCATCGGAAGTTCATCATCAACACTCAGCGCAACCCGGTCGTCGGTCGGGTCATCATTGGGAAAGGCAGGTTCAGGGCGGGACTGATCGAGGTTGAGAAAGGAAAGATCGGCGCCGGTGATCATCGAAAAGCTCTCGCCTGCGACCGGGCCCAAGACCGGGTCGTCCATCCGCTCCATCAGCCAGGGGATCAAGCTCGCATCACCCAGATAGCCCGCGGCGCGTACGCAGATGAGCTCTGCGCCCGGGCCTAGGCCGCCCAGCCAGGACCGGATCGGCTCGGACCCATCGTGACAGATGACAGCCATGAGCGCGGCCTCACGATGTGGCCCGGGGCGGGCCGCGATGCTCTTGAGCGTTTCAAATTCAGTCCCGCGGTCGCCTAGCAAGACCATGGCCCAGGCACGATAGAACCTGCTATCGGGATCGACTGCGGATACGGCCGCGATCTTTTCGGACAGATCGGCGCGTCCCAGTTGGCCTGCCAGGATCAACGCGCGCTCCGCCGCCAAGCCATCGCCAGAGAGAAAATGGCCCACTTGCGGGCCCGGGTCGACGCGGTGAACCGAGCATGCACCAAGACCCAAAGCGCGCGCGACATCCCGGGTATCGCTCAGCAAAGGTTGGACATGGCCGCGCAGCGCATCAGCAGGCAGCCAGCCCATCGCCGAAATGGCGGCGCGCAGATGCGCGGCGTCCTGCTTGTTAGCGAGTATCTCCAAGACGGTCGCGATGCCCCGCGCGCTACCGGCACCAAAGGCCAGGGCGGTGAGCGTGAACACTTCACCGGGCTCGGGTGCGGCCTCAAACTGCGCAAGTGCTGTTTCCCAGCCGGCCCGGCCTGCGACGCGCAAGCCATCCAGATGCGCCTCCAGCCGTTCATCAAGCCGCCACAGAAAGGCGCGGTTAAACTGCGGCGCCTCAACAGCCAGGTCGCGCTGGATCCAGAGGATAGCGGCATCCTCGGCGTGCTGGTCAAGCATCAACTGGATCGGAGGCCCGGCCATCTTTTCCTCAGTTCAATTGGACCGAGCCGCCCTTGATCCGGTTCACACCCGACGACCGGCTGGAAAGATACGTCCCGCGCAAAAGGATCTTGCCGGCCCTCGTCAGCGTGATCGACGCCTTGCCACAGCGCAGCACTACTTCCTGTTGACCCGTATAGACAAGCGGCTCAGGTTTTCCGTCTATCGTCAACGCCGTGCTGGCTCCGACAAAGGAGGATGAGAAACGCCCAAGAATGATCGGCGATGTTGGATCACCCCGCTCAAAGGACAAAGCGACCTGCTTGCCGATATCGGAAGTTGTTAGATCAACGACCGAGCGCGCCGGAACAGCACCGTCTTGGGTGCTTTCTGCGAATACGACCATAGGAACAGTGCCGTCGATTTCCATGATCATGCCAACAACAACACCGTCGATCTTTTCCATCGGCGCATCTTGTGCCTTGTCGACCCTATCGTCGATTTCTCTGGCTTGCTTGGTCATGATACCCACTCCGGATCGACGAAACGCGACCAATCGGCTCCATCAAGTTTCAAGATGTCTTTTTCACCAACCGACCACATGACGCCCTCTGCAACGTCGAGGCCGTAGAACGTCATTGCGATGTTCATTGGCTCCAGAACCGGCACAAACGCATCGTTTTCCAGCACAAGTATCGAGCGCATCGATGTGGCGTAGAGCTTACCGCGATAGTGCGCAACGCCCCACAGGTCAGCAAAGTCTCGATCCTGCGACACGATTTCGAAACTGTCGCCCCGGCCGCGCGCAAGTAGGCCAAGCTGCCCAACCGCGTAGACAACCCCATCTTCGCCGCAATGAATGGAATAGTAAGAAAGATTGGTCGGCGTGGGTACAGCTGTCCATGTGGCGCCGTCGAATCGCCAGATAATCCCGCTTTCGCCACTCCCGTAGATCTCGTGTTCAGAAAAACCGTCTATGCTTTCAACGATGCACCTGCGCAGGTGTTCATCCTCCGGCCTAGGAGGACTAATATCGGTCCAAAGACCGTTTTCTTCACGGCGAAAGAACTGCACCGACACGCCACTTGCATAGACAGTTGTGCCGATTTGTTTGATCGCCCGCATCGGTCCCAATTTTGGATCGAAGCTTTCTTCGCTCAGCTCACCTCCGTCTGAAATACGAACTTCACCATCTTCGCTCAGGACCACAATTCTTCCGTCGGGCAAACACGCCACCGAGACAACGGGTAACTCAAAAAACGCCCGCTCTTGGGCTACCCGCTCATCAAATTCAAACAACGCGCCATGAGGCGTTTTGACGGGCGCGCGCAAAAGCTGATCAAGGCCAAGGATGACCGCGATATGATCCTTGTCTTTGCCGCAGAAAGTGACGATCGATTTGTCGCTAAGTATTCTCAATTGCTCTGCTCCGATCCCGTTTTTAACCGCCACCGGCAATGTGCTGCTGTCGCGACTCCGACCAGGCAATCTGCGCCGCGCGTTGATCATCGCCGCGACCAGACTGTACGTTGACCTCCATATCAGTGCCTTCACCGATTTCTTGCTTTTTGAAATACGTGTCGACTTGGGCCTTCAAGCAGTTCTCGTTACAGCCCGATTTAGGAAAAACTTCGGTCACTGATTTCGCGGCATTGTCCCGCAAATCCTCGTATTTAAACGTCGTTTTCTTTTGCGCGTCATAGCCGTTATCAAGCAGATATTGCTTGGTTTTTGCATGCATCAGGCCGTGGCTGCCCTTTGTGTTGCTGTTCCCTTCAACGCAAACACAGGGTGCGTCGGCATGTTCGTAACTCGATGCGCCGCCTGTCGTAGCATAAGCATCATCAATCATATGGTGCGGTGTTTGACCCGGACAGCACGCTTTGCTGTCGTCATTACCGTTCCCATCGGTGTAGGAAACAAGCTGGCAACGGCGGGCGGCAAGGCAAGAATCAGCCTGTGCGCGTTCATATGCGGTAATCTGCTTACGGCTGTCATTGCGCTGACCTTCCGGCAATTCGCCGGACTGGTCTAAAAAATTCGGCAAACCGTCGGCACCGGTGGTGTAAGTTGAACCAAGACGAACGTCGGATGCTTGATCCATCTCGTCGAGGCTCACGCTTTGCCCCATACCGGCTTTTTCGCATAATGCTGTCCTGTCGTAGGGCTTTTTTGTCTCCGGGTCCGTGCAGTTTTTCTCGATCGCTTCCTTTTCGTCGGAACACGGGTCTTTGCCATATTTGGCGGGAGTCATACTATCGATATGAGGGAATGGCGGTGTGTTCATCGCCGAGCCGTGGTTATGCGTTGTTAGGTCTAAATGGCGCACCGCGTTCTCGCCTTCGACTTTCACATCCATCGAAAACGCGGTGAAATAGACCTTGCCGCGATTGACGCTTGAGACCACGCCCTTCTTGGCCGCCGCGCCGGCTTCGTCGCCCACGGATTTCTTGAAGTAGCTTTTGTTCTTCAGCATCACCTCTTTATTGGTGATCTTGACGGTTTTGCTGCCCGACGTGCAGTCGCTGGAAAAGCCGGTATTGGGATAGGGCACCGGCACGCCGGGTGGTGTGGCGGGGTTTTCGGGCGGCGTCATGCAGACGTCGGGAAAGGCGCAAATCGACTTGCCCTGACCGGACTTACAAGACACTTCGCGGCCATTGGCAAAGACGTTATTGGCCATGGCTGACCTCCCCCCGCAAAACAATTGCCGCCCGCCTGCCATCGTCATGGGCGGCATGGATTAACACATCAGGCCCCGGCGCGTAGTCTTTTTGCCAGGCCGTCAGCCCCAGCCCAAGGCATATCGGGATGACCGCAGCACCCGTTTGGCCCATACCGTCACAGGGCATCCAGACCTCCTCGGGATTGCCCCCACCGCGCCAGAGCCTGATTTGCGCCAGCGTCGCCTCGCGGAAATAGTATTGCTCGCCATCAAGATCGGCGATCCGGTACGAGATTGCTTCGTAATCCAGCTCGGCCTCATCAAGCGCCTGGCGCATCGCCGCGACCATCCCGTCACCGCGGAGCGGTTGGCCGGAACTGATATGCGCGGGCTCATGCGCAAATCCGAGCCCCGACAGGGCCAGGCCCGGACCATTGGGTGAAATCAGCACAGCCGCGCCCGCTTCTCCGGGCAAAAAGCCGTTGGAGTTTGTTGGACTGAGGACCCGGCCAGATTCGAACAGATCATTCAAAGTGCGGGCGGACAGAAAGCTGTCGGCGCCCGCAACGATGACGTGCTCCGCGCCTTCGCCCAACAAGCGCCTTGCATCGCGCAGCGCGACGGCCCCGCCAACCTGCCCGAATGCGTACATGCCAGAGGCTGCGTGCAGTTCATGACCCAAGATCGCAACCAAACTGCGGGTCAATTGACTTTCAAGATCGCTGATCCGACCGGTGCGGTCTTGCTCTGCAAGGCAGATCAGGACGGGGATTCGGTCCGGCGGAGTATCGACCGTGGCAAAGCATTCACCGAGTGCATCGGCCAGAAAACGCGCCAGGCGTCGCAGGCCGCGCAACGGCTCCTCCAGCGGCACTTCGGCGCCCAAAACCCAATCACCCTCAGGCGACATGAACCGCGTTTCCCGAAAATTGTCGAGCCGGGCGCGAAAAGCGGCGCAAGCAGCCGGTGCGCTCAAGCCGATTGCGGTGCTCATCCCGCAAGCAGAGATCACAGCCCCGCTCACCGCCCTGTCCTAACCAGATCACCAAGTGAGGGGTAATACGACTTGCCCATTGCCCGCGCGCGCCAAAATCCCTTTGGCCGTGCCCCGATGATGCATTCGTTGATCTCAAAAATGTCGCGCTGCAACGGCAGGCTTGCCCGCCAGGTCAGCGAAAACCGCCGCAGGTCCGGCTCGATCACGATCGTGTCGAGCAGGCCCGTCTTAGGCACATCCTCTTTGCGTGACACGGCAAAGAGCATCGGCATCTCGATCTCGGGCAACCGGAATGCCGTCTGCCCTTCCGGCGTCAGACCAGCCAAAACAATCTCTGTCCCGGGCTTGGGAAACGGGATTTGCTGGTCAGCCGCCGCAGCCTGGTAATAGTCGGGATTGAAATCCTTCGGCAGAAACGGGAACACCTCCTCCTGCCAGGCTTCGTCATAGGTGCCTGCCAGCGGCAGGCGGTCTGACCAGCCGCGGCCCAGGGGGCCAAAACTCATCGGCGTGTTACGGCCCCAAGGCTCGCGCACGGGATCTGCCGGGTCTTCGAGATTTGGCAGCGCCACACCGTTCACGCGCGCCGCGTTTTCGACCCGCGACCAGCCGCGGCCGACGGGATTGGCGCGGTAGGCATCTGCCTTGTCCGGATCGGGCTCTGCGCCATCAACGCCGCCAAAGGCGCGGTCATAGCTAAGCGGCATTTGCACAAACGGGCGCGGAGCGGAGATACCCGGCGCGCCCAAACCGCCAAGCCAGACGCGATCGCCCACGACATCAATGACCTTGGTCCAGCTGCCGATGCGAAGGCCCGCGCGCATTTGCTCGGTGGCCCGCCCGTCTGGCGCATGGGCTGTCGCCTCCAGCAACACATCACACCGCGCCTTTACATGGGCAAAATCCATTTCCGCCCGCGGCGAGGAGAAGCCCGGCTCGCCCCAAAACGTATCCGCCAAAATAAGTGGCACCGGCTGCGCAGACGGCGCGCAGGTTTTGTGGGGGTCGTCCGGAAAGTCGAACGTGCCTTTGACAACGACGACAGCATGCTCCCGTCCTTCGACATCCACCACCACGGTAAATGCCGCAGGAAAAGGGGTGCCGTTATCGAGATCCATCGGCCGGGCCCTACCAATTGCGAAACCAAATTGAGCGTTGCACAGCTACCGGTCCCGATCAATCCCAGGCCGCGCGCTACTGGGCGCGCAAAAACACGCTATCGCCCATCACCAAAGCTTCTTGCGTGATGGAAAATGGCGTGCCCGAGACGCTGCTATAGCCGTCCCCATCGGTCGCAAAAAGCCGGCTGAAGACAACCGTGATCGGACCCTCGGGATCAAGCCGAACATGGTCGTAGTAGGACCGCAGCTCCAGCCGACCGCCGCGCGACAAGACAAGCTGGCAGGTCATCGGACGGCCCTCCAACCCGTCGGCGATGGTACCATCTGAGGCCTCCAGGCAATAGAGACCGCCAATACCATCTGCTGCGAGGATCGCGCTGCGCAGCGGGCCCAGCACCGTTTCTTGCAAGACGGCGCGGTCAACCGACAGCGTGCGGTTCAGGCGCGCGACAAGGGCGGCGTCGATCTGCCCGGTTGCCTCGAACCCAGTGGCGGATTGGAACGCCTCGATACCCTGGCGCGTACGCGGGCCGATCACGCCATCGGGCAGGCCCGTATTGTGCCCAAGCGCGTTCAGTTGCACTTGCACGCCGCGCACCACGTCGCGCGTGACGCTGATCGGCGCCAGATCGACCGCATCGGGCGGGTCGAGCAGCGGCTCTGGTTCTGCAGGCAGCGGTATGCTCAACGCGGCAAGGCGGCGTTCGGCCAGGCCGGTGAAGGTGCTGCCCGGAAAACGCGCCAGGAAATCCTCAAAATCACGCGGATCAGTGCTTTCGGCAATCGCGCTCCAAAACGACAGCTCGTAGCGGTCGCGGTCAGGCAGGCCAGGTGCAGCCGGGCCCGTACCGGCTGGCGCTGCTGTCCCGTTCAGGACAATCTGTTCCGCCGGCAGCGAGGCGCTGAAATAGGGCTCCTGCAATAGCCCCGTGGCCTCCAGCACATCATCGCGGATGATGCGAAACATCGCACCGATCTCCAGTCCGGGCTCGGCCAGAGCGTCACTTAACGCGCGGGCATAAGCGGCTTCGACTGGGCAACTGCCATGCGCGGTGGAATGCGCCACAAGGGTAGCCAACCCTTGCGCAATGGGCACAAATGAGCGGTCTGCGGGCCGCGATGGCGGGGTCGAGGGCACAGCCACAGCCAGCGGCTCCCGGCAGGCATCCACCACAACCACACGCAACCGGTCGGCGCCTTCGGTCGCCAGTAAAAGCCTGTCCAAGGCGACGGCCTCAATCTCTCGATCAAAACCGGTGGGCGGCCGCGCGGTGACCGGCACCAGATAGCTGTGGCGATCAATTTCAAAGCCCAAGCCCGAATAGTATATGAGGGCGATCTCGGCCTGGATCGCGCGGTCTTCAAACGCGTTGAGCGCAGCAAGCAGGCCCTCAAAGCCCAAATCGATCTCAAGAGTTACATCAAACCCGATCTGACCCAGCTGGGCGGCCACCAATTCTGCGTCGCGCGCGGCAGTGTCGAGCGATGGCACATGCTCATAGCTGCTGTTACCGATGACCAACGCGATGCGGTCTTGCGACCAGGCTGGCGCAGCCAACGCGGTAATTGCAACCAGAAGCGCTGCTTCAATAAAGCGAGATCGACCGCATTTGCGTGACAATCCCGGCGCGCAAGACATTACGCTCGCGCAGAACAGTGAGCGCTTCTTCGACATAAGCCCCCCTGGGATATCGCTGAAGGTAAAGAAAGTAGGCATCTGGCGTGCCGCGCGTCTGCGCCATGCGCCAGTCGGCATCTTCGTCCGATTGCGCCAAACCAGACGTCGCAGAGCCCGCAACGAGGGCCGCAAGAAAGGCGCGCATAAAAAGGACAGGTTTCGGCATCGATGGTTCATTCTGGCTATGAGTCTTTTTGTAGCCGACCGTCCTGGACCCAGCAACATCTTGTCGGCTAGATTTGCGGGGCCAAGCGCAAGGCGTGTTCTGATGATCCACCCCGCCCCTCATTCCATACGCATCGGCCCGCGCAGGCTCAATGAGATTGCCATTGAGCTGACCAGCAAATGCAACCTGCAATGCCGGATGTGCAGCGTCTGGAAAGGCCGCAAAGACGGCCTGCCCTTCGGCAATATCAAAGACCTATTGGCCGAGGCGCGCGGCCTGGGCGCACGGGTCTTTGTGCCCTTCGGCGCCGAGATCTTCATGCGCAAGGATACAATCGCGATATTGGAGGCAGCCTGCGAACTTGGCTTTCATACCATCCCGATTGTCAGCAATGGCATGCTGGTGGCGCGGCATGTCGACCGCCTGGCCAAGATCGACGGGCTGAGCCTTGGCATCAGCATTGATGGCCCGGAACACGTGCATGACGCGCTGCGCGGGGCGGGCAGCTACCGCGCGGCACTTGTCGGTCTGGACACAGCCCTTGCGGCCGGGATTGCCGTGTCGCTCAAAGGCGTCTTGATGCGCAACACAATCGATAGCGCGGCGCATCTGATCGAGCTGGCGCGGTCGAAAGGCATCCCACAGGTCTCATTCCAGCCGTTCCAGCCGGAGATTGCCGGTGCGGGTGAGGATCACAGCGAATGGGCGTTCCCGCCCTGCGACCGCGACCGCGTCGATGATGCGCTGTCTGCCCTTCTCGACACGGCCAGATTGGCAGGTGTTCAAGTCTTCACCGAAGGCCTTTTCAGCAAGATCACGCCGTATCTCTTTGACCGCCACAGGCCGATCCCGCCCGGCGGGTGCCATCTGCCATCGCGCTTTTTGATGATCTCTTGGCGCGGCGAGACATTTCCGTGCTTTTTCATGCGCGGACAAAGCCTTGGCAATGTGGCCAAAGGCCTGCGCCTGCGCGATATCTGGCACGGCGCGCTGCAACAAGAGATGCAGGCGCGCGGCCTGGCCGGCGCGTGCCCGGGCTGTTTGGCGAGTTGTTCTGATCTGCCGAGTTTCAACGCCAGTAAGCCTCAACTGGCCGCTCAGACATAGCCTAAATCGCGTGCCAGTGACCCGGTGATTTCCTTCAATCTGCCGCCATAGCCCTGGTGGGAGACGGGCGGCGGGGGCGGAGAGGCCGGCAAAAGCTGCGCCGGATGGTGCCCGGACAAAAGCGCGCGCGCGACAATCGCTGCTTCGCGGCCAAGCTCGGCACAATCCTCCAGGCGCAGCTCCCACCGACCTTGACGAGCTTCCAACCCGTCCTGCCGCGCGCTGGCGACATAGCGCAGCCAAGCTTCTGCGTGCGCGACTTCATCGGCACCTTTGGTCAGCCCGATATTGGGATGTGTATAAAGGCAGATGACCGGTGCGGCGATCGCTTCACGAGGTTGGATAGGGACAACGCGCAATCCCGGCAGCGCAGCTGTGACTTGTGCGGCGATGGCCTTGGCGTGCCGGGCGGCAAAACTCAAGATGGCCAAATCAACAGGGCTTCGATCGCGGGGGGTGGGGATATCGTCAAAGCTAAGCACCGGAATGCTTTCGACAGATTTGACCGCACCGCCCTCCTGCAGAAGGCCCTCAGGCGGCGCGATGACGCAGGCCTGTTGCGCAAGACGCGTGGCATGCCAGTTTTTCGCCAGATCGCGCGGTGCAAAAATACGGCCAAGCGTGCGCGCCCGAATATGATCGAGCGAGAGGCCAAAGTAATGCCGGAGCGGCAAGTCAACCGGCGACAGCTCTGTGCCATGCCGAGCCACCGTATGCCCGCCGCTAGCCATCCAGCGGCTAAGATCGCAGGTGGCGCGAAAGAGGCGCTGTTTCTGGTCACGCTCGACCATCAGAACATGGCCCTTCATTGTCTCGGTAAAATCCTCCGGACTGTGCTGCGAGGTCTCAGATTCCGGCAGATAGAGCGCCTCGCGACAGGCAAAAACGGCGATATCGCTGGTCTCCCAATACCGCAGATAGGTGGATAGCGGTTGACCGTCCGGCGCGTCGAGAAATTCGTCAACATCGGCGTGGATCACCCAACCCGATCCAACGGCCGCGATCAGATCGGCCTTTTGGCGCAGCTGCTGAGTCAGATCGAAAGCGCCCTGATACGGGTCATCGATCACTCGGATGACCCCCTGGCCCAACCTCTGAACGGCAATCTCACGACTATCATCGGTTGAGCCATTATCGATCACAATGGTTTCTGCCCCGTGCCAGGCCAAATGATCTAAACAGCGCGCCAAAGTCGCGGCACCATTGCGACAGGTCAGAATGGCTGTCAGCCGAACACTCATCGCAAATGCTGCGCCAGGCGGTGGGTCACGACATCGCGAAGCGCCTGTGGCAGCGCGTTGGCCTCATAGGCGACAAGAATGGCGTCCCGGGCACGTGCCGATCCGGCTGCCGCTGCATCGAGCAGAACCGCGCAGAATTCCTCTGTCGGCAATTGCCCACCATCGTGCTGCGCTTGCGCCAAAAGCGCTTGTGCGTCTGCATCCCCAAACCGGGCGGCCGCGGCATAAGCCGCCTGGGCGTCGCCCGGAAGATGCCCGGCCTCCCGCACCGCGCCCAATGCCCGTGCAGCCGCCGGATCGCGCCGCGTCATCAGCGCCTGCAGCAGCGCGCCCGCGGCCTCCCGGCGCTCGGGCACAGCCTCGACCAGTTCGGCCGCGATCCGCGCGGCCCGCCCTGGTTTGGCGGCAATCGGGAAGTCGAAGTACCGAAACCAGTCCAAACGGCGCGCGTAACGATCCGGATGGATATGTGCCAGATATTCCTCATGCAGGCGAAAGTTGAGGCGGACGAGATCTGGCCAGATCGCAACCGGCACGCGTCCGGAAAGAAGGGCCGCGAGGCTCATTTGCAGCGCCGGAAATTGCCGCAGCAGTTTGCCTGACCGCGAAGCCGCTTCGGAATAGTTGCGCAGCGGGGTCGGGTGGCGGAACAAAAGCGGCGGACCCGACAGCTCCAATTGCGGGCCCGTGCCCAGAACACCCAGCATCAAGTACCAGTCATAGGCGTGCATATTGCGTGGCGGAAAGGCCTGTTGCAGGACGCGGCGGCGCATCAGCCCATACATCCGAGAGCCCCCGGGTGCGGCCAGAAATTGGCGTAGCCGGCCGATGCGCCTCGGCGCGGTCAGCGGCAAGTGCCGCTCGAACGCGACCTCATCGGGTAGCCCCTGATAGGCCCATCGCGGCAGGATCGAGACCGCCTCCGGCGCGCGATCAGCCAGCCTCAGCGTGGCCTCGAGAAAATCCGGCGCCCAGAAATCATCCGCGGCCAGCCAGACGAACCAGTCCGTTTCTGCCGCGCGCAACGGCACGGCAAAATTCATGTAGACCTGTCGATCTTCGTTGCGCGACGCCGTTATGCGTGGATCGTTCTGCGAAGCCTCGGTCGCGATTTGCCAGCTTGTGTCGGTCGAGCAATCGTCTGACAGAATCAGCCGCCAATCGGCCATCGTCTGGCCCTGCACGGATGCAATCGCGCGGGCCAACGTGGCCGCATTATTGTAAATCGGCATGCCGATTGTGACCCGCGCCGCACCGGTCATGGTGGATCAACCGCCTGGTGCGGTCGCCCGGTATGGGCCAGATCGGCCAAAAACGCGGCAGCGTCATCGGCGCCGTTTTCCGTGGGCAA